>CAWEDU010000001.1:0-184895 GCA_963807965.1 uncultured Thermoplasmatales archaeon
TATCGTTCGGAGGTCCTCAACCAGGGGATTGGATCATACTGGAAATGAAGATGAACGGGGGTGTCTATGATGTTCCCATGGTTGCAGGTGTCATGATCACAGGAATAGGAGATGACACACCTGCAGATGATCAGGATTTACCCCTCGGCTCTATAATTTTTTCATTGAACGGGGAGACGGTCACCAGTTCCGATCATTTTTCCGATCTGATGGATATTACTGAAAAAGGTCAGGTCATTAATCTTACCCTTTTGGTCCCAGAAAGCGAGGGTAACGGCCTGATGATCAATATAACTCCTCCAAAGGATATCCTTAATGGGGAGAATGCTTATGATGAAATTGGACTCTTTCCGAATTACACAAAACGATCATTCCAGATCGAGCTGGATGATAAGTATGATTATTACAGAATGGACGATCTCAAAGGTAAAGGATACATAGGTGTCACTTCAAGTTATCTTGGACTAACAGGCGTAGGAAGTAAAGAATTCATCGAGGTTCTGAACAGACCGATCTATTCAGCTGATACGGTTCCCGGAAAGATTGCAAATATTGTTTACATAACTTTCAGGCTTCCACTTGAACTTGAAAAGATGCCATTTCATGATCCTCTTACCGATATCTATGATGTAAAAGGCCCTCTTTCTGTACTCCCTGAATCAGTATTCTGGTTCACCGCAAACACCCTCTTTTACACCTTTTGGTTGAACATTCTACTTGGTCTTTTCAATGCCCTACCAATGGTTCCACTTGATGGGGGTTTCGTATTCAGGGATGCGTCTGTGCTTATATTGAAACGTTTCTTCAAGGATAGTCCTGAAGAGAAACTGGAAAAAACAGCCAAGACCATATCCACAACCGCATCATTATTGGTACTTTTCATGATCATTCTATCCATTCTCGGTCCAAGGATCCAGTTGCTTTTTGGCGGATTCTGATCAAATAGCATGGAAACAGTTCAATCATTGATATATCTTTCATGTTCGGAGAAAACACATCCACAGTATGATTGTCTATACAATCTAAATTCCTTTGAGATCCTTAGAGATTCTTTCCATTGTTTCCTTAGGTCCTTGTAAATGAATTCAATTCCATATTTATGGGACATTTCTATGCATTCTTTCCTTATCAATTCATGATCTTGATGTCTGGAGAGCAGCAATGTCGTGGAATAACAGTCATATCCTTTTTCCTTTGCATAACGGGCTGTACTTTCCACTCTATTTTCATAGCAATATCTACATCTTTCATTCCTTTGTAGAGGACCCATCGATTCCGGAAGATATCTTAACTTCTTCATGTTCTTTAATAGATGCAACCGCCTCTATTTGGCCTTTGATGAATTCATATTGGAGAAATCCATCAGCGATTACAACTTCCATAGGTTCTAAGAAAAGATATCTTTGGAAGGTCTGAAATCTTCGCTCATGTTCGGTGAATGGATGGATATTGGGATTATACCAGTAAGCAGTGATATCAAATCCCTCTTCCTGAAAGGGTATTCTAGATCCTGTTAAACAGGGCGCACAGCAGGTATGAAGTAATAATTTCATACATTCACCATTTACTTTCTCTTTATGAATTCATCTTGGACGAAGGTTCATTCTAAAAATGGCAACAATATTGAAGGATTTAAATCCTTCACATTCAAACTGAAATAATGACCTGAAATCGTTTATATAAGACAATGCCCATTTCAGCTCGGACGGTCAGGGGTTTCAGATGTCAAAGATAATGATTGTGGATGATGAGACTGAATTGCTCTCATTGTACTCAGAGATGCTCAAGGTCTTTGGGCATGAGATCATTTCTGCGGTTCCAAATGGGGAGGAAGCTCTTATTGCCTATAGAGCCCTGGAGGAACGACCGGACCTGATTATACTTGATCACCGTATGCCCATTAGAAATGGACTTGAAACTGCGTCAGAGATACTTGCAATGGACCCTGATGAACGTATAGTATTCATTTCCGCGGATTCATCCATAAAAAATGCTGCTTTGGAGATGGGTGCAATTGAATTCCTTGAGAAACCATTCGTATTAAAAACACTCAAGGATACCGTTCAGAGGGTCCTAAGGGAATGAAGGTGTTGTCTTGACATTAAAGATCTTAGTACCAACCGCCGGACCGGAACCTGCCAGAAGAAATGCCAGACGCATTGTGAACATTGCAAAGAACTTCAACGCTAAATTGATAGTTGTACATATCAGAGACCAAGGTGAGGCAAGGGGAGAAGGTGACCAAGCTCTTAGATATATTCAGTAAATTAGCCATAGAATTCGATGTAGAACATGAACTTGTACCAGCAATTGGGGAGATCTCATCGACCATAATAGGTCAGGCTAAATTCCATGAAGTTGATATAATCATCATGGGTGCTACAGAAGGTAGGGGTGTTGCTGGTTGGATAATGGATAGGATCATGTCCAATGTCGATGTTCCTGTCTTGATACTTCCTTGGACAAGCAACTGATCAAGAAGAATAAGAGGATCTAAACAACAGGTATCAACCATTTCATAAGTTCTATAACAACAATGGATATTATACCTGCAACAACTACGACCCTTGGATCAATTTTTAAGGCGGTTTCCTCCTCAGCATCAAAATACCTGATAAGACCCGCAGCTGAATGGAATCCTTCACCTTTCTTACCCTTTTTCGTAGGGGCCATACCGCGAGAACCGACCTCTATTATATATATTTTTTCCGATATTGAATAGGAAAGAGAAGGGTTTTTCTAAGCATATAACCTCTACTCAGAATTGATTGATTCGCAAATGTATTTCTATGCAAATCAATTGGTTGAAAACGGTCTCAATAACAATCAAAACCATAAGAAGCATACTATGATCATCATAGATCCAAAAATGGTTGCAATGAAATCGGACCAGTGAAATATTCAAAGGACCAGTCGAACATATGCGAGCTGTCCTGTTGACATATCTAGACCTACTTCCGTGGTGGAATCTGCTGATGATATGTAAAATGCATAAGGTATCCTTTCGGTCAATGTCGGATCTATGAGTCCAATGAGAGGATACTCCATATCAGCTTTTGTGCATATGGCGAAATTATCCATATCCAATTTTCGAGTGTCTTCAACTGAATTAACACCGAATACAGCCCTAGCTCCTTCCTTATTAATAATTGATAGTAATCTTTTCAGGGCAGTCTCTGCTCCAGAATAGGATATTAATGAGCCGATCTCATCTTTTCCAACCTTAACCGGGTCAATATTATCTGTTAGACCAGGTGGATTAGTCTCTCTCCAAACTGTCTGGTTCCAGCATCTGTCATCTCCCTTATCACCAATGGATAATCTCCATTGATCCTTACCCAGAACCCTTGAAAAATTGGAATATAGACCGAAGGGGTCATCCCTTGATCTCAAAAAATTTTTAAAATTTGGGCTCTCCTCGAAGGATGAAATAGCAATCTGTGCATCGAGATCAGCAGGTATGGAGCTGAATTTGTTACCATAACTTGGATAATAGACCCAATTGGAATGGAACTCATCTGTTAGATCAGGATAAGGATCCTTTGCATCCTGAAAGGTATCATGATGGTTTTCAAGTAAGCCAAAGACAACCGGTTTATCCCCCATTTCATGTTCTATCATGGTCTGAGAATGGTCCAGATCATTTCCTGAGGAACTAATGTTCATTACCGAGCTGATCAACTGAGGGATACCATCTCCGATCCAGATGTTCATATCAAGATCTGTAATTCCAAGTCTTTGTCTCGATGCCTGATCTATCTCCATATTGAGCATCAAAGATGGGATATCCATTATCCTATCATATTCTAGGGCCTCCCAGGTCAGAGTATAGGAACCCCATTGGGTTGTACCACTATCTCCGAAAGTAATATTCCTTTTTGAAGAGATATCCTCAACTCTGAGGTCAGAGAAAGTGTTGGAAAGGGATGGGTATGTCCATATTCTTTCATCTGAACTTTCACTCACTGTATTTCCAGGTAATTGTACATCCAGATCATACCCCACATCTGAAATGAAAGAAGTAGGTCTTTTATTGAAAAGGTCCACATTGGATACCTGAACCATGGATACTGTTCCTGTAAGGGAGCCTTGTGGTCCTAGATTGGAGTCGGTCCTTACTGTTCCAGATAGTTTCAGGTTCTGGTTTGTGGTTCTCCTGAGATTCAGATACTGGGCACCAAGACCATCCATTTCATTCACAGGTTCCGGTTGTATCGAGGAGATAACCGGTGACGAATCCGTAGTCCAAAAATCAGCCTCCAATTGGCTATAGTCAAGTCCAAGATAGACAGTCCTTTTCATCTCCTTCAGATCATTGTATTCAACATGTCCCTCCACTTTATATTTCGAAACATCTCCATATCTTTCCCTCTCAAGAGATATTGAACGTTCTTGAACATTTACAGTTTCGAATGTTTCAAATTTCTTTCCATTCTTATCTATCTCCAATCTAATTTCGAAGGTCCTGGGTTTGGTGAAGAAGACCTCAAGTCTTTCTGATGTTTTATCACCCGTAATTATCCTGTAATCATCTGGGAGGATATTCCACAAATAGGAAATGTCATCTTCATCAGGTAGACCGGTGAAGGAAACAAGGTTTCCCGCATTTGGGTTTATATCTGAGATCAGCAATTCAATTTTAGGTTCAACTTCTTCATTTGGATCATTATTAATGAGGGTTGTAATCAGAAAAGATGATAAGAGAAGAATTATAACGAATATGGAGATGGAACCAATTATTACTGTTCTATACCTACGTTTTTTACGATAGATATCACCAAAATTGGGTTCGATACTAGTTTCAGGTATGTTACTTTCATGTGTTGTTTCATTAATAATATCCTTCTCTATGGTATTATCTATAGAATCATCATTATTGTCTGAATAAGAAACATCTTCATCGAGGATAAGTGATATGTCAACCTCTGTTGGATCTTCCACCACAGATTCGGACCCTTCAATGTTTGCTCCGTAAAGCAACAATTCTTCTTCCCCACCACTAAGAACATCATCAATTTTGATGTTGGATTCGTCACCCATTCCAAGGATCTCCATATCCTCTTCTTCTTCAGGAGGTGATGGTGTCAGATATTGGTCCGGAGGTATACCATGGATCTCTTGTTTTAATAGGAGAAGTTTTATTTTCTTATATTTTTCAATATCTTTGAAAAGTAGATCCTCCATTTCTTCAATATCCATTCCCAATTCGCCAAACTTTTTTAATGATTCCAATTCTTTTGCAACATCAATACTTCCGCTTCCATCGGAATCCATCCCAGCGATAAGGGGCTCTACCATGAATCTTGATATCTTATCACTTGTTTTAATCTATTGATTATCAACGGAGAGAATGGATTATTCTATTGATCCATATTTTTGATAATATTTCTTGGTGTTATCTTTCTAAGAGAATTATTCTTTCCTTTAAAAAACTTTGATAGATTGTTTTAATAACTATATATTTCCACTCCTTCTAATATAGTATCACTATTTAATATTATTAATTACACAATATCACATATGAGAGGGCATATATAGATATCTATATATTTACAGAATGATATAATATATTTTTAATATTTAAAGAATAATTCTTCCCCATAGGTATATCTGAAAATTATTCTTATAATAGAGAGAATGATGATTAATATTGAGGAGTTTTATATGGGATAGATGTGGCCCTCGGGAGACCGAAAGCCACATAGATGTTTTACAATTTCTTACAATTATCTCTATTTCCACTGGAAATGAAGGTTGCAAAAGCTAAATTCAATAATATTTTCTGTAGTTTCTAATATCTAATACAAATATATATAGAAATAATGATGATATATGCATATTATATCATGGATCTCCAATATTGCTCTAAAAAACCCCCAGTATATGGGTCATAAATGCACTTCCATGGGAAAATCAGGTTTCACCCACCAATACAGGACCCTTTACTATATCAATAAGATAGTAGGGCGTACCTTTATGGAGTCTTTCTTGGACTTCATTGAATGTTTTCTCATCAACGATACTCTCTATCTCTGATCGGTAAACGATATCTTCCCATTTCAAATATCCACAGTGGATCGGATTGGATAATATTCTTTGTACAGTTTTTGGATCCCACTTGAAAGAACCCTTCTTTGTACATACGGATCGATCTTTCAGATTCTTACATATCTCTCTAAGTGTCTCCCCCGTAATGTACATGTTGAACATTTCTTTGACAACGATCGCCTCTTCCTGGTTGATAATAAGATCTCCTTCTAAAAAATCAAACCCATATGGAGCATTGAATCCAAGGATTCCTTTTCCTTCCTTTGCTTTCTGTCTCATCCCCAGATATACTCTTTCCCCAATCTGTTCCGATTCAAGTTGAGCTATTCTCTGGATTATATCCATCACGAATCTCCCCATGGCAGTTGTAGTGTCAAATGATTCCTGCATGGATGTGAATTCCTTATCCCAATCCCTCAGTCTTTCCATCATGAGGGTAAAGTTCTTAGAATTCCGATGGATCCTGTCCATCTTAAGTACGACAAGTATTTCCCACTCATCCTTTTCCCCCATCATCAACTGGTAAGCAGGCCTCTCATCCATTCTTCCAGAGTAACCGTCATCAATGTACACCTTCTCAACTGTCCAACCTTTTGCAAGGCAATATGCTTCCAGTCTTTCCCTCTGGGCTGCTAGAGAGAAACCTTCCTTTGCCTGGTCCTCTGTGGAAACCCTGCAGTAAAGTGCTGCCTTGTTCTTTTCATCTGTCATGCTGTACTACCTCCTTTCTCAATGGAACAAGAACAAGTCTCTCATCCTCAAGTTCGATCCTGAATGAATCTTCAATACCCATTCCCATTATATTGCAGAGTGATTTTGATAGTAGAATCCCCCTACCATTTCCGATCTTCCTGATCTTGGTCTTCTCAATCGAATAACCCATGTTCTTGTCATAGTTATAATAATATAATAATATTGTTATAACTATGTAGGTTTAGCTAAATACGAAGCGTAAAAAAGGGAAATATTCACGTAAAAGAAATAATGTAAGAAATATTCTTGAGAAGATATTACATTAAAATATTCATTGGGAATTATTAAAAAGTGGAGAGAGGGAGATTCGAACTCCCATGGAGCCGATCTGCAGTCGACCGCATAGCCACTCTGCCATCTCTCCATTGGATGGGCGTCCCTCATTCATGATTACCATTATAAAATTTTCTTGGTGGGATCAATAATTCAAAACTTGACCTTTCATGATCTCCCTCATCAATGATGTGGCATCAGTACCCCTGAAGAGTGTGAACATCAATTCCATCTGGGAGGTATTATCATTCGTCGGTGAGACCTTCCATTTGAGATCAAAAGAGGAGAGAGGACCTCCCTCCTTATTCCTTTGGAGGTCAAACCATCAACCTCATAGATATTATAATCATCACGTACAATTCCATGGATGCCGGAAATCTTCCTTTCGATCTCCCCCATCTCACCACCGGCAAATCTGATATCCTTTCCCATAATGATCCCTGAAATGAACCCAAGTCCCTTATCGATAACTTTTTTCATCTCCGCTTGATTGGAATCATTTACCTCAATGTACCTGTAATGGTCTGGTAGGTTCTTCTTGTTCAAAGGGATTATAAGGTCGCCGGGTAAAGGATCTGATAGCGAAATGCCTCTTCTGATCCTCTCTGATAGTACCTTATTAAAAATAAAGGATTGATATGCATGGACGAACATCATTCTTAGATTATCAGGAAGAACATCCAAAGCCCCTGACCAGTCATCTGGGTGATGTGCCATATGGTTGATCATTGCCCTTTCGAATGTGAATATCTTTGGATAATAATCAATGGCTTCCCTGAAATCCATCTCTTTGACCAGTCTTTCTCTAGGTTCTCTGGACTGTTCGGGTTCTCCAGGAAGAGGGTTTCCGATATAGGTCATTACTGCCTTTTGAAAATCCCTCCTCAGGATGTTCATTCCAATTAGATGTGTTATAGGTCTTACTGAGCCAAATCTCTGGACTCCAAAGAAGTTTGGAAATCCTCCAGCTAAGAGGAGTTGATCAATAACATGCTTGGCCCTCGATTCAGCTTCATTTTGTTCCAATTGGATATTTGTTACTTTAATCTTGAAATCATTCCCAAACAGGTCTCCAATCGTGAGTTCTCTGTTAGATTTGTACAAGTCCTTTATCTTAATATCCTTGATGGAAATGTTCTTTACATCGTCCATTGGACATCTAAAGGACATCAATTGGGTTGTAACAGCCCGTTTATCCTTCGTCCCGGCAAATCCGATCCTCTTCTTGGATATTCCAAGGGACCCAGCCAATATCTTGATCAGTCTATTAGTTTCCCAATTCCTAACAGTAACACTTGCTATGGTGAATTCACCAGCTCTTTGTTCTGGAGGTTTATCCGAGATCTCTGTAACGATGAAATCCTCCGGAGAAGCTTTCAATTTACCTCCCAAGGGCTGTGTCGAAGTAATAAAGGTCTCGAGACCGATAGAACATTCTTCATCCGGTGGTTCCGGATTACGGACCATCCCTATCAGCTCTGTTTGGTGAATTGTCCATTCATCTCTTTAAAGGTGTTTGAAAGAGCTTTACAGGCCTTCTTCAATGCATTCTGGGGCTTTCCTGTTCTCACCTTAAAATAGAAGGGGGGTATATCCAGCTGAGGATGTTTTATGTTGTAATTCGCATATGCAACAGCAGTATCCTCAAGCAGCTGGTTCTTCAAAGGGATCAAAAGGGTCTCACCCTCTTCAAGGAATTTCAGTTCCATTGAGTCCTTTTCCTTTGATACTAGATCCACCTGCATAGTTTCCCTTCCATGGGAGAATAGTACTTATATCTTTTGATTCTAGACCCACACATGGAAAGAAAGGAGGAACGTGAGAGGGTGGACCTCCTCCTCCGTGAAATGGGAAAGAAAGCCCTAAGATCCTTCGGGCAGAACTTCCTCCTTGATGGTTCAATTGCTGACAGGATAGTGAATAGCATCCCTAAGCAGCATCTGGATAAGATACTTGAGATCGGACCTGGTTTGGGTGTTCTCACTGAAAGGATCCTTGAAAGAGGAGCAAGTATTACAGCAGTTGAAAAAGATGTATCCCTTTCCAACTATCTCGAAGATAGATTCTCATCTCCGAAAAAGGGTAGTATAAAGGTCATTAATGATGATATATTGAATATAATTGATGACCATCTCAGCAGGGACCTGTTCGTTGTGTCCAATCTGCCATTTAATATTTCATCAAGATTCACCGGTAGCTTACTTGATGGAGTTCCTTTTCAAAATGGGGAAGATAATCCGTTCAAAGGTGCTATAATAATGTACCAGGAGGAGTTCGCTGGTAGGTTGATATCTCACCATGGGGGTAAGGATTATGGTAGGATATCTGTCATGTTCGAATCTAAGATGGACCATTCATTTGTTATGGACGTTCCAAGAAATGTGTTCTATCCTGTTCCTAAAGTAAATGCAAGGGTCCTTCATTTCCATCCAAAGGAGGATTATTTAAGAATTCCTGATAATCAAGATATTTTTAGAAAACTTGTACATGTTGTATTCCTCAATAGGAGGAAAAAATTAAAGAATTCTGTTAATCCAAGGTCGTTCGGACTTGAGCTTGAAAGAGAGGATATAAAGTGGATATTGGATGATATGGACCTAACAGATAAAAGACCGGAGGAGGTCACACCTGAGATATTCATCGAGCTTTCAAATCGGTTCACAGATTTATCCTGAGAGAAGGTTTATATTCCAATTCAAGATAGTTATACCATGAGGCGTTTGGATGAGTTAAAGTGGACAAAGAATCTCAAGGGAAGGTCCATACCTCTTGGAGTAAATGGAATTGTATACGAACCTTATGAGAACCACCTAGGCATCTTTCCAAAGGTCAAGAGGGACGTTGGTAGAGTAACAAGGTGGAGAAGGCCAGGGGAAAGCAAGTTACTACCGAACATTGACGAGGCTATAAAGAAAACAGATCTTACTGATGGAATGACCGTTTCTTTTCATCACCACCTTAGAAATGGAGACCGTGTCATGAACATGGTCATGGAACGGATCAGGTCAATGGGTATCAAAGGGATCAAGGTCCTGCCATCTGCTATGTTTCCCGTCCATGAACCCATGATCGAGGCTATAAAGGATGGGACGATCAGATCCATTGAAGGATCACTTAACGGACCTATAGGAAAATATGCCAGTCTAGGTAACATGGAAGAACCTGTCATCCTTAGAAGCCATTCAGGAAGAGTTAGGGCAATATCTCAGGGTGAGTTAAAAATTGACGTAGCCTTTCTTGGAGCTTCCTGCTGTGACAGTCTGGGAAACTGTAATGGTTTGATTGGACCCTCTGCCTTCGGTCCTTTTGGGTTCGGATATGCAGATGCTCTTTATGCAGAAAAAACAGTGATCATTACCGATCATCTTGTACCATTTCCAGCTAATCCTATATCCATACCTGGAACAAACGTTGATCATATCGTGAAAGTTGATTCGATAGGTGATCCAGGTGGGATACTTTCAGGATCACTCATGATTACAGAGAGACCCGACCATCTTAAGATCGTTAGAAATACGATCTCCATTATGGAAGAGATAGGTCTCTTGAAAGATGGTTTCTCATTCCAAGCAGGGGCTGGAGGAATTTCTCTCGCTCTGACAAAAAGTATAGGGGACCATTTTTTAAAAAAGGGGATGAAAGCAAGGTATGCAAATGGTGGAACTACCCGCTACCTTGTGGAGATGTTGCAAAATGGAACACTTGAAACACTCTCTACAGGCCAGGCTTTCGATGTGGCTGCTATTGAATCACTTCTTAATGACAGGGATCATTTCGAGATCGTTGTAGATCAATATTCCAATATCCACTCTGGTGCAACCACGACAGAACCAGAACATGCTGCTTTCCTGGGAGCAACAGAAGTAGACATTGATTTCAACGTCAACGTGAATACACATTCGGATGGATTTCTTCTCCATGGGATAGGAGGTCATCAAGATGTAGCCTACGGATCTCAGATCACATTCATTACAGTCCCATTATCACGTAAAGGAAATCCAATAGTGAAGGATGAGGTCACAACGATCTCAACTCCTGGTGAACTGATCGATCTTATTGTGACTGAGATCGGCATTGCTGTGAACACAACAACCATGAGAGATGAAGTAAAAGAAAGGAACGAAGAGATCGAATCACAGCTTTCAAAGGCTGGATTTCCAGTTATGACCACAGAAGAATTGAGGAGGATCTCCCTCAAGAAGGGGAAAGATATCATTCCTAACAGAGGAGATCAACTAATCGGGATGGTGAAATATATCGATGGAACCGTCCTCGACAGTATAATGTCAGTAAAAGAGGGCTGAAAGTCAAGCTATGGATTTCATTTCATCTTCCACAGCTTTATCGTCGGGCCTTTTATGAAGATATTTCCTTAGACATTGTTTATATTCTTCGGTCTTTCCCAAAGCACCATAGGATCTTCCCATGATAAGCCAGGCATCGATCCTTCCAGGATCGAGGGATAAGACCTCTTCTGAGTTGATTATCGCATCCGAATGTTCACCAATATTTTTCTGTAATGTTGAAAGTAAAAAACCGGTATCTGGGTCAGGAGTGGCCTCCATGGATGCTTGAAGGACTGCTTTTGCTTTTTGCGTATCATTCTTTCGAATTAACTGTTTAGCTAGGAGTATAGCTACTTCACTGTTGGAAGGAATGAGGTATTGTGCATTTCTCAACGCTTTAAAGGCCTTTTCCTCTTCCTTTACCTTTAATAGTGACTTTGCCATTTCCAACCATACTTTCCCCACCTTTGGATTCGATCGACAGATGATCTTGAGGTCCTTTAACGCTTTCCGATAGTCCCCATTCTGACTATGGATACGGGCTTTCTGGAATAGAGCTTCTTCGTAAGTACCATGATGATATCTTGAAGCTTTTTCAAATGCTGCAAGTGCTTCCTTAACATCCCCTTTTACCCTAAGGATCTCTCCTAATTCAAACCAGGCAAGGGGGAACTCTTCCCTTACCTCAATGGCTTTCTCAATCGCTTCCCTTGCCTCTTTAAGAAGGTCCAAACCTTTCAAGATCCGGCCTTTATAATAATGAGCAATATAGAAATCTGGATTGATGGAAACAGCCGCATCGAAGCATATCATCGAATCATCATACCGATCAAGATGATAAAGTGCAAGTCCCTTACCACACAATGAATGGATATTGGTATTGTCCATTTCCAGGGACCTATCAAAATGTTCTATTGCTTTGCTATAGAGACCTTGATCTAAAAAGGTAATTCCTAGATTTGATAATGCCTTGGACCGGTCCTTCCCGGTAGTTAATGTGTTCTTGAAATCCTTGATACCCTCATCATGTTTTTTTAGGTTGAACCATGCCACTCCACGATTAAGATAAGCCTCCTGCATAGTTGGTGCAATGGCTATGACCAGATCATAATTCTGAATGGCCAATGCATGGTTCCCAAGTTCTTCATATGTATTGGCCAGATTGAAAAGGGCTTCCCTTGGATTTGGGACCATATCTTTTGCCTCATTGAAAAAGTCCAAAGCTTTGTGAATATCTCCAAGCTCTCGATGGACCAATCCCAAACCAATCACAGCCGCATATCTTGAGGTATTATCGCTTGCATCCTTTCTCAACAATGAGAACTCCTTATGGGCGCTTTTTAGATCCCTTTCTTCAAGGGCCCTGTATCCTGTTATCAAGGAATTCTCGGTCATCTTGGCCTCTCCCTAATCCTGAAGTCAGGTAAATAAGTTAATACTTTCTGGAAAATGTACACCTTCCCCATCCCTATTTCGAAAAGAAGTTATTCTCATTGGAGAAGAAACCTTAATATCATTATACCAGGCATTAAGCTGAGTGGGTGGTCAATTGTCCAATGATCCAGGAGAGGAGGAATCCAATAAGGAACAGAGCTCAGCCGATATCAACAAGGCCATCACTGACCTTCTAAAAAGGTCGAACAGGGTAAGGATATCTGGATTGAACGGACAAGATAACATTGCTGTTGGTCTTCATGGTGATTTCGAGATAGATATCAAGGGTAATAGTGGGAGATATCTTGGAGCCTTCAATTCAGGTCCAGTGATCATACTACAAGGATCCTGCGGTGATCTGGCAGCTGATTGCCTGATCCAGGGAGGACTGATAATTACTGGTTCTTCCGGTAAGAAGTGTGGCCTGGGTATGAAAGGTGGAATAGTCGTTGTAAAAGGTGGCTGTGGTAGTGACCTCGGCAAATACAACAGGAACGGTACCATAATCGTAGATGGAAATATCTCTGGTAATGTTGGTGAAAGAATGGTTGGAGGAACCATTATGATCACGGGTGACATACAAGGAGAGATCGGTTTAAAAGCAGAAGGCGGCAGTATATTCGTCGTGGGTCAAGTTGGAAAAATAGCAAAGGGTACCACTGAACTGAAACCGGATGAAAAGGATCTCCAAAAGATGAAGAAATATTTTGATCATTATGGCATATCCGCAGTTCCAAAAAGTTTCAGAAAGTTTATTACTGGTCAAAGGTGATTGAAAATGTCAAATAAAAACCAATCCAGGTTCTTTGATTCCATCCGGTTCAAAACATCCACTTTGAGGAGACCATCCTCTGAGATATCTTTTCCTTCAAGTTTTCCTCTTGTCATTGGACACAATCGGGTAAAAAAACCTTTGAAGCTGAAAAACCCTCTTTTCATTCCTCCTCATATGACAAGAGGTTTAGGAAAGGAGAGCTTTCTTGGTCTTTCATTGGGTTCATGTCTTGCTGGATGCAATATGAACCTTCACGAACCTCTTTCCAAGGAAGCAGTAGAATTGGTTAAAGCATATTCTGTTCCGCTCCTTCTAGATATTGTCAACTCTCTAGGATCGATAGATCATGCCATGCTTTCCTCAGCCAAACTTGTCTGGATAGAGATAGGTGGTGCGGAAAATCCTGTGTTCGATCAGAATGGGAACAGTATCGTAACAATGCCTCCTGAAATCGATGAACCAAAAGACCTGATCCATCTTGTTTCACTTTTCAAGGAAATGCTTGGTGTTCCTGTTGTTATATCGATAAGAGGGAGGGATGTGAATTCTGATATCGATCATGTTCTAGTTACCTCAGCAGATGCAGTGCATATCTCCTGTGGATATGATTTCAAAGGAGAAGAAGGTCCCGCATCAAATGGTCTTACCAGCGAACCTGTAACATGTGTTGTAGAAGCCATGAAGCATATGGAAATTTTCAAGTCCAAAGAAAAGGGGGTCAAACTTCTTCTTTCAGGTCCCATAAGGAACAGTACTGATATAATCAAACTGAAGACACTTGGAGTGGATGGTTTTGGAATAGATATGATCCTGGATAACATCCTTTCAAGGGAACTACCAAAAACTATGGAAGAACCAGACTGGGCCATGATAGGAGAGATCGTCGAGAAAAAATTGAAGGTGATCCTTCAAGGAATCCATAGGGACCTTTCCATACTTGGTTTAGGTGGATTCAACCAACTAGAAAGGAGTATGCTTGTTGTTGATGACTACCATGCTGCTGCTGTTACTGGTCTTCCTCTTTCAGGGTATGGGATGGAGATACCTTTCTGGAAACATTGATCATAAAAGTTCGTACTCGACTCGTATCCTCCCGGATCCCTTGGATTTTCTTTTAGTGATATTCATATTTCCAATTTCCCCTAAGGTCCTAACGTGGGTTCCGGCACAGGGGCAGATATCTATGGAACCTTCCTCACCTATGAAAATGGTCCTGAGGTTTTTTACAGAAGAAGGTAACCTTGATAGGTCCACTCTTTCATTATCAACTCTTTCCTCAATTTCGGACCTTTCTACTTCCTTGAGACTTACCATATTATCCGTGGTAATGATCTCATTGACCTCCCGTTCTACATCCTTAATTTCCTCAAAGGAGAAAGAAGCGGGATGAAAATCGATGTGGGATCGGTCTGAATGGATCTGATTCCCAACTGTGGCTGCATGGAATCTATTCCAGATAAGTGATGAAAGAATATGTTGGGATGTATGCATTTTCATATGTGAATACCTTCTTTCCCAGTCAATTGTACCCTTTACTCTGGTTCCAGGTTCAGGAATATCTCCTTTAAGATGGTGAAAGATATGGTTTTTCTTTTCAACATGAGAGACTATTGCGGCCCCTTCCTCCCACTCGAGTCTGCCCGTATCTGTAGGTTGTCCACCTCCTTCAGGGTAGAATGCTGTCCTGTCAAGTTGGACTATATCTTTTGAGGGATCAGATTCCAATACGGTCGCTTCGAATTCTCTAAGATAACAATCATCAATCGTTTTCATGTAAAGGATATCCGTCATATGCATGGCTCCCTGATATTGCTTAAAAGAAAGGTTTGATTTATTGTTTGGGTATAGATAATCTTTATATATAGAATCGAATATGGGCGCAAAGTCAATACAAGGTGGAAATTCATGGCACTTTGGCAGGGAAGATCAAGAAGAAAGATAACCGGCGGACGGTATAGGCCCAACAAGGGTAAGAGGAAGTCGGAGATCGGTAGGGAACAGCAGGTCACTATTATTGGAAAGGAATCAAAGAAAAGGGTTAGGACTATGGGAGGAAACCTCAAGTTCAGGGTCCTCCAATCCGGCATGGCCAACGTCTTTGATCCTAAGGCGAAAAAAACAGTAAAGGTCAATATTAAGACCGTTATAGAGAATCCAGCCAATCCCAACTACGTAAGAAGGAATGTTATTACCAAAGGCGCCATTATTGAAACGGATAAGGGGAAAGCAAGGGTTACATCTAGACCAGGACAGCATGGAACCATTAATGCGATCCTGATATCCTGATCCGGGGAGTGTCCCCTTGGCGAAAAAGGATAACACCGGTGTGATCTTTCTCTGGCCAGAGTATTTTGATTCAGGATTGACAAAGTCCACTGGTAGAAGGGTATCCATGGACCTAGCTGTACCCTCACCTAATTCTGAAGATATCTATCATGTTTGCAGAAAACTCGGCCTGTCACCTGATCTTGAGAAGGATAAGGCCCATCCATCCAGATGGTTCGATCCTAAGGGAAGGGTCAAGGTCCTAAAGAAATATTCCAAGGTGGATACCATTACAATGGTCGCAAAGGGTCTTCAAAAGAAGAAATGATCCTTAGTCACATTTTTACGAGTTCCATTTTTCAATTTCCTTTATAATGGAAAGTTTTTCATACAAGGGTTTTCTTGGGTAAAAGAAGCGAGTGATTCCCATGAAAGGCGATGCCAAATATGTTTATCTGTTCGATGAGGGAAACAAGGACCTTAGGAACCTTCTCGGAGGAAAGGGGGCAAACCTAGCCGAGATGACAAAGATCGGTATTCCGGTTCCACCTGGATTCACCATCACCACAGAGGTCTGCAACCTGTTCTATGAAAATGTAAACAGATACCCCGATGGTTTGAAGGATCAGGTCAGAAATGCCATTTCCAGCATCGAGGAGAAGATGGGGATGAAATTTGGGGATCCTGCAAACCCTTTACTGCTTTCTGTCAGGTCAGGTGCAAGGGTCTCTATGCCCGGTATGATGGACACGGTCCTGAATCTGGGTATCAACGATGAAGTTGTAAATGGTCTCATCGAACGGACTGGTGATGAGAGGTTCGCCTGGGATTCCTATAGGAGATTCATTCAGATGTATGGAGATGTGGTTATGGGATTGAAACCACACAGTAAGAACGATCTTGATCCCTTCGAAGTTGAAATTGACAAGGTAAAGGAGGAAGTGGGTGTAAGATATGATACAGACCTTTCTGCTGATCATCTAAAAAGATTATCAACAAGGTTCAAAGAATTGATCAAAGAAAGATTGAATACTGAGTTCCCAGAAGATCCATGGGACCAGTTGTGGGGATCAATTGGATCTGTATTCGGATCATGGAATAATGAGAGAGCTGTGAAATACAGAAAGATGAACGATATCCCCTCCGCCTGGGGAACAGCTGTCAATGTCCAGTCAATGGTATTCGGGAATATGGGTTCCAATTGTGCCACTGGTGTAGCTTTTACCAGGGATCCTGCCACTGGAGAGAAGATATTCTTTGGTGAATATCTTACAAATGCTCAGGGGGAGGATGTTGTTGCAGGTATAAGGACACCTTACCAGGTAACTAAAGAAGGATCACTTAGATGGGCGAGATCAAATGAGGTTCCAGAGGATGAAAGAATAAGAGAATATCTTTCCCTTGAAGAAAGAATGACCGATGTCTACGGTCAGTTGGAGTCCACCTACAAGAAATTGGAACTACATTACAAAGATATGCAGGATATTGAATTTACAATTCAGGACGGAAAACTTTGGCTTCTTCAGACAAGGACTGGAAAGAGGACTGCTGCTGCCGCTGTTAAGATCGCAGTAGAGATGGTAGATGAGGGTCTGATAGATAAAAACGAGGCTATCCTTAGAGTACTTCCCTCGCAGCTCGATCAACTCCTTCACCCTGCATTCGATTCCAATGCTGACAGGGATGTCATAGCAAGAGGTCTTCCAGCTTCCCCTGGGGCTGCATCTGGAATGGTCGTCTTCAATGCGGACGATGCAGAGGATTGGGTGGAGGAAAAAGGGAGAAAGGTCATTCTGGTCAGGGTCGAGACCTCTCCTGAGGATATCGGAGGGATGAAATCAGCTGAGGGGATCCTGACAGCCAGAGGAGGCATGACAAGTCATGCTGCGGTCGTTGCAAGGGGAATGGGTAAATGCTGTGTCTCCGGATGTGGTGAGCTAAGGATAGATTATCATGAAAGGAAGATGATAGCACGTGATCATGTCATTCGGGAAGGGGACTGGATATCCCTTGATGGTTCCAAGGGAGAGGTTATGATGGGACAGCTTCCAACCATACCCCCCAAGATCGGAGGGGATTTCGCAAAATTGATGTCCTGGGCTGATGAGATCAGGATTCTGGGTGTTAGAACAAATGCGGATACACCAGAAGATTCTAGGACAGGACGGAATTTTGGAGCAGAAGGTATCGGTCTCTGCAGGACCGAGCATATGTTCTTCGAAGGGGAAAGGATCAAGGCAATGAGAGAGATGATCCTTTCAAGTGATGAGGTAGGTAGGAGAAAGGCCCTGGAAAAACTCCTTCCCATGCAGAGGTCGGATTTTGAAGGAATATTCAAAGCAATGGAAGGATTCCCTGTCACCATTAGATTGTTGGACCCTCCACTTCACGAATTCCTCCCCCATGAAGAAAGGACACAAGCAGAGATAGCCGAAGAACTTGGTATTTCCAAGGAAGAGGTCAAAGAAAGGACCGAATCCCTAAACGAATTCAATCCAATGCTTGGACATAGAGGCTGTAGGCTTGGTATAACATACCCTGAAATAACAGAGATGCAGACAAGGGCTATTATCGAGGCCGCATGCAATCTTACTAAGGATGGTGTTAAGGTCCAACCAGAGATCATGGTACCTCTCGTTGGAACAGTAAAGGAACTTAGACTTCAGCGAGATATCATTGAGAGAGTGGCAAAACAGGTTATGAAGGAGAAAATGATCGATATCGATTTCCTTGTTGGTACCATGATAGAGATTCCCAGGGCTGCATTGACTGCTGATAAAATCGCAAAGGAAGCTGACTTCTTCTCATTTGGAACAAACGACCTCACACAGATGACCTTTGGATACAGCAGGGATGACTCCGGCTCGTTCCTTCCAGAATATGTTGAGAAGGGTATCCTTGACAACGATCCTTTCAAAGTGCTGGATAGGACTGGAGTTGGTCAGCTTGTTGAAATGGGAACCTTGAAGGGAAGAAGAACAAAACCCGACCTAAAAGTTGGAATATGCGGTGAGCATGGTGGTGAGCCGTCCTCTATTGAGTTCTGCCATATGGTAAAGATGAACTACGTGAGCTGTTCCCCATTCAGAGTCCCTATTGCAAGACTGGCGGCGGCGCATGCTTCTTTAAAACTGAACAATAAAATTGAGTGAATTGGATCTATAGATCATTTGGAGATCCATTCGTTGACCCCATTGATCGATCCGCATCTGGAGCATTTGATCCGATTGCTCATCTTTATCGAGCAGTTTATACACCTATCCCTACCCAATGGAGTAAGGGACCTGCAATTTGGACATCTTACAAGATATTCCTCATCCTTCGAACACCAGTAGAAGAACCTTGGCGAATCACAGGATGGACAGTTCTTAACTTCTCTGTCCAATTGATCATGGCAAAGAGGGCAGGACTGGTCCTTCTCCTTCCTCTTCTTCATCTTTCCTATCCTGATCTCTCCCTTGGAGAGTGCTAGAGCCAGGTTACGGAAGAAACCACCATCTGTCATGAACTCGAGATGGGGTGCTTTGAACCTGTCCTCAGGATATCCTGATAGGTAGATCAATGTGGGAATGAGGATAAGTTCACCAGTAAAATACAAGGCCTTGTACAATCCTGGTGTCCCCAGTGATCCATCAGCCCATCTGATCCATCCAACCACAGCAAAGAGTGAGGACCAGAAAAACAGGAATAACGCCAGGAAATACAACCCCATGGGAACATATGTTCCTTCAAGGGCAATCATGTTCCTCCTTTCCTTTAAGAAATACCAGAGATAACCAGTGATCAAGAAAGATCCGGCCAGGATAGAATAACCAAGGATCAAGAGGAAAAAATTATCATTCTTCTCATAGAGTGAAAAGGAAATGAAACCTCCAATTGACACCATAAGGTAGATCCCTGAAAGCCATAGTACCATGAAAAAATATCTTTCAAGTCTTCGATATAATAATAGAAATCCCATAGAACCCAAGGACATCCATCCAAAGAAGGAGATGAGACCATCACCCATGCTGAAAAGGAGCGAAAGGAACAGCATCAGGAAGGCACCCCATTTCAATTGAGACCTTCTTTCATATTTGACCTTGCTCCACCATCTGGTGACTGTCCGGGAGGCCAACCCCATGCGTGAGTATCCTGAAATGGTGTCAAATATGTTTCGGTCCATCAGGGCAATTGTTCAGAGTATAATGGGCAAAAACATGAAATAGGTCATGCTGGTTCTTTAAAACCCAATGACAGATGAACAGATCGATGAGAAAGTATGTGAATGCCAGCATGAAGAATCTCATTCTGATCAGTCACTATGGATCAAGCCTTCCCCCTCGGAAAGGATACACTCTCCAGCTCAGAAGCGACCTTATTGTAAAAAATGTGGAAGAATAAAATATATGGGAAGTGCACCAACAAAGAAAATGGGTTTTTACATCAACATCCTAAAAGAGATTCAAAGGAAGATAGAAGTTCTCCACAGAAGGAAGATCACAAATCATAGACTGACACAGGTCCAGATAAGATTAGTATTGAAAGAACTGAATTCCGATGAGGAGTTCAACGATCGATTCTCCAATAACAGATATAATCAATGGGACCATTTCAAGACCATTGTACGAAAATACTGTAACATCGATGATGAGATAATGGACTCCATCTACATGGATTTCAAAGGATAATCTTTCCGTCATGTATATATGCATGACCAGCTGTTTTGGTAGTGGTGGAAAAAAATGGCTTCCGAGGACGAGCAGAAACTGATCGAAAAGGCCAACATACTGTTGGCCTCTGGTGATTATACGAAATCCTACAACGCTTTGAAGAAGCTAACCAAGGAGAAACCTGACATTGCCGAGGCATGGTTCGGAATGGCAGAGGCTGCAATAGGGATCCCCAAACTCACAGTCCAGGAAATCGCATCATTTTACCAGAAGGCATGTGAACTTTCTGAAGGTGAGCCACTGTATCATGCAAGTTATGGTAATTTCTGTTTCGAGAACGGGATATTGAAAAAGGGAGAAGAATGCTTCTTGAAAGCAGCCGAGGTAGACGAGGAGAACTCTCCAATTTACCTTTCAGACCTTGCCACATCGTATTACTTCTCAGCTAAACGATTCAGGAACCATTATCCCAATATGACAGATGATGAGATAATCTCTACATCCCTTAAATACATCCTTATGGCCTTCGACATCGACAAGAAGAAAGCAAAACACCTCATAGAAGGTTTGGAATAATATCATTATTCAGAAATCTCAAATACATATCATCCATAATCCATATCTATCGTGAGTTGTTTCACAATCAGAATAGATGAAAAAATGGAGGGATTATTATCGGTTTATTCGACATAGACAAGCCCTCCAGGGCTCTGGACCCGAGGCTTGGGGTCAGGTTCTCAGAAGAGGAGATCAGGTCCCTGACCATTGCTGTTATTGCGCTTACGGTCTCTTTTGCAGTGGTATTCTCTAGCAATGGTATTACCGATCTCATTAGAAGATTGGGGGATAAAGGGTTCTTTGGAATGTTTGCATTGAACCTCGTGACCTCCTTCTTTGCTGTCCTAACTGCTTTTGTTCTACATGAGATAGGCCACAAGATCGTTGCCAATCACTATGGATATCCAGCGGCATTCGCATACTCCAGGAATGGGTTGATATTTGCGGTTTTTCTCTCTCTATTTCTTGGGGTATTGATAGGTGCCCCGGGAGCAGTTCTGATATATGGATATCCGACTAAAAAAGAGAATGGGATAATATCAATTGCAGGACCTATGACAAACCTTCTGGTGGCTGCATTTTCATTCGTTTTACTTATTATAGCATTCTTCGTGGGATCTATCCTTTCTGTCCCTCAATTGTTGATTAATATCCTCTTTTTAGTTACCACAATAAATGTATTCATCGGAGCTTTCAATATGATACCGATCGGTGTCCTCGATGGTGCCAAGATACTCAGATGGAGCAAGATCGCTTATTTCACCTTGCTTGCTTTCTATATTCCAGGTATTGTCCTTTTCTTTATTTTCCCTATAATCTCATGATCTGATCCAACACCCGAGGTATGAAAATGGATACCAAAGCCCTAAGGAATGACTTTCCTGTTCTCTCATCTAAAAGGTATGGAGAGGGACTGATCTACTTCGATAATGCTTGTATGACCCTGAGACCCAAGGCAGTAATTGACAAGATCATGGAATATTACAATGAATATCCCGGATGCGGTGGCAGGTCTCTTCATAAGGTTGCTGGTTTTGTAACAGATGGATATGAAGGTGCAAGGGAGAAGATCTCCAACTTCATCCAGGCAGAAGATATGAACGGGGTCATCTTCACCAAGAACACAACCGAAGCGATCAATCTTGTATCCCATTCATTTCCGTTCAATAAAAGTGATAAGGTACTTGGAACAGACCATGAACATAATTCCAACCTTGTTCCATGGGTACATCTCCACCAAAGAGGAATGATCAATTATTATCCAGTTCCTTCAAGTGATGAGAACGAATTCGACCTGGAAAAGTTCAAAGAAATGATCCCTGGGACGAGACTGGTATCCATGGTCCATGTTTCCAATCTTGACGGCACAAAGATCCCTGAGAAGGAGATCATCGAGATCTCACATGATGCAGGAGCAGTTGTCATGCTGGACTGTGCTCAATCCGTTCCCCATATGTCTGTAGATATGAAGAAATGGGATTTGGACCTCCTTGTGTTCTCTGGTCATAAAGCATGCGGTCCTACAGGAACAGGCGTGCTTGCAGGGAAAATGGAGATAATAGAAAAACTCGAACCCTTCCTGATCGGAGGGGATACTGTAATGGAGACCACCTATGATAAGGTCGAGTTCCTTCCCCCTCCAAAGAGGTTCGAGGCAGGATTACAGAACTATGCAGGTTTCATTGGTCTTGGTGCTGCCATGGACTATCTGGATCATGTTGGATTGGATGAGATCCATGACCATGAGTTGCTTCTTAATCGATATGCGACGGAACTTCTAAAGGATAAGGTTAAGATCATTGGACCGCAACAGGCCGATAAGAGGGGAGGGATATTCCCATTCCAAGTGGAAGGTCTAAATTCTCATGATATTGCAATGATCATGGATGAACTGTCAAATATAGCCATCAGGTCAGGAAGACACTGTGTTCACTCCTGGTTCAACAGCAGAGGGGTTGAATCCACTGCGAGGGCATCATTCTACCTTTACAATACAAAAGATGAAGTAAAGAAGTTCGTTGAAACACTTGATGATATCATCAAGGAATTCCTTTGATGATCTCCATTGCAAGTTTTATTATGTCATCTCTCCATTGACTTGAAAGATATTGAGATGGTGGATAATGACGGAGGATGAGCCTGAAAATCCGTTTTACGCCCAGTTCGACCAGCTTATAGTCTCTACACAAAAGAAGATGAGGACCACCACACATAGATATGCTCCCTTGATAGAAGATACTATCAACTACATTGAAGGAGCATTGTACTCCAATCTGATCAGATTGTTCGAAAAGAACCTGAATGAGCATTTCTTTGATCTGGTAAAGATGAATAAAAGGGATCGACAACAGCTTCGTACAATACTACAAAAATATTTTATAAGAGCCAATGAAACATATGACGAGGTTTACAATAAAGGAGAGGTGGATTTCCTTCTATACCAGGATTTCAGGAAGACCATATATGGATTCGGGGATGATGCCTACTGGCTCCTGTTGGGGGTGGAAAAATATGCTGATATCATCAGATGTGAGCACAGGATCATTCAATTCAAGAACGACCTGATGAAATGATCTCCTCAATCCAATTTATTGTTGGAATTATGTATTTCATCCTTGCCATAATGATAATTCCATCTTCATTCCTAATTATTGACAATAATAATATTTTTATCATGATATATTATAAATTTATTAAAAAAATATTCTACCGAAATATTTATATCTCATACATAGGTATTGTACTTATTAATAGGTCTTAAATATAAGAATAATCTAATATCTAAGGTCCCATCCTAAGGTGAATTTATCGATGTCATCCATACAAATGGTCCATATGATCACACTTAAAAGGAATCTATCATTCTTGCTTCTTGGCCAAAAAGGGGGTAAGAACAGGATGGAGATCATTGATCTTTTATGGGATAGACCTTACAATATTAATCAGATCTCCGAAAAGCTGCAACTCAATTACAGGACCGTCAAACACCACATCAATATTCTTTTGAAATATCAGCTGGTCAGTTCATCAAAGACCGGGGGATATGGTGATG
This sequence comes from uncultured Thermoplasmatales archaeon, assembly GCA_963807965.1. GTDB lineage: Archaea > Thermoplasmatota > Penumbrarchaeia > Penumbrarchaeales > Penumbrarchaeaceae > Penumbrarchaeum. The sequence goes on from CAWEDU010000001.1 coordinate 24,097, forward strand.
TTTTCTTCCTCTCTCCTGATCTTGAGGGAAATCAGGAAATATACAACAGTGTGATCCAAAAAATGGACGTTGTTAAACAGCTTACAGATTTCACAGATTCACCGCAGTTCTTTAAAAACGTTCTTCAACAAACTTATGAAGGTGTCATCATCGTTGACCTTGATTGGGATATCTTCTTCTGGAACAATAGTGCTTCCAGGATCTTTGGTTTCAATATGGATGAGGTCCTCCATGGTCCGATGGATATCTGTTATGAGGATTCCTTTCTTAAAAATATTAAAGGGAAACTATCACAAGGAAAAATGATCAATGATTTTGAGACCTTTGGTAAGACTAAATCGAATGAAAGGATCGATGTCAATATATCGATCGATCTCATTCATAATGGTGAAAAACAGGTAATTGGTTATTCAATTCTGACAAGGGATATTTCGGAAAGAAAAAAGGTTGAAAAAAAGTTAGCCATGAAAAGGAATACACTTGAGATCATCATGGAGAACACCGCGACAGGTATAGCTTACCTGGACACTGAATTCAACTTCCTGAATGTTAATTCCGCTTTTGCCAGGGGATCGGGTTATAATAAAGAAGAACTGATCGGTAAGAACCACTTCGACATCTTTCAAAACAAGGAAAATCTGTCCTTGTTCCAGGAGGTGAAAAGATCAGGAAAAATAATGGAAGTCTTGGATAAACCATATAAATTCCCAGATCAACCAAAAAGAGGAATAACATACTGGGATTGGTCCTTGGTTCCTGTCAAAGATGATTCAGGGTCAGTGATCTCATTGGTTCTAACTTTGAAGGAATCAAAGAAACTGAAAAAAGACAAATAATAAACCCAATAGATCTTCTCCTCCTCTACATTATCTGGATCGATCATATCGAAGAAATAAAAATGATGAAATATGGTAGATATAACCTATCCTTTTATTGATTGAATGGTTATCGATTTATAATAGAATATATTTCAACGAAATATAAGGGATTAATCAAGAATGAATAATAATTCCTAATGATTTGTATGGTCTTTGTATGCTACATGCAACAGATTTTGAAATTCTTATTTATTATAATGATCCATATTGTATTTGTTAGTCTATCTTTGATGGAAAAATGAGACTATTGAACATTGATGAAGGGAAAAGGAACATCAAAAAAAAGAGAAGACCGATGATAAGTGGATAATCGCGATAAAGGACAAAGTAAGTAGTCGTAGTGAAAAAAAAGTATCAGGGGCGAAAAATGATAGCATCCCCATAACAGCGTGAGAAAATCCCCACACTCTATGTGATATGTCCCCCGACGAATCCCACTCACGCTGTTTCTCCTCTTGGTCTTTATGCAAAATTAACATTATTCTCAATGTTATCATCAAGTGCATTTATTAAACATATATATCCTTAATATCAATATAATATCATTTTTTTGGAATATTTGATATCATGATCTGATCCAATGAATAACCCATTGAATATATCCATATTAGGTCTTTAACCAGGGGATATAATATTTTTTATCGTATCCACATCATCTATCTGATTGATGGAGATAAGAGTGAGTCTGCTTTTAACTGTTGAATATTTATGAGAACTGCCCTTTGGGATCAATATCATCTCCCCCTCCTTTACATTCCTTGATTCCTTGTTTATTGTTACCTCTCCATTTCCTTTCACAACATAATAGATCCTATCCTTTTGAGGATGGTTTAGGTCGGTTGTCTGTGAATTTGAATCGATAAGAAGGATAGTTGCCATGGTCTGATCTGTAATTATCGGGACCTCACGAAAAACGGATCCTTTCTTAAAATCTGTGAATTTTAGGACATCGATTATTTCCATTTTTTTTCACCTTCGATAATAATGACAACCACACCTGAAATATAAATGATGATTTCATGGTTTGGTGTTGAAATGGTGAGCTTCTAACCAATATTCAATATAATTATGGGATTGGATCTTCCTTACCATTATTTTCGTTTTTTCAGAAAAATATTAAAAAATTCACTATCAATACATATTTATATAAAATTCAATTTTTCCATTCCTATGTGGGTCCTGACACTCCTCTTGGTTTATACAAGCGGAGCACTTGGAGGTTGGTTCATTGAACTCTTCTACAGGTCCTACAAGATGAAACACCTTGTTAATCCAGGATTCCTTAACGGTCCTTATCTACCGATGTATGGGTTCGGAACCGTGTTCCTCTATCTGATATCAACGATCGAGGTGGACCTTATCCTCAAAATTGGTATGTTTGCTATTGGTACAACTGTCCTGGAATTGATCACCGGGATCATTTTTACCGAATTCTTCAATATCAGATTGTGGGATTATTCCAAGGAACCACTAAATCTTAAGGGCCAGATCTGTTTGAGATTCTCCATTTACTGGACCTTACTATCCATTCTGTTCTATTTCATAGCCTACCCTTTTATTGAGGACCTTGCCAGATTATATCAGGATCACATATGGACATCTCTATTTGTTGGACTATTCTACGGTGTATTCCTCACAGATGTTTACAACCAGTTCTCACTTGCTTTCAGGATCAGAAAGGCCGTAAGGACCTTCAACAAGGAATATCTGGCAAGGTTCAGAATGGATATGAAGATCCTGAGAGGAGAGATGAGAACACATCTCAAAGAGAACAAACTTGCAAACTCCCTCGAGAGATATTTCATACCCTTCAACAGGACCTCCCAGGGAGACCTTCTTGATCGGTTCAATGATCAGGTGAAATCATATCTGGATGGGTTGAATGAAGATGTTAAGAAAAAGGGGTCGGAGATCAAGGAAAAGATGAGAGAGGACATTAAAAAAATTGAAAATAAGGTCCGATGATATTTACTAATCTTGTTTGAATAAGACGGAACAGAAGATTTTCATAATCTTTTGAGATGACAATTGAAATTTGGTTTTAAGAAAAGTGGATCGGTCGGGATTTGTGTTATTTTTTATTTAGAACCCCATAGAATTGAAGTTCATATTTGTAAACTCGCGCTATCATTTAGGAATATTATATTGATGAAAATATTTTGAACAATATCGAAAAGAGATGATATTGAGGAATTTTACATAGGAAGATCAATAGATTCAACCCATAGATAATATGCTCATGGATCTGATGAAGTCATACCTCATAGTCGAACATTAATTGTAAAGAAAGCAATTGAAACGGAAGATTTCCGTATGTATTTTTGGACTACACTCCCCCGGGGCGCAGACCATTATTCAGGTTTTTTCAATATCCAGCTCCAATACTGGATAACACCTTTTTTAAGTAATTTATATGTATGTGTTCCTGTTAAATAATATCCCTTCTTAGTCTCGGCAATAATGATCGGGGTGAATTTTTTGTAATCCTTTTCCAACCAATTTTCCATAGCAGTATCAAATAGACCTGATTCGGTAAGCAGATCCCGCGATCTAACCACATTTTTTGTGATATCTTGTTCTCGAATTGTCTTATATCCGCTGTTAATAAGATATTTCTTTATCTGTTTTAAGCTCACATTGTCTGCAAAAAATGATATTAGATCGGCATATAGAAAATACCCTCCGGGACGTAATACTCTGAATGATTCCTGAAAGAACTTTTTTCTTGAAGGATAACAATGGGATGATTCAATATTGATAACAACATCGAAACTATTATCCGAGAACGGAAGGGACATCGCATCCGCTTGTTGAAATTTTATCTTATTTTTTTTATATGCCTTCTTGGAACGTTTTATTACTTCATATGCAATATCCACTGCAGCCAATGATCTGGGATTATAGTATCTTTCAATAAATAGGCTTCCACCACCCCGTCCACAACCTACTTCAAGAACATCCTTATGTTGAAGCTCGGTGTCTCCAATAACATGGCGATAAAGATCTTCTGATAAGAGATCTACCTGAGAAAGAGTTCTCAAAGGCAATTCTTTCGAACCTGGCTCAATGCTTGCATACCCCAAATTCATGAAAATATAATCGTCATTCAACATTTCAGCAATGTAATTATATTGCTTGGTCCAAAAGACCCTTCTGGTAAAAGGAAAACGAAATGCAATAAGGGAGATAGCCTCAATGAATCTCGATCGAAGATAAAATCCAAATTTACGTTTCATTTCTCAACACCGAATTGGACCAAAGTAATAACATATTTTATAAAAGGATACATTACATAATATTTTTTTTAAAATAAAAATCCTTCACAATATCTTGAAATGAAATTAAAACGAGAACATTCAACCCAGGCAGGGACTGCACATATAGGGTGCAGTCCAATATTCACAAAGGATCCATCTGACCATCCGGAAATATGTACCGTACTTACAATAAACCTTTAATAAAGTATACAGAGTTAAAATCGCCAGAAAAAGAATATTTCGGCGATCCCAATGACCTTCAAACGACCGTCTTCAGCATTATCACTAATCATAACAATTCTCATCGGATCGCTGATCCTCACACCATCGATTCAGATCAGTGGTTTGGGGGAGATAAGCGAGAAAGAAGGATATCAATTTGCTTCATTCAGTTCAAATCTACCGGTGACCTACGATCTGCGAAATGTCAGCGGGGAGAATTACGTCACATCGGTCAAGAGTCAAAACGGAGGGACATGCTGGACGCACGGGGCAATGGCATCGATGGAGGGGAACCTGTTGATGACCGGGGAGTGGACCTCAGTCACAGAGACAGGTGAACCGGACCTGGCCGAGTATCACCTGGATTGGTGGAACGGATTCAACAACCACAACAATGATGATATTACCCCATCCACCGGTGAGGGTTTGGATGTACATTACGGTGGGGATTATCTGGTCACATCTGCTTCCATGTCCCGCGGTGAAGGAGCTGTGAGGGATATCGACGGCCAGTCATTTTCCATACCACCGAATCGAACCGACCCGTCCTATCACAAATATTACGCCAGGGAGATCGAATGGTATGTATTGAACGAAAACCTGAGCAATATCGATCTGATCAAATCAAAGATCATTGAAAACGGCGTCATGGGAACTTGCATGACGTATTCCTCCGCCTTCATGGACTATTCGATGTATACCCATTATCAGCCTCCAGCTGTGGCAACGGAACCGAACCATGCCGTCTCTATCGTAGGATGGAACGACTCCAAGGTCACGCAGGCTCCGCTTCCCGGAGCATGGTTGGTAAAGAACAGCTGGGGTCCCTCCTGGGGTTTGAACGGATACTTCTGGATATCATATTACGACAAGTACACCGCAAAACATCCGGAGATGGGAGCGATCTCTTTCATCGATGTGGAGTATCTATCCTACAATCATACTTATTATCATGACTACCACGGTTGGAGGGATACCCTTCAGAATACTAGCGAGGCGTTCAATTCATTCATTCCCGGTGAGGAAGAACAGCTTCAGGCGGTGAACTTCTACACCGCATCAGATAATGTCGATTTCGAGGTTATCATCTACGATACTTTCCGGGACGGGAAGCTGTCCGAACCGCTATCGAAGGTAAATGGAAGTATCAACCATACCGGCCTGCACACCGTGGACCTTATCGAACCGGTAAACCTGGAATCCGGAGATGATTTCCATATTTACCTAAATTTGTCGGAAGGAGGACATCCATACGATCGAACATCGGAGATATCGGTCCTCCTCGATGGATCCTTTCAGGGAACGGTCGTCAGATCGACATCCTCTCCGAATCAGAGTTGGTATCGGAACGGATCGAGATGGGACGACCTCTACTACCTTAACAACACGGCCAATTTCTGTATTAAGGGACTGGTCGGTCATCTAAGCATCATGAATCCGGTAAACAGAACCCACGTAAACGGTGAGATCGCGATCGAGGGAGATGCCTCATGGGCCATAGACAGGATCGAGATCCACCTGGACGGAGAGATTCTTGATATAATCCAGAATGTACCGGAGAATTGGTCGATCCCTCTCAACACGACCCTTATCCCCGAAGGGAATCACCGAGTTGTTGTGTCGGGATACAACGGGACCGTGATCAGGCACAGATCGGTAGAATTCACCGTGGATCGAACACCTCCGGTGTCGACGATCCTGGTAACGGGTCCCGAGGGAGAGAAAGGTTGGTTAACGGGGGAGGCGGAGGTCAATCTCTCTGCAATGGACGATCTTGCGATTGATCATATCGAATACCAGATCAACGACGGGGATTGGCAAGCCTATTCGGGAAATATCTCCCTGGACATCGACGGCGTATACATCCTGAAATACAGATCATCGGATATTCTGGGAAATATCGAAGAGGGGAATGAGGCAATTATAAAGATCGATGCAGGGTATCCTTCAACGGAATACACAATATCCGGTGAGATGGGTGAGGGAGATTGGTACACTTCACCGATTTCTCTGAATCTGACCGCGGAGGACGAAACAAGCGGTGTCGATATGACCTATTACAACCTTGACGGCGGTGATTGGTCAATTTACACAAAGAAGATAATAATAGATGACAGTGGCAACTATTCATTTGGATTCTATTCGATCGATACGGCAGGCAATACCGGGGAGATCATGGTCATCAACTTCAGCATGGATAATGATATTCCCTTGGTGGAAACCAACATCTCCGGTGAGAAGGGGGAAAACGGCTGGTTCCTGTCGAATGTCAGTGTTACCATGTCAGGATTCGACGAAACGAGTGGTGTGTCCAATATCTCCTACGGAGTGAATGATGGCACATGGAAATACTACTCAGAGATGTTCGGGATCGATACCGAAGGCGAGAATCGGATCGATTACAAGGTAGAGGACAGGGCGGGAAATATCGCTGAGTTCACATCCGAAACGGTATTGATCGATACCGGCGCACCGAATTCGAACTTGGAAATGCAAGGTGATCTCGGGAATAACGACTGGTTCATTACCGAAACCGTCGTCGATATTCGGGGGAAGGATGAGGTCAGCGGTTTCTACAAGATCGAGATCCGCCTGGACGGGGGAGAATGGGAGAATTATCAATCCAATATGGTCATCGATGATAGCGGATATCACCTCATCGAATACCGGTCAATTGACATAGCTGGCAACACGGAGGAGAAGCGAAATGTTTCTTTCAGAATTGACATTGTTCCTCCGGCGATATCCGAACTTGTAGGAGCCGAGATAGTAAATGATACCGGGAATTCCCTCTCCATCTCTTGGACAGCTGCAGATCGGGAAAGCGGAGTATTGAACCATTCCATCTCCATCGATGGAAGCCGTTTCATAGAACTCGGAACCAACACCAGCTGGGAATTACAGTATCCCGAAGCGGGTCAACACATGATCATGATCAGAACGTATGATTCAGCCGGCAACATGGCAGAGGAATCCATTATCATTACCTCAAACCCGTTCAATCCTCCCGATCCAAGCAGAGGAAACGAGACTATACCCGATGATAATGATGATAATGATGATACGTCAGTTGATCCACCCGTGAACGAAACGACCAATGGCAGGACCGGAGCAGGATGGATCATAGCCTTAATACTCATCCCGGGTGTGATCCTGGTCGTGGCGGTTGTGATCTCTCTTCTTCTCATTTCACGCCGGAAAAACGATGATGATCCTCGTGGAATCGATGAAGATGCCGGAGATCCTGATCGGAACCGGGGTCCCGATCCACCTATCAGCGATGGTTGAAAATGCGGTAATCGTTGATGAGATGACATTATCAATTACCAAACTGACAAACGGAGGATGGGACATCCAAGAGTACTCACAAATCATAATATATAATATTATTATCTATTTTTATAATAGTGGACCGGTCGGGATTTGAACCCGAGGCCTCTCGCATGCCAAGCGAGCGATCTACCGAGCTGATCTACCGGCCCATAGGACTTTTCGATCCCATTATCAAGAATTATTATAAAAACCTTTGTGGATCAATGAAAAACTTGTCTTTTTCCTTTTCTTCCATCTTCATACTTCTTAAGTCCCTTATTGTAACGACCTGTTGCCAGGAAATAACTAAGGATCACCAATGAGACGAACATGAACAGCTGAAGGAAGCCAAACAAGAGGGCAACCAGGTATAACCATACATTACCAGTGCTAACAAGGAAGTTCCACATTCCGTGATTGATTATTGAGAAGATGAAACCCAGCACTATCAACCCGAAAAGGACTACACCAGTCAATAATCTGTGAGATGTAGGATCCTTTGTTCCTTTTGCTATCTTGGGAGAGAGATATCGTCTTGTCCAACCTATTAGGAAGCCGATCATTGCAGGACCAAGCATATGTCCCATTATATTGAAAAACGACCTGAAACCTATCAGAAAGATGAATCCAACTCCTCCAGAGGCGAAAACGGTCTGTCCTCCATAGATCATGTTCTCCAATAGAGAGAATCCGGCGCCGAAAACAGATCCGTATATCACACCATCTGTCTCATCCTTGACCTGGGAGAATATCAGAAAGAATCCCAAAGACTTGAAGAACTCCTCAACGATAGGGGCGGAAAAGACAGCTGTACTCAGACCCAGGTCTTCCATCCATAAGGAGTTGGCTGTGTTCATGAACAAAGATGGAAATGTAGAGATCATTCCCCATACGATACCAATGATAAGCATCCCCCTTGGTTCAGGTTCGTAAGGATCGAAAGCGTATGTAAATGAGATCCAGGCCATTGCAGGAAGTGTAATTGTAATTATTATCAATGGAATGGAGACGGGAGCCAAAAAACAGCACATATAAGGAAAGATGTTCAAGATACCAGTTATCACAAGGACTATTACAAAGAAAACAACCATGATAGCAAGAAACGCTAATCTGGACAAGATGAAGTTCGACCTGTAACCTTTGGAGTAATCTTTGAAGGCAACCTCATTGTGTTTGAAGAATTTCAATAATCCTTTTCCATTCTTAGGTATCCTTGGATAAACCATCCTGTTCAGAAATATACCGGAAATAACCACAAGAGGAATAAGAAAGATCGTGAAAAGTATTCCAAAGAACACCAGGACTTCAACAAATAGAGATGTGAAGATGTAAACTATGCCCATGATGAAGGTTATAATGAAAACAAAACCCAGTATGACAAGGAGACTTCCGAAATCCTTCAATATCCCTTTGAATATATTCATGATGGCGAACTTCTCTTTCATCAAGATCTACCTTCCAACCGCCCAAAAATCAATTCTACCACCTCTTCCGGGGTCAGTTTTGAAGAGTCTAAAACAATATCATAATGTGTGTGATCCTCAGGGTCCACACCATAATAATCCTCGTATCTTTTACACTCTGATGACTCCCTATCCTCCATATTCTCAATAACCTCTTTCAGGACTCCCCCATCCCTTTCCATTAACCTTCTAGCTCGTACCTCTTTTTCTGCAAATATGAATACTTTCAATGATACAATGTTCTCCATTTTGCAAAGAGGACCGGTCATCCTTCCCTCAAGGATCATATTCTCTCCACTTCTGGCAAGCTCGAGCATTCTCTCATCAAGGGCCCTGTCGATCTCAGGATCATCTTCACAACTTCTTCCAAATTCCAGCAGTGAAAGGTTCCTCTCATGTGCCAAGTTGCGAAAAATCTCTCCAGCATAAACATATTTATATCCGGTTCGTTCGCTGAGGAGTTTACATACAGTGCTTGTACCTGATCCTGGTGGACCACCAACAGTTATCAACACCATCCTGTCGGATAACATCTGAGATGATAAAAGATATTCGGCTCTTTGTTTTTTAGTTGTAATAATTACAGGAAAACTGTTAAAATAGCATCACTCGATACAGTATATGAAATCGGTGTATATTTAAAATAATTGTGTCCGTTCAAGGGCAGTCCAGGGGTAAGAAGATGGCGGTTACTACCTCCAACAAAGGTGAAATACTGAGGAATATGAAGGAACTCGATCAAGTAACCTCAGTTCTAACCAGGTTGAAAGGGGACCTCAAGAAAAAAGAAGAACTTCTTCACAAGATGGAAAATGCTCTTAAAGTCAGCGAGGAAAGGCTGGAAAAGAAGGTATCTCAAATAGATGAAAAGGATAGAAGATTGGGAGAGGTCGAAGAGAAACTCCTAAAAAGACAGGAAGAACTCGAGATCCAGGAGAAGGAAGTTCAGACCAACGCCATCCTTGAGTTCCTGACATTCCAGGCAAGGGAGATGGAGATCCAGGAAAGATTGAAGAGCTGTCCTGATCCAAAAGAATCTGATGAGCTCAAAACACAGGTTGAATCACTCAAATCGTCACTTGACAAGAAGAACCAAGAGGTGATCGATCTAAAAGAGTCCATAGCAGATGGATATAAAGGAGAAGACGGTGAGGAATTCATCTCAAAGAAGATGGAAGGGATCAATTCTCTTAAAAGAGAACTTGAAGAAACAAGGAAAAAACTCGATGAAAGAGAAATGGACCTGATAAGGAAAGAAGAAGAGCTCTCAAAAAACCTTAGATCATCCGGAGAGGGTATCACCCAGGAGGATAGAAAGGTTCTTGAAGCCATGTCAGAGAGAGAAAAAGAATTGCGAAAACTGGAAGATTCTATCAGAAGCAAGCAAAAAGAGATCAATCGGTTCATGGAAGGGCTCCAGATCAAGGACGAACGGATAAGGGAGTTGGAAAGCGAGATCCATATCAAGGAAGAGATGCTAAGGTTGAAGGAAGAAGAATCTACTAAACTTGGTGGTGCAGCCCCTAAAGACATTTCCCAGCTTAAAGAGGCACTTGAAAAGGAATATCAGACGAAAATGGATATGATAGATGGCAACTACAAGACAAAAATCGATTCAATGAGGTCTTCTGTGGATCAGCTCAAGGTCCGTAACGAAGAGCTGGAAATGATGGGAGACCAGCTCTCGGCAGAAAAATTGAGGGTTACCCTTCTTGAGAGAGAGCTCAGAGAAAGAATGAACGAGATCGCATTTTCAGAAGAGAGACTTGCTAGACGTCAGGAGCTCATGCTCAAAGAGAGGAAACAGCTTGATGAGCAGTTGAATAAGATCAAGGATTCATCGGACGGATCAATGGTTACCGTACTAAATGAGGAGCTTTCCAACAGGCAGAAGCAGTTGAGGGATATTGAAAAGACTCTTAAGGAGAAGGAAGAATATCTTAGGAAGAGAGAACAGGAACTTGAGCGTATGCGTTCAAATATCCTAGATGATGAAATGAAGATAGAGATCATGGAAGATACCGATGAGCTCTCCAGGGTCAGAACTGGTGTAAGAAGGTTCGACGACCTAACTTATGGAGGATTTCCACATAATTCCAATTTCATATTGTTCGGTCCTGCTTATTCCGGAAGGAGGACCTTCACGAATCTGTTCATAGCGGAAGGTTTGAAGAAAGGGATACCGGCTATCTATGTAGTAACCCAGAACACTCCGACCGAGGTGAAGGATTCACTCCGAATGGTCATTCCAAAGGTCGATGCCTACGAGCAGAAAGGTCTGATCAAGTTCATCGATCTATATTCGAAGTCCATGGGGATCACAGAAGAGTTCCCCAATACGATCTATATCGAAAAGCCAACGGACCTTGACGCCATCCAGAATGCCATTGGAGAGATCCAGGAAGGATTCAAGGGTAAATTCAAGTACCACAAGATAGTCTTCTTCTCTGTTTCCACCCTCCTGACATATATTGAACCTCTTTCCATTTTCCGTTTCTTCCAGGTCCTAAATGCCAAGAATAAAAGGAACAATGCTGTTTCGGTTTATGTTGTCGATACTGGCATGCACAAACAATCCGACATTCAAACACTGAAACATACCATGAATGGATTTATTGAGTTCAAACTTGACGACCTCAAATACTTCCTGAGAATGGAGGGCGGAGGAGATGTCATGTCCAGGGCCTGGATCGAGTATACATTTACCGATAAAACACTTGATCTAAGGGGATCGTTCTCACTTGACCATATCAGATGATACCTCTTTCGATCAGGTCTCCAATTATCTCTTCATGATCGAAAGCCAATGAGGGCAATGTTTTTATTGAATACCATCCCACCTCGGATGCATCATCTCCGGACTTCAGTTCCTTTGGATCCTTCGGTTTAAGGCTATAGACTATTGATACGGTGTGTCCCCTTGGGTCCCTATCAGGTCTGGAAGCTACAGATGCTAGGTCTATGATCTCACAATCCAATCCTGTCTCCTCAAGAACTTCTCTAAGCACCGCTTCTTCAACTTTCTCACCTGATTCCACGAATCCACCTGGAAGGGCCCACATCCCCATGAATGGTTCTCTACCTCTCCGTATCAAGACTATCTCTTTTGTTCCATCCCTATCCCGGACCATTACACCATCCACAGTAAGGTTCGGATTCTTCTGGGCTCCATTCTCAGTGATCATGGTTTGTCTGGCTGATGCTAACGAATCAATGTGGTCCACCGTTCTCCGATAATTTTCAAGAGCAACATTTGTATGTGATTCCACTATGCCCCATGCAGTCTTGAAAGAAGAAAATCTGAACCTGTACCCTTTTTTTATCTTCTTGTAACTCCCTTCTACCTCAGGTTCCTCTGCAGGTATCTCGATCTCATCCAGTATATCCAATCCCTTCAATTTATTGAGATATCTGTACAAGGTGGATTTGTTCGTTTCAAGGACAGTGAGAAGCTCATCAATGGTCCAGGGTCTATCAGGATATTTTAAAAAGCAATCCCTTACCAATTTGAAACCTGCATCTTCTCCGGCATTATCAGGAAGGTACCCTATTTGTTTAAGGAATACCATAAGCACCTGATCCAGGTCCCGATCACCTGTCAGGGGATTGTTCCTAACTATCCTCAGTTCGAACCCCATGTGTTTCCCTCTGATTTTTAACAAGTGAGGGGGAAGATGATATATTAACGATGTGATACACCTTCATGCCTGTGAAAAGGTCCCTTGATAAAGAGGAGGAGAAGGAGGAGGAATTGGTCGGGGAAGGAAATGGAGACCTTGAAGATGTTCTTGATGGCGAGCTCAAGAACAGACGGTACGGTGTAAGAATAGATGATGAGGTTGTCATTACCGTTATCGCAGGCAACGATATACTCTCGATCAAAGGAAGACTTCTTTCGATGAAAGAAGAGATCGAACTTGTAGGCGATGACGGATGTTATATCCAGATAATGGCTGATTGGGTCGTTGCCATCAAGGTCCTGAAACACTATCGACCCCTTCCTGAAAAAGACAAGGAATTGGTAAGGAAACCCACCAGGACGAAACCAAAGAAAGCTTCTGTGGACCATGCCTACAATTAGAAGATAATTCACTCAATGATTAATCCTTACTACGTCATTATCGTAAGTTTTATAACTGGATCATTGATTAATCCTCATGGTCCAATATGGTGAAGAGCCAGAAGAGGAACTAAAGGATACAATGTGGCTCGCAAGGGAGAGGCTTGCGGAGAAACTGTCCTCAGAGATCATCCTATCTAAGAATCCTAGCCAAACTTTTCGGGCCTGGAGGGATCAATTCGGGGTTTCCCAGCATGATCTGGCCGTTGAGATAGGTGTATCACCATCCCAACTCTCCGATTACGAGAAGGGAAGAAGGAAGAATCCCTCATTGAATCTGATGAAGCGCATAATAAACGGTCTAATAAGTCTAGATGAGAAGAGGGGTGCTCCTACCATCAAGAAGTATTCTATGGACCTCCAAGATGAGGCAATATTGGATATGGCCGATTTCACCGTAGGTATCAATCCTTCGGTCTTCATCGATGTTGTTGACGGCACTCTCCAATCGGAATCAGACCTTGAGAACGAGGATTACATCAGAAGACCCATAATGGGTTTCTCAATTATCGATTCCATCCTTGGAATTCTACGGTTCTCTTCCCTTGATTATATGAGGATATATGGAAGGTCCACTGAGAGGGCTTTGTTCTTCACAAAGGTCGCTTATGGAAGATCTCCGATGATAGCGGTCAGGGCCCATCCGATCAAACCGGCCATGGTGGTTTATATAAAACCACAAAAGGTGGACCCACTTGCAATAAAGCTTGCAAGATTGGAAAGGATCCCACTTGTTACTACCAAACTTGACATCGAGGAACTCAGCAAGAGGCTCAGAAAATTGATCTGAGGTGATGGGACAATGAAGACAGGTATAGTCAGTTATGGAACATATATTCCAAGATACAGGATCAGACCGAAGGAGATCGGAAGGGTATGGGGACAGGATGGTGAAGAGACCGGTAGGTCTCTTAATATTATCTCCAAATCGGTCCCAGCACCGGATGAGGATACAGTGACCATATCGGTAATGGCCGCGAGAAGAGCAATGGCCAGGACCGATGTTCATCCCTCCAATATCGGTGCAATATTGGTTGGGTCCGAATCACACCCGTACGCGGTGAAACCTACCGCTACCATTGTCTCGGAAGCAATTGGTGCTGCACCTTATCTAACTGCAGCTGACCTTGAATTTGCTTGTAAAGCGGGAACCGTAGGCCTCCAGGCAGTATTGGGAATGATAGGCACTTCAAACAAACAGATCCCCATGGATTACGCCATGGCAGTAGGTGCTGATACCTCACAAGGTGCACCGGGTAATATCTTGGAATATTCAGCATCGGCAGGAGGAGTTGCATTCCTTGTGGGCAAGGAAAAAGTAATAGCCTCCGTAGATCTAACAAAGTCGTATACAACCGATACACCGGATTTCTGGAGAAGGGAGGGAATGAAATATCCCTCACATGCGGAGAGGTTCACGGGGAAACCTGCATATTTTAAACACGTCCAGAAATGCTCGGAAATGATAATGAAAGAGATGGGCACCGAAGCAAAGGACTATGATTATGCCACATTCCATCAACCTAATGGGAAATTCCCGATCACAATTGCAAAAAAATTGGGATTCACAATGGACCAGATCAAGCCAGGTCTATGGACCCCATACATAGGGAATACCTATTCAGCCTCGATGATGATGGGGCTCGCAGGCATTCTGGACATCGCAAAACCCGATGAAAATATCCTTGCAGTATCCTACGGATCAGGTGCTGGATCTGATGGTTTCAATATAACTACAACAGACCATATCTCCAATTTCTCTAAATTGAATTCACCCTCCGTTGAGAAGGAGGCTATGTGCGGGATCGAGATCGACTATGCCCTTTACATGAAGTTCAGGGAGAAGATCAAGATGGAGGGAGAATGATGGGAGAGATCAAAAGAGAGGTCGCGATAATTGGTATCGGTCAGACCAAGTTTGGAGAACATTGGGACCTTTCATTCAGAGAGCTTGGGATACAGGCAGGGATCAAGGCAATTGTCGATTCAGGAATAGAATCCAAGATCATTGATTCGATGTATATTGGAAATATGTCAGCAGGTCTGTTCATGGACCAGGAACACATAGCCTCTATGGTTGTGGAAGAGGTAGGTCTTACTGAAGGACATATTCCTGCTACAAGAGTAGAGGCCGCTGATGCCTCAGGTGCACTGGCTCTCAGACAGGCGATCTTCGAGATAGCCAGCGGTCACAGCAATGTAGTTATTGTTGGGGGGGCGGAGAAGGTAACTGACGTGACTTCCGATGTGGCCTCAAGCTTTATTATGGCCGGAGCAGACAGGGCATGGGAAGGATTGTTTGGAGCATCCCTACCCTCACTTTTTGCCATAATGGCAAGGAAGCATATGCATGATTTCGGTACAACAAGGGAACAACTTGCCCAGGTTGCGGTGAAAAACCATTTCAATGGGGCAAGAAACCCTGCTGCACAATTCCAAAAAGAGATCAATATCGATACGGTCCTCAATGCTGGACCGATCGCCGATCCGTTGGGTGTATTCGACTGCTTCCCCGTGTCTGACGGTGCAGCTGCACTCGTTCTTTGCGATATGGAAACTGCCAAGCAGTATTGCGGCGATCCCATCAAGGTTTCCGGGACAGGACAGGGTTCCGATACCCTCTCAATTTCCAACAGAAAGGATATCACCACGATCCAATCCACGGTTGTAGCAGCTAAAAGAGCATATGAGATGGCAGGTGTTGCACCTAATGATATCCACCTGGCAGAGGGTACATGATTCCTATACGATCTCCGAGATCCTTGCGGTAGAGGACCTGGGTTTCTTTGAAAAAGGGCTTGGTGGAAAAGCTACCGAGGACGGAGAGACTTCCCTTAAAGGGAACATTCCAATAAACACATCTGGGGGTTTGAAGGCCCGAGGTCATCCATTCGGTGCCACAGGTATCGCCCAGGTGAACGAACTCGTCATTCAACTTAGAGGAAATGCAGATCAAAGACAGGTCAAAAATGCAACGAGGGGTCTTGCTCACAACATGGGCGGAACCGGTGGAACAGCATTGGTCCATATTCTGGAGGTGATCTGATGTCAGTTGCAAGGTTCTGGAGAAAACAGGACCAAAGGTACAACTTAGCCGGAAGTGAGTGTACCGTATGTGGAAGGAAATTCTTTCCTGAGAAGTCCATGTGCCCTATCTGTCATAGAAAATCACTGGGGAATATGAGATCATTCTCTTTCAAAGGAAGAGGGAAGGTGGAATCTTTCTCCAAAATCCATGTTGGTATGCCCCAGTTCATGTCACAGGTCCCCTACATCCTTGCATATATAAGTCTGGAGGAAGGAGATCACATCCTCGGCCAGATCGTGGACTGCGGTCTTGAAGATGTGAAGATCGGTTCAGATGTGGAAATGGTTTTCAGAAAACTCGGAGCAGAGGGGAAATCTGGTACCATCTATTATGGATTCAAATTCAGATTAGTGAACTAGATTTCAGATGTATGTTCGTAGCTCTATTATAAGACATGTTGCTTACACTAATTCTAAAGGGTGGGTCAATGAACGGTACAGACATCCCAATGAACGATCAGGTTGGTCCAATGGATTTCCCGGATGAGAAATGGCATGGGGTCCCTCCGGCAGGAGAAAGAAAAACTCCTTCCAGATGGAGATATCTGGCAGAGATCACTGTTGTTCTCTTGATTGAGTTCGGCCTATGGGCTATTTACAGGGCTCTTACAGCAGATTTCTACGGTAATTTCGGCACTTACTGGTTCTATGTCGGCCATATCATAGCCGCTCCAACAATTCACCTGGGGCCAATACTACTTTATTGGATCTTCATCAGAAAAGAGAGATTGTTCGTATCTTCAGATCGAGAGAATGGGCAATTGATGTCCTTCTCATTCGGACCTTTCAAGATGACAAGGAAGCTATTGCTGACTGCTGTAATGGTCGGTCTATTCGGGGGAGTCGTCTGGAGATTCTCGGAGATGCTTGTCTATGATATCACTGGAATAGCCCTTGGAGGATCAAAAGCCGGGACCTTCTGGATCTACGATATCTTCACAGGTTCGGATTTCTTCCTTTTCCTTCTGATGACATTCGTCATGTTCTTTATTGTCGGACCGGTTGAGGAGTTCGAATTCCGTTCATTCGTTCATGACCAATCCCAAAAGGTCCTCCCCAAGTGGGGGGCATTGATTTTCTCATCAGTTTTCTTCGGTTTCTCCCACATACCAATTGCCTTGACCGTCTACAAGATGACTTTCGTCGAGCTGATCTTTGCTGAGATCAGCTGGATGACAGCCGGTGCGGTGTTCGGTGCTCTTTACATGTGGTCCAGGAACATCTTCGCCTGTATTGTCATGCATGGCATAGGCAACTGGCAGCTTTCCGTCTATTTTTGGCAGTCCGATATAGCCGGAACAGGTCTTTCAACCACAGAAGGATATATTGCATCCCTCTTAACCTCCATTTTTGCAAATGCCTTCCTCATCGGGATATTCTTCCTGATACACAAGTTCTACTGGGAACCACAGAGGAGAGGGGAGGCAGCTTTCGGTGGGAAATTGGTGGGCCTCCAAACGGCCTTCTTCAAACATGACTCTGGATCGAAATCCATAGGTATTACAGTGGGTTCGGTCTTTGCAGTGTCGGTCCTGCTTCTTACTGCTATAGTTGGAGGGACGGTTGCTCTTGGAGAAAAGGTCAACGCTCCAGTCCAAAGTTCTGGATCCAATCCAAGTGTTTTCGATATGACCGAATACACTCAGATAGTAGAAACCAGGTCTGAACCCAATGAGATGCTTCCAGAAGGTCAGACCATGGCATACAACATCACATCAACCATGGAAAAGGTCCTGACCGAGATCAGTCTGACCCTGACCTGGGAGGATGAAACACAGAAACCAGGTAGGCCTACTATCAGGAGATATACCAATCAACCTGATACCTTCAACATATCCGTCGAGGGTCCCAATGTCACACAAATTGCAGAAGATACCAATCAGCAGAACTTGCCGGGAACTATCCAGATGGGAATTATCATCCCTGAATCTACCATATTGGAATCATCCGGTGTTTTCACTATTGACATCTTGGTTACCATGGTGGACGCCGGTATCTGGACAGGTCTTTCACTCCTCGGTTTTACTGATCCCGGAAACGGCTATGAACTGGTAATGGAATTGAAATATCTGGAATCTCCGGACATCCCTCAAGATACATCAGCTGAAGGGTGATCTCACACTACCACAGCTATTCATGTTCCTACGGAGGGCCGTATATGAACAGTCTGGATGGAAATATAACAAAGATGCATGAACTTCCCATCTATCCTGAAATGAGGAGGGACATCGACAGAGCTCCTAGGCAGAGGTTATCATCTAAACAGGGAAGAGACCGAACTCGCTCTCAAGAATGCACTTAGGTATATACCTGAAGAGTTCCACAAGGAAATGTTGAAAGAATTCCTTGAGGAGCTCAAGACCAAAGGCAGGATATACGGATACAGGTTCAGACCGGAGGGTGAGATCAAGGCAAGGTCTGTCAATGATTACGAAGGAAATTCTCTCGAAGGAAGAGCGGTCCAATTGATGATAGACAACAACCTTGCATATGACATTGCCCTTTTTCCATACGAACTGGTCACTTACGGCTCAACAGGTCAGGTTTGCCAGAACTGGATGCAATTTAATCTCATCAAAGAATATCTTATGGAGATGAAACAGGACCAGACACTTGTGGTCATGTCAGGACACCCACTTGGTCTATTTCCATCAAGACCTGAGGCACCGAGGGTCATAATGACGAACGGTCTTCTTATTGGAGAGTATGATAATCAGAAGGATTTTGACAGGGCTGCAGCTCTCGGAGTCACCAATTATGGTCAGATGACCGCCGGTGGATGGATGTATATCGGGCCACAGGGAATAGTTCATGGGACCTTTATCACAATTTTGAATGCAGGTAGAAGATACCTTGGTCTCTCTCCTAAAGAGGACCTTGCAGGAAAACTGTTCATCACTTCTGGTCTTGGCGGGATGTCAGGTGCTCAACCCAAAGCTGTGGAGATCGCCGGTGGGATCGGTATAATTGCCGAGGTCAACGATAAGCAGACCTTCAAGAGAAATGAACAAGGCTGGGTAAGAAAAGTATCTGACGATCTTGATGAGATATTCCGATGGGTGGATGAACAAAGAAGAAAAAAAGAACCTTTATCCATTGGATATAGAGGGAACATAGTAGACCTCTGGCAATATGTTCTTGACAATGATATCGAAGTGGAACTAGGATCCGATCAAACATCATGTCATGCACCTTACAACGGGGGATATACTCCCCAGGGACTCTCTTACGAGGAAGCAATGGAGATGATGGAGAAGGATCCGGAACGTTTCAGGAAGAATGTGGACAGGTCCCTTATCAAACAGTATGAGCTCATCACTGCTCTTACAAAGAAGGGGATGCATTTCTGGGACTACGGGAACTCGTTCATGAAGGCCGTTTATGATGCTGGAGCAAAGGACATCGCCGTCAACCCGGACACTCCTGCAGATGGATTTGTGTTCCCTTCATACATCGAGGACCTTATGGGCCCTATGGTATTCGATTATGGATACGGGCCTTTCCGCTGGGTCTGTCTTTCTGGTGACCCAAATGATCTTAAAAGGACGGATGAAGCTGCCAGAAACTGTATAGATCCTGAAAGGTGCCCCCAGGATTTCGACAATCATAGATGGATATCAGAGGCTGGAAACAACGATCTGGTGGTTGGATCCCAGGCGAGGATCCTTTACCAGGATGCACATGGAAGGGTAAAGATTGCACTCAAGTTCAATGATATGGTAAGAAAAGGAGAGGTAAGCCCTATCATGCTTGGAAGGGACCACCATGATCCTGGTGGAACCGATTCTCCTTATAGAGAGACCTCCAACATCAAGGATGGTTCCAATGTAACAGCGGACATGGCAACTCATTGTTTCGCCGGTAACATTGCCAGAGGTATGACAATGGTTGTCCTTTCCAATGGAGGTGGGGTTGGTATCGGAAAGGTCAAGAATTCCGGATACGGGCTTGTTCTTGACGGATCCTCTAGAGTAGACGATGTTATTAGATCCTCACTTGAATGGGATGTGATGGTGGGTGTATCACGAAGGTCCTGGGCAAGGAATGAGAATTCTATGAAGGTTGTCAGTGAATGGAACAAGAAGAACAGTGATAGAGGCAGGATCACAGAGCCTCACCTAGTTGATGAAGAACTAATAGACGATATCCTTGGATGATGACTATGATTCCCTCATCAGGGTAAAATATGACCAGATATCCCCGCTTTTCCCAAGGTTGGATAGAATGAACCGTTTTCTTTCCAGAGTTTTGGTATATTCTTTGAAAAGTTCGTTGAACACGAACTTGTAGTGGTCCAGGAGGGGATCATTGATAAGTCTGGCCAGGAACTGCTTTCTTGATGTAAGGAAGATATCCAGATTCTTTCTTGATTCCTCCGATCTTCCCGGTATGGAAGCCTGAAGCATTGATAGATGATAATAGGTCTTCAGATGATCTGGACCTTTTGTCAGAGCAGATCTGTATTCCTTTATCGCATCAATGAACCTTCCTCTCGATGCAAGCAATCTGGCCTTCTCAGAATGTGCAGTAACATATTCATCAGGCTCCTTAACTATAGAGGACCAACCATCCCTTCCATGGACCTTGAATATCAGATTTCCATTTTCAGGAATGTCTCCCAGACCATGGAATGGATTAGATGAGATGGCGATATCTAGGGAATGCAACAGGTAATTGGTGTCTCCTTCCTTCTCATACTCAGAAGCCAATTTGTTATTATATTGCCCGTTCTTGAACGAATAGAGAAGGTCTGCATCCATTTTTCTTTTCAGGATCCCATGGGAGATCGCGATCATTAATAGGATCAGCGTCACCATCCAACAGATACCGGAAACTTCTCCTGATCCTACATTGATATGAACAGCAGCTGAAATTGCGGCCAGCAAAAGAACGATAAATATTGAAGGAAAAACCAGTGATGATCTGATCTGAATAGTAACATTCCGGTCTACCCTAAATATTGCGACTGGAAATAGAAGTGCACCCACGAAAGTAATGAAGGAATTTGGTATGAAACTTATCCCCATGAATTCTCCAATACCACGCTGGGAGAGGAGGAAACCGGATAAGATCAGTGCAAAGGATACCAACAACAGGATCAGGTCCGATGGATCCACCTTTCGAAGGGATCCTTTGGTAATGATTATCAAGCTGATCCCAAGAACAAGGGATATTGAAAAATACAGGATCGATACGGGAGATGGCCCGAAGATGATAAGGACTATGGGTCCGGATATTGTCAGGACAGGTGCCATGGTCCTAAGAAGAGTGAAATAGAGGTCCTTGGAAAGGAACGACCTCCATATGAATGGAATGAACAATGTGTTGAACAAACCGGATATAGACAGCAGAAGCATGCTCCAGGTTCTCAAAGAAAGATCAATACCGGGAACATGAAATGGTCCTCCAATCTCCATTTGAGATACCAGGAAGCATATAATAACTGAAATGAAGGTCATTATGAATGGAAGATCACCTGTTATAATGTAGGACAAACCACTGCTTTTTCCACATTCACTGCAGAGTAGTTCATCAGTATTTACAGGGACCTTACATCTCAAACAACTCTCAGCCCCCTTTTTTGATGTATCGATCAATGGACCACCCCTGATCTGTTTCCCCATGACATTCTGACACCCCTTCGTGTCAGGAATCTGATATATAGATAGGCTGTCAGAATACCGTTGATGAGATCGTAGATCACCTTGAGTGGAAGGAAGGGGAGCATCTTCCTTCCCTCTTCATACTGTAGGAGAACCATCACCCTTGCACAGAGGTAAACTAAGAATACTAGAGCTGAACGAATTGAAATGAACTCAAGGAACCTGTAATATTCACTTCCGGAGGCGAGAAGACCGACGGTAAAGAGTATGGAAAAGAATAACAGTAAGGATGATAGGGTGGTTGTGACCCATGTGAAATAAGTATACAGACCCCAGGGATTCCTCTTAAGGTGCCATTTGTTCTCCCTCCAAGCCTGGAATTGCCCGTAGATCCATCTTGTCCTCTGTATGTACCACCGCTTCCATGTAACGGGGGCTGTAGTATATGAGATCGCTTTTGTGGTCGATCTTGTTGAGAACCTTGTAGGAATTACAGACATCGTCAGGTCACAATCCTCAACAATAGTTCTTTCAAGAGGAGGCATTGCCCTTGCAAGGTCGGACCTCATTCCGAAAATTGGGCCAGGTGCGATCAGGACGCTTCCATCCTCGCTCTGATTTATCCGTATAAGATGTTGAGTGATTATATATTCCAACTGTTGAAGCTTCGTCAGGATCCCTGTATGGGTGTTCTTGATGAACACATAACCTCCAACGATCCCAGCATCTGAATGTACCCTGAAGGTGTCCACCACTGAGGATACGGCATTGGGATGTATTCCACTATCTCCATCTGTCATTAAAAGGATCTCACCGGTGCTCTTGGTTATCCCATATCTCAAAGCAGAGGCTTTTCCACCGTTCTGTTTATGGTAGACCTTTACTTCCCTTCCTTTCTCGTTGGTTTTGAAGATACTCCCTATGGACCAGGTCCTGTCCCTAGATCCATCATCTACCACAATTATTTCGATCTCTCCCCTGTAATCCTGTCTGAATGAAGATGTTATTGTGGATGATACATGTAGAGCTTCATTATAGCAGGGAATGATGATAGAGACTTTGGGATTTACATTGTCCTCAAAGAGACCGGAATGATACCCCATCCCATTTGATTTTTTTAATTCCTTGATCCTCCTTCTTTGGTCTACAACGATCAGTGAGGAACTGATCGTCAGGAAGATCATTGGAAGAAGGTTGGAAACAATGAAAAAGAAATAGTACGCATTGATGAAATTGTACACGATGACCATTACATCATTATCCGGAGCTGAGCTTCCGGTTGACTTGATGGAGAGATCTGACAATACAACTCCCCAGTTAACCGGAATGATAAGAACCGGGGCCAGGCAGATTATAGCTAGGGCCAGCGAGACCAATCTTACCATCTTCAAAGGTCTCCCTCCAGATCGAATTCATCCGAACAATCCCAATCCGGACAAGACTGGAACTCATCAATGTCCTCAAGATCTTCCTCCAATATCTCAAATTGATCATCAGTATCAGCCATTCCTGAATGGTCAAGATCTTCCAAAGGATCAGTCTCGATCAATATGAATTCGTCATCCTCGAACGAACTCGATGTTAATTCCGGATATAATGGAGTGAGACCATTCCCGCCCATGAACATATTCCCTTCTTCCATTAACGGGGAATTCACTGGTGATGGTGACCTAATACCTGTACCTCTCAATATGGGCAGATCATTGCCATGGTTCCTCCAATTAGGAGGTCCTCCAAACTCTTCATTATCATCAATAGATTCCGGATCCATATTGGGTATTACCTCAATTCTCATTTTCATGAAAAGCAGTGAGTAATAGATCAGTATGGACACTATGAAAAGTCCAGTAAATAGAAGTAGGAAGATTTGAATGACATCGGCTCGAGCAGTGATAAGAGGGTCCTTCCCCTTTTCTTCCTGTGGAGAATCCACAATTACAGTTGAGTTGATAACAGGAAGAAAAACGTCCATTATTGAGCTACTTACTATCCAATATCTTATTGAACTTTCACCAAACTCTTCAACTATCAGTATCCTTTCCTCCACATCCTTAAGTCCGGTATCGTCCCATACTGTCAATAATATGTTGAAAACTCCTTTCTCAAGCGTCAGCTTCAGGTCCTTATCCGTGGATATCACATTATCATCCAATTTCCACTGATATTTTGTGATCAAACCGTCTATGTCCGTTGATCCCTCGGAACTTATTGTGATTATCTCACCTGCAAGATCTGTGCTGACATCACCAATCACTGCTAAAGGATCCTTCATCTCAAGTTCAATTGTATCGGATAATTCTCCAATGTTTCCTGCCCTGTCTATGGAACGGATCCTGAAACTGGGATCGGTCCCGATACTCCTGCTATAGGTGAATGAATTTGAACTGGTCTCCATCAGGACGTGCCAATTTTCGATCCCGGTCTTGATCAAAACCTGATAATGATCCAGCCCATCTTTGACATTATCCTCAACTTCGTCCCAATCTATATTGTAGGTAAGGTTGAGTGGATCCAGTAATACTGTCCTTATGCCCTTTGGATCGGGTGGAGCGGATAGGTCTACAATAATTGGATCTGAGGTTCTCGAGGTAAAGGAATTCCCACTATTGGAGATCGACCTCAATTTCAAGTAATAAGTATAACCGTCGATTATTCTCCTATTCAAAGTATAACTTTCTTCTCCAACCATCTCAGGGTCCATTGTGATAAAAACTGAACCATCTGGAGACCTGTAACTTACCTCGGCCTCATACCCGAAGAGACCTGATACTGGAATATGTTCCAAAGACCAGTTCCATTTGATCAAATTATCATTTGTATAATCCCCTTCTGTGAATGGACCAGTGACAACCGGATCTGTTGTATCAATTCCGAATTCAACTGTGGTCGAGTACCCCCTGAACCCTAGCTCATCAATTGCATTAATGGTCAAACTATGTGGACCTTCTTCCAATCCCAACAAGGACAGAATGGGATCCTCAACGATAATTGGTTCGGTTGAATCTAAAGATACCTGATACGATGAGATCCTGGTCAATGATCCCGGTTGGGACCAGGACACCTCAATATCATGCGATGTCAGCCATGTCCCGTTCTCAAGATATATCTCGGGACCTTCGATCAATGGTATATGCGAGTAGTATTCAAGACCTTGGACTGTCTGATTCCCAATATCTGTGAAACGGATGTAATATGAGAATTCATTGATGTATCCCGCTAGTTTAATAAAAAGAGAGTTCATCCCTTTCTCCAGACGGACAATGGTGATATTCTGATCCGGTGACACTGTCCTGCTCTTGGCTGATGAAATGCTCATTTCCCCATTTACCCAGACCTTCAGTCCATCAGATGAACCTACCCTTAGCTCGATCTCTTTTTCATCATTCGATCTTACGAAAATGTGAGCGTAGACGACATTATAGGTCAGTTTCCCAAAAACCAGTCTGAAATCGATAAGGTCCCGATCGACCGTATGAAGGTCCCATTGTCTACCTCCCATGATCTCTCCTGGACTTGGAAGAATGTTTCCCTCGTTTTCTATGAACTCTCTATCAAGTAGGTCCTGATCACCACCGGCGGTGAAAGGGCCGAGATATGCGAATTCTCTGATACAGTAAGGCATCCAGTGAAGGCTGACCAGATCTATGGTAATGTTAGATCTTTTCTCGAAAACAGGTACAATGAAAAGATAGGTGATCACCCCATCCCAGCGTGGATCTTGATCCAGATGTATTGATTGGAGGTTCCATTCACCATTTCCATTGACAACCTTTTCGATCATCCGGTTCTCATCCATCTTTGCTGCTATTTGACCCCAATAGATCTTTAGAGTGCAGTTTGAACCTTCCTCCAATAAGAGACTGATCTCCAATACATTGATGTCGGTAGAAGATAGGTTCAACCTCGGCGAGAGGAATTTAGCATCGGTGGATCCTGAAACCGACCATACACCTCCATCGGGATAGAAATGGCCGGCATCCAGAAGGTTCCATCCTTCCCTGTCATGATCAGTATCGAAGTCCCAAATTGTCTTCTTAACCGGGATACTCTGTTCCTTTATTGGACAGATCGCTTTGATCGAGAATGGTCCGTCCTTTAAGGCCTGCCCATAGGACGGGTACTCTCTCAGGAATTTGTACGCAAATCCGCAGATACCCCATGCTCCCATGGATAATGCTGAATTCACCTGATCAAGCATCAACTGGATACCTGCGGTCTCGTTTGGGACAGAACCATGTGCAGTATTCCCTGGAACGAAGATATAGGTCCCTGCAACCACAGGACAGGACATTCCATCCAGATCCGTCTGTAAATTTGAGGAGTAGGAAGGGATGGACGTCGTATAAAGCATAGGAGTAACGTAATCTATGGTGCCAACACCTGACCAGACCTCCGGTTCCTGGAATACTCCATTCAACCTGCTCCAGGATGAGGAAAAAATATCTGCTCCCACCCATAGCCAGGGTTTCTTCTCCATGATGGATCGATATATCAGATCCACGGTCTCGGTTATCTGTTGTATCCTGAAAACATTGAAATCAGACATCCCGGATGAATTGAACTTTTCTATGGTGTAACTATCATAAGAGTAGGCCGAGTTCGGATATCTGATTGTATCCAATTTCAATCCGTCTATAGGATAATTTGTAACCATCTCCATCGTAACATTTTTAACATATGACCTGGCCTCGGGATAGGCCGGATTGATCCATGATCCGGTTGGATTCCCACCACTGGACACACAACCCCATTCCGGATGTTCACTATAGAAGAAACGATCCACCATAGTATGCCACCAGGGATGGACCTGGATACCGTATTTATGGGCCTCCTTGATCAACTCCATTAATGGATCGAAATCCCATCTTACATCCGGATGTTTTGGAAATATCTTCGAGTCGTAGAATACACCCCTGTAATCACCATTTATCAATGGAGACAGACAATTAAAATTGAATTTTCTGGCTAATTCCACAACGGACTGAACTTCCGAGATATTCACTATTTGATATCCCTCGATCCACATTGAACGGTATTCATAGGTTTCTTCATCCAGAACAAGTTGTCCTCTGGTCGGATCAATTTTCGGTTCCTGATCCAACCGATCACCTGTGACTGCTATTGATCCCTGTGATGATGAAAGGATGATAAGAGCGGATAAAAACAAGAATATGATGGACCTCAAATCCCATCATCCTCCTCTTTTCTTTTTAGTAGGATCGATCTAGTGGTTTGAACAACCTCTACCAAAACGAGGATGATAATGATCAATAACAGGATCACAACAACGGCGATACCTGTTATTATTGGGAGATCACTTCCCTGATCCTTACCAGTTTCGTTGGTTTCGTTTTCATAAACCGTTTGATAGGTCTGGATGAAATTCTGAGTGAAATTAACCGTGGGAACAACCAGCACGGTCAGATCCCTTCTTTCCCTGTTTCCATAAATATCATCCACGACCAAGCTCAGAATATACTCCCCCGAAAGGGAGTAGTTATGATAGACAGATCCACCGAAAGCAGAATATCCATCCCCAAATGACCAGTTCATGTATCCTATACCTGACCGATCAAAGATCTTTGTTAGCAGGAATCGGTAGGTTACATTGACAACAAGTAAAAGATCAGGGTTTGAACGATCCTGGAAGATCAAGGGTGTTTCGATCCTAGAAAGATAGGTTTCATTCCATTTCGCCGGAGCTGGATCGACCATCATCTCCAAGGTAGGGGATTCAAGATCATGAACAGGGATCTTGATCGTAGTGGAGTTCCAATTCCCCTCACTATCCATGATATCGATCGTGAAATGATATACTCCCGCTGCTGGTGGTTCAAATGTAAGTTCGGTCAATCCGAACTGCAATTTACCCGAAGGTAGCTTCCAAGTGATGTTTTCTATACCCACATTGTCACTTGACCTGGAAATGTTGATGGTCATTTCCCCTCCAAGGAGGATATCCGTCGGATATTCGGCCATTATCTCGGGTGGTGTTCTATCCCTGACCTTGACATTCAAAATGTCGGTATTGGACCTACCTGAAGGATCTGTTCCAATCAATATTACCTGATATTCACCAGGTTCCGGATAGTTAAAAACGGCAGTAGAGCCAATTACAGTTGATCCATCATGGAAGGTCCACAAAAGATCAAGGTAACCGGAATCGTCATATGAACCTCTTCCATCAAAAAGGACATCAGAATCCTCCCAAACATTGATATCTCCCCCCCCTTCAACAATTGGATCCTCCATGTCTGGAATGGATATCTCTGTCTCCATACGGTCCGTGTAACCTCTATTGTTGATCACTGTAAGGATTATATTGTAATCACCTGGTTTTCCATAAGCATGACTTATTAGCGGACCGGAATGGAAATAATAGGTCCCATCACCCATATCCCACGTATAGCTCACAAGATTTTCTAGGTCCCAGCTGATCGTCGCATTAAAAATGAGGATGGATCCAACTTCAGGGATACCTTCCACCTCGAAATCTGCAAAAGGTCCAATGAGAACGCTTTTGTCCATGATCATCTTCATACCCTTATCGTCTATCACGGTAAAGATCGGATCATATGATCCTCCTTTCTTATAGATATGAACAGGTTCCAATTCCTCCGAAGAGGACCCATCTCCAAGGTCCCACTTCATTGAAGTTATGATACCGTCAACATCGTATGCTCTTACAGGTCCTAGGTCTACAGGGGAACCTTTCATACCTTCAATGTTCTGACCCATGTTGATATATGGTGGGAGGTTTGAGATCCCTTCTTTTTGTATCCTTTTCAGATATTTCATAACAAGAGGATCCTCATTTCCCAACCTCCAAAGGCTTATCCTTGAAATACCGTATTCCTTGACAAGAAGAAGCTCATGGAGAAGACTTTCTGCGTCATTATAATCTATTTCATGAAGTATTCCTGATGGATCGGAATATCGAAGAAAAGGTGTTCTGGAAGTACCATTCCAATCCCTTTCAATCCCTGGATCGCTCAGTAATCCTTCAATTTCTCGAAAGGACCTGTTATCAGCTATTGAGAGGGCTTTTCCCTTCCGGTCAACTACCCAGTCATATCCAAAAAGAGGAATTCCCAGCGAAACCTTGTGTGGCGGGATCGAAGATACCGAATAATCTATAACGGTTCTCAGCCAATCAAAAGCGGTTATCGGTCCTGCCCTCGGGGCTGAGGACCAGTGAAGATTGTAGGCCATCACCCTAACGGAATCAGCCGTTTCTCCCAATCTTCTGTAATCGTAGGCACCAGGTCCTTCCCTGTCCTCATCATCGGAGACCTTGGGAAATACGGAGACATAGACCATCTTGTTATTCTGGTGGAACCTGTCAGTCAATTCGGAAATGAAATCGGCAAAACCGTTCTTGAGAAGTGTTGGTATATTCTCATAATTGATATCCACTCCCTTGAATCCATTACTTATTACAATGTTGGTCAATTCATCAATGTGATGTGAACGCACATCAGAATCATTTATGATCGCTGTTATTACTGCTGGATCGTGGTTGTTTGAGATCATTGGTATGATCTTGACTCCATTGGTCCTGCAGTGGTCAATGAAATTTGGGTCCTCGGTATCATTATGAGATGAAACGACCGTTCCGTTTTCCAAGGCATAGTACCAGTATGGCGATACCTCATCCAGTTCTCTTTCCCAATCCTTCAAACTGGTAAAAGATGAATTGTCCCATGGAAAGGTCCAACCTGATATCCTCAGGTCGTATGATCTCTCAGCTGAAATTAAAGATCTCTGTTCAAATATTGGTATGGAATTAAATAAGGGTTGAAAATTTAATATGAATAGAAATAGGAAAACGGCCCATGTAATGATGGTTATTGATCTCTTATGGGATATTGAGGAGTACATTCCATTTTTATTACTCTGTTCAGGAGTATAAAATGTTGTTGTTATATTCTATAACGTGAAGAATTGGACCACTCAGAACTCCACTTTATCATATTTATTATCCTTTGTGATCGTTCCCTTATCCATATCCTTCTCCATTTCCTTCAAAGCAAGTATCCTCTTGAAAGTTGGTGGATGAGTTGCAAAAAGTCCACCCAATGAATCCCATGAGGACCCTTTTGCCTCCTCAGCCATGGCAAGTTCCAGTTCATTCTCATCGATCACACCATCTCCATCCAGATCATATTTTGATTTGTTGCTCATTATCCTGTTCATCTCATTGTGTGCATTCTGAACATTTCCAATATAGAACTGTCTTGCAGCGTTCTTTGCTTTTACCTCACTGGGTGCCAATGACAGACCGTAGGTGATCTTAGTAAGAGCGGAAGAAAGTGAATGAGGATCTTCGGTTATCATACCGGAATATGCATCTGCATAGTATTCCCTGATCCTTGATAACCGTTTTATGAGAAGGGAGGTCAGGAAATATACAACGGCGGAGATGGCCGCTATGGCAATAATGGCAAGCATCGCTTGCCCTGCATTCTTACCTCTTCCTGAGAATCTGGCAACCAGGAACAGGTGCATCCCGTAATAAGCAATCAGGGGCATGACCGAGAGTATGGTCATGTACATACAGTCCCTGTTCTTGATATGCCCTAGCTCATGACCGATGACCGCCTCTATCTCCTTATCATTGAGCTGTTCCAGCAATCCCTTATGGACAGATAAGGTTGAACCGCTTTGGGAAAGTCCAAAAACGAATGCATTGGGTGTGGGATCATCCACTATTCCCAATTTGGGCATAGGAACCTCTGCTCTCTCTGCAAGTCGGGAGACCATTTCCTCCAGATAGGGGACCTCTCCCTTTTTCAGATACCGTGTCCTGGTTGACCATTTTACAACAGATGAGGATATGAGTATCTGAATTAATATGATAAAAAGGAAAATGAATGCCAAAACGATGATGGGCACGCCCAAGACCAATCCTATAGCTGCAATGAAGGCTCCGAAAACAAGGAACATCATTCCAATGAAGAAGTATGAATTGATCTTCAGAGTTGTAATGGATGCCATGTCCTTGGAATCGATAAAGGCCTATATAACTCCTGTTCAATGAACCCTAAGGAAAATGAGGGATGGAAAATGGGACTCACACAGGGTATCAACTGTAAGAACTGCGGAGCACCACTTTCATTGAAAGCAGGGGAAGTAGTGATCACATGCGAATTCTGCGGAACAGCTGTGAATGTAGCATCCGGTAAGGACTTCTTCCTGAAACATTCAATTATTCCATCAATGAACGATGAGAAGAAGATAGGAAATATTGTGAAAAGATGGATGAGTGATGGACCTTTAAAACCTTCCAACCTCTCGTCCAAGTCCAATATTGAAGGGATGGCACTTGTGTTCCTTCCATTCTACATCGTTCATACCAACGTTACATCCTCTTACAAGGGTTATTTCACAAGGACAGGTGAGAAAGAGCCAAGAGATGGCAAGCTCCACAGGGAATATTACTGGAAGATCCTTGGAAGAAGAGGGTCCAAATTCCCTACAAAGGAATATGAGATCCCGTTATCCGGAAAGGAGGATTTCAATCTTTCCAATATCCCAGGGTATGCAAAATACCTAAATGCTGAATTCGATGAGAAGGATGCTGAGGATATGGCTAAGGTGGAGATAATGGACCATCAAAAGTTCCTGATCACCGAACAGGTCAACGAACTCTCTGACATATCACATGATTTCGAGATCGAGGATATCGAATTCGTTCATGCACCGGTCTGGAGAATAGATTTCACCTACGGAAAGAAGGACTATCAGATACTGATAGACAGTTCCTCCGGAGATGTTATCAGGGGGGATATTCCCCCACCTGATCAGTCCGTCGGTGGTTTCTTCTCTGATGTCAGGAAGGCCTTTTTCGGAAAATAGGTCTATTCGGTCTTCTCACCGCAATTTGGGCAGAACTTCGCTCCAGGTGCCAACTCGGTCTTGCATTTACCGCATTCTATGACCTGTTTGGCTCCGCAATCGGGACAGAACCTTGTTCCCTGAGGTATCTGTTTACTGCATTTGATGCAGTTGATCTCCTCTACCAGTTTCTGGCCGCAGTTGTTGCAGAACTTCTGCCCTTCCTGGATAGCTGATTGGCATTTGGGACATTTAGAACCACCATCCCTTTCCCTGATCTTCTTTCCAGGGATTCTTTTCCTGTGGCTGCATTCCAGCTTGCACTGCCTGGGTCATTCCAGCTCCCATTCCGAGACCAGCCCCCAGACCGACACCCATACCTGCTAGGTTTCCGCCAGAGGGATTTTCTGCAGCTTTTACCATGGCTTCTCCTGCCTGGTACTGCATATAATTTACTCCAAGGGCCTGGAGTTCTCCCCTCTTATCTACTGCTTCCTGGATCTTCTCAGGGAGGTTGAAGTTAAGACCAGAAAGTTTCATGATCTCTATACCGTAACGCTCTGTATCATCCTTGACTCTGGAGAGGAGGAATTGCTCGATCTCCTCCAGGTAGGCAGGTATGTCAACGATAGCAAGGTTCTTGTCTCTTTTTAATTCACCAAGGATATCGTTCAAGGACATCACGATCTGGTCCCTGAACCAGTCGACGACCTGGCCCGTAGAATTCATGTTTTCCGTCCCGATGAACTGGGTGACGAAAAGTAGCGGATCTGTTACCTTGTAGGAGAATTGACCAAATACCCTGACCCTCACCATGCCAAAGTCAGAGTCACGGAATGTGATCGGTTCTTTTGTACCAAATTTACCCCTTAACTCTCTTCTTTGAACGTAAGTAACCTCTCCTATCTGCCTGACACCGGTCAGGTTCTGTAATATGTCTGCCAGACCGAATGATGCAATGTTCTGAGTTGTCAGAGCATATCTTCCCGGTCTTTCGAAAACCTTGAGGGCTTTTCCATCTCTCATGAATATGGCCCATTCATCCTCCCTAACTACAATATTGTCATTCCAAACGATGTTTTTTGGAAGTTTCCACAAGAGCTCGTCACCCTTTTTATCCCATGTATAGGTAGAGCCTCCGGCAAGGCTCTCCTTCTTGGTCTTATGATCACCAAAGATACCCATATCAATCATCCTCCTTATTTCACCTGTGCGATATCCGTAATCCTGGATATCCTTGCACTGAACACGGTCTCGAATTCCTTTATCATTTCCTTTAATTCTCTTGCTGTCAATGACCTTCTGGGGTCCTTAAGCATGTATTGGTCCTTCATTGCCTTTGATACGATCTTGAGCTTTTCGATATGATTGAAAAGTGATAGGTCGTAATCGTACAGGTCCGTAAGCTGCTTCTCCTCGAACCTTACATCTCCTGATATCCAGGGAGCATAACCTTGCTCCGCATGACGGACCTTCTCAGTTAATCTGTGGGAATTGTTCACCAGTTCCCCTATTATTGTAACCTGGTCGAGGTCCATGTTCCTGTTAGCCTCATCACGACCCTCTTTTATGATTTCCTCAACGGATCCAAGTTCCTTGGCAAGTTCCCTTCTCAAAAGGTCGTCGGAAATCCTTAGGTCCTCACAGTTCCTGTACTTCTTGTAACCTGGAAGGAATGCCTGGAACCTTTTGAGGAGACCTCTGTCCTCTTTTATTATTTCCCTTATATCGGCCATATTAAAACCTCTGCTTCTTCAGGGTATTGGAAAAGGATGTATTAATTCCTACTCTCTTAAGAAAACTGCCAGATAATGATTTTCGGATATTGGTTGGGTCAGCTCCATTGTGAAACCTATAGGTTTAAAGAGAGATTCTATCTCCTTTGCAGAGAACCTCTCACTGATATCAGGTCCGATCGCGGTCTCTTCTTTCAGAAATTCAAGAAGGACTATACGACCTCCGCGTTTTACTACCCTGTTCAGATTGTCTAAGAATGGGTTGGATCTCCTCGTTTATAATGAAACCATGCAAGACATTGGAGAATATCGCAATGTCTATACAGGAATCCTCCAAGGGAAGTGATTCGGTCAGGTCCTGGACCCTGGCATCGATATTATAGAATTTACCGTGTTCCTTTCTCATGTTGAGTATGTTAATTCCATCGGTGAAAACATCGTAAGAGTGGACCTTTCCTTCATCTCCCACCATCCTTGAAGCTATCATGGATAGATAACCTGCCCCGCATCCTGCATCCAATACAATATCTCCCTTTTTGATCCCTGACAATTTGAAGACAAGGAGTGGATCAAAGGTCCCTTCGGTTGTGAAACCTCCATGATGGTGGTGGTGTCTTTCATTTACCATGGTCATATGAGAGCAGAATATGTAATATAACTGGCCCCTGAAAAATATCTGGTATAAAGGAATATTTATATCGTAATGTCACTTCACGCACTTGCAAAGGTCAGGGGCCCGTGGTCTAGCTGGTTATGACGTCGCCTTCACACGGCGAAGATCTCCGGTTCAAATCCGGACGGGCCCATTTTCGGTTTTTATTTGAATATAATTATGAAAATGGGCCCGTCCGTTGTAATTTTTCAATAATCAATGACAGACATAAAAACGATCCTAATCATTTTGTCATTATTTTTGTGGCGATGTCCGGACGAGCCCATTCTTTATTAAGATTTAAATGAGAAGTAGAATGGGCTAAGCGATCAGGATCGTTTTATCACTTTTTGGCGGAATCCGGACGGGCCCACTGATGATAATTTTTATTCAATTAGAGGAGGATTTGTGAATTCTAATCCATAGAAGGTAAAGTAATTTTATAATCGAATTATTGGTTAGACAAAGGAGCTATAATCTGATTGTAATTCTCCGTTTCGCCTATCTGAACGTGCCCATTTTCGTTAATAATCATTTAACCCAGAAAGTATCTGGTCATTTCTACGATACTTGTAAAAAGGCAATATGCATTCCAATAAAAAGGCGGTCGATCATGGAAAAAAGACATCTTGCCCGAATGATCCTTGAACAAGGAAGCAAATTCCCGGATCAACCTGCAATGAAATGGAAGGAAAATGGGGAATGGAAGTCCATCTCCTACTCTGAACTTTCAAGAAGGATCCTAAACATAGCTTTCAGTCTGAAGAAGATGGGAATAGATAATGGTGACAGGGTGGCAATATTCTCTGATAATCGACCTGAATGGTCAATTGGGGATTTCGCAATACTCACTATCGGAGCGACTACGGTTCCCATTTATGCTACAAGTACGCCAGATCAGGCTGGTTATATCGTAAAGGATTCTGCTAGCAAGGCGATAATGATAGGGTCTAGGCAGCAATATAATGATATCTCACATTTCAGAAAGGAACAAGACCTGATCGTGATATCATTCGAGGAAAAACCCTCACCTGGTACCATCCCATTTAAGGACCTATGGAAATATGGACACCAATGACAAAGATATATGAATCATGAAAAAGGAACTTTCCGGTTTTGGGTCTGAAGAGCTGGCAACGATAATCTATACATCTGGTACAACCGGGGAACCAAAAGGCGCTATGCTGACACATTCCAACCTATTCCACCAGATAGATACTGTGGATGCATATTTCGATGTGGGACCGGAAGACAGATCCCTCTGTTTCCTTCCACTCTCCCATGTTTTCGAGAGGTCCTGGTCGTATTACATATTCCATTCAGGTGCTGTGAACCATTACATGGATGATCACAAATTAGTGCGTGAATACATGGAAGAGGTCAAACCTACAGTGATGGTCTCGGTTCCCAGACTTTTCGAGAAGATCTATTCCGGTGCCAATGAGAAATTGAGGAAGGCCTCTCCTATAAAGAAGGTAATGTTCAGATGGTCCATGGGTGTCGGAAGGGACTACAATAATATGAGGACAGAAGGAAAGGAACCAGGATCCATCCTCTCTTTGAAATACAAGCTTGCTGACAAGCTTGTCCTTTCCAAGCTAAGAGCAATTGTAGGAGGAGATAAGAAGTTCTTTGCTTGCGGTGGGGCTCCCTTATTGAAAGAAATAGGAGAGTTCTTCCTTTCAGCGGGGGTCCTTGTCTGTGAAGGTTATGGCCTGACCGAAACATCACCGATCATATCCTTCAACCGACCCACCGATATAAGATTCGGAACCGTCGGAAAAACGGCCCCATTGGTGGAGGTGAAACTTGGAAAAGATGATGAGATCCTGGTGAAGGGACCCAATGTGATGAAGGGATACTGGAACAGGCCTGATCTTACCGAGGAAGCATTTTATGACGGATGGTTCAGAACGGGAGATGTGGGTCAGTTCGATGACAAGGGATTCTTGAAGATCACTGACAGAATAAAGGACATCATTATCACATCCAATGGAAAGAACATTGCGAGACAGAGGGTTGAGCTGACAATTGGAAAGGACCATTATATCGAACAGATCCTTGCAGTGGGGAATAACAGACAGTTCATTTCAGCCCTGGTGGTACCCTATTTTGAAGCACTTGAAGAATATGCAAAGGAAAAAGGTATAGCTTTCACTTCCAGAGATATGCTTGTCAAGAAAAAAGAGATCATCGATTTCTATAATAAAAGGATAGAGGCAGTCCAGAAGGACCTTGCCCATTTCGAACAGATCAAGAAATTCACTCTTCTTTCGGAAGAGTTTTCCCAGGCAGCTGGAGAGATCACTCCTACCCTAAAAAATAAAAGAAGAGTGATCATGGAAAGGTACGGTGACCTGATCGAGAAGATGTATTCATCTTCCTCAGCTTAAAAATGAATCATCTGAAATATCAATACCAGA
Source organism: uncultured Thermoplasmatales archaeon (assembly GCA_963807965.1). GTDB lineage: Archaea > Thermoplasmatota > Penumbrarchaeia > Penumbrarchaeales > Penumbrarchaeaceae > Penumbrarchaeum. Next base: position 60,687 of record CAWEDU010000001.1, read on the forward strand.
TGGTTATCTTATTCGGGATATGGTCCAGCAAGGCATCAATGTCAAGTTCGGAGTTCTCGAAATCAAGTATAGGATGCTTGTAATGGCCGAATATCTGGAACTTGTCATCTATCTGGACCTCGACCTCCTTCCCGTGCATCAGTTCTTCGGGAACAGGGTTCATGCCTGACTGGAATTCGAGGTAATACTCGGTATCCTCGTGAGCATTAACAACATCTCTTTTCTGAAGATTATACACAACAGGATGATAAGGTTCCAATTCAACACCAATTGATACAATAATTCAATCGGTACATAACATTTTCCTATGATCGGTACGAATCCAATCTCTTTATATTTCAACAGAAAACCCTATCCCATTACTCATGTTCATAGAGTATTTGGATGATCACTAACTTGATTTTTCAGAACTCTCACAATATCTAATCTCATCGATCTAAGATTTCTTTCTTCACTCTTAGAAATGATCTCGAATATTCAATCCTGCCAGGTCATTCAATAGAACAAGGATTCCAAAGATAATGATAATTATCGATACGATCCACTGGACAATGTACCTGTGTCTCCTTTTGTTCTTCCTATCTACGTTGATCATCACAAATATAAGGAATAGGTCGAAGAAGATTATCCCGAAACCGGTTGAAAGGAAAATCGATAGTAATAATACAGGGATGAAAAGGATTACAAATGCGGTCAAGACCCAGATGAGCCTCTTCTCCTTTCTCATGGAATGCAACCGTATTAAGAAAGGACCTCTTTCAATTTATATAGATCTGAAAAATTACAAACAAAGGGACCTGAGAACAGGTCCCTTTCATATTTTGGTTGTTCACTGAGATTCTGCTAATTTCTTGTACTGGTTGTATTTGGCTTTCTGACCTTCTGCGAGCCTCTTGTGGAGGGTTTCCGCTTCCTTGGGGAAGGAAAGAGTGAGTGTATGGTATCTGACCTCACCCATCAAGAACTCCTGGATATCTCCCTTGGGTTCCTTTGAATCCAACTGGAACGGGTTCTTTCCCTGGTCCTTCAGCCTGGGATCATACCTGTAAAGGAACCAGTATCCAGCTTCCACGGCCCTCTTTTCCTCTTCCTGCGAATGACCCATTCCCCTCTTCAATCCGTGATTGATACATGGGGAATACGCGATTATCAGAGAAGGTCCTGGGTAACTTTCCGCTTCCTTCAAGGCTTTCATGTACTGGTTCTTGTCAGCACCCATGGCAACACTTGCAACATACACATTTCCATAGGTCATCGCCATCAAGCCCAGGTCTTTCTTCAATGTCTTCTTTCCGGAAGCTGCGAATTTGGCAACCGATCCTATAGGTGTTGCCTTGGAGGACTGACCACCAGTATTCGAGTATACTTCGGTGTCCATTACCAGAATGTTCACGTCCTGTCCCATTGCAACAACATGGTCCAATCCGCCGTAACCAATATCATAGGCCCATCCGTCCCCACCGAATATCCAGATGGAAGGCTTGGTGAAAAGGTCGTGCAGATCATATATCTCTTCAAGGACCCCTGACCTATCCATTTTATCCAGCATGGCATTGATTTCAAGTGAAAGTTCCTTGGACCTGTCACCATTGCTAAAACTCTCAAGCCACTGTTTGAATAGTTCCTTTAACTCACTATCGATATCATTTCTGATAGCATCTGAAACAAGATCATGGAGCTTCTCCCTTCTCTGGGTAGCGGCGAGGTTCATGCCGAAACCATACTCGGCATTATCCTCAAATAGAGAATTGGCCCAGGCAGGACCGTGTCCATTCTCATCAAGGGCCCATGGAACCGCAGGAGCGGAACCTCCGTAAATGGAGGAACAACCTGTTGCATTTGCTATGATCATCCTGTTCCCATAAAGCTGGGAGATGACCTTTACATAGGGAGTTTCACCACAACCAGCACAGGCTCCATGGAACTCGAAAAGGGGCTTCTGGAACTGGGAACCCTTCAAAGTGTATTTGTTCATTCCACCATTTCTCATCGGGATCTTTGAAAAATAGTCCCATAGAGGACCCTGGACTCCCACCTGTGATTCAAGGGGTTCCATTACAAGGGCTTTTCCCTTTGGTGCCGGGCAGATATCAGCGCAGTTTCCACATCCTGTACAATCAAAAGGAGAGATCTGGATCCTGAACTGGTATCCCTCCATTCCAGGTCCTAATGCTTTGATACCAGAATATCCGGATGGAGCCTTCCCTGCCTCTTCATCGGTTACAAGGAAAGGTCTGATCACAGCATGGGGGCAGACAAATGCACACTGGTTGCACTGTATGCAGAGGTCAGGCTGCCACTGGGGAACCTTTACCGCGATCCCTCTCTTTTCATACTGAGTAGTGGCTGGTGGGAATATTCCTGCTGGAGTGAAGGCCGACACCGGAAGTTTGTCTCCATTCATGGAGTTCATTACATCTGCGACCTTCTTTATGAAATCCGGCCTGTCACCCTTCACTTCAGGCATTGTATCAGGGGCATCATTCCAGGATTCCGGTACCGGGACCTCGACGATCCTCTTTATTGCAATATCTACAGCTTTCTTGTTCATATCCACTATCTTCTTACCCTTCTTTCCGTAGGTCTTCTCAATGGCATATTTCAGAAGTTCAACGGCTTTATCAACAGGTAGGACCCTTGATAGCTTGAAGAACACCGTCTGCATGATCATATTGATCCTGCCTCCAAGACCGACCTCATCGGCGATCTTGAGGGCATCCATCACGTAGAATTTGACCTTCTTGTGACCTATGATCCTCTTAAGCCTTCCTGGAAGTTTCTCATCCAATTCTTCAATTGACCAGGGGCAGTTCAATACGAAAGATCCTCCATCCTTGATCCCTTCCAGGAGATCATACTTCTCCACATAGGAAGGTTGATGGCATGCAATGTAATCTGCTACATCGATAAGATATGTTGAATGAATGGGAACATCACCAAATCTCAAATGGGAAATTGTGACACCGCCGGATTTCTTTGAATCATATGCGAAATAACCCTGGGCGTATTTGTCAGTATTATCCCCTATGATCTTGATGGCATCCTTATTGGCTCCCACCGTTCCATCTCCCCCAAGACCCCAGAACTTACACCTTACAACACCTTCAGGAGATGCATCAATGATATCATCCAACGGAAGTGAATTGAATGTCACATCGTCGATTATCCCAACTGTGAAATGGTTCTTCGGTTCTGCAAGGTCCAGATTGTTGAAAACGGCCTTGGTCATTGTGGGGGTGAAATCCTTGGAACCCATTCCATATCTTCCCCCAACGACCAGGATATCCTTCTTTGCCTCTTTAAGGACAGACGAGATATCCAGATAGAGCGGTTCACCGAAAGAACCATTCTCTTTGGTCCTGTCAAGAACAGCGATCCTCTTAACTGACCTGGGAAGAGCAGCAAGGAAATGCTTTGCAGAGAAGGGTCTATAAAGTCTCACCTTCATAAGACCTACCTTCTTCCCGGCTGTCATCATATGATCAACAGCTTCCTGTGCTGCCTCAGCTCCTGATCCCATCATCACGATGATATTTTCTGCATCCTCAGAACCGATGTAATCAAAGAGATTGTATTTTCTACCGGTCAGAGCGGAGACCTTCTTCATCTCCTCTTCAACAATACCAGGAACTGCCAGATAGAATTTGTTTGCAGCCTCATTGACCTGGAAATAGATGTCCGGATTCTGTGCTGTTCCACGAAGATGTGGATGTTCAGGGTTCAATGCCCTGTTCCTGTGGATCTTCACAGCATCCCAATCTACCAGACCAGCCATATCCTCATAATCGATCATCTCTATCTTCTGGATCTCATGTGAGGTCCTGAAACCATCGAAGAATGATATGAAGGGGATCTGTGCCTTTATCGTTGAAAGATGTGCAACAAGGGCAAGATCCATCACTTCTTGGACAGATCCAGAGCACAACTGGGCGAAACCGGTGGCCCTTGCGGCCATTACATCCTGGTGATCGCCAAAGATAGAAAGGGCCTGACCTGCAAGGGCTCTTGCAGATACATGGAAGACAGCCGGCATGAGTTCGCCGGAGATCTTGTACATATTCGGAAGCATCAATAGAAGTCCCTGAGAAGCAGTGAATGTTGTTGTGTAGGCACCTGCAGATAGAGAACCATGCACGGCTCCTGCAGCACCTGCTTCGGACTGCATCTCGACGATCTTCATCACTTGCCCAAAGATGTTCTTCCTATCATGAGCAGCCCATGTGTCCGCGATCTCCCCCATAGGAGAGGAAGGCGTGATCGGATAGATGGCGGCAACATCTGAAAAGGCATACCCGACATGGGCTGCTGCAGTGTTCCCGTCCATTGATTTCATTTTGGTGGTGTCTTTCATACCAATACCCCGCAAAGTCGGTCAGTGGGTTCCTGAAAACATCCTTGTATCATACCAAAAGGAGGTGCCCAGGCGGGGGTGCTATGGACAGCTGTAGTATAAATCTTTCCATCCCATTCCAGATGATAAAACTTTTATTATGAATTATCCGATCTTTGACCAATTACAGGAAAGGAACAATAAGGTCAAGGTTGATATCGTTCCGATGGCGAGAGCACGCATCATATTCAGAGGAAAGGTCCAGGGTGTATGGTTCCGAGCTAACTGTCAGAAAAGGGCATTGGAACTAGGACTGAAGGGGTGGGTCAGGAACCTCCCCGAAGGTTCTGTAGAAAGTCTGGTGGAGGGACAAAAGGAGAACATACTTGACCTGATCGAATGGAACAAGACCTCGCAACCGTTTGCCAGAGTGGATGATGCCAGGATAGAGTGGGTGGAAGAGGACGGAGACCTATCAGAGTTCCATATCCAAAGATGATATCAATTGAATGAATTCCCTATGATATTTCCAACCACACCTCCGGAATTTCCGGAGGATTGACCTCTCGCCGCCATATATGGTGAAAGAGCGAGAGCCAGTTCTCTTATGTTCATGGATTGGATTATGACTTTTCCAGGACCTTTCAGTTCTGTCATGAAGAGACCTTCACCGCCGAAGAGCATGGATCCAACACCCTTGATCCTTGTAATATCATACTGGACCGACTCTTCCCAGGCAACAGCAGATCCTGTATCCACCTTCAATTTCTCACCTTCTTTCAGCTCGATCTCAAGGAAATCACCGGCAGCATGGATGAATACCTTCCCCTTCCCTTCATATTTTTGGAGTATCAGACCTTCTCCACCGAAAAAAATAGAACCCAATTTCTTCTGAAAAGCAATCTTCATATCCACGGAATCCTCCGCCACCAGGAATGCATCCTTCTGGGCGATCCATGTTCCGTCCATCTCAGTATCTATCGGATAGATCGTTCCAGGAACATTTCCTGCGAAACCCACATATCCATCCCCTTTTGCTGTGAACTCCGTCAGGAAGAACGTCTCACCTGTCAATAGCTTCCTTCCGAGGCTTTTCAGTAAACCTCCTCTGGCCTTTGCTTTCATTTCTATGTCGCCATAGAGCATGACAAGTGCTCCGGCTTCTGCATATACCTTCTCCCCTTTTTCAAGCATCAGTTTGGCTATCTGCAGATTATTCCCGAATATCTTGAACTTCATAACTTACCACCATAATGATGGAATATGAAAAACACATTGATTACCTTATCCATCCAGATCATCAAAGTACTTATAATTTGGGCGTTTATTCCGAGACACCCGGAGGACCCAAAGGATGGCATTCCAGAAGATCAAAGAGACCTTCAGGTCATATAATCTCCAATACTGGGTCGTTATTACCCTTGAACTTCTGGAAAGGGGTGCTTATTACGGTATAATGGGGTATTTTCCGGTTCATTGTTACAATAACCTTGGATTCTCCGCTACCCAATACGGATTCCTTTACGCTCTATTAGTATTCCTTCTCTATCTTATACCTTTGATATCAGCATCCCTTGCCAGGAAGTTCGGTTATAAGCTCATACTTACCACTGCGTTCCTTATAGTGATCCCCGCCTACCTTCTGATGACCTTCACACGGTCCTACCTTGCATTTTTCCCATTGATAATAGCATGGGGAATAGGTGCTGGAGCCTTCAAACCTATGGTATCGGCAACTATAGCACATGTGACTGAAAAGGAGCACAGGAACTCAGCCTATTCGATCTACTATCTTTCCATCAACTGGGGTTCGGCTATTGCAATGGTTGGGATCGGACTGCTGATCCCTGAAAAATTTGCCCAGATAGCATTTCTTGTTGGAACGGTCCTAATAACCGCAAATCTTCTGATAACGATCCTTTTCTACAAGAATCCCATGCCCAAAGATCCCACAGAAAAGATCGTCAATGCGTTCAAGAAGATGGCTCTGGTCCTAAGGGACAAGAAGTTCGCTATCCTCCTTTTGATCTATGCTGGGTTCTTCTTCATTTTCTCCTCGATGCATACTTTCCTTCCCATATACTACACCAATTTTGGTATTCAACCGGCTGTGTGGCTTACGGCACCACTCATCAGTGCTATCAATCCTATAACTATAATCACACTGGGGCCATTCCTCTCAAGGTTCATGGACCGTTTCGCTTCGCTGAAATTGATGATCGTTGGTATGGGGCTTTTCTCTCTGGGTCTCCTGATTCCTAGGTTTCTTTCCGGTTGTCTATGCCATGGCTTTGGGAATCTTCATCTACTCCATCGGAGAGTTCATGACCCACCCCAATTTCATTTCATATGTTTCCAAGATAGCTCCTCAGGAAAAAGTTGCTCTCTACATGGGTTATGCTTTCCTTCCTTCAGCTGCAGGGAACGTTTTCGGTTCCATATTTGGGGGTGTTATGTTCGATAAGATTGCAGTGGAGTTGGAGATGCCTTCACTATTCTGGGCGATATATGTCTCCATAGGCCTCATATCCATTGGCAACTTCCTACTCTACAATAAATGGATCTCCTCGGAAAATGGGATCGTTACTACAAGAAAGAACTTCTTCAATTCCAGACTCTCCTATGTTGGAGTCTATTCATTAATTGGTGTAATGGTACTTGCAGGGATGAGTGCCGGGACAACCACATATACCGGTGATGAAACAGATGAGGAAGATAGAAGGAATGGTTCTTTTTTCAGCAATACCGAAATTGTTTCCTTTTCTGAATATCTCAATGAAGGTGGGACCATGGAGTTCACGATCAATATTACATATCCTAATCTAACAAATGTCAATTTATCTCTGAGCTGGACAGATGAACCTGACAGCCGCAGGATAATAAGAACATATGAGAACGATCCTGATTCGTTCAGAGCATCTATTGGAATGGTAAACTTGACAAGGGAATCAGTAACTGGTTCAAACACTCACGGTCAGCCTGGTTCGATCGAAATTGATCAGGCATTCTCAGGTCAAGTAGAATATATGAACTATACCGGTGAATATCTGATTACAATAGAAATGCTGGATGCAGGGGACCTCTTCCCCGGAGTTGGTGTCATTGGGCTCACAGATCAGGGGAACAGCTTTGATCTGATAGTGGAATACACCTACCTGACAGACCGCATTCCTGAATGAAATGTATCTAATAATATCATGTTAGAACTCTAATCCAAGATCGCGTCCATGTCAATGTTCTCTGCAACCAATCGTTCAAGCAGATCGACCTTTTCATTATCATCCTTTGTTATGAGGTGTTCCATATCGTCAACCTGTTTTGCAGTATGAAAAGTGTCACCGGGAACCAATAACAGAGGTATCCCTCTCTTTTCCGCCTGACTGATTATCTTCGAGGAGGGGAGAATATTATTGGTTAGGATTATTCCAGCTGTTTCGCTCTCGATAGCGGCGAGGCACATATCCTCACGATCTCCAGATGTAATGATCAACTTATTCTCCTTGGAGAAAAGTGGGTTCTTCAATGCTGCATCCCCGCTCATAGCTCCGATATATATCTCCTTGACCTTGTTCGAGAAATTCTCCTCTCCTGCAAGGACCTTGGCAAAGAGAAAATCTGAGATATAGCCGATGGAAAGATAAGTTAAATCCTTCTGGAACGGGATCATTCCAAGGACATTGATACCCAGGTTTTCGATCTTTTCCGAATAGATATCCATGAAATCCTCGACATCCTTGACCTTGTTGATTATTACACCTTTGAAATTTAGACCTGGCATGTTCAGATGATCCTTGATGAAGGTAAGGTCATCTATGATGGAGTCATCATCCCCACTAATAACGAAGATCAAGCTCCCCCGGGTATATCTGGATATCGAGAAAGCATCAAGATTGACGGATGATCCGTACATCATATCCTTTCCAGCTTCTATGATAAGCAGGTTCTTCTTCGGATCGATGGCACTCTTCATCTCCTCAAGTTTCTTGATGATCGTGGATTCATTGTACATGTATCGAAGTTTTGAATGGTCAAAGCCTATGGACATATCCTCTGGATCTTCATCAAGATCGAACAGGTTCCTTATTAGAGCGGAATCATAATCCAAAAGTCTCTTCTTCCTGTAAAGAACCCTCTCACCAAATGGTTTCAGATATCCAAAATCCTTCTTAAGGGCCTTTCCAAGACCTACGATCATTGATGTCTTTCCGACACCATCTTTCAATGACGCTATGATTATGGTATCCATCTTCTATCACCCCTTCTCCTTTGTTAACAATACCCTGACATCGACAGCCTTAACACCTTTTCCTTTTTCATAAGCCACTAGGGGATTTATCTCAATATCGGAGATATCCCTGCATGACCTGATGAGAGAACCAAGTTTTGCTATTACCTCGATGACCGTATCGATATCCCTTTCCGGTTCACCCCTTACTCCAAGTAGAAGAGGATAGGCTTTGGTTTCCTTTATCATCCTCAGTATCTCCCTGCGGGTCGTTGGTAGGGCCCTGAACGATACTTCCTTCATTACCTCGACATAAATGCCCCCAAGTCCGAACATTATCGTTGGTCCGAAATTTGGATCCTGTCTGGCCCCTATTATCGTCTCTGATGTGATCTTCACCATCTCTGCGACTTCAATACCTTCAATTACGGCATTTCTGTCATAGTTCCTGCAACTTGTCATAATGGCCTGATATGCATCTATAACTTCTTCCCGATTCACCAGATCAAGGGCCACACCTCCAGCATCGGATTTGTGTATTATGTCCTTGGACACAACCTTCATTACAACAGGGAATCCGATATCTTCTGCAAATGCAATTGTATCTTGCAGGTTCTTTGCAACTTCAGACCTAGGGACAGGGACTCCAACGATCTCCATCAACTCCCTTGCCTCGTTAGCAAGGAGGAATGTCCTTTCATCACTTCTTACCCGAGAGATGATATCTGATATTCTTTCAATATCAACTTCTATTTCAAGTGGGGAATCTCTCTCTTCGTTCCTTATCCGATAGAATTTATACAGTGCTCCCAGGACCTGAACTGTCTCGTCTACATCACTAAAAACAGGGACTCCTCTATCCCTGAGCACTGTTATTGCTTTTTCGACCTTTTCTCCCCCAAGAAGAGAGAAAACAATCGGTTTACCCTTCTTCTGGTATAGCTTGAAGTTTTCCTCTACCATTCCTGCAAGATTCTCTGAATCGAAGGTGGCTGTCTCACAATAGAGACCTATCATTGAGTCGATCTTATCCGTTATTAAACCGGCACCAATTGCCAGATCATAATCCTCTGATACAGCACCTCCAGTGATATCGACCGGATTCTTGAGTGAGCCATAATCAGGTGTTGCATCCTTGAATGTATCCGTCATTAGGTTGATATCATCCAGGAGATTGACCTCATATTTCTCGCAGGCATCGGTTGCCATTACCCCCACCCCCCCACCGTTGGTTACGATAACCGTGTTCTCTCCTCTGGGAATGGGTGCTGTTGCCAGGAACTTTGACCAGTTGAATGCCTCATCCAGGGTATCAGCTCTCATTACTCCGCACTGCTTCATCACCTTATCGAATACTTTGTCAGAACCCGCCAGGGAACCTGTATGGGAAGCCGCTGCCATGGCCCCTCTCTTTGATCTCCCTGACTTTATAACGATTACGGGTTTCTCTCTCGTGACCTCTTTGAGGGCCTTAATAAACCTCTCTCCTTTCTGGATCCCTTCGATGTACATCATTATAACCTTGGTCTTTGCATCATATCTCAAGTATTGAAGGAGGTCCGTCTCATCTATATCGGATTTATTGCCCAGGGATACCATCGCTGAAAGACCGATGTTCTCTATGGCTGTCTTGCCTATCATTGCAATTCCCAGTGCACCACTCTGGGTAATGATCCCAACATTTCCTGAAAGGACATCCTTGGACCCAAAAGTTCCATTCAATTCAGACACCCCTGAGTATATGCCGAATATATTAGGACCAAGCACTCTCATTCCATTTTCATGAGCGTATTCTACAATATCTTGTTCTTCCTGTTTGTTACCGACCTCGGAGAAACCCGATGTGATTATTACAAGGAACTTCACACCCTTTTCACCACATTCCTTGACTGATCCGAATACAGCCTTTGCAGGTATCGATATAACGGCCATATCCACATCTCCTTCGATGTCCAGAATGGACTTTTTCATCTCATTACCCATTACCACCCCCCCCTTTGGGTTGATGCCATGGACATCTCCTTGAAATCCTCCGGAAATGATATTGTCCAATATCTTGTAGCCAATCTTACCAGGGTTGTTTGAGACACCGATAACTGCGACGGATCTTGGTTCGAACAGATATCGTATATCAGGCATGTTGTTGATCATCAAATCCCTCTGAAAGCCATTTTCAATTCATACACACCGGAACTGCTCCTTTTCTGAATATCGAAACCCATCTTCTCGAACAGATGTAGCATAGAACTGTTCTCAAGAAGGACCTCGGCCGTGAATCCGAGAAGACCCCTTCTCTTTGCCAGAGTTGTCAGATACTGAAGAAGGACCGTGCCTATTCCCTTTTTCTGGTGATCGTCCCTGATTACGAATGCAGCTTCTGCAGTATGAGAATGTTCATCAATACCGTACTGGGCTACTCCCAGGACCACTTCCATCTCACCCTTCTGATCTATTGCAAGGATAAGCATCTCTTTTGTATAATCTATTATTACGAAATCCTGAAGTCTTTCGTGTGGCATGTCCTTTCTGGATGATATAAATCTGCGGTAAATGGATTTGTCAGAAAGCGAATAGAAGAAATCCTTCAGAAGAGGTTCATCGGAGATCTTTACCGGTCTGAGCAGGATGGGATCGCCCTCCAAAGTGGTCTTGTATGTCTCCAGATGCTCGGGGTACTCGCCTCTTTTACCGGGTATGAATGCCTGGTCCTTGAAGATCAATCCAAGTTCCTTTGCTTGTTCAATAAGTTCCTTTCTGAATTTGGGGTGTGCAATAGCTATAAGGTCCATTGCCCTTTCTCTAATATTCTTCCCATGAATGTATGCTATTCCGTACTCGGTAACAACATAATGGACATCTCCCCGGTTCAAGGTGACCCCTGCCCCTTCTGGGAGGTAGGGCACTTATCCTTGATACAGAATTGTCCAAAGCAGCAGACCTCAGGACAAGAATGGTCTTTCCCCCGGGCGAAAGGGTTGCACCTCTCATGAAATCAGCCTGCCCGCCGATCCCGCTGTAGAAAGTAGTCCCGATGGATTCAGCAGTGGCCTGGCCTGTAAGATCGATCTGTAGAGCAGAATTAATTGCCACCATGCGATGGTTTTGAGCTATTGTCAAAGGATTGTTAACATAATCAATGGTATTGAACTCTACCGCAGGATTATCATCGATGAACTCGTAGGTGGATGGCTTTCCCATGCAGAAAGAAGCAATGGCTTTTCCCCGATGAATGGATTTCTTATCATTGGTTATTATACCCTTCCTCATCAGATCGGCAAGACCGTCTGTGAAAAGTTCTGTATGTATCCCAAGGTCCTTCTTTTTATCAAGGTTTGAAAGGATCGCATTGGGAATTGAACCGTATCCAACCTGGATTGTCTCTCCATCCTCTATTATCCTGGCAACGTATCCTCCAATGGATTGAGAGATGTCATCTGGGATACTTGGCTCATATTCAAGCAGAGGTTCATAATGTGGCACTATGTAATCTATGTCCTCAATATGAAGGAAGGTGTTCCCATGGGTTCTGGGCATGAAGCTATTGACCTGGGCGATGACCAGTTTTGAGGATTCAACAGCAGCCTTTACAATATCCACGCTTAAACCCAAGCTAACATACCCATGTGAATCAGGCCTTGAGACTTGAATGAGAGCGACATCCATTGGTTCCAATCCGCTGTAGAACATTTCCGGTACCTGCGAAAGGAATATCGGGGTATAATCTGCCAGTCCAGTATTCACTGCATCTCTTGTATTGTTTCCAACAAAGAAAGAATTATGTCTGAAATTGGATCTATACCTCTCATCAGTATATGGAGCCACACCCAATGTCCATACATGAAATACCTCTGCATCGAAGAAGGCTTTGGGATGAGATTGTATGTAATTCATCAGGGCCTTTACCAGATATTGAGGCTGACCGCAGCCGGTGCCGATGAATATCTTATCCCCTCTTCGGATCTTGTTGAAGAGGACTTCTTCGGGGACAACTTTGTCAGGATAGCGTTCAGCCCATCTCCTGAAATTTGCCTCCCTGATCTCGGATTCTTCATCTGTCAAAGGACCGCTTCCCGGTATGGTCGCCTAGTGAAAACTGGTATTTGAAACTTCCTAGGTCAATTCAAAGTGTTTTTTTTAACTTTAACTAACTATATGGCAGTTAAAGCATAGATGTTATAGGACAATCTCTTATTATATCCCATGATTATGTTACGAAATAGATTTTTTCATATTGGATGGTCAGACCAATTTCTTTGTCCTGCCATTTAATGAACCGATATGATAAAATATCAGGTATTATGGATAATGTAACATGGATGTTACCCCTCTCATATCAAAGGTATCGATCCTCATACTAATTTCCCTAACCCTTCATTTCATCCCCCAGGACATCGATGCACAGGGATCCTCGGAAGGAGAGGACATCGGACTCATAGACTTTGAATACCAAAGACTATACAAGGAAACGAACCTCATATATCGAGCGGCTTTCGGAGACCTGATCCCAGGCAACGGTTTTACAGAGATGGCAACCTGTTCAAGGAACGGCAGGATCACAGTAACATACGGATCAGATATGTCCTGGAAAACAGAACTTATCAAGCATGTTTTCGTAAACAATGTTTCCACGGATCCGGCCGAGGTCTATTCTCTCACGGCAGGTGATATTCTCCCGGATAGAGAGGGTGACGAACTCGTATCTGTCGATTCTGACGACTCAGTCCGATTGTACACCTACGACAACGGAAAATGGAATTCTCAAATCATCTGGCAAGATACAAACTGGCTTTATGAAGTGGCTATCGCAGAGATCGATATGGAGAACGACGGACCTGAGATCGTAGTAGTTGGAGAAGACCACAAAGCGACTCTCCTGACCAGGGTAGGGAGTGTTTGGAAAGCTGAAACCCTTTTCAAGGATAATTTCGCTCTGGATGCCTGTGTCGTTGATGATCTTCTTCCTGAAACACCAGGCAAGGAGATAATCGTAAGCGGGATAGACCGTAATGTTACTTTGATAACCGGTTCTCCGGGTAATTGGACAAGCAGGGATATCGCATTCCTTGGCTTTTCGGTTATTGATCTTGTGGTTTTGGACATGGACCCCAACATCTTTGGAAAGGAGATCTACGCGTCCAATTTTAACGGTGATGTCTATCAGATCTATCCTGACGGGGATCATTTCTCTAAGAAAATTGTACATTTGGAGGGGAAGATGGTCTATGGCCTGGAATCCGGTGAGATCGATGGAGAACCAGTTATCTCCATGGCATCCTACAATAACAGAATTGCAATACTCTATTATGATGGGGAATTCAAAGTAAAGGAGCTTTACAGAGAGGATTATATCATGGTGGGTACTGGTATCTTCGACCTCGACCCATACCATAAAGGAAATGAGGTCTTCGCATTATCGGGACTGGGTTATCTGACAATGATCCATCACGATGATCCCGGATTGGATATTATCCTTCCTTTCGATTCGACAACGATCTCGGTGAACGAATCCATTGAAATACCTTTCATTGTAAGGTCGAAAGGAGGGTATGATGGGACCGTCTCCTTTACACCAACTGTGATCGGAACAAATATTGAAATAACTCAACCTCCAGACATCAATGAACCCGGCATGTTCAGCTGTATTTTCCCAGAATTAAATGAACCAGGAGATTATGAATTCGGTTTCACTTTGAGCGGTTCCAATGGACCCATTTTGAGGACAATTGATGTGAAAGTGACTGAGGATAATAAATCAGTGGATTTCTCGGTTGGATTATTCAACGGTTCGGTTGGAAGGGACAGGCAGAGGACATTCAATTTCAATGTACTAAGCGAATCCGATGTTGGATCACCCTTCACTTTTCAACCTTCTCGCCTGCCCTCAGGGATATCAATAGATTCCAATAGAAGCGCTGTGGATCCACTTGGGTCACCGATCCCAGTTTCATCTATAGTGAAGGTAAGACCGGGAGCAGAATTGAGGAACCATGAGTTCTTCCTTATTGGATCATCTTCGGATAACAGGAAGAGAGCCATTGGTTACTCCATTGATGTTCTGATGAGTTCTGTTGAGGACTTCGATATCTTCATAGAGGGATCAAGCATCATCCTTGATGAAGGTGAGGAGGAAATGATCAAGGTCACCATTATCTCTACTAATGGATTTTCGGAAAGGGTCAACCTATCATTGATCGAAGAGGTTGACGGTCTCGATGTTTCTTTCTCGAAAACGTCCGTAGTTCCACCCGCTGAGATCGAAATCACCGTAAAGGTCCTCAATGATGAGGGGCCGTTCTTCATATTCGTTCAGGGTTCATCAGGTGAATTGACCAGGGATGACTCTCTTAGGGTCGACACAAGACCTCCGATCATCAACCTAAATATTGAAGGTCCCAACTCCACATTGGAGCTTGAGAAGGGCGAAAAGGGGTCCCTGATAGGTATGATTGAACTCAACCTGACCCCTGAGAATGGAATAATCGAATCTGTCTCCTTTGAGATAGAGGGACTGGAGGAAGGTTATTCTGTAGATCTGGACCCATCCAATATCCAGAGAATACCCTATCCGATCAAATTTAAGATCACTGTCCGATCACCTATTAACGGGACCTTGGAATCGATCAGGTTGAATATTTCGGGAAAGGATGGTTCATGGACCTACGAAATAATACTCTCATATCCTTCACCCGATGGGGGCAATCATGAAGGATTCGATCCTGCCTGGATGATCATTTCCGTTCTGGCATTTCTTTTCATTTCAGCTATCGGTCTCTTACTGTTCATCAGAGGGGCGAATCCTTTAAATCACAACGGGGGGGTTTCAGAAGACCATGGTGCCGATAAAGGCCATGGTGGAAGTGGTGAGACCGCTGAACGGCATCCTGGCCGCGGTCGGGGTCTGGATCGGCTGGTCGGTGGCAAGAGATGATCCCTTCTCGATAGACCTTTCTCTAATACTTTTAACACTTTCAGCATTCCTTGTACCATCAGGCGGTAACATTCTGAACGATCTGGGAGATGTTAGGATCGATCAATTGGCACATCCCAAAAGGCCTTTGGTTTTAGGTAAATTGAACTTGAAAGAAGCAAGATTTGCATTCCTGTTGACCTGGATTCTCTCAATAATCCTCACATCCATCGGATCGATACTTGCGGTTACCGTATATCCACTCATAATACTCATAATCTCAATGTTACTCATCTCACTTTATGAGTTCTACCTTAAGGAAAGGGGATTGATAGGAAATATTGCAGTAGGATCTCTGACCGGACTTCCATTCCTCTTCGGATCCTCTCTGATGAATGAATTCAGCTTCCTTTTGATCGGTATATCGATAATGGCGGCTTTGATCAATATATCAAGAGAGGTCCGAAAGGACATAGAGGATATGGAAATTGATCGTCAGTTCCGGAAAACTCTTCCAATAAGGATAGGACCTGAGAGATCTGCAATGATCGCTTCCGTTCTATGTTTTATAGCAGTCCTGATAAGCCTCTTTGTTGCCTTTATCATGGACCTTAACCTTATCTATATCACATTGGTCATTATTGCAGACATTTTCTTTCTCTACTCAGTTGTCCCTAACGATCAAGGGGCTAGAGGATCACAGATAGCCTTGAAAAGAGGGATGATAATAGCCTCACTCGCCTTCATATCCATTCCATTCCATTAAAAGCCCAGCATATGTCCAGGAAAGGTTTTTCATTATCCTTTACATAGTAACTGACATAACCTGGACCGGAGATGGTCATTTTGAGAACTAATAAAATCCTCATGCTTCTTCCGCTGATGCTTTTGATCATCGGCATGTTAAACATAAATATGATCCCTGGAGACCAAAAAGGATCCATATCTGCACTTCGAACCAGGGATGGTGTTCAACATTCACCGATCATAATTGATGGGAATTCAGATCTTTTATCAACAGCTTCAACCGAGGGATGGCCAGGTGATGGCTCCGAACAGGATCCGATCATTATATCCGATTACCGGATCATAGCCCAGGGTGATTATGGTATCAGGATCATTGGATGTGATCTCCACACTGTCATTGAAAATATTAATGTGACGATCGCGTACGAAGCTGGGATCGAACTCTCTTCCTGCACAAATGTCACAATAAAAGGAAACCTTATCTATGCTATGATCTCCTCTGATGCAATAAGACTTGTGGGATCATCGGACTGCATTATTACTGAAAATCACCTTGACAAGGATGATCAGGTGGTAATTGGATACAATGGTATAAGACTGGTGGACTCCCCTGAGAATTCCATTACCAACAACATTATTGCTAGGATGGTCAACGATGGCATTCTTCTTTCAGGCCTGTCAGATCAGAATCTGATCAAAGGCAACCATCTGGATGAATGCTCCAATATCGGTATCATGGTCCAGTCCGATCATAATTTGATCATCAATAATTCAGCCTTTGGCAATGGGTGGGGAATACGGGTTTCTGGAGATAATAATGATATTTTCGGAAACAGACCAAGAAGCAATGGATACGGTATCTATATATCAAATGGAAAGGAGAATACTATCAAAGAGAACATTGTCACCAGGAATTTCATAGGAATAGATCTTGTCGTGTCAATTGATAACAAGGTATTCGATAATTACATAGCGAAATCCGCCTCCTTTGGGGTGGATCTTTACTGCAATTCAGGAAGCGGAAACATCGTCCATTCAAATCATCTATACTACAACAACGGATCCAGCAGTTTCTTCGATGTTGAGAGCGTGCAAGCATTTGACCTGAACCCGGGCAACCTATGGTACAATACCACATCCGGAAGGGGGAACTTCTGGTTCGATTGGAGAGGGGTCGATGGCAATAGCGATGGGATCGTGGATCTATCTTACCCGATTGTAGGTGACGGAACCAGGGATATGAAACCTTTGAAGAATCCCACCATGCCAGATGTATTCCATCCTCCATGGAATCTGAAACCACACCCTCAATCCGCATACATCGATATTACCTGGAACGCTCCCTGGTATGGTCCTTCTGTCAAGATCGAAAGATATCTTATCTACAGAAGTGAGAGAGGGGGGGGAGAATTATTTCTTGATTCTGTTCTTGGAACAGAATTGGCTTACAGAGATCTCGATGTCCTGCCTGGAAGAGCATATTATTATTACATAATTGCAGAGAACTCAATAGCTTTAAGCAATCAAAGCAAAAGGATCAAATCCTCTCCAGATACGATATCACCAAAGATAGTTATCGATCAACCGGAGGATGGTGATATATTCAATAATAGGACGGTGAACGTCCTGTTCACAGGATCGGACAATATTGCCCTGGACCGATTCGAGGTCTCACTTGATGGGGAAGAACCAGTGTCCAACGGATTGTTTGAAAACAAGACATTTGATGACCTAACCGAAGGATCGCATTCAGTCTACGTAACAGCTTTTGATCTGGCCGAGCACAACAAAACTGCGGTTGTGGATTTTGTTGTAGATGTCTCAAATCCTTTTATCAAGATCGATTCCAATGAAAGTGGAGGTATCCTTTCAAGAACCATCTCTCCTACCTTGACATGGGTAGCAGGTGACAATATCTCAGGGCTTGATGGATTCTTCATATCCATAGATGGGGATGAGTTCAAATGGGCAGGGAGGAACATGGAATATACTATCTCTGATCTTCTTCCAGGACCTCATACCGTGTCCATTAGGGTCAGGGACAAGGCCGGGAACAGGGTAAATGATACTGTCTACCTCACAGTTGATCCGGACACACCAAGAATTGATATCATCTCACCTCATGAATTCTATATCAATAACACCGGAACCATCCCATTCAAGTGGTTTGCGGATGATGATATCTCGGGTATTTCCAATTTCAAGATAAGATGGGACAGTGGCGATTGGATCGATATCGGGGAGGTGAGAGAATTTGAGGTGGAAGGCCTTACCGAAGGTTCTCACCATATCTATATCAGGGCTTTCGATTCCGCTGATAACAATATATCGGCTGAAAGAACTGTCATTGTTGACATGAGCCCTCCAGAAATGGAGATAACACATCCTGAAGAAGGAGGCTTATACAATGGGGAATTCAATCTTCAGTGGTCTGGTACTGATCTCCTGACAGGAATAACGGGTACGACCCTTATCATTGACGACGGACAACCCCAATATTTCAAAAAGGAACAACCGATCAAGATATCCTTCCCAAAGGATGGCACCCACACCATAGAACTCTTCGTCATTGATGGAGCTGAAAATACGGTATCCATAAGAAGAACATTCCATTATGATATCACTCAACCAACTGTCACCTCCTTCCAACCTACCGGAACCGGAGTGAATGTGAGCACAAACCTGATGATAGGATTTTCTGAGGATATGGACCTCACATCCATCTCACTGGATATGGAGGGTGTATCTGGGAATTTCTCCTGGGAAGGAAGGAACCTGACCTTCGATCCCTCTATGACTCTGGAATACGGTAAGAAATATTCCCTGAGAATAACCGGATTTGATATTGCGGAAAATCCTCTTGTTCCCTTTGACTGGTATTTTACAACTGAATTCGATCTCTCCGAGGGAAGGGGTATGATCATTGGAAGGATCACCGATGGATTGGGATTCACTATATCCAATGCTTCAATAAGAGTAAGGTCGGGTGAAAGGACCCAGACAAATGAGACCGGTTGGTTCCACCTTGCTGTCCTAGAGGGTGACAACCATCTGATAGTCTCTTTCCCTGGGTATAAGGAATCCAAGTTCGACTTTTCAGTTGAGGAAGGTGAGATACTTGAATTGGGGGATATTCCAATAAAAATGATCCCGGAAGAAGTTAGTGATGAAAAGAAGGAAGGACCCGGTTACAATCCTTATCATATTGATCGTTGTGATTATCGCCCTACTCTTTTCTGCTCTTATCGGGTGGCAGGTCCACAGGTCCAGAAAGGAATCGGAAATTGAAAAAATATATTCTGGTCCTATGAAAGAACCTGAGATCGGAAAACCTCCAGCTCAGGTTACCAGGGATTTCAATACGGACGGACACACTGTTATCGATCATTTCGATGGATAGTTTTTTTATAAAAAAAAAGGTAAGGATCGGTCAAAGGAAAATATCCAATGATGATTGTTCGTTTTCGGCCTCATCATGATCTGACCTAGAAATAAGATCCAGGTTCTTCCTAACTCCCTCTTCTCCGAAACCTAGATCACCAACAAGCATTCCAAGAACCTTTTCTTCATCTGGTTTCCTGAAATCAATGGAATAGTCATCGGTCACAGAAGGTTCCAGAAAGATCTTCCTTACTTCCTGGTATTCGAGGAGAGGAAAGCGTTTCACCTTTGTCACAGTTTCCAGATCTCCCAATTCCTTGATAAGTTTCAGGGCCTTCTTCGGACCAATCCCATTTACACCCTCATTGAAATCGGTCCCTATCATCACCGCCATATCAACTAACTGCTTCCTTGATACTCCCATATTGATCAAGGAGTCCTCTAAGGAGATCACCTCGGGAAGTACTGTAACGTATGATCTCCTTCCAGGTTGCTTACGTCTTCCAGTCACTCCTAGATTCCTTACAAGGAGAGGGCATCCGAAAAGAAGAGAATCAAAATCCTGAGAAGATACGGCATAAGCGTCACCTTTCCTACACATGTAAGATGCCTGCCCTTCTCCGTCAGATGGGGCCTTAACTGTGGGAATGCCAAGATATCTCAAGAGTGTAACGGTCTGTTCCACCATCTCTTCTGTGAGGTGAGAGGTCTGCATTGCTTTGGTCCTTGCAGTTGCAAGGTCACCTACCTCGATCGCCTGCTCCCAGTCCTTGATCGCTTTCTCCTTTCTCTTCCTTCTCTGGTCCAGAGTTCCTTTCTTCAATTCATGGGGTTTCCCATCGAACACCATTACAGGTTTTACTCCGTTATTAATGAGGTTGGAGATCCTTGATAGGATACCTTTGAGATGAGATATTACGATCCCATCCGAATTGGATAGAGGATAGCCTTCAGAGGTCCTGATCGATGAAATGAACTGATAAAGCATGTTGTAGGTATCGAAGGCAACAATCTTTCCACGGAGTTCATTTTCCGAGAGTTGTCTCTTCACAACAATATCTGTAAGCTTGATCCCCATGATACCTGAATATGTCGTAACTCCTATCAATCTTTCCTCTGGTACTTAAATCATAAAAGGTCCTTTCATGGATATGCGGTGGTCTATTCCAACTGTTTTCAGTTTCATCATTGTTTCGGTCCTGATATTGATCCTACACCCAACCAATGGATCGGAAGATGAACCAGGATCATATTTCATCCACCCGGAAGAACCTCAAAAGGGGGAAATGACAACCATACAGATCCTGGTTGTCAACGACTCGAGCTCTCCTGTAATGGGAGTAAGATTGAGTATCTCAGGGAAGTTCTACTATTCCTTTGTTATCCTCAATAATGGATCGAACCAGACTCACAGCATCGACATCTATATGACAGAGGTGAAATTTGGAGAAAGTGGTGACCATGTGGTCACAGAACAACACCTGGTGGGATCTGAATGGTCGGATATCAGGTCTTTTAATGTAACGATATATAAGGAAAAAGCGGAAAATGATAAGATATTGGGCCTTCCTGACTGGTATTGTTCCATTGGTGTCCTTATCCTCACTATCACACTCATATTCATTACGTGGGCATATTTCAGGGGAAGGAGGATACAGAAAAGCCGTATAGTGGAGGCTCCGGGACAGATAAAATGTTCAGACTGCGGTCGATCATTGGCTGGAACAGAGGAACACTGCCCATACTGCGGGGTCGAACTGACCGGAGAGGAATATCTTTGCGGAAAATGCGGAAAAATGGTGGGTCCATCAGATGAAAGATGTGGGGCATGCGGTTCTCGGCTCGGATCAAGAAAAGAGATCATCACCAAAGATGTAGGATCGAGAAGGTCACCTAAGAGAAAAAATGGGAAGATCTCCAAATCTCTTGTGTCTGATTCTCTGAAAAATACATGTGACGGATGTGGGACCGTCCTACTAAGATCGGAATTGACCTGTCCAATTTGCGGAAAATTGAATAGGTAAAAAATGAAATATCATTTCAGGATTATATCCTGGATAATCGATCTCATGTTCGTTTCGTGACCATCGGCGCCTGTCATCAGTTTAAAAGCCCTTAATGATGACCTCATCAGGATATCTACACCTGATATTGGTACACCTCCCCGTGATTCGATCGAGGAGAGAAAGGGTGTCCATTGCAGTTTATAATACAGGTCCATTCCGTATGATGGTTCCAATCCCCTTACTATCTCTGCGATCTCCATCGTACCATCCGAAGCTCCCTTAACAGATCTTGTCTCGAAGGGTACGGAATTGATTATCAGATCGAACTTTGTTCCTGGTTTTGAAAGAGCTTTGAAGGATGTACCCTTGATTCTACTTTTCAAGTTGTTTGCTATCTCCTTTGCCCGGTCATGACTGCTCCCGGCGATATAGGTATCCATTCCCATCATGGATGATGCTACAGCAGCTGACCTTCCACTGGCTCCTGTTCCAAGTATCAATGCCTTGGATCCCTTGGTGATGTCCGAGATATGGATCTGGTCACCGACCCCATATATCTCAGAGTTGAAACCACATGCCTTACCCCCCCTGAATGATATGACATCGATACTACCCACCGTTGCGGACCTTGGATCTACCCAATCCATCATTCCTGCAACACTGGTCCTGAGAGGCATTTCAATGAAAATTCCCTTCATACCCATTGACCTTGCCATATCCAGCTGTTTTACCGAGTCGCCGAAATCGGAACCAATTGGGACCATCATTGCATCCATGGATAAATGGTTGAATTGAGCATTGAACATCCGATTCCTGAATTCAGCATTGTCCAGCCTGCCCATCTGAAGATAGATGGAGGTTTCTGGTGTCATTTCCCTATTCCAGAGGGACCAATCGCTTGAGATATCATTTCCGATAATTCCAAGGTTCTTCCAAACGGACCAACGGTCAATATCATGTCCTGAAGGATCGGTCTTGGAAAGATCACCGGATATCTCTGTCCCATCAATATATACCATATCGGAGATAGATATGGGACCCAATATCCTGGTCAGGTTCTTGCTTCCCCCGAACGGTTCAATTACCGTCATCTTTCCAGGGATCCAGGCTCTAATACCTCGAGATGTCCTGATGGCTTTTTTCAATCCATTCGAATCGTTGATTGTAACCAAGACCTTGTAACCTTGAATATCTTCCGTTTCCAGACCATCCGGAGGAGCCCATTCGGTTATCCCATCAAGGACTTTGGTTATCATTACCCTTGTACCAGATCTCCTTGCAAGGTCGATGATCTCCTTCCTTGTATCTCCAGGGATATCCTCCTCAATTTCTATCCAGGAAAAACCCTGTGAAGCTATCATCTTCAGAAGATCAAGTCTTGAGCTTTCGGGAAGCAGATTCTCGGAAACCATTCCCCCATACTTATGAGGTCTTAAAGATCCGATACAGGAAGACCTGAGGAAGGATGCTGTTTGAACGATGTGAACACCGAATCTTGCCTTTGCCTCTGGAGTTCCTCTGGGATCGAATGTATCGAAACGAAGATCGAATAGTACAGCACCTTTGGCCTTATATTCGAAGAAGGATCTCCTCACTGACTCTATTGAGGGACCCCTTAAGTTGATTACTCCCCAGGGTGGGATCAGGATCTCCATCGGTTTTACCCCTTTATCGGACTTGATAGTGCATCGATCAAATGGGTTATATTTTATTTGTTCCAACAAACTGATCATTCTATCCATTTCCAAGGTCGATCTCTCTAGCCCTGGACGATCATTCAACAGATTATCTATTACAGATACATTGAGTCCATTATCTTCGGTCGTAAGATCCTTCCTGATCCTGCCTAACTCCCCAGTGCTGATCATACCTTCTCTTATTCTGATCGAGAAGGTGGTTTATATCCAATGATGGGGAGGGCCAAGGGGGTTCCCAGTCTTATTGGATCATCCCATCAAACTTATTATCGCTTCTGCAGGTTCTCCATCAGCGTCCTTTAGGGCCTTTACAGCTCTTTCCCTCTCAACACCTGTCTGGTCCATGACCAATTGAATATCCTCCTCGGGCACCTCCTGGCCCAAGGACCTCTCTGTCAATTTACCCTGGATCTGGAAGGTCTTCTCACCCTGAACATTCATTATCGTTACGGAGGCACCCTCAATTATCATCTCTTTTGTCTCCGTCTCGATTATGACCCTCTTCACACCTTCCACCTCCTCCATGTTCAACCCCATCTTCCTCATCATTCTCTCCATCTGTCTGGGGTTCATCCTTCCGGGCATCATGGAACATACCACCCTCAAATATCCCTAATCAAAAGCCAGCTCTGATATCCGGTCATATTTCCTGTATTATCAGTCCTGAACTTCATGTTCTTGAAAACAGTGAGTTTATTATGGGTTGTATGTCCCGTATCATAAAGCTCCACGATGACCTTGGAGATCCCCCTCTTCTTCATCTTCTTGAGGAAGAATTTGATGAAACCTTCAGGATATTTCATATCCTTCCACTCACTGAAAGTGAATCCGTTCACCTTTACCTGACTACCATCGATCTCATACTCAAGAGCTCCCATTCTCTTTTGGGTTTCATAATCATACATCGTAAGAGACCTGACCTCACCGGTAGCAGTAGGTCTGATCAGTTTCGATTCATATCCCACGCTCTTTCCGGAGAAAAGACCGGTCTTGATCTTATCATATTCAAGGTCAACCATTGATATACCTCTAGGAACCAAAGGGTTTCGCCGTTAAATCCTCCATGTTTACTTATTTCTTTCGTTCGGATGGTCGATTGACTCAATAGATCATTTCGGTTTTTTCTAAAGATTTTCACTATAAACTGGAATCACTTTTAGTGTTCTCAGATCTCCAGTGGAATTTGAGTACACTAGTTTTAAATATTTCCTTATCATTGTAAGATTGACCTTCGGGACGGGATGCATATATGACCAGATGTAGTGATCTAAATTGTAGTCTATGCTGCCATGACAGAGAGGTGATCCTCACTCATGAGGATCTTAACAGACTCCTTACAATGGGGCATTACGAACAGACATTTGCCAGAAAGTCAAAGCACGGTCACAATTTAAAAGAACTGATCTTCATTGATGGAGACTGCATCTTTTTTAAGAATGGGTCCTGCTCCGTATACAATAACAGACCTACAGCATGTGCAATATTCCCCTATACAATGGAGAAAGGAAGGGAGAACTTCGATAAGGGATGTCCACATTTTACGGTCTTCGAGAAAGATGATTCCTTCGTTGATTCCGCAAGGTCCGGATTTCAAAGGATCGTAGAGGACATTCAAATGACCGTCGCAAGGTATGAGGAAAGGGAAAGGGTCCTTTGAACTACTTTCCCAGGTCCTTCCTCCTCCTTTCAAAATCCTCCCTGCTGAAAAGCAGTAAAAGTACCAGAACAATGGAAATGACCAGATTGATAGGTACAGGTCCCAGGTAAAATCCTCTTACCTAGGAATCCCAACAGTGCAATTACTATGAGGTAGGTCCATTTATAACCCTTTACTGTCAAGAATGAACCTGTAAGGAAGATCATGGAAAGGCATATGTAAACACCTCCGATTGTATAGTTCCATGATAGGTCAAGGTTTTCCAACATGGTGTCAGGTTCTGCTTGAATGATATCCAAAGTAAGGGTTTTTTCACTTGTTGTATTGACGATTATCCCCTTGTATTCACGATCCCTGATCTCCCGGCCCGATATGAGAATGGAACATATCCCAGAGTGAACATATATTGTAATATTATTCACCATCTCACTTTTTGATCCCGTATCGATACGAACCGGACCATCCAGGGGATCTACCAACGTCATTTCAAAGGATCCTCCCAAAAGTGGTTCTGAAAGGTCTATTTCAAATTTCACCTTTGTAATTCCGGGGTCTTCACGTAGTCCGTACAACCATTCTAGGGTGTTTGTGATATCGGTCGCTGATCCCGGGAGGTTCTTCCATTTGATTGAATCGTTACCGACCCTAACAATGAATGTACCATTCCCTTCAAGTGATAGGACCAATGTCTCATTAATGACGGTCTCCTCTTTGAGATGGGCTTCATCTGATCCGTATTCGAAGGCTCGTCCTATCATCAAAGGATCTCCTCCCATGATTATCAGATCGATAGTACCCGTTAGGGACCATCTCATTTATCTTGATCTGCTCCCTTTCGCGCAAAAGTTCAATGGTCCTTTCCGTGGAAATATTATTGGGAGACCTTTCAAGGTCCCCGTCCAACTCATCCATTGGATATACAAGCCATCTTATCTCAAGAGGTATGAATCCCTCCTTGTATATCTCGAGATCGACCATACCTACGGATACATTTCGGAAATGGAACCTTCCATCACTACCCGTTGTGATCTCACTTTTATCCAATTGTACAATTGCACCCTGAATTGGATCTGAACTTGAAGATACGACGATCCCTGTGACCTCGGTTGAACCATCATTTGTATCCAGTTGATGATTCCTGTAAATAATGAGACCACCGTAAATAGACGTGGAAACGGCTATAATGATGAAAAGAATAAATGCACCGGTTATCCTCCATCTCATTTACTTACCCTCTCCTCAATCCTTTAGTTACTATAAAATGGTTATATGGCTCAGGCCTCAACATCAAAGGATAACCTTAGGGACCCATTACCTCTGATATTCTCAGGGTGGACGAGCTTGATCTCACCACTTGTCAATTTTCCAGCTATCCTATTCACTTCTTTCAGATCTATGATATCAAGGTCTCGTCCTTTTAAAAGGGACTTTATCCCGGTCATATGTCCCTGACCGACAACCGCGAGAATATGTGGATGTTCCCGGTTTAATGAAATGATCTTTTTACTCATATACGAATCCCTATAATCAACGATCCTCTCCTTCAGGTCAGGGAATACTTTCCCGAACTCCTCCATGGCTCTTTCCGGATCCTTCTCAATTACATCAAGTCCTTTCTCTAACTGTTTCTTTGGTAGAACAGACGCTCCGAGAACGGAACCAGCAAGTTTCAATTTCTGGGTCAGCGTCATTCCCTGGATCAGTCCAGAAACCATGGGTGTTGCCTCAACATCGATGAAGAAATGTGGTATCCCCATTTCACGGGAGGCTTCAACAGCACCTAGCATCTCCTCTCCAACGGTAGCCCCCTGGGATTTGGCCGCTTTTTCGTATACTTTTTGAAGCCTTTTCATTAAAAATGGAGCATCTTTTGATCTATCCATACCTTTATCTAGCATCTCGAACCTGAATTTATCCAATTCGATGCAGACGGCATGCGGCCTACGGTTGAAAATGATATATTTCACTGCATCCTTTATTGAGAATACGTGGCCAATACCTACCAGAGTTATCATGTCCAGTGTCCTACACCGGGAAAATCACGATATGAAATAAACATATTGGATGAAATGGTCATATGCCCAGATCATCTGGATCTTCACCGATCTCAAAAGCGAACTTCTTGAGAAGCTTTCTGGCCTGTTCATTGATTTCATCGGGCGGGTCTATATAAACAACAACATAGAGGTCACCATGTTCACCTGTAACCGGGTCCGGGAAACCCTCCCCCTCTATAAGGAACTCGGTCCTTGACCTGGTCTTTGGAGGGATCCTGAGCGTCCTTCTTCCCTCAAGGGTCATGACCCGTTGTTTTCCACCGAAAACAGCTTTTGGAAGTGAAATGGATTCCTCAATATACAGGTCATTGTCGACCCGCTTCATATTGGTCTCCTCATCTACAGAAACTGTGACCATCAGGTCCCCTCTGGGCCCAGATCCAAGACCATGACCACCCTTTCCATTCAGTTTGATTATGGCCCCATCCTCGACTCCTGCAGGAAGGGACACAGGGACCTTGTCTATACCATTGATCAGACCGATCCCAGAGCATCTTGAACAGAATTGCTGCATTAGGATACCCCTCCCATTGCATGTCGAACACATAACCCTCTGGTTGATGTAACCTTGGGGGGTTTGAACTGGGAGCTAGAAGAGCTCCTGATCCTCTGCAGGTTGGACATTGGGATACCTGAGTATTGGGTTCAGATCCAGACCCATCACATCTGGAGCATTTGATAGGCATGGATATATCCACAGTCTTCTTCATCCCGTTGAATGAGTCTGCGAATTTTATTGTGAGATTGATCTTGACATCGGATCCTCTCTGTGGGGCCAGTTGAGGACCTTGATATTGATATCCTGATGAAGGAGCCTGAACTTCCTGTTTCCTTACACCACCCTGGGATCTACCACTTCTCAAAAGCTCAAGATCGTATTTCTCCCTCTTCAAAGGATTGGAGAGGATCTCGTAGGCTTCCTTTACCTTCTTGAAATTGTCTGCAGAATCAATCTCTTCATCCCTGTTGAGATCCGGATGATAGTTTTTAGCCAGTCTCCGATAGGCCCTTTTAACATCTTCCTGGGTGGCATCCTCCTCGATACCTAAAATGGCATAATAGTCTTCCACCAAGGGGGTCACCTTCGATTAGGGTTCTCTCGTATGACCTGATCATATTTTATTCTATCCAAGTTCGAATATTCAAGAGGACCGGATACCGAAACCTCCGGTTACCGGTCCTATATGGAGATCATTCGAGGATCTTTATCTTAGCACCACAATCTGGGCACTGTACTTTTACAGGTCTGTCCGGTGTATCGATCTCGATCTCTGTTCCACACTTGGGACAGTCGATGACCTCAGGTTCATATTCCTCCTCCTCTTCTTCCTCCTCCTCTTTGACCGGGGCCTTTTTTGTTGCTTTAGGTGGTGATTTCTTCACTGTCTTCTTCGAAGTTGGAGCTTTTCGTTCCTTCTTCTCCTCCGTTTCAGAGGATTTCTCCTCCTTGGCAGGTGCTTTCTTGGGATTACCCTTGATAGTACCCTTTGCACCGCAGTGAGGACAGGTGATTTTCAGAGGTCTCTTTGGCGAGGTTATCTTGATGGGCTTCTTACATTTCGGACATTTGATGGTTATAGGTTCATAGCCCTCTTCGCTGCCTCCAGATATATCCTTATATGCATCAGCGAATAGATTTTGTGATTTCTCGGTCAGGTCATCGATGGCTGTCTTCAATTCCTTGACGTTCTTTTCATCCATCATTTCCTTGACCATCTTAACGGCTTTCTTGGTATCTCTGACCTTCTTTGCATCAAGCTTTTCCTCAAGTTCCACTATGGCCTTCTCTGTGGAATAGATCAGAGCATCAGCCTGGTTTCGTAGTTCAGCAAGCTTCTTCTTCTTCTTGTCAACCTTCTCGTACTTGGCTGCTTCCTCGATCATCTGGCCGACCTCTTGTTCGGTCACACCTGATGACGGTTGGATGGTGATCTTCTGTTCCTTTCCAGTGGCCAGGTCCTTAGCTGACACATTGACGATACCGTTTGCATCTATGTCGAAGGTGACCTCTATCTGCGGTATCCCCCTTGGTGCAGGAGGAATCCCGATCAGATGGAACTTGCCGAGAGATTTGTTGTCAGATGACATCTCCCTCTCACCCTGTACGACATGGATCTCTACCGAGGTCTGATTATCTTGAGCGGTGGAGAATATCTGGTTCTTCCTACATGGTATTGTGGTGTTCCTGGGTATGAGCTTTGAGGTAAGGCCTCCAACGGTCTCCACTCCGAGTGAAAGAGGGGTAACATCCAAAAGTAGAACGTCCTTGACCTCTCCGGTCAGAACGCCACCCTGGATGGCTGCTCCTACTGCTACACACTCATCTGGATTGATCCCCTTGTTGGGTGATTTTCCAAAGAACTCTTTGATAAAGTTCTGGACAGCGGGCATTCTAGTTGATCCGCCTACAAGTAATACCTGATCGATATCCTTTGGGGTCAATCCAGCATCCTTCATGGACCTTTTTGTGGGACCTTTCGTTGCATCTATCAGATCTTCAGTGAGTGATTCGAACTTTGCCCTTGTTAGTGTATAATCAATATGTTTCGGACCATCCTCATCAGCGGCAATGTATGGAAGGTTAATATTAGTATCAAGTCTGGAGGAAAGTTCTATCTTTGCCTTCTCAGCAGCTTCCTTCAACCTCTGCATTGCATTTCTGTCCTCTCTGAGGTTGATATCACTCTCATCCTGGAACTTGTCAATAAGCCAGTCCATGATCCTGGCATCGAAATCATCGCCTCCCAACAGATTGTTACCAGAGGTGGCCTTGACCTCGAATACACCTTCTCCGATATCCAGAATGGAAACATCGAATGTCCCGCCTCCAAGGTCGAACACCAGGATCGTCTGTTCCTGGTCCTGTTTGTCGAGACCATATGCAAGTGATGCTGCTGTTGGTTCGTTAATGATCCTTAGAACGTCCAATTTTGCTATTCTTCCAGCATCCCTTGTGGCCTGTCTCTGAGGATCCTCAAAATATGCTGGCACGGTAATAACTGCTTTATCGATCTCCTCTCCAAGATATTCCTCTGCATCCTTCTTGAGCTTCCTTAGGATCAGGGAAGAGATCTCCTGAGGGGTATAGACCTTATCATCGACCTTGACCTTGTATTTGGTTCCCATCTTCCTTTTGATGGAAGATATGGTGCGCTCAGGATTGGTCACTGCTTGCCTTTTCGCAACATGACCTACAAGTATTTCCCCGTCTTCCGTAAATGCAACCACGGATGCCATGGTTCTTCCTCCCTCTGCATTTGGGATAACGACGGGTTCGCCGCCTTCAAGTACAGCCATCGCGGAATATGTGGTTCCGAGATCGATTCCTATTACCTTTGCCATTATAACCCTCCTCTAATGATCTTAATTTATTATTCATCGCTATTACTTTCTTCTTCCCAATTTGGGAGACCACTGAATTTTCAACAATCCGTTAGTATAAATATATTTCCCTATTTTTTATCAATGAAATAATTGAGAAAAAATAGCATTATTTCCCATACTGGCCATTTTAACCCTACTGGACATCCAGATTGTCGACCAAGTCCTCGATCTCTTCCAACTCCTCGTCGACATCTTCAACAGGCTCGATCTCATCGATGTCCTTGTTCTTGCCCTTCTTTTCACCGCCCTTGTTTTCATCCCTATCCTCCTCCTTTTCGTCCTTGACCTTCTTCGGTCTCGGTTTTCCACCCTTTGAAACCTTCACCTTTGCTGCTCTAAGGACTATTCCCTCCATCAGATAGCCTCTTACATCAACATCAACGACGGTATTCTCATAAACGGTATCATTATCGATCATAGTGATTGCTTCATGGAAGTTCGGATCGAAGACCTCATTTATCGGATCGATGACCTCTATTCCATTTTCATGGAGTACCTTTAATACCCCTTTTCTGATGGATTCTATCCCATCTATCATCTGTCTGACACTGGACTTCCAATCGTTCTTCTTTGCTTCAGCAAGGGCCCTGTCCAGATTATCAAGAACATCAATTATTCCAAGAATCAATTTCTTGGAACCCATTTTGACCTTTCTTTCCAACTCGCTCTCATTTCTCTTCTTGAAGTTCTCGAAGTCCTTTTGATTTCTGTCAAGTTTTTTTTCAAGAGCATTGATCATGGCGATCTTGCTGTTCATATCCCCTTCGATCTTATCCTTCTCGGATCTAAGGTTCTCCAGCTCATCTTCAAGAAGTTCGAACTCCCTCTGGAATGAATCCTTATCATCTTTCAGACTCTCAAGCTGAATTTTCAATCTTGAAAGGTCCTTAATATCCTTCCTCAATCTTTTCTTGACACCTTCAGGTAGTGGAACCTTCTGGGCCTTTTTATTGGAGACCTTTGTAACCGATTCTTCCTCTTCTTCCACAGGATCGGATATTACCTTTTTCCTGGATTTTTTCCCCTTGGAGGAGCTCTTCTTTGTCTTGGGTTTTTCCTCCTCCGGTTCCTCCTCATCCTCATCGAACTCGAATTCAAATTCCTCCTCGGGTTCCATTGTGATCACCATATCGTTCCTTTCGAACGAACCGTTGGTAAATAATGTTTTTCTTAAGAATTATCAAAAAAATAAATAAGATTGTAACCTGGACCTTTTTAGAGCAATCACCTTCTGGCCATCACAGGATCCAGATTGCTATCATCCCTATAGGTGGTCCATTCATTTCTACAACAAATCATTGGTTCGGGTAAACATGAAGGTTCATTGAAAAGTGAGAATTCCCTGATGGCAGAAAGGACATTTTCATCACATTTCCCACAATTATGAGAACCCCTCTTCTTCCCGCCACCGGTTGGTGAGGACATGAGATGAGTTATTCCACCTGTCACCTTATAAGACCTTTTCAGAACCTCTAAGAGGGACCATAACCATGGGGTCCTGTAAAGACCTCTCTTGTGGAGTCCTTCTACTGGAGTATTAGATTGGATATTCATGGGATTGATCGATATCGTTGAACCAGGAAAACATCCGTGAATATCTTTGACAGATGATACCATGTCCTCAATGGAGTCCGATTCACCAAGAAGGGGTGGTTTCATAAGAAGGTATGTTTTCAAGTGGGATCCACTGTTGATTACCTTCTTTCCTGCATTTTGGAACTGTTCCAAGGTAAAACCTTTGTGAATGAGATCCCTCCTGATCCGATCCGAGGAGGTCTCGAGACCTATTGCAACCTCAAGGGATCCTATTCGTGAAGAGAGGTCCTCAAGCATCTCCATCTGGATGAATTCAGGTCTGCTTTCCACAAGAACCCTAGGGTCAGGGTGATATTGACCTATCAGGTCCATTATTTTCTTCTGTACCTCGATTGGTATCTCTTCAGGATCCAGGAAGGACCCGGAAGTAAAGATCTTGATATAATCATGACTGTCCCATTTCTTCATTGAATGTTCCACTTGGTGAAGAAGATCATCTGTGGACACTATACCATCCTTGGTATCATTGCAGTAACCGCACATTGTACAGCCGACTTTCTTCCACCAACCACAACCGGGTCCATCAAGTATCATTACAAGGGCCTTCACTTCCTTTTCATTGAGAACGTCTGTTTCGGTCCAGACCGAGAGGGGATATATCCTCCTACCAGATCCCTCAATGGTCATATCTTCACCTCTGTCACGATCAACAATCCTTTCAATTAACTAAGAGAATATATCTGGACATGTGGTATGCCACCAATATCGACAACTTCTCCATCATCAAGTAATCCCGCTTCTTTCAGGATATTTATACAGCGTTCCCCAACTGCATTGATGCTTTCAACAAGGGGGATGGTCCTCAAAATCGTCTCGGGATCCACATGATCTCCTCCATAGAAATCCTCTGTGATCTTGAAATCGACCTCTCCCCTCTTGAACACCTTTCCAAGTAGTTCCCCATCACATAGGGCCATGATGGTACTATGACTATACCTGTGGACCTTCATTATCACACTCTTTTCCATTTTTACACCTTTTTCTATAAAACGGAATACTCACCTGTCCTTGGTTCGAAGATCGCTCCTTCATCCTGTAGCTTCTTAAGGTATCCTTCAAGTTCATGTTCATCGATATTGATCTCTGCTGCTCTATCTACAAGATCGCTTCTAGATATCCTTCCCTCTGCCTTTTTCGTATCCTTGATGATCCTGACGATCTCATACATCTTATCCTTCTGGCTCTTGAATCCACCACCAAGAACACCATCAATATCGTATGCACCTGATTCTGTCATAGCGACATCCTTCAGGGAGAACCTCATAAGTTCGATCGCCATCCTGGAATCCTGTCTTGTCACATTGGGTGAAAGTCTGATCCTTGCTGATGCTTCTGCCATCCTAACAAGGGCTTCAAGCTGTCTTGCTGTTAGAGCCACGCTTCCACCGGTCTCACTTCCAAATGATGCGTTTTCGGCTCTCAGATTTACATAAAAATCCATTATTTCATGTCTGGCCTCTTCGTTGAGGACTGGGAAACATTCTCTTTTCGCATATGCCACATATTTTCTGAGAACCTCAGGTTCGAAATATGGTTTCACAAGATCAAGAAGGTTTTCATCAGATTCCAACAAATTCTTCAATCTGGTGTCTCCTATGGCCTCTGACATCTTGAGTTCACCGATCCAGTGTCTCTCAAGTACCGCATTGGCCAGTTTTCTATCCTCATTGACCTTTGGCTCATCTGTCATTGTGAAGATCAGATCGAACCTTGACCGTAGAGGGGGGGGGGAGATTTATCTGCTCATGTTTGGGTTGACCTATCCTGAACCTTCCCTGCTTTGGATTGGCTGCCCCCAGGACCGAACATCTGCTTTGAAGGGTTGCCTGGATACCTGCCTTTGCTATGGAAACGGTCTGCTGTTCCATTGCCTCGTGCATAGCTGATCTGTCCGATTCTGTCATCTTATCCATTTCATCTATACAAGCAAGTCCCATATCTGCAAGGACCATTACCCCAGCCTCAAGAGTATATCTCCCCTCTCCAAAATCATCCTTTACCACAGCAGCTGTGAGACCTGCAGCAGATGTTGATTTCCCAGATGTGAAGATACCCCTTGGAGCTAATTTGCTCATATATGTTAGTAGCTGTGATTTAGCAGTTCCTGGATCACCAACCAGAAGAAGATGGATATCCCCCCTTCCCCTGGAACCATCATGGTATTCCTTTGACACTCCACCAAAAAGCTGTAGAGCAAGGGATTCCTTGATGTGCTCCAATCCGAAAACCGATGGGGCAATTGATGACACAATGTTATTGAAAATCTTAGGATCTTTTGCCATCTTCTTTGCTGTGTTGATATCTTCCTCGGTCAGCTCCATATCGTTATAGACCTGATCATTGGATTCTATGCAATTTCCCTGGAGGTAAATATCGAAAACCGTAGCCTTTGTCTGGCCTTCCTTTCTCTGCTTCGCTCTAAGGTGACCTGTTATCGAGATCCTATCTCCGGGAGAAACCTCACCACACACATCATCCTCTAAGACTATTGAGATCCTCTGTGGTTGATCACCCCCCCTAAGACCCTCCGGAAATTCCTGAATCTCTATCTTCTGGGAGTCGATGAAAAGCGATTCTGTGATATTGAACTTGAATACTGTTGATCCAGCTCTCTTCCCACAACCACCGTCATCCTTTGGACATTCCAGCGGTTCGGTGTAATGGAATGGATCCTGTTCGATCTCCTGTTTGAATCCGCATGAACTACAATTAAATGTTCCTACCAGTAGCTTGGGCCTGACCTCCGTCACTTTTCTTACTATCCCTTCCAGAGAGATGAATTTTGAGAGGTTCTCTGCCCTCAGGTTCCTGATGTTTATCTTCTCGTTCTTGAACAGATCACTGATCCTGAGATTGATACCAACCTTCTGGTCCGGTTCCAGAAGGGAGTTCATTGCGGCCTCCCCAACCCTTATTACCATCTCAGGTCTGTCAAGGAGTGCCTCAGCAAGGTCTCCACTGAACTGGAAGATATCCCTGAAACTAAGGATCACGGACCTTGTCCTAGGGTATCCATCTGCAATGGACTTGATCCTGGCAGAGAGGTCTCTCAGGGAAAAATAATCGAGCCATAACTGATAGACCATCTCTTCGTCGATATAACGCTCCATATTGGGATCTCCTTGTTCTGCCCGGGGAGCTTCCCAATCACTACCCGGGTATTTTTATCCATCTGTTCCACAGGAAATACTGGAAATAAAAGGGTCATTTGGGGAGATTCCAGAAAGTGAATGTTTTTTATCAATGTTGCATGTTACGGTGTAGATAATGATGTTCTGTATCATGACATGTCCCAGATGTGGAAATGTCCAGGGTCTTGAAACAGGTAACAGGACGGTTTCTTGCAAGAAATGCGGACTGAGGACCAAGACTGGATCACTCGAGATGATAGGGCCCTTCAAGGATCAGGAAGGAATGAGGAAGCGGATATGGGATATCAAGTGTGGAAACATGGTAGATGACGAATCGATCCTCTCTAGAGAGATGCTTGAAACATCTGTTAAAGCGATGAAGAAAGGATTGAACAATGCAGGGAAGGAGAGACTTATATTGGACATTCTTTCAAAGGGTCCCTTGGTTAAGGTCCGGATACTTGAACAAGTGGGACCCTATGGGATCGATAACATAGAATTGGAGAGTATCCTTGACAGATTGATCAGAACGAACAGGGTATTCACTCCTAGAATTGGTCTATTCGAAACAGTAAAATGATCCAATATGACGATCCTCAGGTCAATAGTGAAGTGAGGATCTCTTTGTTGATATAATAGTGGATGTTCCTTCCTTTCTTGATCTTTTCAAGGTATCCTGTCCTTGAAAGTTCAGAGAGATGGTAACTGATATCCGTTTGACTCCTGTCAAGCATTAAGGAGAGTTTCTTCGGGACTATCCCTGGATTCTCCGAAATTAGTTGAAGGATCCTCTGATGGAATGGAGATATATACTCCTCGATTGAAGTACTTCTTTTATATGAAGAAGCATAGAAGAGCTTGTACTTTCCCATCTTCTTTGAGTATATCTTCTCTTCACGCTCTAATACCCGAAGGTGGTGGACAAGGGAGCCATCGTTAAGGTCCAGATTCCTTTTCAATTCCGAATAATTAGCACCAGGTCTTGCCTTGATATAACCCAGGATCTCGAATCTGACCCCTTTTTCGATCTTTGACTTCTTCAACTTCGAATATAATGGAATGAACATAAGTGTCCAACCATATCTCGCCGGTTCAAATCTCAATAGGACCATGGAACCTGCCAAGGAGATAAGGATGAAGGTAACTATGATGGACGGGATGAGAAACGGGATCATCTCAGGATCATTTTGTGACATGGGAGGGGGATCATCGGATTCAGAGGATGGAACTGGGATGAACGGAACCACTTCATCATCTTCTTCCTCCGGTCCTTTCCAGACAGTACCGCCCTTGGTACCACCATTTGACTTTTCCACTTCATCCACATCATTTTCCTGAACTGTGGAAGCATCAGAAACTCCTCCAGAAGTGTCTTCTTTCTTTGGTTCATCAGTTGGATCGAATAGTGGATTTTTCAATATCACAATATTGTTATCTTCAACACTCTCAGTGATCTCATTGAACGGGTCAACGGAAACATCGAAGAATTCCAGATTCCTGTCCACGATCCAATCGATCTGGATCTCTCTTGAACTATCAGCTTCCATTGAATAGATGACATACTGTCCCAGGAAGGTAGAACCTTCCCTGACAAGTACCTTGAACTGATCAGTTGATATGCTCCCTGTATTGACGACCATCATGGAGAGGGATATCACATCTCCCTCATTGGCATCCCATGTTGAGGGGAGAATATAATCTGTCCTCATAGCAAGGTCCCTATATTCTGATCTTACCTCTAAAAATGCGATGTTATCATCAGGATAGATATCATCGATCAATCCTAATGGATCCGATCTAACTGTAAATACTGAAACATCCGTTTCAGCAATCCAGGTCCAGGTCAGCTTCCTGGAAGTTCCGGAAAGGAGATTCTCAACTTCTATCCTTTCAAAAAGAATTCCATCCTTGGTAATATCAACGAGAATTCCCTCTTCGTCAATCGTGCCAGAATTCCTTATCGTTGTTGTGAAATGGATCTTGCTACCTTCTATTATCGGCGCCATGGATACTTCGATCTTTGGATCGAGTGAGATATCATGTCTTTCTGCAGGGAGGGTACTGAAAAAAGATCTCCTTGGTTCATCTCTGGAGTTGTATACTCTATCCTTAAGATTGACCTCCAGGATGAAATCTCCAAGTGGAAGACCATCCACATGGAAACCGATCCTGGTTCCGTCTATTACCAGGTTCGTTGGGAAGTACCAATCTCTGACAATAGCTCCATTTCTCTCCTTTATCCGTGCTGCAAGAGTGGAAAGATCAATACCGGATCCATCATCCCTTGCCTCCATGTCGAATGCAACGGATCCCACATTCAATTGACCCTTGATATCACCGATCACAGGTGAGGTTGAATCTAAAATAAATTCGAATGTTCCATTACCCTTAACCTCACACAGAGGTGGTGTTTCCATGATCTGGAATATGAATCTATCAGGACCATCCAACATAGGGACCCTAAAAGAGAAATGGATATCAGCCAGATCCGACCTGAATGCAGGTTCATAGGACCAGAACATTCCCTTTGAATCCATGATCCCCATACGGATGTCATCAGGTTGTGGGAAAATGGTATCTGTCCCATGAAAAGTAACTGAAATATCAGTCATCTTGAGGAATGTCCCTCCCCTTAGATATCCATCAGGTGTGAGGTAGACCGGGTCCTCAACAATTATCTTGGGTTCCCCTTTCACTTCCAGGTCGTTTTCGACCATATAAGCATCCTTGATCTCCATATAACTTGATTGACCATTAACTGAAGCAAGGACAACACCAATGCCAAAAGACCTGTCCTCCTCCACGGTCCATTTGAACCTCATATGGATATCGGTCTCCCAATTTCCCTTTGTGGAATTGAATATCGTCGTTGAATCATTGAGATTCAATATGATGATATTTTCGATCTTTTCCGTAAGAACAAAAGTATCGGTCCTTATGTTATACTCGATCCTCATATCAGGATCATCTATATCCATGAGGACGGTGATCTTATCAGGGGACACAGCGGTATAAGATATCCTGATATAGAACGGAATGTTGGGATAAGCCGTTCCCTTGTGGTGGCCAAAGACCTCAACGTCGTTTATAACCATCGGGATCTCCTTTTGTTCTTCCCAATGTTCAAAATCATTTGGATGTACATTTTGTCCTTCATCAATGTCAAAGGATCCAGAATGATCCGATGTAATTTCATCAAATCCTGTATCAAGAGATAGTACAAACGCTGGAAGCACCATGATCAACAGTGCCATTAGAATCATGACGGGGAGAATGATCTTCCTCGTGTTGATCCCTTTTTCCAACAAGATTCCTCCAACATATACTGTATACTATGATATTAATTGACCATGGTTCTTAAGGTTTTCCTCCCGATATGTAAACCCCTGGCAACCATGGTATCCCTTTTCCTTTTTCTTCAACATGGGTGATGTCGGGATCGATCGTGGGATCGACCAAATGGTGGGGAAATAGCAATATGGGAAGGGTCGCATAAGATCCCCTCGCCCGACCCCGAGCATCTATGGCGGATCCCGACACAAGGTCGGGGGGCTTTTTTGGCCATCCCAGGGCCCATAAAGGAGAATAAGAGGAAGAGTGGTTGTGCCTAGGGTAGAAGTTGGGCGGCACAACCGGGGTTTCAGATTCCTAATAGAGGTTTTATTGATCGTCTGTTTTCCGTGAGGGGACCTTCAGGTTGGCCCCCTCATCGGGTTTGCTATACGAACTACGTTGCTTTTGTTTTCTTATCACGAAGACAGGGAAGCTGTAATCGGACATCTTCACAGCCTTTGCCTTCTGTCCCGAGAACGATAGTGTCCCGGAATGGGTTCCGAAACCCGGTGTTTTTCCATTTTTCAGGAAAAGCGCACCTTTGACGATGTCCCTGACGAACACCTCAGGTGTCTGCCGGGTTCCGGATGTGGGGTATTTTTCTTGGGGTCTTAGGTGTGTCTCTGTGATTGTCAAGTGTATGCCCCTGGAGTCACTGTAATGGAATTACTGAGCTTCCTGTTAGTGATTAACTGAAGGAGCGTATATATTAAGATTTGAAAAAAATTTTATGTATTATTTAAAGTTTACTCAAGTAGAATTTACCACTTGATAGGGATTTTAATGGAGCCAGATACTTCATGAACAATTCTTCCATCCTTGATAGTAAGGAACGGTCTCAAAGATCCCTGCTTGTAAACTGCAATATTGGCTGAAGATCCAGCATGTAAACCATTGCCGCCTTCTCTTTCCAAGCCGGATAGACGGAATGATTCCTTAGTATACGATCTCAAAGCCTCTGAAAAGGTAATGCTTTGACCCTGATCTTGATGTTGCATCGCGCTCATGATCCCGTACATCGGTCCTAAAGGCATCATATCCGAACCGAAACATACATGAGCTGAACTTCTGAGGATATCCCTGAATCTGTTGAGCTCGGATCTTCCAGGACCAAGAGCTTGTTCATAAAGATCTCCTTCTCCACCCCAGTTACCCTGAAAATTGGGTTGAAGGCAGAGGGCAACCCGAGGATCATTTAGCTTTCTTTGGTCTTTTTTACGGATACCTTCTACGTGTTCTAACCTTATTGGCCCATCAATTTCCTTAATGAGATCAAGGACCATTCCTGTGGCACGATCACCTATCACATGGACCATGGGAACCAGACCATTCTGATGAGACCTATAGATCCTCTCAAGCAATTCTTCCTTGGATAAAAAGGGCCCGGGCGAAGGTCCATCGACATAATCTTTATGAAAACTTGCAGTCCTTGCACCTATCGACCCATCAAGAAAGAATTTTGAAAATAAGACAACAGTGGGATCATTGGGACTATTGCAAAAAAGAGGAAGACCATCCTCCCAATCCTTGATCCCTTTCACCGATCCCTTGAACCGTGACCCATCCTCAGGGTACGATTGATACAGCGAGGTCAGGTGATCTCACCATTTTCCTGAAAATATTGGTATGCTCCTCAATGAGATATTCTGGGATTATATCCACACCACCAATGATGCCAAATGAATATAATTCTTCAACAGATTCCTCTAGGAAGGATAGCTTGAATTCCTCTGGGATCTCCATCTTCCATGACAGTCCCATTGCTTCATCTTCCATGAGGATACCATTTTCAGGAATGTCCATGCTCGACCCAAGAATTTTTCCAGCTTCGTTATTGACAAACGCCTTATGGCCGCAAATACGTCTAATTATAACAGGGTCATTGGGAAAGGTCTCATCCAGGAACTTCCTATCTATCCTTCCCGGGGAGTGAAAAACAGATTCGTCATAATCCACTCCAAGAAGAATCCCCGTTGATGAGATGAAAGGATCATTCTCCGGTCGTTTCAATCTCTCTTTAAGGATCTTGACCATTTCCTCCACAGATGAGGCTTTGGAGAGGTCAACAGCCTTCCGTGAGAATGACCATTGGTAGAGATGCATATGGGCATCACACATCGCAGGAAGGACCATTGCGTCATGGAGATCTAATACAAGAGTATCGGAGCCTATTTCATATCCTGGAAGATCACCCGCTCCAAGGTCCTCGATCCTTCCATCTCTGATCACCATCCAACCCTTGGATGTACTCTCTTTACCTGGAAAAAGGATGCGGCAGTTGTGAAAACAGATATCTACGCTTCCATCCAGGTTCAAAGGGCTTTCCGTTCGCTGGTTGACCATGAAAGTGTAAGGTCAACCTATTTTATCTATTACCCGTTCACATATCCATGGTCCTGAAGGCAGATGGCCACTCAAATTTTGATATCATCGTTGTTGGAGCGGGTCCTGCTGGATCCTATGCTTCCGCAAGACTCTCTGACCGAGGATATAGGGTTCTTCTGGTCGACAGA
Source organism: uncultured Thermoplasmatales archaeon (assembly GCA_963807965.1). Taxonomy (GTDB): domain Archaea; phylum Thermoplasmatota; class Penumbrarchaeia; order Penumbrarchaeales; family Penumbrarchaeaceae; genus Penumbrarchaeum. The sequence goes on from CAWEDU010000001.1 coordinate 101,651, forward strand.
AAGCATGAAGTTGGAAGACCAGTCCAGTGTGCTGGACTAGTAAACTCCCGTTTGTTCGATCTTCCGGGTCTTGGTAAACTCAAGGAAGGGACCATACTCAGGTCAATCAGGGGTGCTGATGTATTCTCTCCATCTGGGAATATGTTGCCTCTCCGCGGAAAAGAGAACAAAGCTTTTTCAATTGATAGGGCCAGGTTCGATCATGAACTTCTTATTTCGGCCGCTGAAATGGTATCTTCACTGATGTTAAAAACAGAATTGAGAGGGATAAGAATAGTAGAAGATGGATCCGCTAAGGTCAGTTTAGTAGGACCGGAAGGTAGGATTGTTGTATCGGCCCCTATGGTCCTGGCTTGTGATGGGCCAGGTTCAGCTGTACGTTCAAAAATTAAGATGGCCATTCCAAAGGAGACCATACCAGGGGTATCCATGGAATTGGAGCTCCGTTCAGGTGAATTACCACCTGATAGAGTTGCCGTCTTTACAGGATCCAGAACTGCATCTGGTTTCTTTGCCTGGATCATACCCTCGTTCATTCCTAACGGATTCAGATTGGGTCTATCGGCACTTACAGGAGAGGGATTGAGATCTGGTATGGACAACCTATTCACTGATCCAAGGGTTTCTAAGTTCCTTTCTCTGAATGGACCATTGAATAGATCTTCGGGGTTGATATCCGTAACCTTCGGAAGTGTACCAATGGGCCAGCCAAAAGATATCTCAAAGGGACCAATCCTTCTCCTTGGAGATGCTGCTGGAATGGCAAAACCAACCAGCGGGGGAGGTATCTATCCCGCACTGATGGCTGTGGACTCCCTAACCAGATCCTTGAACGGAGAGATGAGACCAGGGGTCCAGGCCATATCCAATTTTCTAACCTCTTGGAAAAAAGGATACGGAAAGGAACTTTCAAGGACCTTTGTCCTGAGGAGGATAATCAAGGAACTCAAGGATGAGGAGATGGATATTGGCCTAAAAGCCCTGAGTGATGAGAAGAATCTCAAGATCATTAACGAGAAGGGAGATATTGACCATCCGGTCCAGCTCGCAGTTGGTCTCTTGAGATCGGACCCATCCTTGCTGGCACTCATACCAAGGTTCGTACCTCACTTAAGGGGATTGTTCATCTGATCCTTAGGAAGAAGTCTTCTTTTGGGAAGAATACATGGATACTACTTCATCGTCAGTTGTTGCATCTGTGGGACCTTTGTCCTTTCGGAACCTTCCTGTAAACCTTGGAAAACGAAGAGCAAGTCCAGCTCCTGACCTCAATCTGTTGAAGGAGCAAGTATGGATAGGGGAGAATGTTATTTCTGCGGCAAGGACTTCCAAAACCAATTCCGGTCTGGTGTATACATCAGGATCTATTTCGGATCTGACATTTTTCCAAACGGAGACTTTGTCACCTTTCACCTCATCCACCTGGCCGATCAAATAGGTCAGATTCTCATCATTGAATCCGCTCCCCAGTTTACATACTGTCCTGAATATGCTTTCTTTCTCATCCCAAGTTGCCATCAGAAGCGCTCCATATGTCCCTTTTCTCCTTCCTTTACCATAAAACGCCCCTACTATTACAAGATCAAGTGTATCCGAGAGCTCCGACCTGTAATCATTCTTGTACCTTACCCATAGCCATCCCCTGCTTCCTGCCTGATAGATCGATGAATCAGAGATGTTCTTTGCCATTATTCCCTCACATCCTTTCTCGAGTGCTTTTTCGAAGAATGTGTTACCGACCTCGGGATCAATGATGACCTCCATATTCGAAAGGGAGAGGCCCCTTTCCTGAACTATTTCCTGATCTACTCCGGGGAAGAGTTCCTCGATCGCATTCCTTCTTGAAAGATATGGTCTATTGGTCATATCCTCTCCATTCATGAAGAGACAGTCGAACATGACAAACAATACAGGGATCTCCTCTATCTTCTCATCAAGGTCATACTTCCTTCCCCTTCTCCTTGAAATTACCTGGAACGGAAGAAATGCACCAGTATCAGTATCAACTGGAACGCATTCACCCTCAACTATGCCATCGACCCCCTGGAAGCTTTTTTCCAAACTTGATCTCACGTCAGGGAACTGATCAGTGATATCCTCCAGTTGTCTTGAGAATAATTTGATCCTAGTGTTACCATTCTCATTGAAGATGTGAACCTGTACCCTAAGGCCGTCGTACTTAAATTCAAACGCTGAGGTCCCTCCCATCTTCTCCAGGATATCCTCAACTGAGGTCAATCTCTCCCCTAGCATCGAACGGAGAGGGATCCCAGGGATTACACCGATCTCCAAGACAAGATCCATGCCTTTCTCACTGAGCATCCTTCCGATGGATCCAAGGTCTGGATGAACATTGAAGGTCCTGACAAGCTTCGCCCTATTCTCATTGATCTTACCCTTTAATCCTTCAAGGATCTCGGTCATCAACTTTGCGGTTTCCCTCGGTAGGTTGTTCTTGTCCGGTTTGGATGATATGTCTATCAATTCATAGATGGGGCCTGTCCTCTTCGTTCCTATCTTACTGATCTCATTTTTTAACTCATCAATACCTTCCAAAACCACCATGAGAGAATGGGCCTCTTCGAATCCGGGAGTGAAGAGATAGGAAAGGGCATCGATCACTGTCATATCGGCTATCCCGAGTCTCATCTTTCCACATAGGATCCTGGTAAGATACCTTGCTTCAAGGGGTGAGGAATCATGTAGCATCTCAGCAATCAATTTCAGTTTCAGGTCCTGTGATGATCTCCCTCCAGCCTTGGCGATTTTCTCAAGGTTACCAAAGACACGATCAAGGGTTAGAGGTTCATGGAACAGGGACATCTGTTTCTTGGAGTCGATAATGGCCTCTGCAAGGAGACCTATGTCACCCTTCTTTCTCGATAGGTCCTCTATCTCGTGTAATGAGACCATCGTGACCAGGTAGAGGGCCTTCATCGCCAGTTTCTCGGCAACCCCAAGGTCCAGATCTTCATATCCAGGCCTCACCTCTCCCTTTGTTAACCTGATTATCATTTCGATATCCGATGGAGATCTATCTTTCAGGAGATCTATCAATTCATCTGTCATCTCCAGTCTTCCGGAGAGGTCCTCTATCCTGCCGTAATGGGAAACTATCTCCGAAAACGGTGTGCCCATGGTTCTTTAATGGTTATTTGATATAATAATCGATACCCGTCAGATAGGTGCGATGATGGTATCAGAGTTGAAAATGGTACCAAACCCATTATAAACCCTCCAATTGAAATGCCACATTAATGGATGAATTCAGGACCTGGTACTCTAAGATGTTCCTCAATTTCGATGAGGGGGATCTGAGGGAGGCCCTTTACTGTTCGGATATGGCACTTTACAGTGCAGAAAAGACTGTAAATGAGCTACCCCAAGAGGATCTCGCCAAGGTCTATCTGTTGAGAGGTAACATACTGGACCGTCTTGGTAAAGAGAAGGAAGCAGTATCTTGCTTCCGTATTGTTGAGGACCTGAAAGGGCTCTAGGCCAGATGGAAACCAATTTATACAACATTTAAATTAGCCCCACTTGGACTAGTGCCCCGATGGTGTAGCGGCCTATCATATTGGCCTGTCGAGCCAATGACACGGATTCAAATTCCGTTCGGGGCGCCATTTATCCTTTTACCGTTCCAATTTTCTAATGAACAAAGGTAAAAGGATCGATGAACGTCGAATTTGAATCTTGATCCCAGAACCTCTGACACTTACACTCAGAGGTTGTGGGCCGGGAAAATCTCTGATTTTCCCAAGGTCAAATTCCGTTCGGGGCGCCATTTATCCTTTTACCATTCCAATTTTCTAATGATCAAAGGTAAAAGGATCTATGAACGTCGAATTTGAATCTTGATCAAGGACCTCTTGATGCTGTTTTGGAATGGAGGAAAATTGAAATTTCCGGGATTTTCCAATAGTATCCTATGAATGGATTTTAATATGTTGTCCATTTCTCCTAAACCCGTGTCGAAGATCGTTCCTAAGAGGGTCCTGAAAGGCAATAAACCTCCTTTCTCAAGGAGGATCATCGAGGAATCAAAGGAGATCGGACTCTATCCGTATTTCATTCCGATCACAGGTCAGCAGGGACATAGAGTTACGATCAACGGAAAGGATACCGTGATGCTGGGATCGAACAATTATCTTGGCATGACGGAACATCCTGAGGTTAAAAAAGCTGCAAAGGATGCTATTGATAAATATGGAGTAGGCTGCACGGGTTCCAGATATCTGAACGGAACCCTGGAGATCCATCTCCAGATGGAACAAGAACTAGCTGAGTTCATGGGGAGCGAGAGTGCACTCATGTTCTCAACCGGTTACCAGACAAATGTTGGAACAATATGGTCCTTGGTGGGTAAAAATGACATTGTCTTATCAGATCAATTCAACCATGCCTCCATTGTAGATGGCTGCAGAATGGCAAAACCCGAGGTCTTGGTCTATGACCACAACGATATGGGATCCTTTCGAGAATGTGTATCGAAGATGGACCCGGAAAAAGGGACCCTTGAGATAACCGATGGTCTATTCTCAATGGAAGGAGACTTGGCCAAACTTCCTGAGATCGTTAAAATATGCAACAAGGAAGAGATCCTGATCATGGTCGATGATGCTCATTCCATCGGGGTCCTCGGTAACCATGGTGAAGGTACTGCCAATCATTTTGGTCTTGATGTGGACATCACAATGGGAACATTTTCAAAGTCGTTCGCTTCCATGGGAGGCTTCATCTCTGGTAACGAGGATCTACTCACAGATATCAAGCATTCTTCAAGGACATTGATGTTCTCAGCCGCCCCACCTCCGGCAAATGTAGCAACTGCAATGAAGGCAATGCACCTGATAATGGACGAGCCGGAACATAGAAGGAATCTCTGGAGGAATGCCAAGTACCTCAACAATGGCCTTAAGAAGTTGGGTTTGAACATAGGTCACACTGAAAGTCCGATAATTCCCGTGATCATAGGCGAGGATGTTCATACCGTTGCCTGGTGGAGGATGCTTCTGGATAGAGGAGTATACACCAATCCAGTAGTTTACCCGGCTACTCCTAGAGATAGGAACCTTATTCGAACATCTGTAATGGCCACTCACACGATAGAGGACCTTGATGAGGTCCTTTCTGTATTCGAGGAGGTCCTAAAGATCCTTCCTTTCGATGATTGAGGACCTAATGATCTCAAAAGAAACTTTCAAATCATCATAATATGTTCCAATTGCATGCCCCATGCGGGGGTATCTAGCGGTCAAAGAGGCAGGACTTAGGATCCTGTGGTTAGTCCTTCGAGGGTTCAAATCCCTTCCCCCGCACCAAATTTTATTTTTACCCATTAGTAACGAAGTGGATAATGGGTATGAATTGGGAGGGATTTGAATCCGGTAGGTCTTGAGACCATGGGACATTATTATCACGGGAATGGTCTCAAGATGAGCAAAATCTCTGATTTTGTGGAAGTTCAAATCCCTTCCCCCGCACTTTCTTCCTTTCGTCGATTATAATATAATGTGGAAGAAAGTGCAATAAAATGATATTAAACGACCAAAAATAATTGAAGTAAAATTTTACCGTTTTTGGTCTCAGGCATGAAGTTTGAATCAGCGTCAATTCAATGACAACTTCATACCTCCCTTCCCCCGCACTAAAATTTTTTTTTACCCATTAGTAACGAAGTGGATAATGGGTATTGAATTGGGAGGGATTTGAACTCGTTAGATCTTGAGAACAACATATTCTTTCCATCCAACAATTGGAAAGTTTTTAATCAATGACAGTTGATGTTCGACTGCTCAAAGGGGGTCCTTCATGAGAACTGGGATAGTAATCACTGGATTGGTCATCTTCCTGATCGCTCTAATCATTTCGATAGTCCTATTAGCCATAGCCGCAGTTACATATGAAACACCAGATAAGGACCCTTATAGAGAGGTGACTGGATCCGGTACAGTCAATCTTGAAAAAGGGGATTACATACTCTGGATTGATGAAAAGGATGTTGAGGTAACCGTTAGGGACGAGCTTGGGAAGGATATTGAGATCAATGATGTGGGAATGAACGTGGATTACTCCGAAAACTATCTCGTTGGAACAATTTCCATCACTAAAGAAGGTAACTACTACATTTCCACTGAAACTGGTACCGCTTCGATCTATGTCACAAAAGCAGATGATATGCAGTTACAGGGGATACTTGGAGTATGCGGTTGTTGCTTTGGACTCTTCTTTATTCCAGCCGGACTGCTTGCCCTAATTATCGGGTTGATAATGAAGAAGAAATGATGTCAGTATTGGACCAATTACATCTCTCCAGAAAGATTGGTATCAGATGATCGCATAAGGTATGATATGTCCGATCTCTGTCCGAATTGTGAAACAACACTAACTGATTATGGGAAGTACCTCTATTGTTATAGATGTTCTAAACAATATAAGAGGAAATTCCTGGGAAAAGGCCTGAAAGAAATGGAGAGAACTATAGAGAAGGACCAAAGGAAGGCAATAGGCAGGTGACTGGAGTGACAAAGATCAAGGGTCTTCTGATAGACCTGTTCGGGTCCTATCATTCCCAGGCCAGATAGGAGAAGGCATGATGATTTCATGACTTCCATATCAGAAATATTAGGAATGGATACTCAATTGGTCAGAGAGAAATGGCATGGATCGTACTTGAGAAGGATCATGGGATCTGACGGCACTTCCAGGGATTTTGTGGGTTATTTTGTCTCTCAGTTCTCCGTTGATGATCCAGAAGGGAAAGTTGATCGTATCAATAGAGAATGGTTTGAGATTACCGATGAGCTAATGGTATTCTACCAGGATGTAGAGCCTGTATTGGATGGTCTCAAGGCCCAAGGAGTGAGATCGGTCCTTCTAACAAATTGTGGTGCCAATGTTCCTGAGATATTTGGATCCAAGGCACTGGCAAAGAAATTCGATACTGCAATCTATTCCTCGGAGGAGAATATCACTAAACCGGATCGCGACATTTTCTTAAAAGGATGTGAGAGAATTGGTGGTTCCCCATATAATTGCGCTTTCATAGGAGATGGAGACAATGATGAACTTTTAGGTTCACAGGATGCCGGTCTCCTCACTATTAAGATAGACAGGAAAGAAAACTCTGGGGACTATGTTATCAAACCAATTCCGGATTGGGATCCAACAGTGTCGGATTTTTATGAGCTGTTTGATATCTTGGGACTTAGGAATCCGTCCTAATGACATCTTCTATCATCAGTGATGCTTCAATAGGTTCAAGATCGAATTTGGTTGATATCATATCCCTGATACTATCTTTGTCCTTTCCCTTCTTCAACATATCCCTGATAACTTTGGAAATATCATCGAACTTCCTTTCCAGGACCGCTTCACGGTACAATCCTGCTGCAAAGGATCCCTCGAATCCCTCTTCGGCTAGTCTATCAAGGATCGCATCCCCATCCATACCTTCTTCTATCCATCCACTTACCATTTCAAGAGCTGGTCTTACAAACTGTTCATATCCGGTGGAATTGTAAAGCTCTTCTGCAAGTTTTTCTTCGATACCTGTTTCAACAAGCTCCTTTACAACCAGATCCTTGGGGACACCTTCATCGATCCTCTTCTTTATGGTCTCCAGAACGGGTTCGATATATAACTCGAAAAATCCCTCTGAGAAGAACTTATCTGCCATTTTCTGTTCCAGTCCTTCAGTTACGAGCTCTTTGACAATGGTTTCCCTATCCATTCCTTCTTCCAGCTTCTCTTTGATGTGATCGATGATCGGCCTGATGTTCATCTCGTAGAAAGCTTCTGAGAAAACTCTCTCAGCCACATCCGCCCCTGCCCCGTCTTTCATTATTTCAGAAACGATCTCTTCCTTTGTTTTGAATTCTACAACCATTTCCCGGGCCTTGTCCATATGGGGACCGAGGACCGTCTCCTTGTATGCACTTTCATACAGGTCCTGTGCAATCGTTGCATCAATCCCATCGGAAGTGAGATATGTGACCGCTTCATCTATTTCCATACCTTTTTCAATATTGGATATCATCTTCTCCCTGGCCTTTTCAAGGTCCTCGATGTTAATGGCCTTCCCCTTGACCGTTTTGCTTCCTACCCTATCGACCGGACCTCTGTGGGACATATCAAATTCTCCCTGTAAGTGGAATACTTACGAAGGGATTAATGGTACCATCTTTAATATCGTTATGGATTACTGGACCGATCTCCTTGTCTCAAAATCAGGTCCCATCTCATCGACTTTCTTCAGAAGTGGTTTGATCCCGTCCTCTATGTATGCGGAGGCAAGTGTATACTTCTCCTCTTTTGACAATTTCGAAGGATCGTTCAAAGATTGATCTCGAAGGAGCATGTTGTTGGGATTGAACTCTTCGAGGAAATCCACCCATTTCTCTCCCTCATCTGTCAACCAGGGTTTCTGGAAGATCATGTAGTATTTGATACATCTTTTTAGGATGTTCTTGATGTAGATTATTTCATCATCGATCCTGCCTTCTCTCTTGAGGGCCCGTGTCAGCCTCTTTCTGGCAGTTATTAGGCTCTCTCTCAACATTTGTTCCATCTGTGCCCTCAGATGTTCATGGTTGAATGATGATATGCCTTTGAAGAAGGACCTTCCGAAAACGGTCTGGTACGAGGTGAAAACATCAGGTACGGTATGTGGAACGGAATCACCCATTCCCTCGATATCTGCCTGTTCCAAGATCAGAGGATCCTTGATACATTCTTCCTTGTGACCTTCAATTACCTCACAAATGATCCTCATCTCTTCAAGACCTACATGGTCCAGAACTATGACCATATTGCAGTCTTTTGCTTTATCAGGATCTCCCTGGATCTCAGTTCCGAAAACAACAGCTGAGACCACATGTCCATCGATCCTGGAATCGATCTCCTTTGCCAGGTTCTCCCCCAATTCCAATATGGTCAAATCCATCACCAATGATGTTTAGACATCATGTTGGTTTAAAAAAGTTCCCACGGGATTAGTGAAATTGGTTAATGGTAATAAAAACCAACCTGTAATAACCTTTAAATGTTAAATGAGTTTAACCCCTCTTTACCCGCCAAAACACGGGCCTGTAGCTTAGCCAGGTAGAGCAGACGGCTCTTAACCGTAAGGTCGAGGGTTCGAACCCCTTCAGGCCCGCCATGTTCTTTTCCAAACTTGTGTTTCTCAATTTTTGGAAAAGAATTACGGGTCTTTGGATCTTGGGGTTCGAACCTTGGTCCTTGAAACATCAAAACAATAACCATGTTTCAAGGTGCGCACAATATCTGAACGACTATGGCGGGAAGAAATTGCTGCTGCATCGACCCCTTCAGGTCCGCTATATTTATTTCACTAGTATCAGTCTTAAATGTGTTATGATTATTAATTCCAATTAAATCTAATATAATTATAAATATATCAATGTCTGAAATGTGAATGATAATAGAATGTTACAAACTGTTATTGATTATTAAAAAATAGAGATATATTAACAATCTATTGTAACATAGTTTGATATCCGTTCTATCTCATGTACCCTCATGAGCGAAAACGTGAACATAGAAAGGATATCGATATATCCAGGAGATAATACTCCCGATATGAGAAAAAAACTCTTTGATTTCCTTACAAAAGCAGGGATCAGATATTCATACGAAGCCTACTGAGGAAGTCTCGAATAAATAATAGGACCCGGTCGGATCCTATTATCAGGAATTCCGACCGGACCTCTCCCAAAGACCAATATGTCCAATTTTGCCTGCCATGGCCTCGATATTCGATGCAAAGTGAAACATTGTTCCACTTAGCATCTGGGCCACCTGCAGGGATACATGTTGTTGAGCCTGAACCAGAACAGTGCAGGCACAGACCTTCGAGCTTTCTCTTCCCAATCATATAGGGATGAGAACATGTCTATTGTATCCAAACTTGGGGTCATTTTCTTTTCACCTCCGTTTTTCTTTCAGAAGATGAAGCGATCCCAGCTTGGCAGGGAGCCGTTATCTAAATATACTTCGTATTCCCTTTCAATATCGGGATCAAAGGTCCGTGTCCCTCCCTTCTTTTGTCAGTTCGGCGGGGATATGGACCTCCCCTTCTTCATCTCTATATTTTCCATAGGTGTTTACTATATTAATGATTGTGAAAAAAAACCGGTTTCCTAACATGTTATATAAATAACTTTCTATGTTTTCACTTCTTTAATATCCTTTTCCCCTGATGATTCAAGTTCCCTTTGATCGATCAAGATTGATCTTGGAGTTGTTCTATGTACTTTTAAATAATCTTCAATTCATTGTATATTGAAGGTAATGCGGATCTCAAGGGATGAATTGGTACTGCTTGGCTTGGACAGGTTGATCCTTGGAAGGGATAGGATCGAACCTTATACCAAGGAAGATATATCCAACGCTCTGGACATATCCCAAAAGACCCTGAATGAGTACCTGACCAGATTGAAAAAAGCTGGTTTGATAGAGAGGAAACAGAAGAAGTTCATCCAGGACCTTGACACGATAATAAAGATCACATCATTTGGCAAAGAAAGAGTGAAACTGATATGGGAAACAATAGATAGGATGGTCCTGACCCCTGAACATCACAATATTCCAACCTGTATCAAGATTAATGTAATTCTGAAAAGGTTCAGAGATCCTCTGGAAATGCTTTTTTTCCTGTCCCTCTATTCCTCCATGATCGATTTCGACCTTATCATGTTCCTGGATGCATTGAAGATATCCAAGACCGATCACAATATTGTAAATATATTCTCTGATATGGAAATTGATGAAGGCGATACACCAAAGGTCCCCTTCATCATCACTTTCTCAAAGAGCTCGTTCCATGGTGAATTCGACAGGACCAAACTGGATGATCCATCCATGGGAAGAGATGTGAATGTGCTTTTAATAATCGCGGAATCTCATCAGAAACAGGGAAGGTTGTCAGAAGCGGTGTCTCTATACGATCACATCCTATCCTCCAATAACAAGATAACCCAGAACCAATGGTTCATTGCAAGGATGGGGTTGGTCCAGACCAAAAGAAAGATGGGGGACTTTCAGACAGCCTTTAAATTATTGGAAGAAACCATGGAGATGACAGGAAACAAGACCTTCCTTGCCTATTCAAGACAGTTAATGGCTTTGATGTATTCGATCATGGGCAACTTCGATGATTCCATGAAACTCTACAATTCATCCATAAGGTCCTTTCATTCGTCCGGTCTTCCCCTCATGCTTTCAATAACGTACAATAATAGAGGAACCCTCTATTACAGGAAAGGTGACTATCTTAATGCGGAGGAAGACTGGAAGAAAGCCAGAAAGTATGCGAAAGAGGCAAAGTCAGAATACTGCGAGGCAGCAACAATTACAAATCTGGCTGATCTGAGAGCAAGAGATGGGAATTTTGACATTGCGATAAAATATCTCCACAGAGCTTACAATATCAATAAGAAAACAGGGGATTTTGAGAATATGGCCGGAGTGGAATTCAATCTTTCATTGACATATACCATGATGCAGAATGGTAATTCAGCTCTTGAATATTTCCAAAAATCAATGCAAACTGCCTATCCCCTGCCCTCCCCACCTGAAAAGGAGGAATGGAAACGTACTTTTATCGACTACTCGAAAGAATTCAATTGTCCATTGAATGAGAGATCATTGGACCTCATCCAAACCTCATGTGAGTGAAATCAACATCATAGATGATATTACTCCGATTTGTATTATATGGGCAGCAATATTTCGAATTATTCTATGATAATTTTAAATATTTAATCGTTAATGAATACAAGAGGGAAATGCGGATCTCTAGAGAAGAGTTGGTCCTTTTTGGATTGGATAAATTGATCAATCACAGAGGGAATAGAGACCCCTATACCAGGGAGGACCTGGCCAATTCACTTGATATTTCTGAAAAAACCTTAAATGAATATTTGACCAAACTTTCAAATGCGAAACTGATCGAGAGACATCAGAGAAAATTCATTAAAGAATTGGATGTGATCTTCAAGATAACAGAAGAAGGAGCGCAAAGGGTGAAAATGATCGAGGAATCTATCTATAGGATGGTCCTCACACCCGAGCATCACAATATTCCTTCATGTATTCTTGTCGGTCACAATTCTTGAAAGGTTCCAGGACCCGTTGGAGATGTTGTTCTTCCTTTCCCTTTATGCTTCAAAGAAGGATTTCGATCTGATCATGTTTCTTGATACACTGAAGATATCAAGGGCGGATTCCAATATTGTGAACATATTCTCAGATATGGAACTAGATGAGGGAGAAGTATCAAGGATCCCATTCATAATCACATTTTCCAAGACCTCGTTCCATGGTGATTTCGAAAAAGAGATCCTGAAAAGGGATGGATGGTCTGAAAGGGATGTAAGTGCCCTGCTGATAATAGCAGAATCGGAACAGAAGCAGGGTAAGTTGAACGATGCACTTACACTCTACCAGTATATACTGTCAGGTAAGACAAAGACCACGCAGAACCAGTGGTTCATTGCAAGGATGGGATTGGTCCATACATACAGGAAGATGGGTGATTTTGAAAAAGCGATTGAGATACTTGATGAGACGGAGACGAATACGGACAACAAGACCTTCTTGGCTTTTTCTAAACAGGTCAGGGCCCTGATCTTGATGTTGCAGGGAGATTATACAGAGGCAATGAAGCTCTTCAATTTCGCCATAAGGTCATTCAAGACATTCGGACTTCCCCTGATGCTTGCAATATGTTACAATAATAGAGGTACATTGTACTATAGAATGGATGATTTTGAAAATGCTGGTGAAGATTGGAAGAAAGGGAGAAGATGTGCCACTGAAGCAAAATCTGAATACTGTGAAGCTGCTCTCATAGGAAATCTGGCAGATATATACGCCAGACAGGGGAAATTTGACCTTGCCTTAAAATATTTAAAGAGAGGAGAGAAGATTTCAGAGAAGATCATGGATCTGGAAATGCTTAGTACCCATTATTTCAATTTCTCCCTGGTATACCTCATGATGAAGGATCTGGATAATGCTTTGAAATTCTATAAAAGGTCCCTTGAGATCGCTTTTCCACTTCCTTCACCACTAAAAGAGGAAAGGAAGAAAGGAAGAAATTCGTGATCGAATGTGGAATGAATAATGGTTTTGAGAAATAAAAATATAATATAATTAGTAATTCATACAATTCCAAGATTGGAATACTCCAATCTTGAAAAGAAGGGGGATAAATAAATGGCAAAAAAGATGTAATATGGAAAAGTGATCATAATGTTGATCTTGAAGCTGATGATAAGTTTGTCAGATTAATGGACATGCTATGAACTTTTGAGGGGATGACTTTGGTATAAGACAAAATGCTTCAACTGGAAAACTTGATACAGATATGATAAATCTCGCAAATTCAACACAAGCAGGTGATTGTGTATAATTTATATGGATGATATCGCACAACTGGGTCCAATGGTCCGCAGGTCACAAGCAACAAAGGAACTTTTGATCTAACGGAAATCGATAATGAATTCATTGGAAAGGATTTCCAGATGCTGCTCATTATTCAGGGGAAAACATTCTGGTATCTAGGTATTGGATATCGCACAACTGACAGATCCGGGGAATGGAAAAGACGTCCATTTCTGCTATCCCATGGCTCCTACAAGGATACATGAAGAAGACCATTATGACCTACAGCTTCATCTCTGGGATTCGGGGATATTGGATGTCAAGAGGTTTGGCAGGCCATGCAGAATGCCTGCAATGAGGTCTGTGGTCAACCCTATAATCAGGGAGCATGCTGTGGCCCTTGAAAAGATCAATATGCATTTTTTGCGAAAATATTGATTTTTTTACCTTTCTGCTCAGTTAAATCCATAGCATATGTTGCCTCTTCCAGGTCCTCTTTGGATTTGGGAAGCTCATTCTTTTCTATTTTCAGGATCCTTGACAAGGTAGTTTTTGCAATATCTTTTCTTTTCCTGAGTCTCTTCTCCCTGAGAAGATGATCTCTCATCCGCAATTCTGTCCTCATATGGCATTTCCGCGTAATTTACAATTCAATTCACTCCTCCTTAATAGTATCCAATCATATATTGAATTTTTAGTATATAATCCCTTTTCAAATGATGAACAAATTTGAAGAAACCTTTTATCATTACGGGTCCCTATCGTACCCTATTGGGTGATATGCTTTGATCAGGACCTTTGCAGCTCTCATGCTGTGTTTAATTATCTTTCAGATCGATCCATTCCATGTACCTGCTGAGAACATGGAGGACCGATCCGGAGATATGATCGAGATAGATCCGATCCATGAAGGGAGAACTCTTTCCACAGAACTCATGGGAACAAGATCACTGATTGAGAACAAGGGACAGATAGATGACGATGATGTCAAGTTCTATTATACAGGGGATCCTCAGGTCCTCATTCGTTCAGATGGAATTCAAGTCAGTTCGGTCACGGAAACCGGAGTGATCGGATACTCGATGGAACTGGAAGGAGGAAATTCCGGTGGAAGGATATTAACAGGAGATGAAGGGACGACCTTCAATTTTATCATTGGAAATGACCCATCCGAATGGGTCCTTGGGGCAGGGTCATTCAATGAGGTTACAATGGAAGAGATACGACCTGGAATGGACCTCAGGGTCCTTGTATCGGAAGAAGGTCCCAAATGGGAGATAGAACTTGAAAAAGGGTCCTTGATTGATGATCTCACCCTTGTATATTCCGGAGAGTTTCAAAGGTCTGGAGTTAAAGATCGGACCATCATGATCGAGAAGGGAACTTCCTCACTTCAGGACGGTCCCGTAATCATTCTGCAGAACGAATCACCTCTGGAATGTGAATTGTCCATGATCAATGGTCATCTGAGGTTCCATGTGCCCGGTCATGATCCTGACCTTCCAATGATAATTGATCCCCTGATGTCATCATCGACCCTGATAGGAGGCAATCAATGGGATATCATAGCTAAGGTGAAAGCACATCCTACAGGGGATATCATTGTCGCAGGTTCCGTCGAATCCACCAATATGAAAACACATAGTACCGCATATGACAGGTCTCAGAACGGAGAGGATGATCTGTTCGTATGCAGACTTTCAGCCGACCTTTCAATAATGAGATATGGGACCTATATCGGGGGATCGAAAAGTGACGTGGTCCATGACCTCACGATCGATGATGACGGATTTATCTATCTGGCAGGCCAGACTTCCTCAACTAACTTCCCAAGGACGACCGGAGCCCTTATAAATTCATTTCAGGGAGGCGGATCTGATGGTTTCATCGTAAAGGTCTCCCCTGACCTGGGATCGCTCAATTTCTCCACATATATCGGAGGATCTGGCAAGGATTGGGCAAGCGGCATAGAAGTTGATGGTTCAGGGATACCGTATGTATGCGGATCATCGCAATCCACTGACCTTCCCTACACATCTGGATGCTATCAGTCCGAAATGAAGGGGATACGGAATGGATTCGTTGCCAAGGTACACACCGACGGTAAAGGACTCCATTATCTGACCTACCTGGGAGGGAGTGGATTCGGGGACGATATCGGGGATATCCAGATCGACACCGGTGGAAAAGCCCTTGTTGTCGGATATTCCAGGTCAAGCGATTTTCCAACCACTTCAGGGGTATTCAAGACCGGCAGCGGCAATTATATGGGATTCATCTCAAGGTTATCCGCAGATGGCTCGGACCTTGATATGTCCACATTCCTTGCATATGGAACGAGGATTAATGGAACTGCCATAGATGATCAGGGAAATATTTTCCTCACGGGAAGGACAGAGACTATCAGTGGTGAATTCCCTGTTTCCAGCGATGCGTTTGACAAGGACCTCTCCGGTGATGTGGACGGTTTCATCACCAAGATTGATAGCCTGGGTGAAAATGTTCTAAAATCCACTTATATTGGAGCAAATGAACTGTATGGTCAGCCACCGGAAGTTCAGACAGACTATATCGAGTCTTGTACCTGACATCACACTTGATGAGGATGGAAACGTACTGGTCACCGGTCTGACGGATTCAATTTACTTTCCTTTGACACTGGATGCTTTTGATAAGACCCGGAATAACCTTGATGCTTTCCTTCTGTATATTGACCCGGACCTTACGACACTGCTTTTCTCTACCTTCATCGGAGGATATGATGAGGACAGAGGTTTTGGGGTGGCAGTGGACACTGATGGATACATGTACGTTTCCGGGCACACCTATTCGGATCAGACGAACCATGATTTCCCCACAACAGTAGGTGCCTTCCAGGAAGTACATGCTTCCCAATATGACTGGTTCTGTATGAGGTTCAAAATGGATTCATTCCTACCTGGACCCCCTGAGAACCTGACATCCGTAGCGAATAGCACGAGCATACACCTTGCATGGGAACCACCCCTATACGATGGAAATGAGGAGATAATCGACTATCACATTTACTGGGGTCTGTATTCGAGTACACCAAATTTCCTGGCCAAGACAAGCGATCTGATCTATGATCATGATGGTCTCACAAAAGGTAAGACATATTATTACGAGGTGAGGGCCAACAATTCAGTGGGAAAAGGTATCGGAGCTAAGACGTCCGCAACACCACTTTCGGCTCCGATCTCCCCGAGGATCAACAAGGTTTCACCCGGAGATTCTCATGTGAACATCTCCTGGTCCCCTCCATGGGACATGGGTGGAACACCTGAGGTCACATACGAAATGCTATATGGAGAGGATCCAAACGACCTTGAGAACCATATTATTGATATCCAGAACACCTATCAATATGTTTCAGGACTTGTCAACGGAAATACCTACTATTTTCAGATATTTGCCAGGAATATAATAGGTATCAGTGATGGATCGGATGTTGTAAACGCAACACCTTTTGGACTGCCAGGTACGCCGTTGAACTTCATAACAACAGCAATGGATAAGAGCGTCCTCCTTGAATGGGAGGAACCACTGGACCTAGGAGGGGCTCAAAATGTTACTTACAACATCTACAGATATTCAGACGAGAGCTTTTCATGGTCGATCCAGTCCGGATGGGAGGACACATCCTTCAGGATCACAGGACTCCTGAACGGTAAGAGTTACACATACTATGTTACGGCCAAGAATCCACTGGGAGAAAGTGAGAGAACGGACCTTAGGACAGTGATCCCGCTTGGCCCAATTTCTGAACCTTTCCTTTTGAAGGGAGAGGAACACGGTACATGGGTGAGCCTTTCCTGGACCAGACCCAATTCAACTGGTGGGAAGGAAAATATAACCTATTCTGTCCTAATGGGAGATGATCCCTATGAACTCGAACCGATCATCAATGGTATCACTTCCACAAACCAGACGGGTACCTGGATCTGGTCCCGGGAAAGACCTATTACTTCTCGGTCAAAGCATTAAATGGAATATTCACCAGTTCAGGATCGAATATCATTTCATTAAGACCCCTGGAACTACCTACTAAACCCAGAGACCTGGAATTCATAAGGGGGGACTCCTTCATCAATCTTACATGGAAGGAGCCTGAATACCTTGGTGGTGACACCAGTGTCAGTTATTCCATCCATATTGGGGACTCGATAACGGAACTCCTCCCTGCAGGGAAGTCGATCCTACCTCAATACAACCTTACAGGCCTTGAGAACGGTAGGACATATTACGTATCCGTTAGAGCGGGCAATTCGAAGGGTGAGGGACCCTTCTCGAATATCATTAACTCCACTCCTATGAAGATACCCTCTGAGCCAAGGTCCCTGATCTACCGAGATGACGATATGACACTGGAGATCTCCTGGGATTCTCCATTCGACCTTGGAGGATCCGATTGGGTGGTTTACAACCTCTATCTGGGGGATGTTCAGGATGAAATGATATTGATCGCAGCAAACCTGACAACAAGAGAATATATTCTTGATGGACTGGTCAACGGAAGGTTGTATTACATTGGAGTGACGGCTGTCAACCCCATGGGGGAATCAGTAATGGCCGGTCCTTATGAGGCAGTTCCAATGACCACTCCTGGATCCCCTCGAATAACCAATATTACCGTCACAAACAGAGGGTCTCATGATCAACTGGGAAGCCCCTGTGAACAATGGTGGATCCGGTGTATGGTATTACCACATCAAAAAGACAGACAATACAGGAAAGAGCTCCTCTTTCAGTATTGGAGGCCATGTACTTCAATACCTTGATATCGAGGTCTTAAAAGGAAATGAATATACCTATGCAATAACGGCAGAGACATCTTATGGTAGAGGAGAACCCAGTGACCCTATGAAAGCAGTATATCCAGAGGATAAAGAGGAAAAAGGATTCTCTCTGGAACCAATGATGATGCTAGCAGCCGTAGCTGCTGTTCTTCTCATATTGATCCTCCTTGGTTTCTTCGCCTTTACAAGGTCAAGGAAGAGGAGAAGGGAAAGAATGATGTGGGAAGAATAAAGAAGTCTGGCCGATAAATGAGTTCATGAAATGGATGAATAATTGGCGTATCTTCCCATTATCGGTTTTAGATATATTGTAATTGATAAGAAATATGTACAAACCCTTACATTTTATCTCCATTTAAGGTTTGATATGATAACCTCCTCTTGAAAGGATTAAATACAATGATTTCATAGGGGTGTTTCGACGGAGTGACACCAAATTTTTTGAATAGAATTATTCAATCCTCTCTTCCTAATCCCACTCCGTCCTGGTTGAAGGGGTTTCTCGTCCGCGAGTTCAACGCCCCTCAACCACTTTTCATTCTTAACAGTTCATAGCATGGTACCTTCAGGAGCGAATTTAATGGTGCCGGAATCCATCTTCAAGCGCGTTTCATCCCTTGCCCTGCGGATTATGGAATATGCTGATTCCAGGAGCTCATCCTTGGACCTGGAGACCCTTGCGATCCCTTCTTTCACTGCTTGTGTTCCTACCGCAGCAGCTTCTCTGGGGAAGACCTCCCATTCCTCCATGTTGGGAATGATGTAATCCGGTGTGAGGCCCTTGTCCTCTGCCACCTTTGCCAGTTCCCTTGCTGCAGCAATGCACATGGGATCACTGATGGTCCTTGCCCGAACATCCAGAGCACCCCGGAATATACCCGGGAATCCGAGAGAGTTGTTGATCTGATTGGGGAAATCCGACCTTCCGGTTGCAACTACATATGCACCTGCTTCCAAGGCATCCCAGGGCCAGATCTCAGGTTCAGGGTTCGCGGCAGCGAACACTATCGCTTTATCAGCCATGTCCCTGATCATGTCCTTGGTTATTGTTCCGGGGATCGGTCTGGAGGCACCAAGTATGGCGTCTGATCCATTTGTACATGACTCAAATGAACATTCTCGTGAAGCTCCGGAATATTCGATACAAGCGTTGTATTTCTCCGGATTCTTGGTCTTCAATCCCTCTATGTCCTCCCTTTCCTCGCTCAGTACACCTTTGGAATCGCACATAATTATGTTCTTTGGCCTAACTCCGATCTGAGTGAGGATATCAGCTATCCTGATATTTGCAGCCCCTGCACCTATCATGGTAACCTGCATCTCATCTGGTTTCTTTCCAACGAGTTTGGCAGCATTGATGAAACCCGCGACTTCCACGGTGGCTGTTCCCTGTTGATCATCATGCCATACAGGAATGTTCATTTCCTTTCTAAGTCTGTCAAGGATCACGAAGCATTCAGGTGTTCTGATATCTTCCAGGTTCACGCCTCCAAGGGACGGTTCAAGAGCCTTTACAGTTCGGATCATCTCCTCTACATCTGTGGTTGAAAGACAAAGAGGAAAAGCATCCACTCCTCCCAGGTATTTGAAGAGAAGTGCTTTCCCCTCCATCACAGGCATAGCCGCCTCGGGGCCGATATCTCCAAGCCCAAGGACCCTTGTTCCATCAGATATCACAGCTATCGTATTGCCCCTGTTCGTATAGTCCCATACCTTGCTCGTATCGTTATGGATCTCCCTGCATGGTTGGGCTACTCCCGGTGTATACCAGATCGCAAAATCTTTGAAATCCCTTACAGGTGCTTTCAGGGATACCTCTATCTTTCCCCTGTAGAATTGGTGCATCACAGGAGCTATTTTACCCGGAAGCCTTGCCTTTACTATCCTTTCATCATCTGTCATTGGGTATTCCTCCTTGGTTTTGGGACCGTTACCGTTCCATCAGGAATTATCAGGACGGAAGGATGTTCCCTGAACCTTCTCTTTGCCTCTGTTAGTGCCTTTATAGGGTCATCGAATCCTTCCATGAATCCTTTGGTAACCATCTCAGGGGGAAGTCCTGAAACGAGGAAGATCTTTGAGACCTTGGCAAGCTGGACCATTTTCGCCGCCTTGTGATATCCCAGCCGATATCCGGAATTGATCTCGGCAAGGACCCGTTCCATCTCAGTATATTTTGTTAAGAGGTCCCAGAAGGCGGAGTTCCCTATACCTTCCCCGCAGAAGGCTGCCAATATGATTATTCCTCCTTCCTTGAGGGCTAGCTTTCCGTGTTCTATTGCCTTTTGTGCTTGATAGAGTGTCCTGTCCATGGGAGATCTTGCAATAGACAGGACAACATCATAAAGATGGGGGATCTCTATCGTATAGAGTCTGCTTGAAAGCTCAACAGCATTGTAAAAGGAGTATTTCAGATCACCTATGAACACATCTGTCAGGATCCTGCCCGGACCCTGCACCATCTGAATGGAAACATGTTTCCTTCCTTTCATGAACAAATCTACAGCTTCCTCCATGTCTTCATGGACAGGATTGCCTTGAAGGGAAAGGACCTTTGAACTGCTGTCCAATGCAAAGGAATGGTTGTGTTCCACGCTTCCATGTGCGGAAAGACCTGGAAAAATGGATTTCCTACCACCTGTGAAACCAGCGAAATAATGGGGTTCCACCGAGTTTATCAGTATCAGATTATCGTGTTCCTCCAAGGATCCCTGGATCAATACAGGAGTACCCCTGGAAGTAGTCCCACAAGATCTATGTGCATCCGCATCCGAGCTGTTATGCACTAGGACCTTACCATTCAAGACATCATACGAATCACCCAAAAGATGTGTGAGTTCTTGATCACTTGAATGACGATGAGTCCCGGTTGCGATATATACTCTGGATATACGCTCTTCAATATCCGGGATGGAATCGAGGAGTTCAGTAAGTACAATGTGGGATGGTGTGGGTCTATCGCTGTCATTGATCACAATACCGATCCGTTCCCCATCAAAGGAGGACCTACCGCTCTCCTTCAGGAATTTATCCATTCGTGACCTTACGATGGATTCAGGATCCAGATCTGCCTCTTCGGTATTTTTGAAAAGAATATCTGCCCCCATGAAAATTGAAGGATCCAATCGTTTCCCTTTGTACTCGAGGACATCGGCCACGGAAGCACCGACCTGACAACTATAAATGATTATTAATAATTTTTAAAAAAAAACCCTCATACCAATAAAGATCATAAAAATGGAGGAAAATGTTAAGCGGGTTTTTTCGTAAGTCACTCTCGTGAATCACATAAGCGACGTGACTTCGAAATCATTGCAGAAAACAGCCTTCGGCTTCGGTTTTCTGCAGACCTTGCCATCGATGATGTCAAGACCCAAATAAAACAGATCGTCAATTGAAGACACTGCTTTGCGGGTGTTTGAAAAAGGATTCCAACCCGCTTTCATGAATTTTCATATAAATAGCCCCGACCCGAAGGCCGGGGCACATTGTCTCCTTCAGCTCACCAAGGTCTTACTGTTCGGAATAACCCTCAGGAGCAGGTGGGAGTGCTTCTGCATCACTCTCAGATCCGTATGACCCTGGAAGTGCTGGACCTGAAGAAGCAGTAACATTTCCCGCAAAGGTCGGGGTAAGGTCCACTATCTTCTGGAGCAAGGTCTTGGGCCTGCGACCCATTCTCTTTCCATGGAGGTCCTCACGCCATTGATGCATGTTCTTCTCGATACGGATATTGAGTATGAACAAAGCAATTATCACGATGGCAGACACCAGGGCAACAGTTATGAAGATAAGGGCCCAGGAATCCATCAAAGCAGTATTGTCGGTCTATCTCAGGGTGGCTGTCACCATCGAAGATATCCGTATTGGCCTCTACCTCCTCTGCATTGGAGAAACCGTCCTCATCGAAGTCCATGGTCCCATCAAGCGGATTGAACGGATCAAGCTGAAGGACCAATTCCATTTCGTTGGTGATCCCGTCAAGGTCCGAATCCTCGTTCATAACCTCAAAAGGCTTGAAGATCACCTTTGAATAGGACTTTCCATCATAGGCACGAACTGAGAGGTTGTGATTATCATTGGTCAGGGTCCTGGTATTGATGATAGCTTTCCAGGTTTCTCCCGTTACAGCTGCTTTCCTCCAGAGACCACCGTCAATACGATATTCCACGAAATCAACGAAACCCGAATCATCGGTTACTGTACCTTCGACCTCCACACGGCCCTTCAACTCACTATTCATGAGACTGGTTATCTGGACCAGAGGTGATGGTGATAATGATCCGGATCCAATAACACTCTCGACAGTTATTGTGAACTCAAGGACCTCGGAATAGTCTCTTCCGTCGTATGCACGGACGAACACATCATAATCACCCCTGCTCATATCACGGATATCAAGCAGATACTGCCAGACATAGGCACCTTCTGCCACTTCCCAATCATCCTCGTAGAGGAAACCATCCCCCTCTACGATACCTACCTCAACCCACCTGAGGGATTTCTCGATATCGTTTGCGGTACCCCGTATGTAGAACATATCATCGATGATGCGGCCGTCGAACAGATTACTTACCGCTACCCTGGGAGCATCATTGATTGAACGGATACCAACGGTGAATGTGGAAAATGATGTGGCAATACCATCGGTTGCGGCAATCGTCACGGAAACCACACCGCTGAAGTCCATGTCAGGGTCTATATGGAGGTAGTTCCCATTATCAAGATACACCTTCACTTTGGATGAGGAGGGTATGAACGATACAGAAAGATCCTCGGATCCGCTATCGGAGTCAATGAGATACTCCGAAATGAAATCCACATTCCCTGTGTAGGTTGTATCCTCATCCAGAATGATATCGGGTATCACGGATATCCCAGGAGCATCGTTAACAGGTGATATCATGATGGGTATGGTATGGTATGTTTGCCCATAAAGATCGTAGAGATCGTCAGAGGTGAAGATCTGGAGATAATACATGCCTCTTTCATAATTATAATCTGGATTGGAACCTATCACAAGTATGAAATTGTCCGGATCGTCGGTATATTCTGGCGGAAGGACCGTCATGGTTATGTCTCCTCCTCCACGGTATATCTTGAATCCTTCATCATTGGAAATATCCAGATAGGACTCTTTCATTTCTTTGTCAAGTAGCTTGAAGCTTAGATGAATGTCCTGACCTTCAATATCCGAGAAGTAAGGAGATCCGTCACCAGAAATTAGCATGGAGATCTTCCCGGTTGCAATATTCCTTCCGGTTGGGGCTGAATACTCGATCAGGATGGGATCCAACCCTTCTTCCCCGGTGATCACTGGAAGGTCTATGACGGCATAGGGAAGATCGTTCACAGGCTGGACAGTAATGAAGAAGGGATCAGAAAAGACATCTTTTCCTCCGTTATCCCTTGCACCGATCACTACCTTGACATCACCGTTCCAGTTCTCATTCTTGCTTGTGTCTATACCAAGGAAGACTGGTCCGCCTTCTACTTGTGGTTCGGTGATAAAAAGGTCCAAATGCTTTGACTGGGAATTGGTTTTCACCCAGTATTCAAGGGTTGAAGGGTCCTGGTCTACGTCATGGAAATACTGGGATATTTCCACCCAGTTCCTGTTAACGGTACCCTCCGGAACCGGAGGGACGATTATCTCGGTAACCGATGGTCCGTAGTTCGGCCTGTCACCGAGGAGCTTGAGATTATCGAAGTTGATTATCCCATCTGTATTGGAAGTTACATTGATCCGAATAAGTGACCATCCGTCCTCATTGGTTGAAACAACTGAGTTAAGTTCATTCAAGATAGAACCAGTGGTTGGGTTGAAGTTTACTCTGGCAGTATAGTCGTAGTTGACCTTGATATTGCTGACAACTATCTTTCCAGCACTATCAGCCATGAACTCAATAGGGACATAGGTGAACTCGTTCCCGTAGAGATCCACCTCGTCTGGAAGATGGTTCCTCAGATAGGTGTTTATTGCATTTGTATAAGCGGGTGTTCCACCAATACTCTTCTTTCCAACAAGAGCACCGCTCTGGGAAAATTCGGGATTCTTATCAGCTCCAACATCAATTGCAAGGCCTGTTGATTCAAGGTCGTATCCCACTACCAACTTCGGGTGGTCCGTTGATACGAGGTCGAAGCTGTGTAAAGTGGGTTGTAGGTGTAACCGGAGTAGGTGAAATAGAAACAGTTCTTTGACCATGCCTGTGAGGAGATCATGTCGTCGTTGTAATACGCATAGACCTCTTCGAAATGCGGTTCGTCGGAATAATCTGTCTGGTACATGGTTATCATTACACCATTGTTGTCCAGAGATCCGGTCGTCCATTCTTGATATAGATCGCTCAGATCATAAGATACATCGTACAGGTCCTCGTATGAGGTTGTATAGAAATGGTCCTCCATCTCATAGGTATCCACAGGGGTGGTCCTGTTGCCTGGTAGGTAATCATTATACCAGTCTGGAAAATAGTCTTCCCATGGGTTCATGTAATAGTAATCATAGGAATATTCATCATAAACATAGGAGAAGGTATTCGGATGCTCGCTTGTGACCGCAAAAGCACCCCAGTCCTTTGCAGCTGAGAAATAATTGGATGGAGGATTGCTTTCCCACTCGAACCCGTATGAACTGCTGTAATGATACCTCCTTATTGGATAGTTGAGATCATACTGAAGGATTGTTGCTCCCGGGGGAACTGCAAAATCGGAATGATCGAGGTCCCATGCGAGGTATCCCCTGTTCAGATAAGAGATATATCGGTCGTAGGATGTAGTTGTGTATGGATAACCGGTGTAAATATTGTTCATGAAGTAAGCATCTGTGTAATCGTGGTATTCCTTTGGATAATAGTATCCATATCCATACCAACTGTCAGTGCTGGTGTAATAGTCATACTTGTAATTATAAGCATAAGCATTTGCAACCTCGATGGTATTGTCGGAGGTGAACAGGGACTCCTGGTATGTTGGAAGAAGAGGATGTTCGATATCGAACTCTACATCGCTAACTGTCGCCCTGCTGGGTAACTTGACATAGGTGTTCACTCCTTCAGGTGGAGGAAATACTTCTAAGGTTGTCCCTTGTTTGAACCTGTTGTCGAACATCATGGACTGGTTTCCCCATTGACCGACACCAGGCCCGGAGAACCTGTACCTCATCCCTGCCGTTATTCCCGAGGTCTATTGCAACGTTCGATGGGTAAACGCCGTTTAACATATCAGCTGATACATCGAATTTTAGACCATCATAAGTTGCATTGTTGTAGACGTATATGTTGGCCTCGTTGTTGTATCTCTTTCCATCCCTGTCGAATATCTCAAGGGAAGGATCGGGAATGTTAATGAAACTCTCCATTTCCCCAAGAGTGAACTCCTCAGAATCTATGGTCTTATTCTGGAGGGAAATCACCCCGTTAATTAATGCCGTTCCGGCCAGTAGAATGACCAGACCAATTATCAGGAACCTTTTCATTTTTGTCACCTTGATCACGTTAAAAGCAGGTCAATTTTTTTAAATCCAACTGCTAACATTCAAAAAGGATTTAAAAACATTTATATGTCTGCTTCCATACTATTAAAAGGTTCGTAAAATGAATGGAAATAACCACCATATCTGACGTACCACCTGGCCTTAACAACATGATGGGACCCATATGACCAAGGATCTTCACAAGCGTGTGTTCGGATAAGTTGAGAAGCCCCGACCAGAATGCCGGGGCATATTATCCCTTCATTTCACTGAGGTTTTTACTGATCTATATGACCCTCAGGAGCTGGTGGGAGTGCTTCTGCATCATTTTCAGGTCCGGAAGAACCCGGAAGAGCAGGACCAGAGGTGGCTGCTACATTGCCTGCAAAGGTCGGGGCAAGGTCCACTATCTTCTGGAGCAAGGTCTTGGGCCTGCGACCCATTCTCTTTCCATGGAGGTCCTCACGCCATTGATGCATGTTCTTCTCGATACGGATATTGAGTATGAACAAAGCAATTATCACGATGGCAGACACCAGGGCCACAGTTATGAAGATAAGGGCCCAGGAATCCATCAAAGCAGTATTATCCGTCTTCTCCGGGTGGCTGTCACCATCGAAGATATCCGTATTGGCCTCTACCTCTTCCGCATTGGAGAAACCGTCCTCATCGAAGTCCATGGTCCCATCAAGCGGATTGAACGGATCAAGCTGAAGGACCAATTCCATTTCGTTGGTAATCCCGTCAAGGTCCGAATCCTCGTTCATAACCTCAAAAGGCTTGAAGACCACCTTGGAATAGGACTTTCCATCATAGGCACGAACTGAGAGGTTGTGGTTTTCATTGGTCAGGGTCCTGGTATTGATTATCGCCTTCCAGGTTTCTCCGGTAACTGCTGCTTTCCTCCAGAGACCACCGTCTATACGGTATTCCACGAAATCAACGAAACCCGAATCATCGGATACTGTTCCTTCGACCTCCACACGGTCCTTCATCTCACCATTCAATAGGCTGGTGATCTGAACAAGAGGTGGTGGGGTCAGTGAACCGGATCCGATAACGCTCTCGAGAGTAATTGTGAACTCAAGGACCTCGGAATAATCTCTTCCGTCGTATGCACGGACGAACACATCGTAATCACCTGTTGACAGGTCCCTAATATCCAGCAGATATTGCCATACATAAGCACCTTCTGCCACTTCCCAGTCATCCTCGTAGAGGAAACCATCCTTCTCAACAATACCGATCTCAACCCATCTGAGGGATTTCTCAATATCGTTGGCAGACCCTCGTATATAGAACATATCATCGATGATACGCCCGTCGAACAGATTGTTCACAACCACTTTGGGAGCATCATTGATGGAACGAATACCAACTGTGAATGTTGAATAAGATGAGTCCATTCCATCATTGGCCTCAATAGAAACAGATACAATTCCGTTGTAGTCCATCTCTGGGTCCACATGGAGATAGTTACCGTTGTCAAGATACACATTGACCCTCGATGAGGATGGCGTGAAAGACACAGTTAGGTCCTCTGATCCACTGTCCATATCCGAAATGTATTCGGAGATGAAATCCACATTCCCTGTGTAGGTTGTATCCTCATCCAGAATGATATCAGGTATCACGGATATCCCTGGACCATCGTTCACAGGTGCTATCATTATAGGCATGGTGTGGGAGGTCTGTCCGTAAAGATCGTAGGGATCGTCCGATGTAAAGATCTGAAGGTAATACATGGTCTCCTCATAATTGTAATCCGGAGATGAGCCGATCACAAGAATGAAATTATCAGGATCGTCCGTATACTCCGGAGGAAGGACCGTCATGGTGATGTCCCCACCTGCACGATATATCTTGAATCCCTCATCATTCGATATATCGAGATAGGTCTCGTTCATATCCTTGTCAAGCAGCCTGAAGCTGAGATGGATATCCTGACCTTCTACATCAGAGAAGTATGGTACACCATCACCTGAGATCAGCATTGAGATCTTACCTGTTGCAATATTTCGTCCAGTTGGTGCGGAATACTCAATGAGTATTGGATCGATCCCCTCTTCACCTGAGATCTCAGGAAGGTCCATTGTGGCATAAGGAAGATCGTTCACCGGCTCGATCGTGATGGTGAAGGGATCTGAAAGGACATCCTTTCCTCCATCGTCCTTAGCGCCGATAACTACCCTAACATCACCGTTCCAGTCCTTATCCTTACTCGTGTCGATGCCAAGGTAAACCGGCCCTCCGGGTGTTGCTGACTCAGTTATAAAGAGATCAAGATGGCTCTTCTGTGAATTGGTCTTTACCCAGTAATCAAGGGTTGCGGGATCCTGGTCAATATCATCAAAGAATTGTGATATCTCGATCCAGGTGGGTGTTGAAGTACCCTCCTTCACTGGGGGAAGGTTGATCTCGCTGACAGATGGTCCGTAGTTGGGTTTGGTTCCAAGGAGCTCGAGGTTATCCAGATTGACGATCCCATCTGTATTGGATGTAATATTGATCGGAATGAGGGACATTCCGTCCTCATTGGTAGAGACAACAGAGTTAAGCTCATCAAGGATGGAACCTGTGGTTGGGTTGAAGTTCACCCTTGCGGTATAGTCGTAGTTGACCCTGATATTGTTAATGACTATCTTTCCAGCACTGTCGGCCATCAATTCAACTGGAACATAGGTGAACTCGTTGCCATATAGGTCGACCTCATCTGGAAGATGGCTCTGAAGATAGGTGTTCACTGCATTCGCATACGCAGGTGTTCCTCCAATACTCTGCTTCCCAACAAGTGCACCGGCGTTGGTATATTCGACATTGTCGTCAGCTCCGACATCGATGGAAAGTCCTGTGGATTCCAGATCGTATCCAACGATCAGTTTCGGATAGGTACTGTTGATATGCGGTCGAAGCTGTGTAAAGTGGGTTGTAGGTGTAACCGCAGTATGTGAAATAGAAACAGTTCTTAGACCATGGTTTTGAAGAGATCATGTCGTCGTTGTAATACGCATAGACCTGTTCGAAATGCGGTTCGTCGGAGTAATCGGTCTGGTACATCGTGATCATAACACCGTTGTTATCCAGAGATCCTGTGATCCATTCCTGATACAGATCGCTCAGATCATAGCTCACACCATAAAGGTCCTGATAGCTAGTGGTATGGAAATGATCCTCCATCTCATAAGTATCAACAGGCGTGGTCCTGTTTCCGGGTAGGTAATCGTCATACCAATCCGGGAAATAATCCGGGAATGGGTTCATGTAGTAGTAGTCGTAAGAATATTGATCATATACATAGGAAAATTCATCCGGATGTTCGCTTGTGACAGCAAACGCTCCAAAGTCCTTTGCAGCTGAGAAATAGTTAGATGGTGGATTGCTTTCCCACTCGAATCCGTAGGAGCTACTGTAATGGTACCTCCTTATCGGATAGTTAAGTTCATACTGAAGGATCGTGGCTCCTGGTGGAACAGCAAAATCCGAATGCTCTAGGTCCCATGCGAGGTATCCCCTGTTCAGGTATGAGATGGTACCTCTCATATGTTGTGGATTTGTATGGGTAACCTGTGTAAACATTGTTCATCCAATATGAGCTTGTGTAGTCCATGTATTCCTTGGGATAATAGTATCCATACCCATACCAGCTGTCAGGTACTGGTATAGTAATCATAATTATAATTATAAGCATAAGCTCTTGCGACCTCTATAGTATTATCTGAGGTGAATAGGGATTCCTGGAATGTTGGAAGAAGGGGATGTTCAATATCGAACTCCACATCGTTTACTATAGCCCTGCTGGGGAGCTTGATAAAGGTTTGAACTCCGTCAGGTGGAGGAAATACTTCTAAGGTTGTCCCTTGTTTGAACCTGTTGTCGAACATCATGGACTGGTTTCCCCATTGACCGACACCAGGTCCGGAGAACCTGTACCCGTCCCTTCCATTGTTACCCAGATCAAGAGCAACGTTGGAGGGATAGTATCCATTCAGGGGGTCTACGGTGATATCGAACGTCAAGCCATCATAGGTTGCGTTATTGTAGACGAGTATGTTCGCCTCATTGTTGTACCTCTTTCCATCCCTGTCGAAAATCTCAAGGGAAGGATCGGTGACATTGACGAAACTCTCCTCGGTCCCAATGCCGAACTCTTCGGAATCTATGGTCTTGTCCTGTAGGGAGAGAACTCCCTGGATCAATGTTACGCTCACCATCAAAAAAATCGCACCTAATATCAGGAACTTCTTCATATTATTCCTCCAACGAACCTCTATATACTAGTTGAAACGAAGTCTGAAACCACTTTCTAAAACCTGATCACTATTTAAATAATTTTTCCTAACGGCTTTTCATTGTATTTAAATAAAGCAGGTAAAAATTAAAAATAATATTACAACTGGTATGCTCATTTCAGTATATTATGGACCATAGGACGATGGTCGCTAGGATGAATATAAGGATTGCGATACCTAAAATCCAAAAAAATATTACCCTTGGGAGTCCCTCTTTGAACCTTTTCGATCCAAAAATAATGGGTATAGGACCTATAAAGATCACACCTCCTCCTTCCACTCTTCCTTTGGAATTGTGAATTGAGGTTAATGAACTTTCATTTTGAGGACTTAGAGGACCGATCCTTGAAAAGAAGAGCATGAAAGAACCTGCTATTAGCATGATGACCGATATCAATGGCATGAATCCATCCATCACGAATATCGGTATTATTAGGATCAGATAGATCCTGACCTGTCCCAGAACCATTGAAGCAATGATTCCTGAAATCCCAACCAAAACCAGTAAGATCCCCGATATCATCAAAGGCCTCGTTTTAGATAACACATAGCCTCATCGTCAAGGCTGTATTCAGGCCTTTGCGTGGAAAGATATATGTCATGATCCCTGATTCGGGGGACATGGACCATTCAACAGTTGCCCTGATCGGGCCTCAGGAGTGGGCAGACTCATTCGGAAAGGAGACATCAAACACATCCTTCAGCGTCCGGGCCTTGAAGAAGGATGAGAGGATCGTCTCTGTTCTTTATCCCTCAAAATATCCTGAAAAGATATGGTCACTGCTTTTCAGTATCTCTTTGACGGACAGGGTCCTTCTAAATGTTGAGAAGATCGATAGGGAGCTGGGTGAGACCATCATTACCCTCGATCTTGCAGGACCTGAAAAAGGTTCATTCCATCTATCGGAGAATGTGGATAGGTCCAGATTTGAAGCCCTTATAAAGGGAACCATCATAGAAAAATGGGAGGAAATGGACCCCGACCCCAATATCATCAGGGAACAGCTTTTGGAATATGGAAATCAATGGCCGGAAGGACCGGATGCCGTGGTCATTGACCAGGCTTTCCCGGTCAAAGGAGTTGGCACGGTTGTCCTGGGATTCGTCATTTCCGGAAATATCAGGAAGCATCAGGACCTTTTTGCCTTTCCTGGTGGGAAACGCACTCAGGTGAGATCGATCCAGATCCATGATAAGGACCACTCATTGGCATCTGCAGGGGCCAGGGTCGGCCTCGCTTTGAAGAATATAGATCCCGAGGACCTGCCAAGAGGGAGCCTCCTCTCGGTGGAGGGTGGAGGGATAGAGAAAAAAGAGGTCCTGGAACTTGACCTCAGGTTCTCTGATTACTGGAAAGAGGGCATTGAGGAGGGATCCCATATGCATTTATGGTCATCCCTTCAGTTCGTTCCGGTCACGATAGAGAAGGTATCGGAGGTGATGGACTCCGATAAAAGCAGGAGGATCAAGGTTCGAGCAAGACCGGAAACAGCTGTCTGGACCTCTCCTTCTTCCAGGTTCGGCCTCGTTCATTTGGACAGTAAATCCTTCAGGCTTTTCGCTGCGGGAGAAACTATTTAGCGCTCCCGGGCAATCCGCTTCGAAAGCCTGGGGATGTGCAAATGGAGATAGGTCTCGTAGGAAAACCAAACGTTGGAAAATCGACCTTCTTTGAAGCCTCGACCTTGGCCGGGGTGGAGATCGCTGACTATCCGTTCACTACTATCAAAGCGAATGTCGGCATGGGTTATTTGAGGACACCAGACCCGGGAGGAGACCTTGGAGTTACTCCCCAACCAAAGAACTCGATAGTCCTTGGGGAAACCAGACTGGTTCCCGTGGAACTACTTGATGTCGCCGGCCTTGTACCTGAAGCTCATTCGGGCAAAGGACTGGGCAACCAGTTCCTGGATGATCTCAGACAGGCAAGGGCCTTCATCCATGTGGTGGATGTATCGGGTTCCACTGATGCAGAGGGGAATCCGGTTGATATTGGGTCCCATGATCCATCCTCTGACATTGAATTCCTGGAGTATGAGATCGACCAGTGGTTCCTCTCAATAATCAAGAAGGACTGGACCAAAGTGTCGAGAATGGCCGAATCCACACATACCCCCATTGAAAGACATCTTTCCGATAGGTTGACAGGCCTGGGGATCAACATCCATCACATCGCAGATGGGATACACCATCTGGATCTAAACGACAGGCCTGCCCACTGGTCAGACGAGGAGCTGATAGAACTCTCAAAGGAGCTTAGGAAAAACTCCAAGCCCATGATAATAGCCGCTAACAAGGCGGATAAGGCAACTGATGAAATGATCGAGGCTCTGACAAGTTCAGCATCCGGCTACCTCGTCATACCAACCTGTTCTGAAGCTGAGATGGCCTTAAGGAAAGCGGACAAGGCAGGATTGATTGAATATGTTCCCGGTAGCTCTGAATTCCGGATACCGGATCCCTCTAAACTCAATTCTCCTCAAATTAAGGCTTTGGACAAGATCAAAGATATCCTAGATCGGTTCGGTTCCACCAATGTTCAACAAGCCCTTGAGAAAGCGGCATACGAACTTCTGGACCTTATCGTGGTCTTCCCTGTGGAAGATGAGCACAAGTACACCGACCATGACGGGAGGGTCCTCCCTGATGCCCATCTGATGAGAAATGGGTCCAACGCCAGGGACCTGGCCTATAAGGTCCATTCGGACCTGGGTGACAAGTTTATAAAGGCGATAGACTGCAGGAATAGACGGACCAT
This sequence comes from uncultured Thermoplasmatales archaeon, assembly GCA_963807965.1. Taxonomy (GTDB): domain Archaea; phylum Thermoplasmatota; class Penumbrarchaeia; order Penumbrarchaeales; family Penumbrarchaeaceae; genus Penumbrarchaeum. The sequence goes on from CAWEDU010000001.1 coordinate 134,402, forward strand.
AGGGGCCGACCATGAACTCAAGAACGGAGATGTGATCAAGATCCACTCCAACGCTTAGGAGGTACCCTGATTGGATGTTAGGCTCCTGGTTATCAGCGGTCATTACAGAAGGGACCTGGATGAAGTCGTGATAGAACTCTTCGGCAGAGGGAAGGATGGCAGGTCCTATACTGTTCTATACAAAGGATTCAGACCCTATTTCTATATCGTTGAACCCAGGGAGGATATTCGTGAGGCTCTAGGATCCGATCCCGAAGTGCTTGAGATCTCCGATAGGGACCTATGGACTGAAGGTAGGATAAGGAATTGTCTGAAAGTGACCATTCGTTTCCCCTTTGATGTTCCTAAATACAGGAAGAAATTCCAGGAAAAGGGTTACTCGATCCTTGCAGCTGACATCCCGTTCATCTACAGGTTCTTCTATGACCTTGACCTGGGAAGCTATCTGGAAGTAGAGGGGGAGATCGTCGATGTCGAGAACTTCACAACTGATGTCGTCATGCAAGCCACATCCTTCAAGAAAGTGGAGCCTTTCAAGGTGAAGCTGAAAGTCCTTTCCTTTGATATTGAGAACTCCATCAGGTCCGGTGAGCTATACATGGTGGGCCATTCCACATCATGGATGGATCCAGTGGATGAGAAGGGGCTGGACAGCGGACATGTCATCCCCAATTTGGCTATGGAGGAACAGATGGAGAGGGAGGACATGGTCATCCAGGGGCTGGAGGATATCATAAGGTCCAATGATCCCGACATAATAACAGGTTACAACATCGACGGGTATGATATACCTCATCTGATGAAAAGAGCAAAGATCCTCTCGATCGAAGGTATCAGGATGGGGAGGGATGGCTCCTATGTTGATAATCAGGGGTTCCGTTCTTGGAGGGCAAAGGGAAGGATAATCGTCGATGCATGGTGGGAAGCTAAAAGGGCATTCAGACCAAAGAAGGAGACCCTTGAAGCTGTCTCCACGATGCTTTTCGGAGAGGGGAAGGATGATATCGACACCTCTATCATTGAAGAGGAATGGGCTAACAGAAGAGATGAGGTCATCTCATACTGCGAGAAAGATGCTGAACTTGCTTTGAGGGTCCTTGACCGGACCCAGGCTGTCAAGAAGGCCATGGCCCTATCCTTTGTGGCCAAACTACCCCTTTTCGACATCATGTCCGGAACCACATCGAACATGATAGATTCCATCCTTATCAGGGCGGCCGACAGGAATGATATCGGCATTCCCATGACCCGAAGAGAGGCAAAGACATCAAAGATCGAAGGTGCCTACGTCCATTCCATCGAACCGGGACTCTTTCATTGGGTGATCGTACTGGATTTCAGGTCCATGTATCCTTCCCTGATGATAGAGAACAACATCTGTTTCACAACATTTACAGGTGAAAGCGAGGGAAACATACCATCACCGATCCCAGGGATCTTCTTCCTTGTACCTGAGAAGAGGAAGGGACTTGTCCCTGCCATACTTAAGGACCTGATGGAGGACAGGATCCAAGCGAAAAGGTCCATGAAAGGGACCGATGATCTACAGGAAAGAGAATTCTACAATGGGCTTCAAGAAGCAATAAAGGTCCTGATGAATTCTTTCTATGGTGTATTTGCCTCCTATTTCTACAGGTTCACGGATAGGTCCATAGGCTCCTCGATAACCGCTTATGCCAGAGAGAATATTAAAGGCATCATCTCAACCCTCCAAAACGAAGGTATGGAAGTTATCTATTCTGATACCGATTCTGTTTTCGTCAGGTCACCTGCAAACAACCTTGATGACACTGTCAAATCTGGAATGGAGCTCTCCAAGAGGTTCTCTGACGGGGCGAGGGTACTGGAGTTCGAAAAGGTCTTTTCAAGTTTTTTCACGCATGGAAAGAAGAAAAGATATGTCGGAAAGGTCGCCTGGCCAACCGAAGACCTCATTGTCAGGGGATATGAGATGAGAAGGACGGATTCCTTCGATCTCCAAAGTGAGACCCTTTCCAGGGTCTTCGATCTTGTCCTTGATGGAAAGAAGGACGAAGCATTGGAATATTCAAAGACAATGGTCCAAAGCGTCAGGTCCGGTGAGGTCCCAACTGAGAAACTGGTGATATCGAGGTCCGTTCAGGAAGTGGAGGAGGACAGGATCAGGGAGAAGTACAAGAACCCCGACTCCATGGCAAATATTCAGGCTTTAAGGAAGACCAGAAAGCTGGGTATCGAGCTCGTTCCTGGTATGAAAGTGTCCTGGATAGTTGTCGATGCAAAGGCAAAACCCCAGATGGTGGAACCTTATATGAACGAGGAGGGACCACACCCAGTACCCTGATCTATTATACTACGCAGAGAGGCTTGCCTCCACCCTTTCAAGGGTGACCGAGGTATTTGGAGTAACTGAAAGTGAGTTGCTATCCGGAGTATCACAAGCATCCTTGTTCGATGATTTCTCCTCAGTTGATGAAAACCAAGGAAGAAAGGATAATTCATCCGGGAAAATGGAGAAAAAGAAAAAGAAGGCGACAGATGATGGAGATGTAACCACAGAAGGGTCAGATGAACCCGGACCTGTTACGCTGGACAGATGGATGTGAGGTGAAGTTCTGAGGGACCTGTATTTGATATCGACTGATGATAGGGCTGACCGCCTTCTATCCAGGATAATCCCTCTCCTCTCCGGATGTAAGTATCCTCTTAGGTCAAGGCCATCAAAAAGTGAGGAATGGACCATAATTACGAACGAGGACCATGATAGCTTAGACCTTGACCTCAAAGAGATGGAGGGACTCAAGGAAGGAGAACCCCTGTATGCTTCCCTTGGTAGATCAAAATCGATCTCAGGACCCATTACCTCAGCTCATGAACTCAGTGATGATCACGTTCAGATACTCGATAAGCTCCTTGAAGACATCGATAGAGGAGATATGGTACTCATCCTCATGGACATGGAGAGGAAACAGGGTCAGATATGTGCGTCATACATCTCCGAAAGGGCCATCCTCCAGGGTGCTTTCACAATGGGTTTCGTAATGAGGACAGGCAATTTCAGGGATATGGGTCAGATAGAGGACCTCAACAGGGACCTTCTGAAACTGTCCAGGTCCTTTAATGGCATGGTAGGAATACCTCCAAAAGTGACCTCTGAGGGAAGGAACATCGACCTAGCTCATCTCATCCGTCACCTGACGGATATGGCATTCACACCTGGGATCGTCAATCTGGACCATGCAGATCTTATGCTTACAACCAAGGGCGGAGCTATCCTGGTGATGACATGGGGGGCTGCCATGCCCGGAGGTGATAGAGCTGCAACATCTGTCAGGGATGCGCTCACAAAATCCCTTTGCGATGTTGACCTGCGTTCCGTGAGGAAAGCACTGGTGAACGTTGTGGGGAGTAGTGACCTGACGCTGGAGGATTCTCTGGTTGCCTCTGAGGTCCTGAAGAAAAGGATCAGACCTAACTCCAACATCATCTGGGGCGTGAGTATCGTGGAAGACATGGAGGAAGATATGGAAGTGTTCCTCATCCTGTCAACGACCCCCATGGAACTTCTACTCCATTGGTACAGCCATTCGGAAATAAACTGATCACTTCAAGGTCCCTGTTCGTCCACATCCCGGACACTCGAACCGATAAGGCCGCTCCTGTGAATAGATGGGAATATCCGAACCACACCGACACTTGACAGTTCCTATTGGTTCATCATCTCCGGTCCAATCCTCTTCCCCATCTTCGGACCAATCCACCCCATCGTCCTCCTCCTGTGCTTCATCCTCATCATCCCAATCCTCGAAATCATCCTGAGGACCTTCGAACATATCATCATCCAGAATGGACCTTCTTTTTGGATCCTCATCGAATATATCCGGTTCTTCTTCCGGAAGGGGAGGTCTCTCGAAAACAGGAACATGCGCCTTTTCAACAGTTCCACCTGTCCCATCGATCATGGTCCTCCAAGAAGAGGCATCATCCTCTTGTACCGGGTTTCCATCTTCATCCTCTCGTATTAGGGTCGGTCCTTCATAGAACAGTGTCGGATCCTCATCATCACCTTTTAAGAGGTCCTGCATCATTTTCAGACATTTCAGGAATCTTTCCCTTGCTTTCTCCTGTCCAGGGTCCAGGTCCAATGATTTGTAGAAACAGGCCAATGCCGGCCTTGCCCTGCCGCTGTCCATCAGTATGCATCCTTTTGAATACCAGGCCTTCTCGTCCTCGTTGTCGATCCCTATGGCCTCATCCAATTCTTCCAGAGCTTCTTCGATCCTTGAAAGTTTGGCAAGGATGACTCCTCTGGACGTATGGTTCCTGGAGTCTTCCGGGTCCGTATCCACCATGTCATCGGTAACAGCAAGGGCGAGCTCGAGGTCCCCCTGGGATACTGCGGACTGCAGTTCCCTTTTCAGCCTTTCTATCCTGGAAATGGACAAACAGAATCACCTGTGGTACGGAATACCACTCCGACGGTCAATCATATTCATGGGATAAGAACATTTTCGGTTATCAGGGAAAGGAACCGATCATGGTCCTGGGTTTGAAGACCATAGGGCCGTATGGACCAATGATGTGAAGGAAGTTATTCCAAGGATGGTCCCTCTTTCATCATCGCCTTCTTCCGATAGTACTCTTGAAAAACCTTCCTTAATATGGTCGAGGAGTTTTCCATCTACCACATAGATATCCTCAAGGTTGGCAGGTTCTCCCTTGCCAATGATCTCTCCGATCCCAGTTCCGAAGATCTCATCCATCTTCCTGAAGGATCGGATGGCCTTCTCGACGATATCTGATCCATCTTCGATCTGCCAGTTTATCAATTTCATATTATCCAGAGCCGGTTCGATGAATCCATAGGATAGGTCTCTGACCATCTCCCATGTGAACTTACCGGAAATTGGTGAATAAACAGCTGGCTGGCAGATCGACGCCAGAAGGGATAGGCATCGGTGTGCATGGTCACGGTCCAACGCCCTTCTCACCACATACTTTCCATTGGAATAGAGATGGACCCTTGTATCATTCCCGATGACCCCCATGCCGTATCCGAGTCTGGCAGACCATCTGGGATCCTTGAATGGACCGTTCACGAACATCAGACCCAGGATATCGACCTCGAGGACGGCGTTTAGACTGGATCCGGGCCCCGGGAATCTTCCCTCAGCTGTGAACCTGGTGTATTCCGAACAGGGTGATACCTCCTTGTTTACCGCCGGGACAAGTCCTGTTGCATCAGGTCTGATGGGAGAACTGATGGTCCGCCATTCCCCTTCCATTGTTAACAACTCTGTCTTACAGCAGCAAAAAGGGTACATATCTGTTTTGCCTTATCCTGATCATGGATGGCCCATTGTTCCGTTCTGACCCTGGGCATTTTGTTGAAGATCTCATCAGGGCGATCCTGAACCCCATCTCCCCGGGATCGATCTTGAGATCTGCTTTACACGAAGGAGCCCAGGGGCCATTGGTGACAACCGTTGATGATCCGGGAGATCCTAAATTGTTACTTGATCCCCACAGGAAGGCCTTTCTAATGGGCATCGGGAAGGCATCCGGAGATCTGGTATACGAAGCGCATTCCCTGCTTACAGGACTGGGCATTGACATCCTAAAAAGCCCTGTGATTATATCCCCTGGACCTGGTAGGAAAGGTGCTCTGAAGAATTATCGACAATTGATCGGTGAACACCCCATACCAGGACTGGACGATCAAAGGAACATGGACCATCTCAAAGATATCATTTCAGGACTGGATGATTCGGTCCAGGTCCTGGTCCTGCTCTCAGGAGGGGCCTCTTCCCTCTCCTTTCACCCAAGGCAAGGTGTTGATCCAGATCTCAAGGTTTCAATTATAAAGGAAATGATGGGAAATGGTGCAGATATCGGCTCCCTTAACACAGTAAGGACCTTTCTGAGCGATACGAAAGGGGGAGGTCTCCTCTGCTTCGGACCAAATCTGAAATGGAGGACCTTGGTCCTTTCGGACGTTGTCGGGGATGATCCGAGGTTCATCGGTTCTGGATTGACCTATCCTTGGGAACCCGACATTGCTCTTGTTAATACGATCATAGGGAAATATACGGATAAAAGTAAGATCACACAGGATATTATCAACAAAATTGGTGGAGATAATAGGACAATATGTGACCCTGCAAAGGTCGATAGCAGGACCTTCATCATCGCCAATCACAGGACAGCTATCAGATCAACCTTCCAGATGCTAAAAACCAATGGTTTTTCACCATTTGTAAGGGATCACTCCTTTACTGGAGATGTCAGAATTACCGCCTCAAGTCTTGTTGAAGAAGCTAGGGAGGCAGTAAAGAATGGTAATTTCGATTCCTATGTTTCGGTTGGGGAGACAACGGTCAATGTCAAAGGAGGGGGAAAAGGAGGAAGGAACTCGGAGATGGTGGTAGCACTGTCTGGAAAGCTCGATAGGAAGGAGATGATCATCTGCTTCGGCACTGATGGAAAAGATGGCACATGGGAAGGAGCCGGGGGTTGGGTGACTGGCCAGGAACCACCTACGACTGAAACCGAGAATTCACTCAAAGAAAATGATACTGGCACCTACCTAGTTAAGAACCACAGAGCGATAGTCACTGGTCCGACAGGAACCAATCTTGGTGACCTTTTCATATATCTTCATCTTTTGGAGAAAGGTCCTCCCCTGCTCCATAAGTGAGCTGGATAAGCTCGTATATCTTTTCGATCCCTTCACTATTTGCGGAGGATACAGGGAAAAGTCTGGATGCAATTCCAAGCTCGTCTAAGACCTTGTTGATGCCAACGCTCAGCTCCCTTGACATCGAGGGTTCACGTCCGGCCTCTTGAATGACCTCATCCATTAACTGGTCAGGATAGTTCTGCCATCTAGTGAGGTTCTCCAGCATGCCCTCTTCCACCAGGTCAGCTTTTGAAAGGATCTCTATCGAGGGAATGTTGAACCTCATCCTTGAAAGGGCTGACAACATCAACTGTGTAACGAATCCGGTCGGGGTCCTTGCATTGAACGGATCTACCAGGTAGACCAGGTAGGAATTGGGAACCAATCCCTTCACGAGTTCCCTGGTGGCTTCCCTGAATGAGAAAAGCTCCATCTGACCGGGTGTATCGAAAATGATATACCTCCCCTCTGTAAGATCAAGTGATTCCCTTATTCTGGTGCTGTAGATGGCCAGCATGTCCGCGGCAACGATCTGGGCACCATTTGGACCAAGGCCATATTCCTCCATTATATCAGCAAGGGTCATCCAATCCCTGACATCGACATCTGCTTCGTAAGGTGACAGGTCTGCTCCTGGATCCAGGTTCACGATCTGGTAGGGATACCCTGCCTCTTCCATCCAGTTCCCCATGGCAGCTGCCAATGTGGACTTTCCGCATCCTGCTGTTCCAGTGAGGAACAATCCTACTGTTTCCTGCATCCTTCAACCTCCCGATGCGACCGTTATCAGCCGGATATCATTTCCCTTGATATCGTTCAAAACAGTATCAAGGGGCAACGGTTCATGTCCGTTGAAGATAAGGATCCCATCAATTGGCTGACCAATCTCTCTGATCAGGTCCATCAGGGTCGAATCACTATCTATATCCATGGAGATCCTTTCTTTCTCCCTTTCCAGGTGAACATTGATCCTGATTTTATTCACCTCCCTGAAATCCTCGGGACTGCGGTCCAAAGAGACCTGATGTTCGATCGGTATTAATCTTTTCCCACAACCAATGGGGGATCAACCCCTGATGGCATACATTATGAGATTGTCGGAGCCGTCATCCCTTCTGGAAAACAGGGACATCACCATGGAAGTTACAAGGAGTCCCACTCCCATACCCATGGGGAATCCCGTAAGGATCCTGGTTGGATTAGTGGACTCGTAACTCAATCCGAAGGGTAGGAGGGACATGGTCGACAGAGCCTGTATCCCTCCATCAAGAGCGGTAGGGGTCAAAAGAAGGACTATGACAGACGCGAACAAGATGCCTGGATGTCTTCCAAGGAATCCTTTCCTGATTTTTCTTGGTAGTATCGAAGTAAAGACCATTGTGGGATGATCATGGGCCTGGGCCCGGGTAAGAAGGATCGCTCCGAATATGACCCCTATGAAGATGGAAACATCCCTTGTGCAGACAGGCATCTGGTTTCCCTTTATTATCAAGGTCCTGTCCATGATCTGATGGCAGTTCAGGTCCCCGAAGGTGTATACCAATCTGGGAAACGCATCCATTTTGCTCCATCGGTCCGAATGGTCTATCCAGTTGGCATTTGCATCCAGATCCGTTACAGTCCCCGTTGGCTGAGAAAGGGGAGCAAGAAACAGAGATACAACAAGCATTAGGTCCAGGAATGCTATGAATAATGGAACCCTGTGGACCTTTACACTTGCGAGGATCATGCAACTTAAATGTGGATTTGGATTAAATCACTACTGGTAGGTCTATCACAGTCCCAGCTTCTTGGCGATCACCATGCGTTGGACCTCGGAGGTCCCCTCACCAATAGTGTACAGTTTCACATCCCTGAAGAACCTCTCAACTGGGTATTCCTTGGTGTAACCGTAACCTCCGTGGATCTGGACAGCCTCAACGGCTGCTCTTACTGCGACCTCGGATGCGTAGAGTTTTGCCATGGATGCTTCTTTTCCAAAGGGTATCCCCTTATCTTCCATGAAGGCAGCTCTGTGGACCAGAAGGCGAGCTGCCTCAATCTCCGTTGCCATATCCACCATCTTCCACTGGATCGCCTGGAATTTGGATATAGGCTTGCCGAACTGCTCCCTCTGTTTGGAGTATTCCAAGCACTCGTCGAGGGCTCCCTGAGCAAGGCCAACGGCTAAAGCGCCAACAGCTGTCCTTCCACGATCCAATATTCCCATCGCACCAATGAAACCATTTCCTTCATCCCCCAGCATATTCTCTTTGGGCACTCTGCAATCCTCGAAATGAAGCTGGGATGTTAAAGATCCTCTAAGTCCCATCTTATCCTCTTCACTGCCGTAAATAAGTCCAGGAGTCCCCTTCTCGACAACGAAAGCACTGATCCCCTTTGCTCCCTTCGTCTTATCTGTCTTTGCCATCACCGTGATGACATCAGCCACGCTTCCGCTGGTTATGAACTGTTTTGAACCGTTGATAACCCACTCATCCCCTTCAAGGACGGCCGTGGTCTGAAGGCCGGCAGCATCGGATCCTGCATTCGGTTCTGTAAGTGCCCATGCGGCAATGCCCTTGCCGTTCAAAAGATCAGGGAGGTATCTTCTTCTCTGTTCCTCGTTTCCCATTTCATATATATGACCAACACCAAGAGAGTTATGGGCCTCGACCGTAAGACCCGTTGAACCGCAAACCCGCCCAATTTCCTCAAGTGCCAGCATGTAGCAGACAGTATCTATTCTCGAACCTCCGTATTCCGGTGGGACCGTCATCCCCATCAGACCAAGGGCTCCAAGTTTCCTAACGGTCTCCCAAGGGAACTTCTCCTCCTTGTCGGTATCAGCCGCAATGGGCTTTATCTCTTTTTCAACGAACTCCCTGACCATGTTCTTTATCATCTTCTGCTCATCTGTGAAACCGAAATCCATGCTAACACCTCTTGAAATTCTACCCGCTTTTTGGGCGATATGTCACAGGCCCGCATCACCTAAATGATTTGAATACCTTTCCGTTTACCGAACCGGAACAACAATAATTCCTTTCCAGACCCTTGGATAGGAGCGTGACTCGAAATGTTATATAACGGGGTTTCCGATACGGGGACGGTTTCTCAAATGCTCGAACAGGGGATCGGGGAGCTTTTCCACTCCTCAACGGCCGAAGAGATAAGGGAATGGAACAGGGATCACAAACTGAGGGGTCTGGTGGACAAGATGACCACCGCCAGGGCCGCAGTGGAACAATATGTACAAGATGGAATGTACATAGGCATAGGCGGATTCGGACACATTCGGATCTCCATGCCTCTCATATACGAGATAGTCAGACAGAGGAAGAAGCATCTGAAGGTATCAGGCCATACGGCTGTCCACGACCTGGATGTCCTTATTGCCGGAGATTGCGTGGATGCCGTTGATGTGGCATATTCCTTCGCTTATGAGACAAGAGGCCTTTCCAAGAATGGAAGAAGAGCGGTTGAATCAGGAAGGGTGAAATGTACCGAATGGACGAATGCCGCTCTCTCATGGAGGCTCAAGGCAGCTGCCATGGGACTTCCCTTCCTTCCAGCAAGGACCATGCTCGGTTCAGACACATTCAAATACAGTGCTGCAAAGACCATTGAGTGTCCTTTCACTGGGCAAAAGCTTGTTGCCCTTCCGGCCCTGATGCCGGACGTATCGGTCCTTCATGTGCACTATGCTGACCGGTTTGGGAACTGTCTGATCAAGGGAACAACTGTCAAGGATGATGACCTTGCCAAAGCTTCTAAAAGAGTCATTGTTACAGCCGAGAGGATCGTACCGGATTCATTCTTCCGAGATGCACCTGAAAGGACCACAATACCATATTTCTGTGTTGATGGTGTAATAGAAGCAGCCCATGGAAGTCATCCAGGAAATATGCCCTATGAATACTATTTCGATGAGGAGCATATCAAGAACTATCTGAAATCAGGTGCCACAGAGGAGGCAATGAAGGAATACCTTGATAAATGGGTTTTCTCCGTTGATGATTTCGACGAATATCTCGACCTTGTTGGGACTAAAAAGTTAACCGAACTCAGAAGACTGGAGGAATTGAGATGACCGAATACTCCTCTATTGAGATGATGGCAGTTGTAGCCTCTCACCAGCTTGAGGATGGGAAGATCGTTGGCCTGGGGACTGGATTACCAATGATCGCCGGTCTGTTGGCACAGAAGACACATGCCCCAAAGCTGATAATCTTCTTTGAAGCAGGTAGTATCGCGCCCCAGGTCCCTACACTTCCGATCTCTGTAGGGGATTCCAGATGCGGCCATCGCCCGGTGGCTGCCACAGGCCTTTCAGGCATCATGGAGACTGGACAGAGGGGAATGATCGATTATGCTTTTCTAGGAGGGGCAGAGGTTGATATGTATGGTAACATAAATTCAACCGTTATCGGGGACCATGACTCGCCAAAGATAAGATTACCAGGCAGTGGTGGAGCCAATGATTTTGGATCCTTGGCATGGAAGACAATGATCATAGCAAGACATGACAAGGCAAAACTTCCGGAAAGGGTCAGTTTCATTACAACCCCTGGATTCATCAACGGACATGGAGCAAGGGAAAGAGCAGGTCTTCCAATTGGAACTGGACCTCATAGAGTGATCACAAATCTTGCTCTCATGGGATTCGATGAGGAAACCTGCAGAATGAAACTTATCAGTGTTCATCCGGGGGTCACAGTTGAACAAGTGATAGAGAATACCGGATTTGATCTGATCATTCCGGAAAATGTGACAACCTCACCAGAACCCACAGAAGAGGAACTGCGTTTACTGAAAGAGATCGATCCAGCAGGGATAATCATCAAATGATAAAAGTCTCAAATAAACCCCTCACATACCAGGTCCATGCGGTCCTGAAAGGGTTTTTTAATCAGTAAGGCATTGCACGGCTACCATTGGCCAGTAGAACATCCCCCACGTTCTGATGTCAATGATACTATCCAAAAGGATAGGCCCAGTTTCTCAAGGGGGAATCCTGGGAAGTATTTAGTAAAACCACTAAGGAGGGTAAGGTGTTAAGTTGACCAGAAAAGTGTGCGTGATCGGTATCGGTCACACCGATTTTAATTCCATTACGCCTGATATTGAATGGAAGGACCTGATGTATGAAGCATGTCAGAAATCCTATGTTGACGCCGGGGTAGATCCCAGAAAGGATATTGACAGCTTCATCACCTGTGCAGAGGACTACCTTGAAGGTTTCAGTATCTTCGACGAGTTCGTTCCTGACCAGATAGGTGCGGTACTCAGACCATGCTGCACGGTCTGTGGTGATGGAATATACGGACTAGGTAATGCCTATATGCAGATCAAGACAGGACTGATGGATGTCGTTGCAGTGGAAGCACACAGCAAGGTCTCCGACCTCCTGACCTGTGGCGATATTCTGCTTCATGCATTCGATCCAATATTCGAAAGACCGGTTCTGGGACCTGTTGAGAGACCATGGTACGGCGGATCCCCGACATATACGAAAGAAGAACCGAAACCACTGATAGGGAAATCTAAAGAAAAACAGAGGATCCATCCCTATTTCCTCGCTGGTCTCGAAATGCAGGATTATATGATGCAGACCGGGGCCATGGAGGAGCATTTCGCGATGGTGGTCGCCAAGAACAAGATGAATGCCTTCAGGAATCCGTATGCTGATTATGAGGCGAAAGTGAGTATAGAGGATGTCATGAACTCCGGATATCTTTTCGATCCACTCAAGAGGTTGGATATCAGTCCCAACGTCGATGGAGCTGTATCTTTCGTCCTTGCGGATGAAGAGACGGCCATAGAAATGGGAGTCGAACCGTTATACATGTCCGGATTCGGATGGTCTTCTGAGACGCCCTGGCTCTCCACCAGGAGGTTCGATGCGGATTATGCTGGGTCAGCGGCTAATATGGCATACAAGATGGCAAATATATCAGTTCCCAAGAGGGCCTTCGATGTCGTTGAGGTGGATGATAGGTTCTCGTTCAAGGAACTTCAACACCTGGAGGCTCTTGGACTGGCCAGACCGGGAGAAGCAGTGGACCTGCTTGAGGAAGGAGAACTCGAGAGGGATGGCCTGCTGCCAACGAACATGTCTGGAGGATCACTTGGGGTAGGTAATTGTTTCGAAGCAACTGGATTGCAGAGATCCCTTGAGATCGTAACACAGCTCAGAGGCCACGCAGGAAAGAGGCAGGTAGACGATGCCCAGGTCGGTCTGGCCCAGGCATGGAGAGGAATACCATCTGGCAGCGGGGCAGTTGCCATTTTCGAGAGAGGATAGGAGGTGAAAGACATGGAAGATGTAGCAGTTATTGGAGCGGGTATGACCGTATTCCAAAGAAGGTTGAAGGAAACCGGTAAGGAACTCTCCTATCTCGCAACCAAAATGGCTCTAGAAGAGTCTGGCATTGAGAAGAAGGACATAGACATGGTGGTAATGGGAAGCGCCCCTGACGCCTTCGACGGCATTCATCAGAAGGGTGAAAACCTTCTTGATGGTGCTGCTGGAGTGAACAAACCATATGTCAGAGTATTCAATGGTGGCGGGACAGGTGTCTTTGCCCCCATTGCTGGTTGGTGGCATGTGGCATCCGGTGCAGCAGATATTGCCCTTGTGGTTTGTGAGGAGAAGATGGGGAACTGCCATCCACATCCGCAGACCGCTTTCAGGCATATCTGGGACCCTATTCTTGATAGACCCTTGAATCCAAACCTGGTATGGTTGTTCGCTATGGAGATGAACAGGTACATGACCAGATACAATATCAAGAAAGAGGACATCGCAAGGGTAGCCGTTAAAAACAAGCGCAATGCCGTCGGTCATCCTTGCGCCCAACTCCCGGATGAGAAGATCACCATTGAGGATGTCCTTAACTCGGAAATGATGGCATGGCCTGTCCAGAGGCTTGATATCAGCCCACCAAGTGATGGTGCCTCCGCATTGATCTTCTGTTCAAAGAGCAAGGCCCGACAATTCACGGATGACCCCGTATGGGTCGAGGGAGTTGGATGGAACATTGACTCCACGATGTGGACGAACAGGGACCTTTATTTCCCGCAATACGTTGCAAATGCAGCCAGAATGGCCTATAAGATGGCAAGGATCGGAAACCCCAGGAAGGACATCGATTTCGCAGAACCTTACGATCCCTTCGATTACAAGGAACTGCACCATATGGAAGGATTGCTCCTCTGCAATAAAGGAGAGGCTCCGATCCTTACAAGGGAAGGTGTCACCGAAAGGGACGGCAACATGCCTATGTGTCCTTCAGGTGGACTGCTGGGTGTTGGAAATCCGATCGCTGCCACAATGGGGCAGAAGGTCTGTGAATTATACTGGCAGCTAGCAGGAAAAGCAGGTAAGAGGCAGATACCTACAGACCCGAGGATCGGGGTCGGCCAGGCATGGGGAGACATCATGCAGATGGCCACAGTAATGGTGCTCGGGAGGTGAAAGATATGGTAAAAGAGATCGAAGGAATGCCAAATTATGCACCTGGAACTAGGGTATCATCAAAGGATATCAGAGAAAATAGGATAACACATACATGGTGGGAACCCGAAGTTCAATATAATTGGGCATTAGGCCAGGCGATGAGCAAGTTCTTGACCGGACTCAAGGAGGGGAAGATCCTTGGGAGGACCTGCGTGAAATGCAACAGGGTCCTTGTCCCTCCAAGGATGTTCTGCGAGCACTGTTACGGCCCAACGAACGAATGGGTGGAACTCGAGGATACGGGAACCATCGAGACCTTCTCTATCTCCTACATTGATTCCGATGCAAGGAGGATAGAGGAGCCTATCCTGATAGGTGTTATCTCCATAGATGGAGCCTCACCACTCCACGGTTTCATGCATTATTTCGGAGAGATGACAAAGGATGATATCCACATCGGAATGAAGGTGAAGGCGGTCTGGAAACCTAAAAATGATAGAGAGGGGGCCATCACTGACATCAAATATTTCAAACCTCTCAAAGGAGGTGGTAAGAAATGACATTCCTGGAAAAGCAGACGGATCCTACAAAACCCATGCACTGGCGTGGAAATATGCAGGCGGACTACTTCTACTCCAATGGAGTTGCCGGTGATAGGTTCTTCAAACATCTGATGAAGAACGACTCATTCCTTGCATCCGGATGTCCAAAATGTGGAAAGGTCTTCCTTCCTCCGAGATTATATTGCGAGGACTGTTTCGTTGAGATACCTGACGAGAATTGGAAAGAGGTGTCCCTTGAAGGTGTTGTCAGGCTTTACACAGTAGCCAGAATGGATGCCCATGGAGAACCTCTTGAAAAACCGGTGATCCTTGGCCTCATCGATATAGACGGCACCGATAGTTCACTCCTTGGCAGGATCCATATCGATGAAAAGGATATGATGGACCTGTGCGGTCTGATGGTCAAAGCGGTCCTCAAACCAAAGAAAGAGAGAGAGGGCATGATCAAGGACATCATCCATTTCGAACCCATCTGACACATACTTAATCGAAGTAAAGACCAAATTCTATCCAAAGGTCTTCCAACCGTATCGAGTAGTTGATAAACTATTTCAAAGAGGTCTCCATATGACAATTTCCTGGAACTGGAGGCTCTCAAATGAAAAGCCAGAAATACACCCTGTCTGACCTGTTGAGACAAGCAGCGAGAAGCAATCCAAACAGAATAGCAATATTCTACAGGGAAAGGGTCATCACCTATTCCTGCCTTGATGAGATGGTATCAAGGTTCGCTTCCGGACTACTGAAGAAGGGACTGAAGAAGGGAGACAGGGTGGGTCTCTATATGCCCAACTACCCTGAATGGATCATAGCTTTCTTCGGAGTAGCGAGAATGGGTGGTGTAGTTGTTCCCATGAATACGAGGTACAAGTCCAAGGAAGTGGACTATATTATGAACAACTCAGAAGCTGCTGGCCTCATCATGACCTCCGATTTTCTGAACATCGATTACGTGGAGATCCTCGATGGATTGAGAGGAAAGATTCCTGGACTCAAAACTGTAATAGTCTTGGGCGAGAAGATCTCCAGAGGTATGGACCAATTCGAAAGCATCCTTGAACTTGGCAAAGACCATGAAAATGATGAGATACTAAGAGAAATCGAAGAGGAGATCCTGGAGGAAGATGTGGTCTTCATACTCTATACCTCAGGAACAACCGGTGAGCCCAAGGGAGCGATGCTTACCAACCTTAATATCTCAAGGAATGCCGAGCATATCGCAGAGGTTATGAAACAGAACGTCGAGGATGTAACATTGATCGTGGTTCCATTCTTTCACTGCTTCGGTTGTGTTATCGGCATCTCGGCCTCAGTATCAGCTTCCAGTGGAATGGTACCCATGCCGATATTCGATGTCGATGAGGCATTGACCTACATGGACCTCTTCGATATCTCCATAGTACATGGAGTTCCAACAATGTTCATCGGATATCTGGAGTCCCTGAAGAAGAAGGATTTCAGGTTGAACAGTGTAAGGACAGGGGTCATGGCCGGTGCTCCCTGCCCGGTCGAGGTTATGAAAGGTGCAACCGATAAGATGGGGGCGAATATCGTGATCGCTTACGGACTGACAGAAGCGTCCCCTGTTATAACAATGACAGACCTCAACGATGATATCAAGGACAGGGTTGAAACAGTTGGTAAAGCTCTTCCAGATCAGGAAGTAAGGATCGTTGATGAGGAAAACAGACCTCTCCCCCCAAATACAACTGGGGAGCTGGTGGTAAGAGGATACAACGTCATGAAGGGCTACTTCAAGAAACCAGAGGAAACCAATGAGGCCATAGACAGTGATGGTTACCTCCATTCAGGTGACCTGGCCATTATGGATGAAAGGGGATATTACAGGATAGTGGGAAGGAAAAAGGACATGTACATCTGTGGTGGTTTCAATGTATACCCCAGGGAGATAGAGGAGTTCCTATTCAAATTGAATTCCGTGGAGAACGTTTCAGTAGTGGGAATACCAGATCCGAAGTTCGGTGAGGTTGGCCTTGCTGTTATCAAGGTCTCTCAGGGCATGGAGAAGGTGACAGAAGATGATATCATAAACTATTGCAAGGTAAATCTTGCCAATTTCAAGGTGCCTAGATTTATCTGGTTCATTGATGAATACCCTATGACCCAATCAGGTAAGATCCAAAAGTTCAAACTTAGAGAAATGGCCATAGATAGATATGGTCTAAAAAACTAGATATGGCTCACTTCCTAATAAATCCTTGTTCCATCCACACCATAAGGTTAAATTAGGGGCTTCACATTGGGAAAACCCCGGCTTCTTTGCCGGTTATGCACCTACTGATAAGTTCGTATTTGATCTAAGGGGGCCCCCGTCCCGATCATATATCTCTATAGTAGGTTTTTCTCACCAGATGAAACACGGAGGAGTACAATGATAGAGATCCGTTTCCATGGAAGAGGCGGCCAGGGTGCCGTCGTAGCATCGAGGGTTCTGGCCGAGGCCGCATTTATTGAAGGAAAAGATGTTCAGGCCTTCCCGTATTTCGGTGTAGAGAGAAGGGGAGCACCTGTGACAGCATTTACCAAGATCGATGACAAACACATCAGGGACAAATCCATGGTCTATAATCCCAATTTTGTGATCGTTCTGGAAGCTTCACTTCTTCAGGCTGTTGATGTTACCAATGGTCTTAAAGAGGACGGGATGGTCCTCGTGAATACCGAAGGTGACGGTAAGTCGATCTTGAAGGAGCTTGGTGTCAAGAAACTTGCTGTGGTCAACGCAACAAAGATCGCTCTGGAGAACAAGCTCGGTTCCAGGGTGCAGCCCATCGTCAACACAGCGATAGCGGGTGCTTTCGCAAAAGCATCGGGCATTGTTGGTATCGAAGCTGTTGAGGCGGCCATAATGAACCTTCCGAGATATCCCGAGAGGAATGCAAAGGCTGCAAGGGAAGCCTATGAGGCCATTACCATGCTGGAGGCTGATTGAGATGCCTTTGACCATCGATGAGATACCTCCGACCCCTATGAACACTCAGAGTTCAAGGGTCGTAAAGACCGGGGGATGGAGGGCTTTCAAACCTGTTTGCGATAATTCCAAATGCATAAAATGCTGGACATGCTGGAAGTTCTGTCCGGACGTTTCCATCGCTATTGGAAAGGATGGGCCCATATACGATTACGACCACTGCAAGGGATGCGGTATATGCGCCAATGAATGCCCTGTGAAATGTATCGAGATGATACCGGAGAACAAGTGAGGGGGGGTCAAAAATGGTCAAGGATATAATGACAGGAAATAAGGCGACCGCTTATGGTGCAATGCTGGCAAGGGCACAAGTGATCGCAGCGTATCCCATTACACCTCAAACCACCATAGTGGAGAGGATCGCAGACCTTATCTCCGAGGGAAAATGGGATGCAAAGTATGTTATGGTGGAATCCGAGCATTCGGCCATGGCAGCAACTGTGGCCGCTTCGAATACCGGAGCAAGGGCGTTCACTGCCACATCAGCACATGGTCTGGCACTCATGCATGAGGTTCTTATGTGGGCAGCAGGGGCAAGGACCCCGGCGGTCCTTGTGAACGTTAACAGAGCAATGGGACCACCCTGGTCTGTCTACGCAGACCATCAAGATGCCATGGCAGAAAGAGACACTGGTGTGATCTCGATCTGGGCCGAGAACAACCAGGAGATCCTGGATTCCGTTATCATGGCATACAAAGTTTCAGAGAACAAGGATGTTCTACTTCCGGCCATGGTCAACCAGGACGCATTCTACCTTTCCCATACTTCAGAACCGGTTGATATTCCAGATCAGGAATTGGTAGATGGATATCTTCCCAAATTCGAGACCAAGGTCAAGCTCGATATTGAGAATCCAATGGGATTCGGGTCCTTCATCATGCCTCCCCAATATATGGAGTTCAGGGCACATATGGCTAGGTCCATGGACAAGGCCAGGGATGTCATCAGGAAGGCTGACAAGGAATGGAAAGAACTGACAGGCAGGTCCTACGGTGGCATGATGGACATGTATCGCTGCGAGGACGCGGAGTTCATCCTTTTCGGAGCAGGCACCATGATGTCAACTGCCAAGGATGTGGTTGACCAGCTTAGAAAGGAAGGAAGAAAGGTCGGTGTTGCAAGGCTTAGGATCTTCAGACCATTCCCGGTCGATGAGGTGAGATATCTGGCTGATAGAGCTCATGCCATAGGGATCCTTGATAGGACCTGCACGTTCGGTTATGGTGGTCCTCTGTTCAACGAGATGAACTCTCAGATGTACAATCATGGTAAGAGACCAAAGACCAAGAACTACATCGTCGGAGTCGGCGGAAGGGACGTCAGGCAGAAGCATATCCGTGGTATCTTCGATGATCTAGTGAAGGTATCCAAGGAAAACTACGGTGAGGAAGGGGAGGTCCACTGGTGGGGTCTTCTCGATGGAAAGACACCGGAGGTCGAACTTTAAGAGGTGATCATGATGGCAAACCTTACTATTCCGGAAGAGGAGCTCATGGAACCGGGGCATATGGGATGTCTTGGATGCGGTGCCACCCAGGCAATGAGATATGTTCTGAAGGCTGCGGGTCCGAGGACCATTCTATCGATCCCTGCCTGCTGCTGGGCAGTCATGCCCGGTGTCTGGCCTAACACTTGTCTGAAGGTTCCAGAACTCTATACACCGTTCGAGACAACCGGGGCATCCATCTCCGGTATAAGGGCGGCACTTGACGCCCTTGGGCAGGAGGATATCAATGTCATCGGTTTTGCCGGGGATGGCGGAACCGCAGATATTGGGATACAGGCTCTTTCAGGTGTTGCAGACAGGAACGATGATGTCCTCTACATCATGTATGACAATGAAGCCTACATGAACACAGGTATCCAGAGGTCCGGTTCGACCCCTATAGGCGCATGGACAACAACAACTCCAGTAGGCACAAACCAGGCATGGGAGAAATCCCCGAAGAAATCCGTGGCTGACATCATGGTGGCCCATAGACTACCATATATAGCCACAGCATCCACAGCTTATCCTGAGGACCTCATAAGGAAGGTTCAAAAGGCGTTGAAGATCAAGGGGACAAAGTTCATCCAGATCTTTTCACCCTGCCCAACAGGTTGGAAGATGGACCCCGGTCTCACTGTAAAGATCGCAAAGGAGGCGATCTCCGCAAGGGCCTTTGCCCTTTACGAGGTTGAGGATGGTCTTTACAAGATCACAATGAAGCCAAAGCAGACACCTCTAAAGGATTATCTGTATAAGCAGGGTAGGTTCAAGCATATGCCAGAGGGCCTTATTGCAGAAGTGCAGAAGGACCTTGAGGAGAAATGGGAGGAACTGCTCTTCAAAGAGGAGTGCGCCCAGAGAAAGAAGGAATGATACGAATTTCTTCCTTACGATCCAAAAAGGAGTGATGATATGCATCCATTGTTAGAGGATAAACCAGGAAAGAAGATGCTGGTACTTGGGAACGAGGCCATTGCCAGAGCGGCAGTGGAAGCGGGGGTTACACTTGCGGCTACATACCCAGGGACCCCGTCCTCGGAGATCGGGAATACTCTGCACAAGATCGCCAAGGAGGCTGGGAATGTACTTCGAGTTCTCCACGAACGAGAAGGTAGCCTTTGAAACAGCTGGAGCCGCAGCTGTGGCCGGAGTTAGGGCTTTCAGTTTCATGAAGCATGTTGGATTGAACGTCGCCGCCGATGCCTTCATGACATTGGCATACACTGGTGTAAGGGGCGGATATGTCATTCTAACCGCAGACGATCCCTCCTGCCACAGTTCTCAGAACGAGCAGGACAACAGGTACTTCGCAAAGATGAGCGGAGTGCCAATGCTGGAGCCTTCCTCTCCCGAAGAGGCAAGGCAGATGATGCATTATGCTTATGAGATCTCCGAGAAGTTCGAAGAACCAGTCCTCTTCAGGACGACAACAAGGATGAACCACGTAAGGGGGGTCATTGAACTGGGTGAGATCAGACCTCCCCAAGATAGAGTTCATTTTGAAAAGGATCCCGGCAGGTTCGTCACTGTTCCTGCCAACGCAAGGAAAAGACGAATAGCTCTTCTTGAGCTGATCCCGAAGATGGAATCAGAATCCGAGGTATCCCCTTTCAACAAAGTGATTGTCCCTGAAAGGATGAACACCTCCGGGGACCTCAAACTTGGTTTCATCACTTCCGGGGTCTCCATCAATTATGTAATGGAGGTCCTGGAAAACTTCGAATTCGGTGTCCAGGCAAGGGTATTGAAGCTCGGTATGACAGCTCCACTACCTGAGGATATGATATCCGAGTTCTGCCAGGAAAATGATCTTGTCCTCACTGTAGAAGAAGGGGAAGGATACCTTGAGGAGTTCATAAAAGCCATACTCAAGGAGAGGAACATTCCGGTGCAGGTCTTGGGAAAGAGGGACGGTCATTTCCCCTTCGCTTTTGAATACAATCCTGATGTTGTGCTGAATGGAACCACATCTGCCCTGGAATCCATGGGTAGGGACATCAAGGTCCCTGAAAAGGAGAAGATGGAATGGAGCGGAAACATCCCCGAGCCACCCAGACCTCCGGTCATGTGTCCGGGATGTCCACATAGAGCAACCTATTTTGCTGTGAAGAGGGCGACCAAGGGGAAGGCTGTCTACCCAACGGATATCGGTTGTTACACATTGGGTATCATGCCACCACAGTCCACAGGTGACGTTCTGATCTGCATGGGTAGTTCAGCAGGATCAGCGGGAGGACTATCGAGGGTCGTAGATGAACCTGTGATCGCATTCATGGGGGATTCCACATTCTTCCATACTGGTATACCGCCCCTTGTAAATGCGGTCCACAATGGTCACAGGTTCGTGTTGAACATCATGGACAATGCAACCACGGCAATGACCGGCCACCAACCGCACCCAGGTCTTCCCATAGATGGAATGGGTGACCCGGCTCTTGCAATATCCATCGAAAGGGTTTGCAAAGGGATAGGAGTTGAGTTCGTTAAGACCGTGAACCCCCTGGATATCAAGGCCACCACCAAGGTCTTCGAGGAGGCTTTGGCCTTTGATGGTCCAGCCGTTGTTGTAACTAAATCTCCCTGTGCTCTACTTTTAGACAGGAACCTGAGAAAAGCAGGAAGAAAAAGGGCGAAATACATAGTGGACCAGGAAAAATGCAGGAAATGTGATGTTTGTACAAAGACATTTGCCTGTCCGGCCTTCTACAAGGAAGGTGATGATCATTTCATAGACCCTGACCTATGTTTGTCATGTGGCGTCTGTGAGCAGGTGTGCCCATTTGGCGCTATGGGACCAATACCTGAAGGAGGTGAGTGATATGGTGAAGCTCAACCAGAGGGCATGTACAGTCCAGATCGTTGGTGTGGGAGGCCAGGGGGCGCTGACAGTCTCAAAGATAATCGGTGCTGCCGCTTTGAATAAAGATGTTCAGATCATTGTCTCCGAGATACACGGAATGGCCCAGAGAGGAGGGGTGGTCCAGACCACTATTAGGCTAGGAGAGACAATATCTCCTCTACCTTTCTCCTCTGATATTACGGTTCTTGTTGGTTTCGAACCCCTTGAGATCTACCGGGCCAAGGATAGGATAACATCAGAGACTGTTGTTGTTGTCTCAACTGATCCCATCCGTCCCATCTCCGTCTCATCACTGGGACACAAATATCCGGATATCCAAGAGATCCTTGAAGACATTGGTAGGAATACGGATTGTCTGTTCTCGCTCTCAGCTAAAGAAAAAGCATTGGAAGCCGGGAACGAGAGGGTCTCCAATGTTGTTATGCTCGGAGCCCTGACCGGCACCGATGCACTGCCTTTCACCTATGATGATATAAGGAAAGCCATTAATGACTCGGTTCCTCCAAGACTACTTGAGGCAAACCTTAAGGCTTTCGACCTTGGTTACAAGACGGTCCATGGCAGGAAATGAGATGGATCGTGTTGGTCTCACAACCACAGTCCCGTTGGAACCCTTCTTATCCTCGGGAAAGGTCCCTGTGGACCTGAACAACGCTTTCATCACAAGTAATGATCCGAATGAACTCGTGGAGGAATCTCAGGTCAGAGGTTATCCAAGGAAATATTTGGTACCTGGATAAAAGGACTGAGGTCTGCGGCTGATCAGGTAGATGGAGTTATTGGTGTCGTTAGAGGTGATTGCTCCAATACCGAATCTCTTCTTTCATCACTCTCCCGGGAAGGATTACCGGTCCATCCCTTTTCATACCCTTTTTCTAAAGAGCGAAAGGACCTCGTCTTTGAGATAGAGTCACTATGCAGTTTTCTGGGTACGGGAATCGAGGATGCCGCTAAGGCGGCAAAGGCCGTCCGGGACCTCCGAGACCTGGCACTTGAGGTAGACGAGATCTCCTGGAAGGAGGGTGGGATACCTGCTGAAGGTGTTCACCTCACCCTGGTATCCACATCCGATTTCAACGGCGACATCGATGTATGGAGAAAAAGGACAATTGAACTAATAGACGATCACCGGGAGACTCAGGGATCGACGGAAGGGCCTCAATTGGGGTACATAGGAGTCCCTCCAATAATTACTGATATATTCCCTAAGCTCCAGGGTCTTGGTGCTGAGATAGTGTTCTTCGAGACCCAAAGGCAGTTTGCAATGCCAGCCAGGACAGGGGATTGGATAGAGGATTACCTGGAATATACCTATCCCTACGACATATCAATGAGGGTGGAAGATATCAGGGCTGAGGTAAAAAGAAGGGATCTGGACGGATTAGTTCACTATGTGCAATCCTTCTGCCACAGACAGATGGACGATATGATCTTCCGACATGAGATCGATGTGCCTATCTTGACTCTTGAAGGGAACCTTCCTGGACCTTTGGACGAGAGGAGTCTTATCAGATTAGAAGCATTCCTGGATGTTCTGGAGGGAGGCCCTTGAGTGATATTGAAGACCTTGTCTCGATCATTTTATCCACCGAAAGGGTGGGGATCGATATTGGATCAAGGTCTACCAAGGTCGCTTCAGGGAGAGGAAATGATATTCGACTGGGGATCTGCGACACAACTCTTTTTCTTGAAGCGCTTGTTAAAGGAGAAATTAAGGCCTCAGGGGATATTGTCACAACAGGTTATGGAAGACACAGGATCGGAAAAAGGTCCATCCCTGAGATAAGGGCGCATACCACTGGAGTGATCCGTTCCATGGACCTCTCAGACTGCACGATCCTCGATATCGGTGGTCAGGATTTTAAGATTATCAGAGTCGAGGGTAGGGCCATCCGGGATTTCTCCATGAACGATAAATGTGCGGCTGGGACAGGTAGGTTCATGGAGAAGATGGCGGACCTTCTTTCAATGAGACTGGAGGAGCTGGGAGACCATAGAGGTGGAAGGAAGATACTGGAATCCACCTGTTCTGTTTTCACAGAAACTGAGATCATATCACTTATGATGGAAGGTATTGAAAGGGACAAACTTGCCGAGGGAGTGGTCCACTCGGTTTATGAAAGGATCAGACCCTACGTGAAGATGTATCCCCTGGACCACCTGGTCCTGACCGGTGGTGTTTCCGCATTCAAGGGACTGCAGAGGACCTTCTCAGATGGTTTGGATGTCGAGGTCCTTGTTCCTGAGAAAGCGAGGTTCATGGGAGCCCTCGGATGTTTGTGGTCCAGAAGGTAGGTTTTCTCAGAAAAGTTTGATATTGTATGAATTCCTTGAAGTATCGGTGGGGTTAATGAAAAAAGTTCTGATTATTGGGTTTTCTGCAATGCTTTTGATAATAACTGCTTTTCTCGGAACGGTAGAGGGCATACCTGAAACGACAATCAATTTCACCCTATTACCAGGAGAATATGACGGAAGTCCTTTGGTCTTCATTGACAAGGATTCCGTTGATGTGAAGGTAAGTAGCGATAATCCCGTGGACATATACATTCTCAAACAGGATCAGGTCATGAATGTGGATTCCGGATCCTTCGATTACGAGAAGAAATGGGAAGGGAAGACCTCCCTCGATGTCAACTACAAGATCAAGGAACTAGATACAATGTATTACATTATGGTCATGAACCCGAGCAGTTCGAATACGGCCAACGTCGAATTGGAATACAAGATATACCAGGAAATTGCAGGAGAGATTGCAGAGGATGCATTCCAGGATGCATGCTGTGGTGGAACTGTCATAGCAGGTCTTGTTGTTCTAGCCGCCATGGTTGCAATCGGTATCTATACGAAGAAAAGGAATTGAACTATATTAATCATGCAATTCCCTGGTTCCTTCGTCTCTTGACCGATCTGACAATGAGGAAAACAGCGGGTATCGATAAGATAATTATTCCCACTATACCAAGAGCAATGGGTATCTTGTTCTGGAAGATGTCCATATAAAATACCACATCATCTGAGATCTCTATGAGATCCCTCTGAAGGTCTTCTGTGAAGCCCAGGTCCATTGCAAAGGCTTCCACAGGTTTGTTCGAAAGGGGCAATAGTAGGTTTTCAAAGAGTTCTGCAATTTTAAAGAGCTCGGAGGTGGTATTTTCAGGAAGGTCCACCTTGAAGGATCCCACTGACTGGTCAATTACTTCCAATGGTCCAGCTGATGTCACCCTTATCGTTCCGTCCATCTTGAAATCAAGCATGAATCCTGTTATGGAATCTATATACCATTCCTGGATGGTATCAAGATAGTATATTGTTCCCGGATGTCTGTATATGGGAAGGACCGCATTTCCCCCTTCCACCTCAACATCATAGGTATACATTCTGTAGAGGTAGACGTTCCTTCCATTGATAGAGGTCTCTCCGGAGAACTCGGCAGTGTTTTCCATTGCCAAGGATTCGTCCCACATCTGATAATCCATCTTCTTAGGGTTTCCAACAGGGAACTGGTAGTATCCTGATCTCTGGGTGTTCTTGAATCCTGTCATATATTGATAGTTCTCTCTATCTACTGCAAAACTCTCTGTTCTTCCCTGAAGGTCCTCGGGTAAGGGTTCTCCCGAGGACTTGTAGTAGAAAGTTACAGACTGATCGTAGAGAGCTACCATCTCATCCTCCGTATCTATCCTTCCCCTTGTAGAGGTTTCCTTGATAACATTCGTCTCTTCCAATCTCCCCGGAACTGAACTACTTGGTATCCATATGGATTCCTCGGAATACTGCACCTGCTCTTCTAATACGGTCAATAGGTTTGAATCAGGGAAAATGAATGAACTTGATATTATCAATCTAAGATCGTAAGGGATCGATGTCCTGGGATCAAGGACATATTCGGTCTGGTCACTGAACAAGAAGGTCAGGTCATCAAGGAAAGGGAGGGTTTCTCCTTCCATGGATGAGAAACCTCCCACATTAGAGGGAGATGAGGATTCCACATCTGTTATATTGGTCTTATAGAGGTAACCCGTCCTACCAAGAACCTCTGTTGTACCCATGAATTCTACTGTTGTCAGATCGTTCAATCCACTGTTGAATATCTCATAGTCCTTTCTTTCAACGCCGCCTACTGGAAAAGTTGCTCCTGATCCCTGGTCGAAGGAGGCGTTGAAATTTTCGAACAATATTTCCCCCGAACTTGTATCTATGATGCCTCTTGAGGTGATTTCAACATCTTTCCAGACCGTTTCGAACATCTCCAGAGAGGGGATCTGACCGGTCTGCATTGTATCCTTGCCTGCCATTGCATCCCAGATCAGCCTCATGGATCCTATCCTTCCTTCCATGAAGGCGGAATCGCTGCCATCCCCGAACGAGAATGACCCCCCTGAGGAATCCATCTGATCCATAACCTTAGGAATGACTATCGAATTCCATCCGAGACCGGTGGTTAGGATCGCAGACCCGGATAGGATGGCCACGATCATGATAATCAATTTTACTTTCATTTTCAAAACTCTACTTGATAATGGTGGTTATAGGAGTTAATAAAGACCCCTAACCATTGAGGTCGGTGACGGACTTCGGGCATTAAAGGATCAAGGATCTGATCTATCCGATTTCTGAAAGTAACTATGAAAACCTTGTTCTTCCTCTACCAGTTGTCATCAACTTTACCAGAATACCGCTTCTCAGGAACGGTTCTGATGGATGAATGATACTTGCCATTGTTGTACCATCCATTGAACACTGAAATCCAGTAATTGATCTTGGATCTGTTCCGAGATCCTTCTAATTGATGCCTGAGAAATCGTTTCAAAGCTTTCTGGTAAGCACTCAACTTACCCATGGTTTGAGGATGATGTACGCTAGTCCAGATGTGTTTCTCATTCAGATGCTCGTCACAGTACTTTCTCATCCTTGAGTTCTTTCGGCTGAACTGGCTTCCATTATCTGTCAGAAGATTGTCATACCTTTCATTGACAAGATTCTTCATTCCATCGATGACTGTGATATCTCTCTGATCCGGTAAGGCAATAGCCCAACCTTTCCTGGAATGGTCATCTTCCATTGTCAGGATAGGTACTCCATTGAACTTGGTCAGATCTCCCTGGATAAGTCTCCTCGGATGTCCCCATTCGAAGAATTTCCATTTATTCTGGATACGTTTCTCCTTTTCGATCTCCTCATTCCTAACAAGGACATTGTAGACTGTGGATGGATGTATTTTCTTCAGTATGCCTTCCCGTTTATTGCTCTCCTGGATCAGCATCGCAACTCCATCTGGTCCGAAACCAGATGCTCCTCTGACCTGGATGATAACCTTTTCATCTTTATCGCTAATCTTGTTAGGAGATCTCTTTGGTCTCTTGGATCTATGTAGGAGACCAGATAATCCTTCTTGTTTGAATCTATTGATGATCCTGTAGAGCTGTCTCAAACTCTTGTTGATCATGTTTGCAGCTTCGATCCTAGTAATCCCAAATGGTTTGCTCGCAAGGGTCCTTGCAACTGCGAAATATCTTTTTCTTGCATATTTCGGTAGTTGCTTGACCAGATTGATGTGCTCTTTTTCAAAATATATTTGACCTCTGGATACAATCATGTGTCGTCACCTTTTTGGCTTGGAGTTTGTTTGCGCTAACCCCTAAACGCAAAAGGGTACATTTATAAGATAACTACAACAAGGTACATATAAGAAAAAAATCCGCCAACAAGACATTTTAAATATTTAGAACGAAGCATATGGTAGTGCCTGGATGGACGGGCAATGGTGTCCATCATCTAATAGAGGTCCTAGGAAAAAATGCCCGAACCGTTCACCGGGGTACAGTTCGGGTACCCCTTGGGGTTTTGTCTCCCCAAGGGATCATCTCTTTTTGTCCAGTTTCCAATAGGTAGCTTTTCCTATCCTTCCGGTCATTTTCATACCAACAGTTGAAAGGACCTTCTTCGAGATCTGATTTGAATCCTCACATTCAGCGATTATGGATCTAACCCTTTCATCGGACATTACAAGATCAATAAGAGCAGACACCGCCTCTATCATGTAACCCTTCCCTCTGTAAGGGATCGACATGGAATAACCGATCTCAACGATCCCCCTATTATCCGGTGGACCTTTGAGTCCTGCATCACCAATGATAATTCCGGATCCTTTAAGGGTAATGATCCACACGTTCCATCCTATCTGAGTGGGATCATCCATCAGATCATTGATGAAATGAGGAAGAGCCTTTATGAGATGGCTGGAAGGCCATCCTTTGGCACTGTTGAATCCATCAAGATCCCCTTTTTGCAAACGGATAAGATCCTCTCTATTGAGTGCTGTAAGAACAAGCCTATCGGTGATAATGCTTGGACGCTCTACCATTGTTATGTGGATCGGATAGAGAGTATATCTATTTTTTAAAAGATCCTTGATAATGTTCTTCTATCACTCATCCAACCTGATATTTGAAAGATATCTGGACCCTGGCCCTGTAAGCAACTACTTTTCCATCCTCTATCTTGGTATCCAGTTTCACCACTTCACAGATCCTGAGATCCCTTAGACTGGCCGAAGCTGCTTCCACTGCATTGTTCACTGCTTCCTCCCAGCTTTTCTCGGAGGACCCTACTAGCTCTATGACCTTGTATACACTATCTTGCATTTTGACACCTCGGGGGAAATGTGAAATGTACTGGATTTAATATAATACTTTGGGAAGTCAAGAAGGATCCGATCAAATGGGACCAAATGGATAGCTGATACAAATAAAGGATAAGAATTTAGAAATTTTTCATCGGAAATTCTTTCCTATTAGTATACATTTGACTGGTAAAGAATTAATCTTCCTAATGTCACACATTATTAATAATTTGAGAGGGCCAGCATAAATCCTCCTTTTTGTCACAACCCACTTTAATATTCAACTACATCATTTGAAATAGTGAGAAATGGAGGTCATCTTGGGGCCCCCTGAGGAGGAGAAAAACATGAAGAAGATGGCAGCGATCCTTTTAGTTCTGATATTGATATCAGGTATATTTCAATTAGAAGTATCGAATGAAAAGGCAGAAGGAAAGCTTCTTGATGATGGAATACTTATAAACAGATCACCAATTCTCATTGATAGTGATCTAGATTTCACATCAGCCAATGGTGTCATTTCCGGATCGGGAACACCTTCTGATCCATTTATAATCGAGAACTGGAAGATTAATGCAAGCTCTGATGACGGAATTAGTATAGCTAACACAGATTTGTATTTTATTATTCGTAACTGCTGGGTGGTTGAAGGAGATGATGATCGAACGGCGAATTGGCATAACGGGATACTTTATACCAACATGAGTAATGGATCCATTTTTAATTGTCAGTTTGATAATAATTCATACGGCATCAAGGGGATTAAGTCCCAGAATATTACAATTTTCCAAAACACATTCAAAGATAATATGGAAGGAATAAAATTCCAGGATCAATGCCAGGGGATCTCAATCATAAATAATTCCTTCTCTCACAATTCCATCGGGATCGGTCTTTCATCCGGATCTGATAATTGTTTAGTTGCAAATAATGTAATAGATAGAAGTTATGAAGCGGGAATCTACCTTAGATCTTGTTCTGGAAATCTAACAATTGAAAACAACATCTGCACAAACGCATATTCTGAGAAAACCCTTCAATATGATCGACCTTCAGCTGATGGTATTAGAATCTATCATACCTCAGGTGCAATAGTAAGATACAATAATTGCAGCGGGAATTCGAAGTCGGGTATATTCCTTCTTGATTCTCATGACAACTTGATCTTGGAGAACAAATTGTTTGATAATAAATGGGCTGGAGATGGTTTCAATAGATATGGAATAAATATAATCGATTCAAAACGCAACACATTCCTGGATAACCAGTTGAAAAATTGCGGGATCTTTCTGATCATGGAGAGCAGTAATATTTCCGAATCCAACTCCATAGATGATACTAACACGGTGAACGGGAAAAGTGTTCTATTTTTAAAAAATTCCAAGACTGATGAGAACCTAGAAGGAGAATATGGGTACGATAATTCTCCTAAATTGTGGAAATAAATCCATCGAGGACATGAACATTGATGGCATCCCCTGCAGTATAAACATCCATCATTCATCCGATATATCAATTGAAGATAACAAGTTTGAAAACATTGCTGAAGGGATATGTATTGCAAATTCGGATAACCTTGGTATTCACCGGAACTCATTTGAAAATTTCGGAATCGGTTTGGAGGTAATAGATAGCGGTAATGTAAGGATCGCCAATAATTCATTGAAAAGGGGCATGACCGGTATCTATTCACGAATGGACAATTCAGCAATGGATGACAATTTTCTTGAAGATGTAGATGAAGGGATCAATGTAGATGGTAGCAATAACTTTGTTAATAGGAATAGCGTGATCGGTGGCTACCTGGGCATCTCAGTATCCAGTCCCAATAGTAAGATCCATAAGAACACAATAGATTCTTGTAATGAAATTGGATTGGAAGTCAAAATGGAGAACTCCACTGTTACCCAAAACTTCTTTTTAAGCAACAAGATAGGAATACTTCTTTGTCAAGAATCAACCGCACTTATTGAAGAGAATGTGATAAGTGGAAATATAATTGGGATTCGATCAGAAAGTAAGACAGGACAGCTTGAGATCAGATCCAACAATATCTCAGATAATGAGGGATACGGTATAGATCTAGATATAGACCAGATCAAAGGGGATTCCATTTATCTGAACGTTTTCCAATTTAATAATAATGATGGGGTTCAGGTCAGAGATAACGGAAAAGAAAGCACATGGGATAATGGAGAGGGAATGGGAAATTACTGGAGTGACTACAAGGAAAGGTACAGTCCCACCAGCTACAAATAATGGAGAGGTTTGGAACACTCCTTATACCATTGATGGATCTTCCTCATCCAGAGACCTTTATCCCCTAGTATATCCCCCCATCTCCCTTTCTTCTCCCCTTAAAGCAATACGTCTCTCGAGGACCTATTTGACCCCAATCCCAACATTTTTGGAATATTCCAAGGAATTCAAGATCGTTCTCTATAATGGAGATCATTCGGATAAAATTGTATGGAATTACTCCTCCAATGCGGATTGGCTGACATTTGATAGCGATCACCTACTCAAAGGAAGACCCATGTCCCAGGATGTAGGATCATGGTGGATCAATATTTCTGTGACCGATGGCATCCTAACAGACTTCATCAATTTCACCATTGTTGTATTCTATGCAAATTTCAACCCAATAATCACAACTCTCGATGTGACTTCAATGGACCAGTGGGATGAATACTATGTAGATTACAATGCTACTGATTTCGAGAGCGATCTGAAATGGAGATTGTTAACGAATGCTACATTCCTTTCACTTGACAATGTTACTGGAGAACTTACCGGATCTCCCGGATCGAGCGATGCAGGTGTGTTCTTCATTAATATATCAGTTACAGATGGAGAGCTCTGGGATAACCATAATTTCCATCTCAATGTAACCGATATTAATGATCCTCCAATGCAAAATCCTTCCAAAATATCCTTATTGTTATTGGAAGATACACCAATATCCTATTCAATTTACGATCTCTTTTTCGATAACGACAATGATCCTTTGACCGTTAGGGTCAGTGGAACGTCAAAGATCAATACATTCATTGATGATGATAATAAACTGCATATAGAGCCAGATGAGAACTGGTTTGGAGAAGGTCTAATCAATTTCAGTGTTTCCGATGGGTATTACAACAGGACTTTTTCAATAGAGGTTATCGTTCAGGAAATGAATGATGTCCCGAGTGAATTGAACATTACATTCTCAAATAATAAATTCATTGAAAACGGAGACCAGACAGTCACTGCGAACTATTTTGATCCTGACATAGGTGATGATTCTAATATCACCTGGTTTATTGATGGGATTGTGGTCAGTCACAATATCTCCCACAATCTTTCTCTGAATAAAGGGGCATACAATCTCACATTGAGGGTTTCTGATTCAAGTGGTAACTTCTCGGAGATCACAGTCCTTATTACCGTTGAAGGAGAGGCTAAAAGGAATACTCCTCAATCAGATCCCAATTGTACACTGTTCATTATTCTGGTCGTGGTACTGTTATCGCTGGTTCTGGTCGGGTCTTTGATAGTAATTCTCAGGAAGAGAAGTTCACTTGAAGAGGAAGAGGAATTGCCTACTTTCTCCAATCACATTTCAAATAGAAGTCCGGGAGAAAGTGGTCTTGATCTGGTACCCTCATTTGATATCTCATCATCAGGAGTCAATGGTGGGCAACTTGACCAAGGACCATCAGTTGATAAAACCGACATTCCATGGTTCGAAAATTCGAACCTGGACCTCGATGGATTAATGGAGCAAGTACTTAATGAGGATCATGTCGATCCTCACGACACTTCATCAATGATAAAAAGATTGAAAAGGAAAAGATTAAATGAGGAGTTAACAAAGGAGGAATTCGAAGAACTGAGATCGAACTTCCTAGAAATCTATGAAGAGTGATTAGGAGGATCCCATATGGAAGGAGAGGGATACAGGGACCACAGGTACACGGAAGATGCTGTATCAATACATCAGCGATAATCCTGGGTCCACGTTCAAGATGCTCCAATCGGTCTTCAAGATAACTGACAGGTACTCTCAGATACCATCTGGGATATCTTCAACGAAGGAAGAAGATCGTTCAGGAAAAGAAAGGGAGAGAGAATTGTTATTACTCCTACATTAAAAAACGATATCCTTTTTCCGATACAAAACTGAACCTTAATACCGATCAGGAGAGATTGCTCCAGATCATTTCACAATATCCGATTATCTCATACAAGGAGTTGAAGGAAAGGTCCGGATTGGGTAAGGCTTCATTCACATACAATCTGAAGAGATTGAAGAAGATGAAATTGATATGGAGAGTGAAGAAGAAGGACAAAATTGGATATGATATTCTTACCAAGGAGAAGCTTGCAGATGAGATGTATCTCTTAGTAGTGAATAAATACCTCGAAGGGGAGGTCGATAAAGATACTATGATGGAACTCATCGAGAAGTTGAAAGATTACGGAAGATCCAAATCTAAATACTGTTCGTCATTGTTGGATAGATAGTTGGGATTTTATTATTCATCAGATATTTGATGGGAATTAACGACAATGACAATAGCGCCCTGAAAAGACATTCACCCAATCGTCAGAAGAAATAAATTCTAAATGGTGAAAAGATGATTCCAGAAATAGATGGAAGAGGAAAAAATGGAAACAGAAATTACTCAAGATCTAATCTCATCGTAACATCGATGCCCTTGAAACCCCAGTGATCGTATACTTCTCTAGCTTGAGGATTACAGCACATTACTCTGATAGAAATCTCAGTGATGCCCTTTTTATTGAACCAGTCCATGGTTTCATTGAACATTCGAGAACTGTAACCCTTTCCTCTATATGATTCTTCAAGAAAAATGTCGCTAATATAACCAACAGAATCTTTAGAAAACACAGGAATGTTCTTCTGAATTCTTGATAGCATATATCCCTGGATAATATTATTATCTTCTATGATCAATAAGAATCCATTTCTTGATCGGATGGTTCGGGAAAAATTGTTACCAACGACCTCAGAGACATCTTCCTTCATCCTGGGTATCCTGTCCTCTCCAAGTTCCCTCCCTTGTCTCCTTTGATACTCTACCAGCTTCCTCCATAGCTCTATCATCCTATCGATATCCCTTAACCTAGCTTTCCTTATTATCCCCATAGCGACTAATCCAGATGCTTGCATAAAACTTTTTCACTTCTAGCTGGAATAAATATTACATTATCTAATAACGTTACAGAGTTGGACGAAAGGGGAAAGCATTTGGGTATTGAGGTTAATTGAATATCATGCCCATGCTTGCCAGGATCGACCATGTCTATGCACTTTGTGGCAGTACTCATAGGTTGGGACATTTCATATTTTCCTCAATAACCGTTTTTTATAGATATTATATTCCTCTTCTGTTATCGCGCCTTCGTTCTTCAACTCATTGAGCTCATGAAGAATCTCAACAGCTGATTTTGCATCGCTAGCTAAACGCGTTTCGACCATCTCAGGTGACCAAACTGGGCTGTTAAATTTCGCATCGACTTCAGGTTGTTCAGAAGGAGGTAGACTTGCAGATGGAATTGAATCTTCTGCCATTTGGTCTCCTTGGGATGATATTGTTGGAGGAGTTGTTTCAAGGGGAATGATCTCTGACGGAATTTCAGAAGGAATGGGCGAAGCCTTGAATCCTCTTCTTACAGGATCTGATACAGGTCTTAGATACTCTGAGCCTGCGGATGGCTGCTGCGGTTCAACTGTAGCCGGAGGTAAAACTGCAGTTTCTTCTGGAAATGGTTCAGACAGTTGAGGTGGTAGGATCTCTTCTGGAGGGAGCATAATAGGCTGAAGTTCTTGTCTCTGAAGTTCACCTCCGCTCACAATGGATGATGAGTAACCATCGGCGACTCCGATTCCTGTAATAGAAGCACCATCTTCTACCTCTTCTTGTACCTCCACTTCCTTACTACCCAACTTCTTCATTATTAATACTCCTAATATGACCAATAATGTTATTAGTGAAATAATTGGGAAGATAACGATTACTATTCCATAAGAACCTAAGAATGTATTTTCTTCATATACATCTATAGTTATACTCGTTTCTAAACCTGATCCAGCATTATCAGTCACATTAAGGATAATAATATGTTTGCCTGGATCAAGGTTCAATTCCTGGATTTTCTCATTTCCTAATGGGAGATAGTCCTCTGTATACCAAGAGTAAATAAGTTCATCACCATATTCAAGATCTACATCCAACGCGTTTCCTGATATAATAATATCTTCATTTTGTCTAAATCTTTTTTTTGCAATGGTTATTGATATATTACTCGGTGCGTCATTGAGAGAAATCACTTTTACGGTAACACTCCAATCAACACTAAATTCTCCATCTGAAGCTGATAAGGTTATAATCTCCTCTCCATTCCAATTCTCAAGCGGTTCGATATTGAGAATGAAATCTTTAGTCAGGGATAAATATAAATGATTAGGTTGATTAATATCAATATCTAACATATCATTATCAACATCATCAAACCAATCAGGAAATATCCTTTCGGAATGATGGGAATCCTCTTGGATCTCAATTCCTATGGGGGAAGATTTCAGTTCTGGTGGATCATTTACGTTTAATACTGAAAAATTGAATTTATTTTCATTATATCCCCCCAAACCATCCGATACGTTGACAGTAATGTAATAGTTACCCACATCATCATTGGTTGGGATCCCCCTTAATACCCAATCATAATCACTTATTGAAAGGAATGATGCATTTGTTTCCATCGTCCATGTTAATTGATCATTCGTCGGATCGATATCAATCGCCACAAGGGGTATATCGACTTCCCTGTCTTCCATAAGGTTATCTGGGAAATCGTTCAGGATTCTAGGAGGATCGTTCACATTTATCACTGTTATATTGAATTCCTTTCTATCCAATTCCCCTTCGATATCACTAACAACAATTTCCACTTTTTGTTCACCAACATTTGAGTTGTCTGGTATTCCAGAGATCGTACCATTCTTAGGGTCCAATGATAAAAAGCTAACATTTGAATTTAAGTACCAAGTATGGTCATCGTCAGGATCTGGATCGGTTACATTGAAATCCGTTAAATAATATGTGTCCTCCAGAACAATCAAAGTCGGAGATCCTACTATCTTTGGTGGATCATTTTCGTTCAATACTAATAATGAAAAATTTGAGTAGTCTATTCCACCCCAATTGTCAAATACAGATATGTTCACCCAGAAAGTCCCTACGTCCATATCACCAGGCAGCCCAAACAACGAGGAACCATTCATTGAAAGAAAAATTGCATCTGTTTTCAAGTTCCAGAATAAGATGTCCTGAGTTGGATCTATATCCATCGCTTCATATTCAACTTGATAGTCCTCATTCTCATTGCATATCAACTGATCTTCAGTGAGAATGGTTGGTGGATCATTGATATTATTAACTTCAATCTTTATATTCATTTCCGTACTCGTATCTCCATCACTTACTTCAAGTAAAAGTTGGTTTGAGCCAACATCTTCGTTTGTAGGAATTCCCACAATTTCTCCTCCGGGTAATAGTGATAGCCAATCTTCAGTTGTCTGAATGGACCATTTGATTTTCCCTTCGATCCCTCTTTGATAATATTTCTCTGAGAAGAACTGATCTTCATTTGCTCCGATTATACTTGAGCCATAAATTCGAAGGGTTCCGAAAGTTTTAACAAATGGGTATCTGTCTTTTGAGTGGGCTGTTCCATCTATTTCTAAATAAACATCAACCAGACCATCATTATTGGCATCTGGAGATGTGAAATGGCTCCAATAATTACCTTCCTCATTTTCCCATTTATTGGCATTTCCACTATCATGGGCTTGAATGGAATTTATCCCATTGTTGATCATATTATTATGAAATATCAAATTGGATGATGAAGTGGAATCGATCCTTAAACCATAATTGGAATTGAATACGAAATTGTTCATCTTTATGATATTCCTTTGAGAGTAGTCTATGGTATTGATTCCTATCTTTTGCGAACCCATATCGGCAATGATTTCATAATGCAATAATGCTCGATTATATATCCTAACCTCATCGATTTCACCATCAAAATAGAGATTATTATTATATGAAGCGATATTTATATTATTACTGTTATAGTTAATAATCCCAGATAATAATCCGGTATCACCCACACAATCCTGGAGTAATCCATTGATATATATTCTCATGTGGACTCCATCCCGAGTACAGGTTAAATGATACCATTTATTGTATTCAACAATGTAATTATCTGTATTGATCGCTTTCTCTTGCCCGGAGAGGCCAATAACAAAACTAATAGCTCTCTTACTGGATGTCTTCAATCCAAATGAATAATATGGTGAATCAGTATATCTTTTCGAAACAATGTTCATGTGGTCAATTGATGAATGAAGTCGGATCCAGGTACTTATTGTAAAAGTCTGAGGCCTTAGGATACTTTTATCCGGTATAGAGACATAATCATTGATACCATCGAACTGGCCAGCCCTAAGAGAAACTTCAGAAGATACTGTGACTGCCCCATTCTTTGGTGTTCCATTATGATAGTATGATGATGAATCCTTAACTTCTTCATAGATATTGTTCCATGAAGGTTCATCCATTTTCCAAAATCCAATTAAAGTGGGATCGATTAAAGATTCTCTATTGAATGGGTTGAAATTATTCCCAAATATTCGATTATCACTTGATCCGATGATAATCAATCCATTTTCGATATTATTTGAGATTGTGTTATTTGAAATCATATTGTTATTGGAATTTTTCAATACTATTCCACTTTCTAAGTTCATTGATATTGAGTTATTAATTATTCTATTCCCATCTCCACTGTCTATACAGATACCATTCCGATTTTTCATTACTACACATTTATTAATAATATTCCCATTTGAAGAGATATTAATTCCTGTATAGTTTTTATTATTTGATGTAATAGTAAGGTTAATTATTGTACATTCATCGCAATTTATTGAAATAGTATCATTTATATTACTACCTTCAATTATAATATCTCCGGGTTTATTCCCGATTAAAGAAACCTTAGAATTCAACTGGACATTTTCCCTATATGTACCTTCGAAAATAAGGATTGTATCTCCCGGAGATGAATCGTTTATAGCATCCCCTATTGACTGGTAGGGTTTCCCATCTCCTACTTCCAATATGGTATCTCTTGTCATATCAACATTAAAAATTGAATTACTAAGCATGGGGAGATTGCTTAATATTAAGACTATTAACGAAGAAAGCGATAAAATGAACAACCAATAACTATTCTTCATTTTCTACCCCCAGACTGATTGCATAATGACATTTTTAACATTTATTTTTATGGCTTTGATTTTCATGTAATTTAAAAAACCTTTTGAATAGGTCATATTTTCTTTTCGACTTTCCACCCAAAAGAGGAAAATTCCTTCTTTGAAGTAACGATAAAATATATAATCCGTAATCATTATTTAATAGAAGTTGAGACAAAGGAAATAACCATATGAATTACATAAAGTCCCTCACATTGTTATCGATTATATCATTAGTTTGCTTGTTGCTAATTCTGATTTCAGGCCTATTTAATTATTAGACTATTTATGAGGTCCAAATTTCAACAATTATTTTATCTACATTTGCATCAAGGGTTTTTTTTAGAGAACGTATTAGAATCCTATATGTTCTAACTTTATCTGCTCAATTCTTCGAATTTTTTTAATGATATTTTTCTTGGTAGTATTTCCTATTATTGGATTAATTTCTATAATATCTTTAATTTTAACTATATTTACGGTTTTCATAAGGGATAAACAAAAACTTATGGTCGTGGAATTCCTATTATTATTTTCCCTATTCATTTCCATCATTCTATATATCGCCAACTTCCCTCTCCCAATGGAGTAATCCTAAACCCACCTAAAAAGGGAAAATGAAACAGTTTTTAGTAAATGAAAAATTACAAATAGTACATGATACATTACATTATGTATAGTGTCCTTTACTTGGTGATTGAATGAACAAAAAACAATATGGGATATCATTGGGATTGTTAGGATTACTTACGATCATTATAATGATCCTTGGAAGCGTATTGGATGAATTTTGGATGTTTAGTGCGTTTGGCGTGGTTTTCTTCTTGCTTGCTTTCTTCTTTTTAGAAAGGAAAAAGGATTGGTTTGACCGAGATGAAAGGACCAAGATGATAGAAACGAAAGCATCCCATTACACATTATACACCTTCATTATATTGGCGTTATTCGCAAGTTTTATCTCAGGAACCGCTGAAATCGAAGTAACTATTGGAATGGCATTCATGGGTATCGCAATGTTTCTCCAACTGATAAGAATTATCTTCTGGGCTTATTTTAAAAATAAATATGAAGGATAGGGGGAGGGAGAATATGAAAAATAAATTAAAGGTCTATCGCGCCATGCATGACCTTTCTCAAGAAGACCTTGCAAATGCGACAGAGGTAACTAGACAGACCATCATAGCCATCGAGAAGAGAAAATATGATCCTTCACTTCCACTTGCATTCAAATTCGCTAGATACTTTGAGGTTACCATCGAAGATATCTTCCAGTATGAAGAATGATGAAATCCGACTCCAGCACAAATAGGCAAAATCTGAAGAAAGGAAAAAGAGAATAACCACTTGAAGAAACCGATTGATAATGGAAAAGTACAAATCCGGAGAGAAATCATGAAAAGCACACAGAATAATACAATGTATTTTGCCACAAGGGAAGAATGGAGGATGTGGCTTGATGATAATTTTGATAAGAAAAAAGAAATCTGGCTCATCTTTCCTCATAAATCCTCTGGAAGAAAAAGGATCAGTTATAACGATGCGGTTGAGGAGGCACTTTGTTTTGGTTGGATAGATAGTATAGTGAAAAAATTTGATGATCAAAGTTCAATGCAGAGGTTCACTCAGAGACGAAAGGGAAGTACATATTCACAGCCTAATAAAGAGAGATTGAGATGGCTCTTGAAAAGAGATATGATTCATCCTTCTTTGTTAGAAACAATAAATGAGGTTATCAATGAGGAATTCAAATTTCCAAAGGACATAATAGATTCCATTAGGGAAGATGAGATCGCTTGGAAGAATTTTCAGAACTTTTCTGATAGTTACAAACGACTTAAGATCGCATATGTTAATGACGCTCGAAAGCGACCAGAGGAATTCAATAAAAGATTAAAGAATCTTATTAAGAAGACTAGGGAGAATAAACAATTTGGTTTTGGTGGAATTGAAAAATACTTTTAAAAATATTAATAATTAAGAAAAATTGAATTGAATAAAAAGAATCATTTCCAAATTCAGCACAAGAAGGGAAAGAATAAATATTATTCAGACTTATTCCATCTTAGGTGAACTAATATGGTTCAAGCATTGATAAACCTTAATGACAGCACAAATCGTGTTCTCAATATCATCAAGGCAAAATATGATCTTCATGACAAAGGAGAAGCAGTTGAATTCATCGTGAACAAATTTGTTGAATATGAGAATGAACCCGAATTAAAACCTGAATTCATTGAGAAAATGAAGAAGATAAGAAAAGAGAGAAGTATAAAGGTTGATGATTTTGCAGAAAGGTATGGTTTGAATGTATGATCTTTTCATCAAACCAGTTGCAGATAGGATCTTCAAGAAACTATCGAAAAAAGACAAGAATCAACTTCAGATAATATTCAAGAAGTTGAATGAGATTAGGGAAAATCCTCACCATGAATATAAGCATCTTAGGAAGCCTCTGGAGGATTTCTATCGTGTTCATATTGACTCAAGTTTTGTTTTGATCTTTGGTGTTGATCATGCTGATCAGAAAGTGACAGTTTATTATTACGGACATCATGATTCGATTTATAAATGGAGACCAAAAGTCGAATAAGCATAGATATTGCCTGAAACCACCAAAGAGAGGCAAAATCTAAATCCTGAGAAGATGTTTCCCTACGTGTTATAAAACGGTAGCGGCGAGGTGGTGGTCGTTCAAAGCAATTTAACTTGCGTTGAACGAAGGGGAAGATCATCCCAATTTATGCGGAAATCATTGTAAATTATTCATCTAACGCATATTTCGGAACATAGAATCTTTTCTGGTTTTTCTCAACGGAATAGATGATCTCAAGAAGCTTCCTCGAACAGGCTGTCAAGGATGACATATGACCTTTTCCCTTTCCCATTAGACGAGCATATTTCTACCTCATTACAGGATTGGTCCTCAATCCGGCCTTGGCTGCATTGAACAGTGCTTTCCTGAGAAAACGGTTGCCTCTCTTCGAGATCCTACCTCGACGATTGATAGAACTGCCAGACTGGACAACCTTGGGATCAAGACCGGCATAGGCCACTACAGCTCTGCTGTTCTTGAACCTGTTCACATTGCCCAACATACCAAGGATGATGGCACAGCTCACCTCACCCATTCCAGGTATCGATAGAGATATCGGATCGATATCTCTCATCACACGTTTCAACCTCTTTTCCAGCATGATCTTTTGGTTCTGGATCAAATCATGTTGATCGAGGATGAACTTCACACTCACTATCAATGATTCTCGATAATAATCTGGCATAGTGGTATTATCAAAACAATCCTTGATCATCTTAGATTTCTCAGCTGCAGATGCTGGACTCATGAAGTTCTTCAGCATTACCTTCTCAATATCCGCCTGAGATATTTCGAATAGAGAGGTCAATTTGACACTCCTTCTAAGGATCTCCTTGGAAGACTTTCCAAGGACATCTGTCAGGATCACATCATATCCTGGACAGAAAACTGTCAGATCTTCTTTCAGCTGAGTCTTTAATAGGGCGGTCTTAATTGATAAGTTGTTGTGCAACAGACCCAACTGTCTCATCCGGATATGTTCCTGATCACTGAGATATCTTTCAGTGTTCTGGATGAAATCTATTCTCACAGCTTTTGCAACCAATTGAGCATCTATCTTGTCTGTCTTGGCATTACGGATAGTCCCTTTCCTGAGTGTGCAGACCTCAATGGGATTGTATTCTCTGACCTCGAATCCTTTGTTCAGAAGATAACCCATCAGGTTTCTGTGGTAAGTTCCAGTTGATTCAAGACCTATACGTAATTTCGTATCTTCATCCTTGATCGTATCCTGGATATCCTCAATGAACTTGTCCATATCTGTCTTCCATTGTCGATATGTCCTGGTCTTCATCAGGAACTCACCGTTGTTGTCTTTCACACAAGCATCGAATTTATATTTCGAGACATCTATTCCAACATTGTTGTATTTCATAATACAGCACCTCAATATTGGTGGCTGAGGTCCAAAGCCCTGATCGGTATGGATCTGCACGGGTATGGTGGACGTGAAATTCTCAATTCAGTTATGTGCAAACTGAATCGAGGTTCATATCGTGCGAAATACGTGTACACGATCCATACCCAGGGACGCACGTAGGAAAACGAGCATTATGCTCAGAATGGACCGCGTATCCCCAGCCCCTTCTTCGGAAGGGTATCAGGACATATAGGACCTCGCCACTACCCTTTAACACATGGAATGGACGAGAAAGGAAACTGTTTTAACTTCTCTCATGTATATATTTTTAAATTGAGAGGTTTTTATATGTAACAAAGGGTGGACTATAATGGGCTCTAAGAAATTTATGAGTATCTCCATCTGCTCAGTAATTCTCCGATTTCTGGGCTCTTCAATAATAGCGTTTCTCATTGTCAAAGGTACTCCCAATGAAGACCAAGAGGCACCTTTGAAAGCTGTGATTGAAGTCGATAAATTAATTGCTTATGTGGATGAAACCATAGAATTTTATGGCAGTTCAACCGGAGAAATTAGGGTTATGTGTGGGATTTTGGAAATGAGATAATTGAATAGGTTTGAACATTACAAAAAGTTTCGATAGATCAAGACATTACAACGTGTATCTAATCGTTACAGACGTTAATGGGGAGAACAGGTATTGCCATGATCAATATATCCATATTCAATGAAGATGTGCAAGCGGACATATTCTGTACATTCCTCAATCTTAGACAACAGAAGAGGGCCTTCATATGCTTGGTTAGATTGAACATATTATCTGGCATAAGTATCTGAACAGTTTATGCAAATGTAACAGGGAGTACATTTTCAGCATATGTGGAAATTTATCTTTGGGCAGGATTGGAATATATAAATGAGCAACCGATACTTCTTAATGAGGATTTTGAGGTTAGAATTGTTCTAGAAGATGTCATTATAGTTCGTGATAATTGGTGCGAAGTAGGAAATCAGATGTAATAGAGGATATATTTCAAATTATAAATTGGAACTATCAATCGACTATCCATCAGAGTAATTATTAGGAGAAACAAAGAGTGAAAGATGAATCCAATCGAGATGTACTACGCTGTGAAGTTTCCTGAATTCGCCGTAATTGGAAACGTCATCATTGGGTTAAAGTAAGAAAGAATAAATAATCCAGTATCAATAATATTCCATGGCATATTATGAACTCACTGAATTATACCTTAATTGCCATGAAGCTGTCAGAGAGATCATAAGAGAAAGAACCGGAAAATATCCAGTTGATTATAAGAAATATGAGAAAGGACGAATAGATAATTTCTTCAAGAACATTCCGTATAAAGGTAAGAACTATCTCGATTTCATTTCTGTTTTAATGTCTGAACTTATTGTTACACATGGATTACCTAACACAAATCATAGAACTACAATATTATTTACCAGCATAATCTTGAAGGAAATTGTAATAGATTTTCCATTTTATGACTCAGTGATAGAACGAGAAAGATGGATCAACGACTGCAACAGATTCATTGAAGGCTCAAAAAAGATATTGGCAAAGAGAAAAATCGATCCTACATACAAAGAAGAACATATGAAATGGACAAAAAAATGGCTAACCGAAGTAACTGATATTCAATCCTTGAGTTCTGGTATGATGTCCTTCCACCTTCTAACCTCGCTTAGGAAGATACCATCATCGAAAGGTCTCTTATCTTCGGTCATCAAGTGAATCTATTGATCCCTGGGTATAAATAATTACTCTATGAAGTTGTAAAGTGCCAAATGAAACGAACCTATCCCCAGTGAGATAATCCTATATCAGAGACCCACATAGGGTCCTCGATGCTTATCCATGCGGAAGGTCTGGCGAGGTCCTTTGGTCCGAAGGATGTCATCATGTCCGCAACTCTGACAATAGAACAGGGCGATCGTATAGGGTTCGTGGGCCCCAATGGATCAGGGAAGACAACCCTCATACGAATGCTCATGGGGGAGCTTCGTCCCGATTCAGGGGACCTCACGAGGAGGACCGATTCCATAGGTTATCTCCCCCAATTCCCGGACTTTCCTCCAAATGCCAAGGTCTCTGATGTCATAGGAACTCCCTACGGCAGGATAGCAACCATCAAAAGAAGGATCTCAGAGATCGAGGACATCATGGCCCATCCGGAAAATAATCCCGAAATGGACTGGACCGAGATCGGTGAGGAATACTCTAGATCACAGGAATCCTTCTCTGAGGAGGGAGGACACAAATACGCATCAATGGCGGAAGAGGTCCTCTCTGAAGTGGGTCTTGAAGTGTCATTCCTCCCGAGGAAACTCAAAGATCTCTCCGGAGGAGAGAGGGGGAGGGTCCTGCTTGCAAGGGTCATTGTCCAGGCAAAGGATGTGGACCTTTTGTTCCTTGATGAACCAACAAATCATCTTGATGTGGAGACAATGGAATGGCTGGAGGAATACCTCCACGACCTCAACACATCCATTCTGATGATATCCCACGACAGATACTTCCTTGATAGGTACCTGCAATAAAACCATGGAGATCGAAAAAGGGAAGGTTAGGACCTACAACGGAAATTATTCAAAGTGACCCTGATAGCCAAAGAAGCCGAGTTCATGATAAGGTCTGCAGAAGCTGAACACAATAGAATTGAGAGGAACAGGCAGTCTAAGGTAATTGAGGAACAGCAGAGGAAATGGGGGTACAAGACCACATTCAAGACCAGACAGAAACTGCTGGAAAAAACGGAAATCGTTCAAGCCCCGACAAAGGACCATGGCATATCAATGAGAATGGATACCACCGACCGCTCCGGAAAGAACCTGATCATGATCAAGGACATGAAGGTCCTCCGAGAGGGAAGACTTGTCATAGACGATATCAATCTGGATGTGGACAAGGGAGATATTATTGGAATATTCGGACCAAACGGATCAGGGAAGTCCACGTTCC
The DNA here is from genome assembly GCA_963807965.1 of uncultured Thermoplasmatales archaeon. GTDB lineage: Archaea > Thermoplasmatota > Penumbrarchaeia > Penumbrarchaeales > Penumbrarchaeaceae > Penumbrarchaeum. Next base: position 179,307 of record CAWEDU010000001.1, read on the forward strand.
TCAATACTCTCATCGGGGAACTCCCCCATACTGGTGATCTCTGGATTGCACCGGGGGCAAGGATCGGGTTCTTCTCTCAGGGACACGAACTTCTGGACATGGACATCACTCCAGAGCAACAGATGCTCAACGCCGTTGGAAAGGATAACAAGGCCCTTGCAAGGGGAATACTGGCCAAGTTCCTCTTGACCGGTCACGATGTGGAAAGGGAGATATCGACCTTATCGGGCGGTGAGAAGGCAAGGGTCGCTCTTGCTCTTCTCATTGCGGAAAGAAGGAACCTTCTTCTTCTGGACGAACCTACCAATCATCTGGATATCAGGTCTAGGACCGCTATCGAATCCGCCCTATCAGCTTACAAAGGAACTATCGTCATGGTGACCCATGACCGCTATCTTCTTGATAAGCTCTGCAACAGGATGGCTTTCATAAAGGATGGGAAGATGGTCATTCTGAAGGGTACTTATTCTCAAGTTAAAGGTACCAGGTCACTCCAATCCGTGATCGAACAGGCGGAAGCATACAGGGTTGTCTCCGCATTCACGGATTGGAAGACAAGGACCAGATACAGGTCAGGCGACAGGGTCCTGATCGCCGACAGTGAGGTGGAAAGATTTGAGGAGGCAATAGACAGAGGTTTCCTCAAGCGGATAAAGGGCAACGAGAAAAAAAAGGTAGATCGCCCTTTTTAACCATCCCAGCTCTCCGCTTCTTCCATGGTCTCATCATCGAAGGACAACACCTCTTCCTTTCCCTTGCCTCTCCTGACAGCGATGAATACAGCTGCCAGCACAATAAGGAGAAGTACGATGGATCCGATGATCAATGCGTAGATCATCCATCCATCAAAGGGATTCTCGTTCTCCTCATCCTCATGGATCGGTGTCACGGTGATCGTGGTGGCTGATTTGGCCCAGTTTCCGAATTCATCCAGTACCTCCAGGTCGATCTGGTAATCACCAGCTTGATCTGGTGTATAATCCAACTGGATCCCATATCTCTCATCCTTGGAACCGTCCGGTTTGATTATGGTCCATTTATACTCTACAATCTCCGAATCATCCGTAGAACCGCTTGCATCTAGTGAAAGGACCTGTCCCGAACCGATATTGGTCACATTCGCTTTGAGATCTGCAACAGGCTCGATATCATCTGTTATCTCATAGAAGAACTCATACCAGACTAAATTCCCTGCCTCATCAGCAACTGAGAAGTTCAATATCCAGCCACCTGTGCCAGGTGCCTCAAAGGATGCTTCAGATCCCAGACCTAAAACAGGCGTCAAGGGAAGTTCCTTCATGTCAACTGTTCGATCCGGATTGTTACGGTACCATCTTGCCATTGGTTCTTTCCAGCCGACATTATCTGTGATCGTCACTCTCAGCTGGTAGATCTCGGAAAGCTCGATCTCTTCCGGTCGTTCCACAAACACTACACTTGGAGGAGTCTTATCTATCAGGTCCAGTGTAACAGTTGTCTCCGCGGAGTTGTTGCCGTCAGTGACCCTGACATGCAGGACCGGGTGATCGGAAGGGAAAGCAGAGTCCATGAAAACATGGACTACCAGGAAACTGATCCCAAGCTGATAGTTGAAGGATGCATCCGGATGACCGGGGATCCATGCGTTCATCTCGGTTATACCTACATTATCTGTTGCATGGAAGACATAGCTCTCCATACTATCGGTCTCGATCTCAATATTCCCGTCATCGAGAAAAAGCTCGGGTTGGTCATTATCCAGAAGTGTGACTGCCGACCATCCGGATGTGTAATTATTCCCTGACCTGTCCACGACTATCAGTCTGTATTCCACTTGCCCAGTTCTATTTCCAGGCATCTCGATATCTACAGAGATATTGAAATCACCAAACGGTGTAATTGAAAGCCTATCCTTTGTAAGTGCATACGATCCAATTACAATGGTTCCAGGGAACAGCACCTCGGCATACATCTCTGAGATCACATCATTATCAGTAACATCGGCAACCAATGAGAATGTCTCCCCGGTGGTTACCTCGGATAACAGTTCCCCCGTGAGGTTCTGAGCAGCGAAACCGAATTCAATGACCTCTGGTAGAAGTTCATCCACCACGGATATGTTCCTATCCCCTGTTTCAAAAACATTACCCGATAGGTCCTCGATCTCGAAATGGTAGATGATCTCATCTGTCGAACCTGATGCGTACATTTCGATGAAATATGTGGATGACCTTGTTCCCCTTGCAAGGACCTGTGATCCGGAATCTCCATCAATGAATAATCTGACCTCCTTGATACCCAGATTATCCTCAGCGATAATCTCGAAACGCAGGGAACCAAGACAGAAAACCTCCTGATTTGTCAGGTCTTCGATAAGTTCAGGCATGTCGTTGTCGATCAAATCTAGTAACAATTCTTCCGATGAGATCGAATTCCCCGCAGCGTCAGTGACGATTATGGTTATCGAGGTATTTCCAACCATTGACGAAGGGGTTGTGAATTCAATATCCCATTTGTCGGTGGTTGAATTGAAAACACCAATGAATACCTCCAACGGTCCTTCGGGATATTGAATGCTGGCTCTGACATCGGTGGCCCCGATGTTATCATCAGTGGATATCTCGAACTTCTGAGCATCTCCAGTTGTTAGTGATGAAGGAATGATCATTCCTGTTATGGAAGGCACTTCATCATCTTCGATAAACGTTTTCACCTCATTAGTGTGCACCTGATTCCCGGTCAGATCAACTATGAAGAAGTGATAGCTTACCGGATTTGATCTGTCCAACGGCATATCAATAGTGTAAGTGAAATTGGTATCATCTGTCGATGTCATGGAGTGATTCCTCAGAGTCTGGCCTTCCTCTTGATATATCAACCTGACCTGGGATATTCCGATATTGTCCGAAGCGATCATATGGAAGATCGTGGAATTTCCAGTTCTTGGTGGTAATACAGTTAGGTCAGTGACCAGTCTTGGAGCATCGTCGTCAGCAATATCCATGAAGAAATTACCCGTGATGTTAACGTTCCCTAACATATCGCTCAGGTTGAAATGATATCTTATGTATCCATCTTCATCCTCAGGTACTATAAAGACAAGCGATCTCTCGTTTCCGGATCCAACCATAAGAAGGGGCTGCCAAATCAGGTCATCAAATGTATAGTTCAGATAGACATCGTTGGTGGCGATATTATCAGTGAGGTGGCACCCGAACCTTACCAGATCACCTGTTGTTGCAGTTGATGAAGAGTTATCCAGTAAGAATTCCGGTTTGTCATTATCGGTAATATCCCTCTTTGTCCATGATGTATGATTCCACTGGCCAACCGCATCCTCAGCTCCTATCGAGAACCAGAACGGATCAAGTGATCCGGTGGCATGTACTCCGTTGAATACCCAAGACGGAGCAATGTTGAGCATTGTCACATTAGTTGGTGTCAGAGGTTGTGACTGGCCCCATCCGTATTCTATGGTCACATTAGTCACTGCAACGTTATCCGTAACAAGTGCGTTCACACTGAACATATCTCCCGTGGATCACCGTCCTCCAAGTCCGACCATGCCCATCTGGGGAGGTTCATTGTCATGTCCGACATTGACAACCTTTGTGAGAGGTTTGAAGTTGTTCTTGGTGACGGTCAACTGCATTTGCATTGTCAGGGACGGCATATTAATGATTGCCTTTCCCTGAGCATCTGTTACTCCCTCTGCCCAGAACGTTGTTCCATTCATCAAACAGACTACAGCTCCCTGAACCGGATTACCGAAACCGTCCTTGACAGTAAACTGGCAGTTTCCAGGTGTTGGTAAGGGATCAGAGAATGTGACATTGAATACTGAAGGTGACTGACTCCAGATCGGAATCTCGCCATCCCCATCAGATTCTACTAAGAAGGTTCTTCCAGGAATAGAGGTCATGGGCTCCTTTATCGCTTATATAATCCGAATGGGAAAGGGAAGTGTTTTCCCGGGCTGATAGGCACCGTTGAAGAACTGCTCCCAGAACCGGTAATCATGCCCCTGGTTATACCATCCACCATCGGTCCCTTTGGTCAAACCGATCTGCATACCAAGATACCCTAGGCTGCACCTACACATCCTATGCCCACATCTCTAAGTATGTCTTCGGTCAGGCAAAAAGGAGAGAGCTCAAAGTTACCATTGTTGCATGCATCGTTGTAGAAGAGGGGTTTCATGGCGCCGTTCGATGGAGATGCTGAAGTAGAGAAATAAGGTGTGTCCGAGGGGCTCCTCCACTGTCACAGAGACCGTTGCTGTTGGTATCGGAGTTCCAGTATTCCTTTGGGTATATACCGGTATTACTCCCATGCCCTGCGAGGTTCACCATGAAGGCACCTGGAGTGATAGCATTAACGAGATTGGTCGTGGAGAGAGATATATTGTAAGGGAATGTGGAAGGCCAAATGCCTCCTCCCTCGTAGAGGGTGTAAGTATTGTAGTAGGACCCTGCCAGGAAATCCTTCCTGATCTCGTCCTTCATCCTGCCCTCATCCGTTGTATCATTCGTGGATGAGGCATCTCTTGTAGTTCGAGTTAGTTCTGGCCATGACGGACCTGTTACACTCAGCCTCCAGAAGGTGGGTTCTTCTCGTAGGAGAGAATATTGTTCACCAATGAGGTCATTGCCGAACTTGAAGTAGCAGACAACCTTCCAACATAGACCTCAAGAGAAAAGTATCCATCTCATTGACCCACAATCCTGCCAAAAAAGGTCGTTGTCACCGTCCCAATCATACGGTGTGTGCCCTGTTCCAGCGATATCACCAAAATATGCATCCGCAGGAACATAAGACTCCATCGGATCCTGTGTCACCCATAACCGTCCGGGATGTATGCCATCCGGGATGGTACTACGGAATGGTCCCCTCCTATTATCACCCATTGGAGGCTCTCATTTGTGTAAAGGTCCTTTATGCAGTTCCTTATCTTCTCCTGGTTGTCCACACCATTCCAGTTGGAATAGATATAGGAGGTCTCGATCACCTTTGTGTACACTCCCCTTTGTGTCTTCCAAGCTGCCAGCTGGCTGAAGGGAGGAGTTCATTGTTGAAGAAGTAATTATCAGGCACTCAACTGGTGGGGTTTGATTGAGATAGACGGCTCCGGGGGAAACTGATATTCAACGAAAATACCTGGGGTTCCCAAATAAATTTCCCTTGGTCATCAATGACATCGACGGTTGGATCAGAGAGACCTTCCGGGGGAGCTGAATGTTCCCGATATAAGGCGTATGTTCCAATCCCAGTATGACAGAAACTGACTCAGGATAGATCAAATGGTCCGATACTACCTCGAAGGGTGATAACCTCAACATTAGATACAGATGACCTCTCACCGGGATGACACCGAGGTGTCCAATTATCATTGATGTCCCTTCCACTTCTTCTTCTGGGGATCATTCCATTGGTCCCTGGAAGAGGAAGCACTACCGATCTCACCATCGATACTGATCGATCCAGAACCATATCTCTCATAGGAAAGGACTTCCGGATGATCATCTCCCTGAATTGGGATGTAGTTAGGTTCTCTCCCGGAAGGATTGGTCCACCGGGAACTCATGAAGTTCCCCATCCATTGACATAGGG
>CAWEDU010000002.1:0-83827 GCA_963807965.1 uncultured Thermoplasmatales archaeon
TGTTAAAGGGTAGTGGCGAGGTCCTATATGTCCTGATACCCTTCCGAAGAAGGGGCTGGGGATACGCGGTCCATTCTGAGCATAATGCTCGTTTCCCTACGTGCGTCCCTGGGTCTGGATCGTGTACACGTATTCGCACGATATGAACCTCGATTCAGTTTGCACATAACTGAATTGGGGATTTCACGTACAGCATACCCGTGCAGATCCATACCGATCAGGGCTTTGGACCTCAGCCACCAATATTGAGGTGCTGTATTATGAAGTACAACAATGTTGGAATAGATGTCTCGAAATATAAATTCGATGCTTGTGTGAAAGACAACAACGGTGAGTTCCTGATGAAGACCAGGACATATCGACAATGGAAGACAGATATGGACAAGTTCATTGAGGATATCCAGGATACGATCAAGGATGAAGATACGAAATTACGTATAGGTCTTGAATCAACTGGAACTTACCACAGAAACCTGATGGGTTATCTTCTGAACAAAGGATTCGAGGTCAGAGAATACAATCCCATCGAGGTCTGCACACTCAGGAAAGGGACTATCCGTAATGCCAAGACAGACAAGATAGATGCTCAATTGGTTGCAAAAGCTGTGAGAATAGATTTCATCCAGAACACTGAAAGATATCTCAGTGATCAGGAACATATCCGGATGAGACAGTTGGGTCTGTTGCACAACAACTTATCAATTAAGACCGCCCAATTGAAGACTCACCTGAAGGAAGATCTGACAGTATTGTGTCCAGGATATGATGTCATCCTGACAGATGTCCTTGGAAAGTCTTCCAAGGAGATCCTTAGAAGGAGTGTCAAATTGACCTCTCTATTCGAAATATCTCAGGCGGATATTGAGAAGGTAATGCTGAAGAACTTCATGAGTCCAGCATCTGCAGCTGAGAAATCTAAGATGATCAAGGATTGTTTTGATAATACCACTATGCCAGATTATTATCGAGAATCATTGATAGTGAGTGTGAAGTTCATCCTCGATCAACATGATTTGATCCAGAACCAAAAGATCATGCTGGAAAAGAGGTTGAAACGTGTGATGAGAGATATCGATCCGATATCTCTATCGATACCTGGAATGGGTGAGGTGAGCTGTGCCATCATCCTTGGTATGTTGGGCAATGTGAACAGGTTCAAGAACAGCAGAGCTGTAGTGGCCTATGCCGGTCTTGATCCCAAGGTTGTCCAGTCTGGCAGTTCTATCAATCGTCGAGGTAGGATCTCGAAGAGAGGCAACCGTTTTCTCAGGAAAGCACTGTTCAATGCAGCCAAGGCCGGATTGAGGACCAATCCTGTAATGAGGTACAAATATGCTCGTCTAATGGGAAAGGGAAAAGGTCATATGTCATCCTTGACAGCCTGTTCGAGGAAGCTTCTTGAGATCATCTATTCCGTTGAGAAAAACCAGAAAAGATTCTATGTTCCGAAATATGCGTTAGATGAATAATTTACAATGATTTCCGCATAAATTGGGATGATCTTCCCCTTCGTTCAACGCAAGTTAAATTGCTTTGAACGACCACCACCTCGCCGCTACCGTTTTATAACACGTAGGGAAACTCCTTTCCAAGATCTTCTGTAAGGATGTATTGTATTATTGATTAATGAATCTTCCTTTCTATAAACTAATGCAGATGTTCAACAATCTATTGAACCTCAATAGCTTCAAATCGATTTTGCATTTGATCTGCATTTTTTCTCTCTTTTCTTTTCCTAATCCTCTTAACAATGAACTTGAATACTAATATATCAATAACTATTTCTAATATGATCAAAGGTATTAAAAATAAAACATTGATATTCGGGTTGCTTTCTTTTCTTTCTTGAATTGATCCTTGATATTTTTTAGTAATCGAATTATAAGTTGGTATATCCTTATTTTTGATAATAATACTGAAATTGAATTTACCTGGTTTTCCATCCGTATTTTGTACACTAATGTTGAAACTACCTATTTGATTCACTGGTATATTGATCTCATTTTTCTGACAAATTACAATGATATTTTCACTATATGTTGTAATTTCCAATCTGATTCTTACCTCTGCAGACCCAATATTTTCGATATCAATATGGAAATCCTTTTTTTGATTTTCGTTTACAACAATATCCGATAGGTCATCACCAACAGTTACATATCCTGTTGGTATTATTTCAACTGGATATTGAAATGTATCAGTACTACCACTCTTGGAACCTTGTGAATATCTCCAATTTCCAGTGAATACAACCTCTCTAGAATCTGAAGGTTTTGCTCCTTTGGGAATAAGAAATGCAGAAGTGAAAGAATTATCTCTTTTTGCTCTATTGAATATCATAGTTTCTGAACTATCAGTACCCCAATCACCCGCATTTGCTGATATCTCGACTAAAATATCTACTGAACTGGGAAGAGTATCAGGGACTTCGCAATGTACCAGTATAACAATATGAGTTATCTGATCATTATTTGGTAATTGTCTTAATGTGTTTTTCTCTTCAATTGATCCAATATGTACTTGAGGTTCATTTATTGCTTGTTGAGTTAAAACACCTTCATCACTGCTAGCATTAACATATAGAAGACTGTGAAAAATAAATGAGAAAAGTAAAAAAGATACTATCCAACCTATGATTATAATATTGGTTCTTTGAGGTTGGAATTTCATTCATTTCTACCTCGAAAACTGCCTCTTTCGTCCAGATCCGGAAACACTTATACGAGCTTCCGGTTATTCTTGAATGATCGTTGTGATTAATGAATTTTCCTCTTCCAGATGGATGTCTGTATGCTTTGGATCACAAATCATTATTCGATAACAAGAATCAAATCAGTTATATAATACTCAAAAGTCTGGCCAAATATTAATATTGGATTTTCTTTCATATCTATTAACCTTATATTGTCCCCCATAGCCGCATAGACAATATCATCGTACTGTTCAATATTCGAGTATTCCGGATACATTTCACTTATTATATGTAAATCCAACACTTTCTCAATACTAATCTCATCATTATCGATGGATAAATTTGCTATATGGAATGAACTGCTTAACGGATGTCCATATAAGATTATGCACCAAGTTGGATTGATTGGTAAGATCGATTTGATGTGGTACCCTTGTTCTTTAGTGTCATCCCTACCAGACCAATAAATATTTTGGGTTGCAATTTCCGATCCATTTTCAATAGAATAGAAAATGATATCTTCGTAGCTCCCTGTCATTATTGCTCCGGTTTCGATGATCATCCACCGATCTTTCTCGATGTCCAACCATTGACCATATAGATGACTGTTGATTCCAACGACCTCAATCCTTTGTATTACCGAGATATTATTGGGGTTTGAGACATTAACTTTGAAAATATAATATGGGGTCGTGACATCATCAACTAAGAATGCAATATTATCATTGATAATGATGTCGTGGACAACTTTTTCTCCATAAGGACTTGTGAAATTCAAATTCAAACTACTAAGGATTTCAAGATCAGAATTACATGTATAGAATGATCCACCAGCGGAGAAATATATGACCCCCTTGCTCTCCACCATGACACCCATCTTTTCCATCTGAATTTCCTTTATTAGATTGAGGTCTGTATCTACTTTTCTTATTCCGCTGTTGTAAGCAAAATAGTAATAATTTTCCTGGTGTATCAAAGATCTTGGATGATGAGCGTCTATCGTGGTCCCTTTTATGAATAGATGTGTGTTAACATCATATTCATATCGAGTAATGTTTTCGATGTGAGCCACAATCATTGAGGGAAGATTGTCAGGAGGAATAATACTATCCAATGGATTATCATCTTTAAGGTCCTTTTTTGTTTCCTTAAGGCACCCTGATATCAAACTGACAATAAGAATTAAGAGAACTGCTAAAGCAAGATATCTCTTCATGTTATCTTATCTCCTTGTAATAAGGTAAGTAAACCTGAATCATAAAGAGTATTGAACTTAAATGACGATAATACTAAAACCTAACTTCTTCAAATGATCTTTTCATAGTAAAAAATTGCCTCTCTCGTCCATTTTGGGAAACCTCTTCCAGAGACCTCCTGCTGTCATTATAGTGCGATATTGGGTAATGAAATTTTCCTTCCAAGGAGAATTATGGAAGGAGGACGATTGAATATTATCCATCCATGGGACAATCCTCACGATGGTCTTCCCATTCTTCCTCTGAAAGATATTCATCATGATATGAACAGTAACCATCTTCACTTTCCGAATAAGAGTCATTGTGACAATGTGAAAAACGATTTTCATTTTCTCCAATACTGAATGATCCTCCTCCACAACCTCCTCTACCACCCCAATCATCGACAATATCATCGACAACTTGTGCTCCTCCTACGATCAATGCTCCGAATCCGAAGAAACCAGATATTACTATACCAATCAAGAGCACTTTTATTATTGCCATATTATCAAAAGATCTAGTTGATGAGGCATCTTAAAGGATATGGTATTACCTTGACAGATGTTTTGACAATCAGTAATGGATTTTTCCAATTACGTCCACTTTGGGAAACGTTCTCATCGCTGTTCTCCTTTACATCTTCTTCATCCTTTTATCTCCCTCCTCGTTTTTCTCTCTTTGCTTGGTCTGGTTCTTTCTTTATTCGGCGATTTTTCAAACACTCAATTCACGTCAGAACTACCTTATCGAAGAAGATAACAAGATATATCAAGTGTGAATGACTTCAAAGGATTCTAAGGTTTTATTTGAACAACTAAATTGAAAGAAATAGAAAAATTTTCATTTCAAATAATATATCGATGTGATATTTATGACAGGAAATGCGAGAAAAAATATTAAAAACATCAAGAAAGTAGCATTTATTGGCAATTATCTTCCACGTCAATGCGGTATTGCAACATTTACAACCGACCTATGTGAATCTTTCGCATCGAACCATCCCGGTATCCAATGTTTTGCGATTCCCATGACTGATATTGAAGAGGGCTATCAATATCCCGAACGTGTTCGATTCGAGATAATGGAAAAGGACCTAAACTCCTATCGAGAGGCAGCCGATTTCTTAAATCTGAATGATATCGATATAGTCTGTCTCCAATTCGAATATGGTATTTTCGGTGGAAATGCAGGGAGTTATATCCTTACATTGCTACGCAACTTGAAAATGCCCGTGGTTACAACTCTTCATACGGTTCTAACAAATCCAAACGAAGAACAGCGCCGTGTTATGGATGAACTACTTGCAATATCCGACTATGTAATTGTTATGTCCCAGAAGGGAATTGATATTCTCAATGGTGTACATAAAACACATCAGGATAAAGTTCGTTTGATCCCCCACGGAATTCACGATGTTTCCTTCATCGATCCTAATTTCTATAAGGACCAATATGGTGTAGAAGGAAAAATTGTCCTTCTAACCTTCGGTCTGCTTTCTCCGGGGAAAGGTATCGAGTTCGTTCTGCGGGCGCTCCCTGAGGTCATCAAGGACCACCCCAATGTCGTTTTCCTGATCGCCGGGGTTACACATCCAAATCTTCTCAGACGTGAAGGTGAGAAATATCGCATATCGCTCCAACTTCTTGCGGATGAACTCGGTATCAAAGGGCATATCATATTCCATAACAAATTTGTTCCCTTGGAAGTTCTGAAGGAACTTCTTGCCATAGCCGATATTTACATCACACCATATCTTGAGGAAACCCAGATCACTTCAGGAACTCTTTCCTACTCTTTCGGAGCAGGAAATGCCGTTATATCAACACCATATTGGCATGCAAAGGAGCTTCTAGCAGATGGGAAAGGTCTCCTATTACCTTTTAGAGATGCCGGGGCCTTGACCATTGCGATCAAACGTCTTATCGAGAACGAGGTCGAACGTCACACCATGCGTAAGAACGCTTATCTGCTCGGCCGGGAAATGACCTGGAATAGGGTAGGGCAACAATATGGAAGTCTATTTGAAGAAGCTCGCGAAAAGCGGGCAGCTGTCATGCAAAAGAAGATCATGATGCGTTCTCTTGATGAACAACTCCTTATTTTACCAAAGATCAAACTTTCCCATCTGGTTCGGATGACGGATTCAATAGGGATATTTCAACATGCGAAACATAATATTCCCAATTATGCCGAAGGATATTGTACTGACGATAATTCAAGAGCGCTTGTTCTCACAGTATTGCTTGAGGACCTAGGCATTGTAAATGCTTTGACACTTAACGATCTCGCAACACGTTATCTCGGCTTTGTGAGATATGCATGGGATGAAAATACTTCACGATTCAGGAATTTTCTCACATTCGAACGCAAATGGAATGATCACATCTTCTCTGAGGACAACCATGGCAGGGCAGTATGGGCTCTTGGAACCTGCATCGGCCGTTCCAAGAACGAGGGATTCAGTCTAATGGCTGCAGAGATCTTCGAGCAAGCCCTTACACCTATCTCTTCTTTTTCCTCTCCCCGTGCATGGGCCAATGGGATAATCGGGGCCCAGGAATATCAACGACGGTTCCCTGGTGACATGTCTGCTCGAAACAGTATGAAAGAGCTTTCAAAGAATCTTTTAAGACTTTACAAAGAAAACAGTAGTGAAGAATGGAATTGGTTTGAACCGGTATTAACCTATTGCAATGCAGGTATATCTCGTGCGCTCATACTTACCGGACGATCCCTTTCAAACGAAGAAACGCTTAGATGCGGGATAGAATCATTGAAATGGCTTATGACCATGCAAACCTCACCTAGCGGCCATTTTCAGCCTATCGGTTCGGAAAGGGTATTTGAGCGCGGCAGCTCGAAACCAGTTTTTGATCAGCAGCCAATAGAAGCATATTCCACAGTTGCAGCCTGTCTGGAAGCATATAAGACAACTAAGGACAAGCAATGGTATAAAGAAGCAGAAAAAGCATTCCAGTGGTATCTTGGAGCCAACGATCTGGGAATTCCCCTCTACAACTCGGAAAATGGCAGTTGCTATGACGGATTGCATGTGGATAGGGTAAATCGCAATCAAGGTGCTGAAGCGACCATTTCATTTCTCCTGGCCCTTTATGAGATGACAAACGTGAAAAATATTATTGAGATTTTCAAGGAGCCGATTTAGAATGAAAAAGAGGAATACATTCGAAGAACAAAACCCTGTAAATGTTAAAGATTCAGGTATAGAATTCTTTCCAGAAAGACAACGGGTCATTCTACGCCCGCATATTCCCTTCAATAATATCCGGATCGAACGGATAATATCACGAGTGTTAGCGCTTGAAGAGCATTCGATACAGAAAGAATTAAAGGAAGTGATCGACAAGTTCTCACAACGGCATCATGACTTCGAGAAAATCTTGGAACATCAATTTGATACTCTTCGTAGGTTCATGCCATCCGATGTCTTGCCTTCACGAGAACGAAGGTTCCTGATCGGTTCCTACTTTTTAAGCGAATATTCATTCGAATCGGTGGCTCTTTTCAATCCTTCCATCGTTCCGGACCCAGACCAAACCGGACTTCCTGAAGGTTCTCTACGTTTCATTTTATCGATGAGGGCCACTGGTGAAGGACATTTTTCATCTTTGAAATTTCGGTCAGGTTCTATTGATGAAAATGACAATATCTCAATAGATATAGGAACGAATTTTGCCTCTACTGCGGAAATGAGAGAGAATCCCGTTTACGACAAGACCTTTTTTGGAAGAAAACTCCGAGAATTGGGTGTATGTAGCGATTTCTCGAATTTCATCATCAATTCCTTGTCGGACGAATTCTCCTTTTCGGAACTCATGGATAGAGTTAAGATCCAAGTATACAACGATCAACCGTTATCTGAAGCTGATAACATTGCCAGAGAAAAGATCGAATGGCTGGCCAGGTGCAACTATGAAGCACATTTCGATCCTCTGGTCCCTCTATCGGAACGTGTTCTATTCCCCTTATCTCCTAGTGAGCAAAATGGTATTGAGGATGCTCGATTCGTTCTTTTTACAGACGATAATGGAAGAAAAAAATATTATGCAACTTATACCGCCTACTGATGGTAAAGCCATTCTTCCGCAATTGATGGAGACGGATGATTTCATACATTTCAAAATCATAACCTTGAACGGAAGCGCAGCTGTCAACAAAGGAATGGCCATGTTCCCACGCAGGATAAACGATCGTTACGCGATGATCTCCCGCCAGGATGGTGAGAACCTTTTCTTGATGTACTCGGATAATCTCCATTTTTGGCATGAGATAGTGCCACTAATGAAACCTTCCTATCCATGGGAATTCATGCAGATCGGTAACTGTGGTTCTCCGATCGAGACAGATAAAGGTTGGCTTCTTCTTACTCATGGCGTTGGACCTGTTCGGCAATATTCCATTGGTGCCATTCTTCTGGATACTGATGACCCATCGAAAATACTTGGTCGTTTAAAAGAGCCTCTTATCAGATGGACTGAGGATACTAGGTCAGGTTATGTTCCGAACGTCGTATACACCTGCGGAGCACTCATTCACAATGACACCCTCGTAGATACCCTATGCCAGGTCCGATCAACAGGTTAATATCTCCTTGATCCCGGTCTCTGCTCTTCTTGAGAAGTTGTTGCATGAAACGAGTTAGCTCTCCGCTCAGCGAAAAAGGATATAATCACATGGTCATCATATCCGGTTCTCCAGGTCAGTAAGTATTACATGCAACTTTTCTAGGAATCTCCAGGTAACGATCAGCTGGGCAATTCCCAAAGAGTTGACATGATTATCCGATGAGTCGAATATATCATCGCAGTCAGTTCCCGTGAAAGAACATATTCTATCCTGCAATGAAATTAAACTATCCTTCTCTATCTGGCCGTCTATAGTGAAGATGTTGCATCTGTTCCCGAAATAATAATCGTTCCCGAATTCCATTGAAAAGTACTTCCGTGTTCCTGAAATGAACCTGGCAAGGTCCAAGCTGATATCGATATGATGCACGGGAAGTTCAGCCGCCCTCATGATCAAGCTTACCTGGGGGTTATCCAGCTTATCATCGCTGTATTTTGAGGGGTGAATATTGATAACCACCTCGGAGTATATTTTCTGGATATCGATATAGAGTTTGAAGAGAGGTTCCCGTTTGAGGATCTCATTGAAAGCATCCTCCTTGTTGTGTCCCCTTTTCTCTACATCCCTCTGAAGCTTCCACTTCCATTTCACATCCTGAACCGGATCGACGAAAATGGAGAAGTCTATCTGGCGTCTCAACTCCTGTGAATAAAACGGATGGAGTCCTTCGACTATTGTAACACGTTTCGGTGTGAACAGGACCTGGGGATCGAAATCTCCTGTATTGTGATTGTAGACAGGTTTGATTATCTCCTTCCCTTTTCTCAGATCGGCCAGATGTTCAGCTAGAAGATCTAGATGGTTGAACTTCGGATCGAGAGGAAGGTGCCCGGTCCTTTTCCTGGTCTCCCTATCCTCTTTATGATAGTCATCAAGGGAGAAACCGGATACCAGACCATCTCCCAGAAGTCTACGGATCCCGTTCGAGAGTGTTGTTTTTCCGGCTCCACTGTCACCCCCCACTCCAACGACGATGTAAGCATCGATGTTCTCCAACCTTTCCTTTATCGTATCCATATCCATATCTCCCGTATTCACAATCTACTTCTTCTTTAATATGAAAGTCCTTTTCCCTTCTTTAACGATCCTGAAATGCTTTGAAAGTGGCCCATCTTCAGAGATCCTTTCTCGGGTCATATGATGATCATTGAAGGACATTGACCCGTCTTTCTTTAAGACCCTTTTCAATTCCACGAGGTTCTTCTCCCTTTCGGGGAGTCCGTGGTAGATGTCATGAAGGTACACAAAATCCACCGAGGAGGGTTTTAGACCTGTTTTACAATCCGTCTGGATAAAATGCAATCTCCCATGTTCTGTCCTCTTCTTGATCCTTTCAATATAGATCCCCGCCCTGGGATTGATATCTGCAGCATGATAGGTCCCCCTCTCCCCTATCCTCTCCAATGTAGGTTCTATGTAGGTTCCAGGTCCTGTCCCGTAATCGAGGACCGTCATACCCTTCTTCAGGGGGATCTCTTCTATGACCTTGCTTCGCGGGGTGATAAGGTCCCTGATCTTGAACATCCATGCCATCATATCGAATGATAATGTTGGTTGATCCTTTGTCATATCATCTCCTCCTATATTGAGAACATATTTCAGGACCTATACAAATTGTTGGTATGACCTAAAATCACATTAGACAGTGATCTGTGAAAAAAACAGGTCTTCCTAAGAATAATGGATAGTATTCTACCCATTCTTCCTCCCGGTCTCCAACTTGGTCCTCACCTCTCTTACGACTCTTTTATGGAGGACCTTCTCATTTTCTTCAAGGAACCTCCTTGCTGCTTCATGGTCCGTCTTTGAAAGCTCACGGATGGCCCAGGACATCGCTTTGACTACCATCTCATCATGATCGGCCTTCAATTTATCACAAACCATCAAGGTCCTTTTAGTATCACCCGTTCCCCCTCTTGCTTTCTGATTCAATCCAAGGGTTGAAACAAGTGCGGACCTCCTGATCCATCTATCGGGCGATTCAGTCCATTCCATTATCGTATCATCATTGATCCTGCCTTCCCTCCAGGCTATACCAGAGATATATCCTGAGAAGGTATCTACGGAAACCCAGTTGTCGAGGCCTTTTCTCAATTCCAGGATATCTTTTAACGTCAATGAAGAGTTCAGCTTTTTTTCTTTGGATATCATCTCATACGCTACCTGCTGGCATTCGAATATCTCTGTATCCACCAGGGCTTTTGCAAGAAGAAGTGTCTCCTTTGGACTATCCTTCTTGATCCTGTTCCTAAGAGAGTTTACGACCTTCCTTTGATCCGGGACCTTCACTCCCAATACCTTGAAAGATGTGGGATAGTAACCCTTGGCCCATTCCTTTCTCTCCTCATCGATCAGTCCCTTGAGTTCGGACCTTATCCTTTCAACCTCTTCCTCTACGATCATATCTTTCGATATATCAAATCGAATAAAAACCTCTTCCTGGGAATGTATGCTGAAATTTCTAATCCCAACCCGGCCTTTTCTCCTCACGGATCATATCAACTGCCTTTTCGGTCCTTCTGATCCTGGTCTCTTCCTTCTTGGCAGTGGTGATCCAGTAAATGTATCTCTTCTTGTGGCTGGGTGAAAGGGATTCGAACTTCTCAATGATCCCTTTCTCTCTGAATATCTTCTCCACATAGGGAGGGATCTCTATCTTCTTCCCGGAAATGGAGAGTGATGGATCCACCTTATCCGGATCCAAATCATCAAAAGCTATCTGACCCGCCCTGGTCATCCTCCCCTCCTTTTTCATTTTCTTTACTCTTTCAATATTTATCTCTGACCATATCGAACCCTTCCTTCTGGGAGTGAATCTTACCGTATATCTTTCCTCATCCAACTTCTTCAAGATCCCATCGATCCAACCGAAACATAAAGCCTCTTCCACGGTCTCATTGTAATCAATCTTGCTCTTACCTGTATGCTTCTTGTAAAAGATGACCCAGATCTCTTTCTTGGACCTATGGTTCTGTTCAAGCCAGTTTCTCCACACATCTCTTCCTTCAGGGAGATAGGTCTCGGTGATCTCCATGTCTGGAAATGATCCTGTTGATTAAAAGAGATTTTCCCCTACCTCAACTTTCCTGTGGAAAAGATATATCATATCGTGTGATTGCACTATCATGACAGAGGGAAAGAAGTTTCCGATAGTGAATGCGAAAACACTTTCGGGACACGATGTACAATTTCCGGAAATCGCTTCAGGAAAGGTATCCCTCATAGCTGTTGCATTCGTGAGGGGAGCTCAATCGATGCTGGATTCATGGGCCGAGCCTTTCGAAAGAGCTTGCAGGGAGGATGGAGTATACGAGGTCCCCATGATCGAAGGCTCCGTATGGAAGCTAATGTCTGGGTTCATAGACAGTGGAATGAGGGCTGGAATTCCCAATAAAAAACATGGAAACGTCGCTACTTACTACGGCCAAACAGGGGATATCAGAAAGGAACTTGGAATAACTGACACATCAAAAGGATACGTTTACCTTCTGGACGAAGACGGGAATATCATCTTTGAAGGAAGTGGTTTCTCAGAAGAGAAAGGGATCAGGAATATGTTGAGAGCTGCTGGTAACAGCTGCAAGGTTTGACATCTGGAAGTGGAACATGTCTGAAAAAAATAAGAAATACCGCCTGCATGGAAGTCCACCGTACAAAGCCGTTCTCGTTCACGGTGGTCCCGGAGCTGCAGGGGAACTTGAGTACCTCTCAAAAATACTATCAAAGAAAATCAATGTGATCGAACCTTTTCAAAGAGCGGACTCCATCACTGGCCAGATCGAGGAACTTGTAGATACCATTAAAAAGACCGCAGATCCACCCATCACCATATTGGGATTCTCCTGGGGCGCCTGGCTCTCATGGCTCACTGCATCCAGTTATCCGGAGTTGTTCTCGAAGGTTATCCTTGTCAGCTCCCCTCCCTTCGAGGAAAGGGCCTCTCTATCGATCATGGGTAGAAGGATGTCGAGATTATCTTTAGAGGAGAGGAAAGAGGTGAAAAGGATCAAATCTGTCCTTTTCTCAGAAAATATGGAACATGATCTTTTCAGGAGATTCGCTTACCTCATGGAAAAAGCGGATAGCTTCGATAGAATAGAAAACCTCGAAAGACCAGTTCTCGAGCTGGACCCAGCTATCAACTCAAAGGTATGGAAAGAAGCGGTCTCCCTGAGGAGGTCCGGAAAGCTTCTCATGTCCGGCAAGAGTATCACGGGTTCTGTCACTATTATCCATGGTGATCAAGATCCACATCCATTCGAGGGAGTAAAGGTTCCTATCAATACCATCATACCTAATCCCACGATCCACCTCTTGAGAAATTGTGGGCATCGTCCCTGGACCGAGAAGCATGCAAGGGATGAATTCTTACAGATCTTAGACCTTGAACTCACAATATAGATCAGGTACGATCCCATTTCAATATTAGCTTCCTCCGGAATACCTTCTCGAAGAGGACCTTCTTGCTTCCATTCACTTTCTCATCTTCCAGGGAGGGATCTGCTTGACATAAGCAGATCATCACCACAGTATCCTCGAGTATTTCCACCGTAATGTCTTTGACGATACTGCGGTGAGAGCGGTCCAGCCCATCAGCGATCCTAAGGATCGAGGCTAGCTTGCTCATTGTTACCGCATCCTCCTCGTTCAGGTAGCGATAATTGAAATGTTTCTTGGAAGGAAGAGATCTTCTATGGTATCGTGCAATCGACGCTATCAAGTAACGTTCCTCTATGGTGAAAGGCAACTGTGTATCGTTCAAAATCAATTCCATGGATCCCTTGTGATGAGGCATTTCCGGTATGCTCCAACCTATATCATGCAGTAGCGAACCACATTCCAGGAGCCACCGTTCTCTCTCACCAAGTCCATGAAGGTCCGAAAGGGAATCGAAGATGATCAGGGACATCTTGGTAACCTGCTTTGAATGTTCAAGGTCCGGATGGTATCCATCAGATATCTTCTCCAGGTCCTCTGCTCCTATCCTGGCCCTTTCTACAAGCAACCTCTCCTCCTCAATTTGGACATCTTTCAATACTGATCCACTTAGGATCATCCTTGAAAATTCCTCTGGTTGATCCCTCTCTCGTAATGCCCTGACAGCACCCCTAATATCATAATCGATGTTTATCATCTCGAAGGACAGCGTATCGATATCGATCAAAGCATACTGTGCATATGCGGTTCCTTCAGCATTCCTACCCACACTTCCCGGATTGAGGAAAAGGGTCCTTTTTACGTTCTTCGAGAACTGCTCATGGGTATGCCCGCATATGATCAGATCGAAGGGGGCCTTTTTCACAATTTCCTTGTACCTTTTCTCAGGAGTGGAGGCCTTTAGATGTTCTTCCGGTGAATCGGGACTGCCGTGGACAATGAGGAGGTCCTTTTCTCCAACCTTTATACTCCTCTTATCAGGGAGTTTTGCAAGTACTCGGAGGTTCCTATTCGAAAGCTCCTCCTTTGCATACCTGAGTGCCTTCCATTTGAGACCTTCTCCTTCATCATCAGATCCGATCACTTCACGATCGACATTACCGGAGATAGGAACATGATGCTTTCCTGTACAAATCTCAACAGTTTCATTTGGATATGCTCCGTAACCAATGATATCCCCTGCATTGAGAAACCATTTCACACCTTTTCCTTCGGCATCCCGGATAACTGCTTCAAGGGCATGTTTGTTAGCGTGTACATCTGAAATAACAGCGATCCTGCCCACATTCGAGTTCAATTCCATGGTGATCCGGATCGTCTCCTCCAGTCCAGACAGAATCCTATCCCCATCGATCCCATCCCAAACCTCCACGAACCTGAAGTACTCCTCATCTCTTCTCTTCTTCAGATGGGATGAGAACTCATTGAGCTCTTCCTCTCTCCCCTTAAATACACCATCTTTCGATCTTTCTAGGACCTTTCCGATCTCCTCGATCCACACATCAAGGTCATGCATCTCTCCTGCAGAATCCTGGAGCGAAACGAGAGCATCCAATTCCCTGGAAAGACCACCCGCATATATTTCGCTGAAAAGTGCTAGGGAATATCTGAGGTTCTTTGCCGCGATCCTCAACCTGTGCTGCTTTTTTGTACGCTTCCTCAACATGGACACAACCTGAAAGCTTCTTCAGTTCATCCACTCTGCTTAAGATCTCATTCCTGGCCCTTTGGTATAGGGAAAAGGGGTATGGACCTTTCCTCCCTACGGGTTGGTCAAATTCACCGAGAACTGTTCTGATCTCATCCAGAAATCCGCTTCTGATCGCAACATCGAGGGAGGCTTTGACCAATTCCTGCTCCTTGATACGTTCATCGAAATAGAGGCCCCTCATCCCCTTTAGAATCTGGTAATACTTCTTGTTCTCATCAAGTGAGAGCCACTCGTCCAGCTTGATGATCCTCACATCGAGGTCCCTTGCATTTCCCAGACCTTTCATCATCCTTTTTGTTTCTAAGATCCAACCCTCGGCCCCATCGAAGATATCACGGAACACGGAAAGCGCGGTCCTCAGCCTTCTGGAGTTGGTCCTGGCCTTATGGACATCTTCCGGGTCCTCCCCTGTAATTGCTCCATCGATGTGCTTTTCGATCTGGGTGACATAGCCAAGGACCGATCCAGACCCATATCCAGCTTCCGTTATCCAATCTGCTGCAGCCATTTCAAGCCCTACTTGCACCATAGGCCCCTATTCTCTATCATCCATTTCTGGGAGTCTCTGACCTCTTCTCCCTTCCCGGCTACTACCTTCTCATAGGCACCATCAGGTTTGAGTTTCCAGGAGTTTACATTATCACCAAGGTGGACCTGGAGGATCTTGTTGAAGAGGTCCTTCTTGATCTTGGGCATCCGTATGGGATATAGGACCTCGACCCTTCTGTCCAGATTCCGTGGCATCATATCAGCGCTTCCGATAATAATCTCACCGTCCCCATTATTCCTGAAATAATAGACCCTGGCATGTTCTAGGAACCTGCCAACTATTGAAGTGACCGTAATATTCTCACTGATCCCACGCATCCCCGGTCTTATACAGCAAAGGCCGCGAACATTGAGGTCCACCCTCACTCCTGCCATTGAAGCTTTGTATAAAGCCTTGATCACATCTCTATCCACCAGCTGGTTCATCTTCATCGCGATGTATCCTCCACCCTTCTTCTTGTGGAGGGAGATCTCCCTTTCTATTCGTTCGATCATACCAGTCCTGATCATCCGGGGAGCCACGATCAATCTCTTGAAATCCTCCATAGAGGAATACCCTGTAAGATAGTTGAAAAGTCTTGTGACATCCTCACCTGTCTCTTTATCAGCTGTGAGATAACCGATATCAGCATATACCCTGGCAGTTGCGGCATTATAGTTTCCGGTACCGATATGGGTATACCTTGAGATACCATCTCCTTCCTTCCTGATGACCTGGCACATCTTGGCATGGACCTTGAAGTCGGTATGACCATACACGACATGGACACCTTCGCGCTCGAGAGCTCTGGCCCAGTTGATATTGTTCTCCTCATCGAACCTGGCCTTCAATTCCACAATGGCGGCCACTGCTTTTCCGTTCTCCCTTGCATCCAGCAGGGCCTTGATGATCCTTGATTTCGGGTCCACTCTGTAAAGACAGATCTTGATCGAAAGGACATCAGGGTCCTCTGCTGCTTGTTCGAGGAACTTGATTATCAATTCAAAACTATCATAGGGATGATAGAGAAGAATGTCCCTCTTGCTGATCTCGAGGAAAATATCCTCAACCTTCTTGAAACGAGAAGGCCTGAATGGCAAGAAGGGTGTATCCTTGAGATCTGGTCTGTCCAATTTCTGGATCTGCATCAGGTCAGAAAGTCCTAGCGGAATGCACATACGGTAAACTTGGTCCTGTTCGATGAGCAGGTTCCTCGCAAAAAGACCAAGCAGATCATCCGGTATGGATTCCTCTACCTCAAGTCTGATCGGTCTTCCGATCCTTCGGGTCTCGATCGAATCCTCTATGGCGGTCAAAAGGTCGGATGCTTCATCGATCTCGATCTCCACCTCGGCATTCCTGGTGATCCTGAATGGAAAGTAGCTCAGGACGGTCATACCGGGAAACAGCATATCGAGGTTCAATGCCAGGAGGTCCTCCAGGAGGATCAATCTCTCTTTCTTCTTCCCCTCACCGCTTCCTGGGACCCTGATGAACCTTGGAAACAGGTCAGTGGGAACTTTGATCCTGGCATATTTTTCACCCTTTTTCATTCCCTTGATCACCACAGCCAGATTCAGGCTTAGATTGGAAATGAAGGGGAATGGATGTGCAAGGTCCATTGCAAGGGGGGTCAGTGTGGGAAATATATGATCCTCGAAATAGATCCTGAGCTGCTCCTTCTCATGGTCCTTGAGGTCTTTAACACCGCATATCTCGATACCCTCAGCTTTTAACTGGGGAAGGAGTTTCATCTTCCAGCTTGTATCGGCCTTTTTTAAGATCTCATGGACCCTTATTCGGATCCTCTTGAGCTGTTCCTGCGGGGTTAGGCCGTCCGGGGGAGGGCGAAGGGCACCCTTTTTCATCTGCCTCATGAGGGCGGCAACCCTGACCATAAAGAACTCATCCAGATTGCTGTGGGTGATGGCCAAGAACTTGGTCTTTTCCAGAAGGGGATGGGATTCGCCCAGGGCTTCTTCCAAGACATGGCTGTTGAACTCAAGCCAGCTGAGCTCCCTGTTGATGTACAACGATCTATCATCCAGAGAGATCTCACTGGGATCATCCGGGGTCGATGTCTTCCTACCAACCTTCTTCCTTGCTTTACGATTACTGGGAGTCATGATCTTCACGGGAGTGTGATAATAGGATGCATATGATATTTTCAATTTGCCCTGGGTTTTTTTTTACAGATCAAAGGAATGGAGCATTTGCAAATATGAGCCAGAACCTGATTCCAATGAACTCTTTATTAATCGGAACCACATTTACCTTCCATGGATGAAGAGATGTTCTCCGAAGTGGAACCGTTCAGGATAAAAATGGTGGAACCGATCTCCATGCCGACCAGAAAGGATAGGGAGAAGTTCATCGAAGAAGCCGGACTCAACGTTTTTCTGATCAAGGGGGAGAACATCTTCATTGATCTTCTGACAGACTCTGGAACAGGTGCAATGTCAGACCGGCAGTGGGCAGGATTGATGATGGGTGACGAGACATATGCCGGATCAAGGAACTTCTACAATCTTGAATCTGCAGTGAGGGATATTTTGGATTTCGAATATCTCCTTCCCTGCCACCAGGGAAGGGGTGCTGAGAACGTCCTTCATACTGCCCTGATAAAAGATGGTGACGTGATCCCGGGAAACACACATTTCGACACGACAAAGGCCCATATCGAACACAATCTGGGAAAAGCCATGGATTGTACGATAGAGGAGGCGGCAGATCCCTACAAGGACCATCCGTTCAAAGGAAACCTGGACCTTGAGAAAGTTGGAATCCATTTACAAGGAATATGGAAAGGGATCGATCCCGTTCACTGTTGTAACTGCCACTTGTAACAGTGGAGGCGGGCAACCGGTTTCTTTGGAGAACATGAGAGCTGTGAAAGCACTCTCTGACAAATATGGGATCCCGGTCTGTCTCGATGGTGCAAGGTACGCGGAAAACTGCTACTTCATCAAGAGAAGGGAACCGGGGATGGAAAAATACTCCATCAAGGAGATCGCCAAGTTGCAGGCTGACTGCTTCGATATCATGACCATGTCAGCAAAAAAAGATGCTATCGTCAACATTGGTGGTTTCGTTGCTACCAGACATGCTGACATTTACGACAAGATCAAGAACTTCGGCATTCTCTTCGAAGGTTTTGTCACCTACGGAGGTCTTGCCGGAAGGGACCTCGAAGCTATTGCCAGGGGTTTATACGAAGGGATAGATGAGAGCTATCTCTCCTATAGAATAGGACAGGTGAGGTATCTTGGAGAGAGATTGAAGGCAGAGGGCATACCAGTCCTTTGGCCCCCCGGGGGCCATGCTATATATCTCGATATGAAGAAGTTCCTTCCCCATATTCCCCAGGACCAATTCCCCGGCATGGCTTTTTGTGCGCATTTATATGTTGAATCAGGTGTAAGAGGTGTGGAGATCGGAACTCTACTGAACGGAAGGGACCCTAAAACAGGGAAGAACAGACCTGCCAAGCTTGAACTGGTCAGATTGACCATACCGAGAAGGGTCTATACCCACCGGCATATGGACTATGTAGTGAAATCTGTGAAGAAGGTATGGGAGATCAGAGAGTCCATCAAGGGATTCGAGCTCACTGACGAACCTCCTGTTCTGAGGCACTTCACTGCCAGATTCAAATGGGCCGAGTGAGATCGATCCCGAGCTCCTTTCTTACTTCCTTCCCCAAAGATGAAAACACAAGGTCGTATGAATGGTCTATCATACCAAGCACCTTTTCATCAGGTATCGATCCATCCAGTATAACAGTGTTCCAATGGCGCTTGTTCATATGATAACCAGGAAGTATCGATCGATATTCCTCTCTCAAAGCCTCCGCCAGGAAGGGATCGCATTTCAAATTGACACGGGGGATCTTCTCTCCGAGGTCTGTCAGGGCAAATATCTTTCCACCAATACGAAAGACAAGTGTGGTCTCATCGAAGGGGAAGTCCTCTGTTGATCCTACCTTGGATCTGCAGGCCCCTAACAGATCATTCATATCCAATCAGATGACCTCCCTTTCCAGGTCTTCGATCTTCGTTTGAATGGTATTGAAAGCTTCGTCAACCTTTTCTTTCCTTCCAGTAATTCTGATGATCACCATCATCGGCCCCTGGGGATATGAACCTACATCGAGAGATGGATATGATACCTGAAGGTCCTCGAGAATGTCAGATATTTGGCTCTCCTTTCCCTTGAAAGGGATCTCACGGAACCTTTGATCATCAGGATCGGATTCAGGAAGAAGCAGTGGGAATTCATTTCCTCCGATTATGGCCTTGTATTCTACTGGAACACCAGGAACGATAAGTATGGAGGTCCTTCCGTCGCTGGTCCGACCGAAAAGGCCTTCTGCCATACCAGAGCTGTTCCTTATCGGGGAGAATCCTTCTGGAATGGTTGCCATCTTCCTGATCCCCTTACTGGAAGGAGATGTCATTTCCCGGTCTGGATACCTTTTTCTGAATTTTCTTATCATCCTATCTTCGGTCTCTCTGTGGAGCGAGAGGTCCAGTCCAAGAGCATCAGCAATTGAATCCACGGTGATATCATCGTGGGTCGGACCCATTCCTCCAGTAACCACTACAAAGTCGAATCCCTCTTCAACGATCCCCTTCAACTGTGAGGAGATCTCTCCCTTTCTGTCAGGGACGATGATCCATCTTGAAAGCCTTAGTCCCCTCTCAAGGAGGATCTCAGTGAGGAATTGGGTATTGGTGTCCCTGGTCCTTCCAAGAAGGATCTCATTACCAACCACAAGAGTGGCGATCCAAGGCATCCTCCCGTCTGACATTTCCTTCATTCGATCGACCTTTCAACTTTCTCCAATTCCATGTTATCGGCGGGAAGAACGGACATCACTTGTTCCATCTCCCCACCAAGTTCGGCAGCTAACGACCTTACCGCATCGGATTTCTTGGTCTTTCCAGGTCTGATCCTGAAATAAGAACCTTTGCATATGGCAGCAACTGCACTTTCCGGTCCGAACATTATCTTGGGAACTCCTTCCACGTAAATGGTCCCGGCTGCTCCCACAAGAGGAAGTTTATCCACCATGTTCTTCTTTCCTCTGACAATAAAGGAACCTTTTGCAACGAACTCCCCGGATTGTGCGGTTCTGGATACCTGGTCGGGCAATACCCAATAAGCTCCAGCGGAACCGACCTTGGCATTCCAGGCCTTGGAATATAGTACAGATAGATGGCAACCCTGGACCTTGGATTCCTCTACTATCTCCTGCTCATCTTCAGCCCTGATAACAACACTTGCAGCTCCGGAAATATCCGCGTGAGCATAAATGTCATTGTCCCTCATGTACTTCTTCACAACCCTCTCATTGGACCTGGCATCCCTCCCAGCTATCATGAGAGTTCCGTCCGATGAGAAGCACCATCTGAAGGTCTCGAACCAGAACTTCCTCAACTTCTTCTTGATCTTCTCTAACTGCTCTACCCTATCATCGTCCTCTTTTTGGGCCTTTTCGATCTTATCCTTTGTCATTCTAATGGCCTTATCTATACCTTCTATCTTCTTTCTGGCCTTCTTTGAGGCTTCATAGAGCCTGTCAGCATTCTGGTTGATATCCATCGAGAGAACAAGGTCCACCTCCTCCTCCCCTCTGTCGGTTACAACCTTTACCCTTAGAGAGATGTCCCCCCTATCGTTAGAGGTAAAGGACTTAACATCGGGGAATAAAGATCGGTCCTCCCTGAATGCTTCGATGGTGAAACCTTTGAGGAGGTCGTCGATCGCCTGATAGTGGACGTAAAGGGCATCCGCGTGAACTTTTGAGGATACCGCCTCCTCTTCCCTATCCTCCCTAGCCTTCTCCTGACTTCTCAGGAGCTTTCCAAGTTTATCCACTACCCTCTCCTTCTTCCGATCCTTTTCAGGGACCGGTGAGGTCTCCTCGAACATGAAGGTCTCGATCGCCTGGTTGATTGACCCTATTCCTCTGAAATGGTCATCAACCTCTCGGGTCACAGATGCCTCGAACCTGCTCATTGCGACATTCACATCCCGTGTATCGAAGAAAGATGTAAGGAAGAATGGTTCGAGGATGGAAGGTTCCCCTCTATGAAAATAGACATAGACATCCATGCCTGATTCGATGTCCTCCATTATCTTGTTGAATACGGACCATAGGTCCTCTCTCTGGTCCGGTATAAGGGCTGGAATGGAGGTCTTCTTCTCAATTCCTACACGAAAACATACTTCCTCTGCGATCGCAGGAGGAAGATTTGTTCTCCTTATCAGGAATCTGACAAGATCGTCTGTTGATGAAGCCAGGAATATGTCGAAATCCTCCTTGGTGATCTTGAAGGGGTCGGGACCAGATGGGGGAGGAGAGAATACCTCCCCTCTCTTCACTATACGTGAAGACCATGATCGAGATGTGAAAGCTGTCTCTATCTCCTCCCCCTTGACGATTATGGCATTTCCATCACCGAAGAGTTCCAGGTAGAGCTTCCTCTCCTCTTCTTCTCCCGGAAGGGGATTGAATGTAAGAACAACTATCCGGTCCATCTTCACCTGGGCGATATTGTTAAGGATCCTGTTCTTCAATGATTTTCTGAGCTTCATAGCAAAATGCGAGGGCTCCTTGGGCATATCGCTGCTTATCTGGGGAGAAAAGAACAGAAAACCACCCATTCTGAAGTACAGGTCGAACTTTGCATAACTCCCAATACCCTCATTGAGGGATATGCCTTCTACCTCTACCTCTTCATCCTTCGTTTCATTCCCAAGTATCCTCTGGATGAAAGGATGGTCTCCCCTTTCCTTTAGGAGCTCCTTCCGGATCGCGAAACGGAGGACAAGAGTGCCGTAATCAAGCTGATATGCCTTTTGAAAGAAGGCGCCCTCAAGTACCTTGGCCTCCTCTACCACCTTTCTAACAGCAATCGAGGAAAGGCTCTTCTTCATCATGTGGCCGAGACATAAGGTCACTTATTTATAATCTATGAGTGTTCGGACATTCCATAGTTGGATTTATAAAAAATGTCGTGTTATACCTCTTATATAATCATAGGTTCAAAGGAGGGTCCTTATGGAGGAAGAAGAGATAGTCGATATTGAGAGGAAGTTGGTTGGCAGGGTCCCATATGCATACAATCTGAAAAAGGGGACCACCACCCTGGAGGCCGACTCGGGTTTTGGAAGAGTGGGAGCGAAGATGGACCCGAGGACAGGAGCCCTGATGTACGAGAAGTTCGAGGACTGGATCACCAAGGAGAAAAAGGAGAGAGAAATCATAGAAGAAGCAAATATCAGGTTTTCTGATGATTCCTCGGCAATAATTGAATTCCTCGAATCAGAGAAGGTCCACCTTGGGATCGATTCCTCGATAAGGGACCACTCATCAAGGGGTGTAATTTCGGTCAACAACAGGTCTGAGAAGGACAGGGTCTGGGATGTTGGAGTTGGGATCCATGAAGAGTCCGGAGTTGCAGAACTGGATTTCAACGAGGTTACTTCCAATGAGATAGAACTCGGAAAGATGGTCTCAAGAACATATGGCATGTACCTGCCAGGACCATCTATTGCCATCGAAGAGGCTATAACCACAGATCCGGACCTGCCTGAATCAAGAGTGATCATTACCGGGAAACAGGCTCATATCGTATTCCAGATCGGAATGAAGAACCTGGCCCCCATCTCATACGGTTCCCTTGTCCTGACAAAAGAATTACCAAAGGAGCTCAAGAACATTATTTTCCCTGGAGATATCACAGAAGATGTAAAGGTCGAAGATGGGAGACTTGTCTGGCGTATAGAGGAGTTGAGATCCCTTGATATGAAGGTTCTCAGATATGAAGCGGATATAACAGCTCCTGGCCAGGATATGATACCAGCAGGTAACATACATCTGACCGCAAAGGGTGACGATATCATTTCCAATATCGTTGTGGACTCCTTTGAAGCAATGTGCCGGAACATGTACTTCATCGAGGCTGACGAGACCGAGGAACCAGGTGAGTGGGTATGCCGTTTCGTTGTGGAGAACACTTCAGATTTCGAGGTGGAGGTGATGATGGTGGAGGTGAAGGATTCCGAAGCAGGGAATATCTATCTGAATATGGAAAGGAACAACATATACGTTCCTCCTGGTGAAAGGTGGGAATCCGACTCCTGGCTGGTCACAAGGTCCGAGAGACCGTCCTTCATAAAGAACCTGGTCCTCAATGTCATCCCGGGACTCATCAAGAAGACCAACTACGAACTTGAAAAGGAAGGTGGGGATCTCTTCCCTGCTGGGCTGTTGTTCAAGAAATCATTTGACAAGGCTCGAGTGGAGGCGAAGAGGGATACGGAAATAACTGCCCAGATGGTAATCGAGAATACCTCTGGGGCAGATATCGACCACCTTTTCATCAGGGACACTCTTCCTGCCTACTTCCTTCCACCATCTCCATCAATGCTTAGAGTGGAGAAAGGTGGTATCGAGCTCAGGGACAACGTGGGGATCCATGTTGAACCGGATAATGTTGATCCTTCCAATGAACAGAAGTTCTTCATACGAATAGACGATCTTTCTGAGAATGGAGGAACTCTTGCACGTGGAGAGAAGATAATAATCAGGTATACCACCACCATTCACAGACCTGAACCTGAACAGACCCTTCGCGCTCCCGCCGAGGTGGATGCAAGGACAATGCTTCCAGGGCCAGTTGTCTCGGCAAAAGATGAGGCCGGGGCCCCAGTTGTTCAAACCATGCAGGTCCTGAGAAGATTCTCGGTAGGGAAGTCCATAGAACAAGGAAAGGAGTCCGGAGAATACCATATAGAGCTCCTTTACCGCAACAGGGGCAACAATCCGATCTCACAGCTCATGCTCCGCGACATCATACCTGAGAACTTCAAGGCCACGAATTATTCGCTTGAACCCCGCCAGGAACCTACTCCAGAAGGTATAACCATCCTGGAATGGATCATCGAGAAGGTCCAACCTGGTCAATCGATAGTGATATCTTATTCCATCACAGGTCAGGGAGAGTTCCATCCCAGGGACGCCCAAATATTCTACAACTCAAGGTAGATAGGAACCATTGATTCATATTTTTCAATGTGTCCTAGTTCATATCAGGTCAGGGTCTGCCTCGCCTAGGTGGAGGTCTCAACTTTCTAGGAACAGTGGGTCTCCTGGGATCCCTTTCAGGGATCTCTTCTTCCTTATCCTTTTTAAAAGTCTTGATTGCCATATGTATACCGATATCAAGGATGAAAGGAGTGGCAACCAGGATGATCATGGCAATGATCAGATTCCTCATGGAATTATCAGGCCAATTGTCATTCCCCTCAAGTTTGAGCTTGATGATACCGAACCAGGGGAGTTCTCCGACAGACTTACCGATGATCCAATCGGTACTCCACAGGTTCGATCCATGGAGGATCGTTGGAGTAGAAGTCTGAGGTCTGGTCGACTCCCGGATTGTCGTCACCCTTTGTGATGTATCCACTGTGGGGTTCGGTCTTGTAAGTATAGAAATTCCTCAGGATCTCCTGGAAGTCAATTACCAAACCACCTGGCCTGACAGTATCAGGCCATTCGTATGAATCTATGGTAATCTTATCTTTCAGATTGGTCCTTCCCATGGATGGGATGTCGTAACCACCATAGGAATCATTTTCCCAATCTAGATCGGTGCTGTTGAACTCAATATAAAGCACCGCTCTGTGAATGATGGCTGTTCTGTCATCATCACCGTTGGGTCTGAAAATTATGACATCACCAAAGGAATCATACCTCCTATGGTCCTTTTCGATCCCATCAAAGTAAGGGACAATATCCCTCATTCCGTCCACTTTCTTGACGAAAACAAGATCTCCTGTATCTATGACACCCACAAATGAAGTATCATCAGAATGCTGCATGGAACCTGACTGAACAACAACGAGTGGTGGCCAATTGTTTGTATAGGTGTATAAACCTCCGACAAGGAGGAGGAGAACTATAAAGGCTGCAAGGATGTCGAAGAGGAAGGACCTTGCCTCCTTCTTCCACCTTGGGAGCTTTTCCTTTTCCCCATCATCGTCAGACTCATCCCTTTTTCTCCTTGCTTCGGAGTAGGTGGTCCTTTCGAATGACCTTACCCGGGATTGGAATTCAGGTTTTGGTACAGGCATCATTCCACCAGAAAACGTCAAGGTAACGTTGCATGTTAGATAAGTTTTATCTGGTAATATGTTGGGAAACGTACTCAGAAAGGGTTAATGTTATATCATCATGTTCTTCTCTTGAATCGAATGGAAAGAGGTCTACTGGTCTGCGGGAACATGAACATTGACAGGATATATACTGTCACGGAGATACCGACAGAGGGGCAGTCCACACCGATCTCAGAAGAAAGGAGAGTTTTTGGTGGCTGTGGTGGGAATGTTGCAATTGCTGCTGCCAGAGTTGGATTGAAGGTGAAACTTTCATCTGCTATAGGCGGGGATTTCCCTAAAAGATACAAAAAGGACCTGCTTGAAGCGGGAGTGGACCTTGAACCTGTCTTAATATCCAAGGATCTGCCGTCCCCATATTGCATCATTCTATCAGCACCTGGGGGGAGACAGGTATATGCTTTCAATCTGGGATCAATGAAGGAACAAAGAGAGATGGATGTTCCTGTTGGACATTTGATGACCCATTGTCATATAGCAACTTCGGACCCGTTGTTCTCGATAAGATGTGCAAGAGAACTGTCTATGCGGGGAGCGTCAATTACCATTGATCCAGGGATGGAGATATTCTTCAGATGGGATAAAGACCTCTTATCAAGAGTGCTTCCCTACTGTGATCGGTTCTTCGGCAATCTGGGGGAGTGGAAGCACTTGGGTGAACTGATGGGATGGAGGGGTAATGTCCTCACTTTTTCAGGCAAGGGGGTGCCCTTCTTCGAGGAAGCTTTCGAAAGTATCGATGAAGCGGTGATCACCCTTGGAAATGAGGGATCGGTACTGATTAACACGGATGGGGTAACTCATGAGGGACCTCTTGATGTTGGGGATGTGGTGGATGCAACAGGTGCAGGGGATGCGTTCAGAGGAGGTTTCTACGGAGCTCTTATAAGAGGGTATGGTCCAAAAGAGGCTCTAAGATACGGAAATGCCATGGGTGCCCTTTCAATAAAAAGTGAAGGACCTCAGGATTATAAGGCGGATTGGAATAGAATTCGATCTATGATAAGGAATTAGATCCCGCTCAGCTCGCCCATCATTCATCACAGGTCAGTTAAGTCTCTTACATCATTGCGGGATAGGGGGAAAAGGAACGAAGTTATTAAACCCTGACCTGGATCGGTTTTATTTCAAGTAAGTGGAAAAATCTTTAGTCACTTTCATTCTGTAAACTTTAAATAATCACATCCGATTGGCAAGTCAACATGTCCATACTGGGAACCTTCTATGACCTATTGAGGAAAGGTCCGGTTCATATGACCCTCTTGGACCCGGACAAACAGGACCCCCAGATCGCCGGTTCAATGGCAAAGGGTGCCTGCGAAGGAGGATCTGACATAATTTTAGTTGGAGGGACAACTGGTGTGGATGTCGGAAAGCAGGAAAAGACACTCTGTGCGGTAAGGGATGCAACAGATCTTCCAATCGTTATCTTCCCAACTTCAGCAGACATACTCTCCTGCAACGCTGATGCAGTTTTCTACATGTCACTACTCAACTCCAGGAATCTGAGATATGTGGTTGGTGAAGCGGTTAGATCCTCGATCAAGCTGGCAGAGATGGATATCGAGGTAATACCGGTTGGATATCTCGTTTTCGAACCAGGTATGCTTGTGGGAGAGGTCGGCGAGGTGGACCTGATAGGCAGGACAGATCTCGCTTTAGGAAGGTCCTATGCAAAGGCAGTGGAACTCATGGGAATGGATATCTGCTACCTTGAAGGGGGTTCAGGTGTCGGAACACCCATACCGGATCCAATGATATCTGCTATAAGAGATGTCATCGACATACCTTTGATCGTTGGAGGAGGCATTAATTCTCCGGAAAGGGCCGCATCTGCGGTCAGAGCAGGTGCTGATATTGTTGTGACAGGGTACAATGGTCGAGAAGTCCGAGAATATCCCCGCTTCGATCTCTCAAATGATCAAGGCCATGAAAATGGCCTGGAAGGAGAGAAACCATTGAAGACCTATGACTGTTCGATAACAACACCTCTAGGTCCGATGAAAGCAGTTTTCTCCAAGCAAGGACTTGTTTCATTCGGTATTCAGGATGAAGGAGAATGTCCCAGATGGTCTGATCCATACAGTCATGAGGATGATGACAGATTGGCTGCATTGAAGACCTTTGTAACCGATTATTTCTACGGCAGGGACCCTGGGACCAGGGACATCCCCCTTGATATGACTGGAATTTCACCTTTCAGGACAAAGGTCTACAGGGAGCTGATGAAGATCACCTACGGAGAGGTGATATCCTATGGAGAGCTTGCCTGGAATGTAGGATCACCAGGAGGAGCAAGGGCTGTTGGTAATGCCATGAACTCGAATCCTTTCCTGCTGATAGTCCCCTGTCATCGGGTATTGGCTTCAGGGGGCAAGGGGAAGTATTC
Source organism: uncultured Thermoplasmatales archaeon (assembly GCA_963807965.1). Taxonomy (GTDB): domain Archaea; phylum Thermoplasmatota; class Penumbrarchaeia; order Penumbrarchaeales; family Penumbrarchaeaceae; genus Penumbrarchaeum. The sequence goes on from CAWEDU010000002.1 coordinate 27,829, forward strand.
CATCGGAGGTTTCGGGATAGGTCTTGATGTAAAGAGATTCCTGCTCAGGTCCGAAGGACATAACGAAACGGACATCATTGGAATTTAAGATCGTTTATTCCAATTTGTGATACCTGTTCCAACAAAGATTTATATCACACTAATAGATTTAGGTATACCTAAAACAGTTTCTAAAGGAGCCAAAGACTTGAATCCTATAGCGATCCCCGCAAGGAGAAGGACACTTTCCCACGTCCGTGAAGGAGAGGATGTAATGGTCATCCAGGTCGAGGGGGGAAGAGGTGTTCATAGAAGGCTCAGGGAGCTTGGGATAGGTACTGGGTCACGTGTGAAGGTTATCCAGAACACCGGAGGACCAGTGATCGTCATGGTAGGCGATTCCAGGATGGGACTAGGAAGAGGTGTGGCGGAAAAAATTGTAGTGGAATGATCTTAGTGGATCGTTAACCATCATTATATTCTATCTATTTCTAAAATTATGATTGCGGGGGTCCTCAAAGAGAACCCCCGGCTTGGTTCCGGGCGGGGTGTGCATTTCCCTCCGGAGGCAGGTGCTTGGGGGGTTCTTTGTGATCCTTTCCCTTTGGGTTCCCCTTACTGCGAAATCCATAGGAAGCATTGCATTTTCCAGTGCTGTCAGAGTGGAAAATAGCTGAAAGAACTGGAAGATGATGCCGATGTTCTTCCCTCTCCATTTTGCCAGCTTGTTCTCCTTCATGTTGTCTATCCTCTGACCGTTGATCCTGACCATTCCATTAGTAGGTCTGTCGATCCCGGTTATCATGTTGAGTATGGTTGACTTCCCAGATCCTGAAGGTCCGACGATCGCTGTCAATTCACCTTTCTCTATCTTGAGGTCCACCTTTTTCAGGGCCTCGAACTTCATCTATCCGGTCCTGTAGACCTTGGCGATGAATTTATAGCAAAGGGTCACAAGAAGAAAGCGCTTCGGCTCAAAGGATGGGAGCGGGGCGGAAAAATACCGCCCCAATGGAAAATCCCGTTTCAGTGGTCCTTTCTGGGGTTCAAGGAACAGGATCCTTTCATGGATGCATATGGAGATGAGTATACGTTTATGCTTCCAATAATTTCATCAAGTTCCTCTTTAGAGTGGAACTCATAGTTCTTTGATGGGAACACATTCAATGTTCCCATTATCTCATATTCGCTGTCTATCAGGGATTCCAGCTGTCCTCTAACCCGCAGAAGGTCCGTGTAACGGTTTATGGTTTCTGGGGTCTGGGGTCTCATATGTTTTCTCCTTTCTGTTCGGGATTTGAACGGTGAGTTCACTTCATGTCGAAGTTGAATCAACGTTCCGGGGTTTCGGGCGGGGGGATGCCATCAATTCTGGAGATCTGAAAAGGCTCCCGTCCTAATATAGTATATAGGGTTATGAGAATATGAATCTTTCCTTAGTGGTAGATTTGTTATTGGTAGATCGATAATAGATGAGTGAAAAGTATGTACCTTCTTCATTCCTCAAAATATTGTAAGGACCTGTATTTTCGGACAAGAACGAAAACAAGAATGATCATTATCAGGACCAGAAGGATAGATATGATTATCGAGATCAACATGGTTCCTTCATCTTTGGATCCTTCTTCAGGTGTCTCTTCCGGTCTGAGGATCAGATCACCGATATTGGTAGTTCTTCCGACCCTTGATTCTGCATAACCTTTGGTTAGGGCAAAACCCTCCTTCTCCACTATGATACGATAACTGCCATCGGAGACCATGATGGAGAAAGTGCCATCGCTTGCGGTTTCGATCTCCTGACCGTTTTCAAAAACCACCAAAGCTCCTTTCACAGGATTGAAAGATTCGTCAACCACCCTGCCCCGGACCTCACCTTCATCTGTGATGGTGAATACATATGAAAATGGTTCAAGGGAATTGCCAGCAAGGTCCTTTCCCATCACTTCCACCCATACTTCTTGCCCGTACTGGAACTCATTTAGTCTGTCAAAATATGCCCTGCTGCCATCCCAGATAGGAGGTCCGGACCATAGATTCACAAATATTTCCACGGATGATCTGTTCATCTTCTCGGAGAATTCGACATATATCGGAGTGTCAATCGGAACATTATCTCCTATCGGATAGTAGTTCGTCACACTTGGTGCGATCGTATCGATTGTGAAGTTAACTGTGTCAACGAATTCGTCTCCCGCAGTGTTCGCTGCCTTGATCGTTATCGTATGATTCCCTTCCGAATCGAACACCTGGAATCTCTGTCCGTCCTTGGTAATAACAAAGAAAGGACCACCGTCTAAGGACATGTACGATTCTTGCACCCAGTCGGCATTTCCGGTCTCCCATAGTATCTCAATTTCTCTGGAATTGAAGAAATCTCCCTCCCGGGGTGAGATTATACTTATTGGAGTGATGTAATATTCCACATGTATGTCGATATTTCTCTCGTTGTAATTTCCCACCGAATCGTAGGCATTGATATAGATCTTATGATGGCCCTCTTCAAGTCCTTCGATCCTTGTTGTATTCAAACCTGTGACGTTGATCCAGGGCCTCCCATCGATCCGGATGGATACGTTCTTAACATCCAGGAATTCGTCCTCAACTTTCCAGTAAACATCCACAAATTTTTTCTGAATGTTCCCATATTGTTCGGTGTTCAGGAACTCGATTTCAGGACCGTAATAATCAATCACGAACTTCACTGAATCATTGAAGGTCCTTCCAAGGTAATCGGTTCCCTGCACCTCGAATTGGTGCCATCCGTAATCCAACCGGTAATGCCAGTAGTAGTCGTAGTAATCATCCTTTCCCCATTCGGTATCATTTCCAACATCCTTCCAGTCTCTGTCATCTATTCTTACTCTGAAATGGACAAATGATGGATCCAATCCCGTTAGCTCCCAGGTGAACAGGATTTCAGGACGACCGTTTGTAAATATATCCCCGTTTCCAGGATTAGTAATTTTTACAGCCGGAGTGCAGTTGTCGTGTATTATGGTTGCCGGATTGGACCAGTATCCCTGTCCCGAGTCGAAATTTGGAACCGCCACGAAGACATATTTCTTCATGTCACCGGTATTTTCAAAAGAGTAACAGGTTGTATCGGGATCGAACGTATCCACTGTGACCGGGTCGCTTCCTTCCTCCATTATTAATAAGGGTTACGGATTCTATATCTCCGAGAAAATCGTATTCTGGGAGGATCCAGCATAGGCGAATTATATCCTGGCTGATATTCGAATGAAGGGTAATGTGTGCGGATTCCACAGGTTCTGTTAGGGGTTTGGAATCAACGATTTCAGTGCCATCAGACATTATATCGACAACAAGTGGATCATCAACGATTCCGTCTCTGTTCGCATCAAGCCAACCCGAATCGGACCAGAAGTTACCTCGTCCATATTCATCTCTTGGATTGTAGAATTTCAGATAATTGTATGAACCCAGATGATTGATGCCCTGGAATCTTCCATCATCCCACCTCATCCTGCTGCCGTTGTTGTAGAAGAAATTATTGGAATATATATTAGACGTTCTGGAATAAACATCAAAAACGGGACCGGAGGATCCGATAATATCATTAAAGAAGAAATCACACTCGTCAACCGAGTAGAAAACAGCAGCTTCATCACATTCATAGAATATATTCTTGAAAATGTCAAATCGGGAATTATAACTGTAACCTAAGCCTATATACAACCCGGATGAGCATTTGTGGAAAACATTCCCGTAGATGTACCAAACGAAGGTCATCATATCGGGACCTGTGATATTGATGCCGACTTCTGTATTTGAAAATCTATTTCCTGAAAGATTCACAACGGAATTTCCCTGCATCCAGATCGATTCGCCATCATCATCAAAGTAACAATTCGAGATACGAATCAGATCGCAGTATACAACAGTGATCGAGTTCGTACCACCGCTCATGGAAAGGTTTGATATTGAGACTTTGGTGCAGTCAACCGCAATATACTGCCCCCTGTTTCCGGTTCCATCTTCCACCATTTCATTCTGATATCTGTACATTATCGGAAGACCGTTGACTGTGTTGTTCTCCGACAATCCTGCATCGAAGATATTATTATTGTTCGGATAGACACGGAATGAGCATCCGATCAGTCTATTCCGCCATATCTCGCATCCACCCCCCATGATCCCCACACCTTGTTTTCTCGAGTCGATTACAATATTATCCAGGATTCGACAATTATTTGGATAGGATCCAATAAGGATCCCGGATTCCCCATTCATAAATTTGCAATTAACAATATCACATTCATTGTTGTACTCCAACAGGATTCCAATTAGATTTTCAATGAATGTGCAATTCCCAACTGAAGAACCTGTCACACTGGATAATGTGAGACCGTCACCATCCTGAACTGAGAAACCATTATATCCCCCATATTCCTCCCATCTGACATTTGAAACGAATGAAGTATTTGTAATCCTGATATGGTTACCTGTAATAAGATTGATTCCCCTTCCGCAATCGGTAATCGATGAATTCTCGATCAGGAGTTCATTTGTGTTGTAGGATTGGATCCCTTTTCTGCAACAGGTGATATTCGAATTTTTAATGATGATATTTTCCAGGTAATAACCATTGATTCCGTAGTATGATCGATTAATATTCAGCGAGTTTAAAACAAGATTTTTCACGTTATGCAGTATTACCTGCCCCGGATCCATTTCAAGTGTACTGTTATCCATATTCTTGTCCCTGAGGTAAACAAGAGTTTTTCCATTTACGGTATTGTTGGAAGTGATGATATTACCGATAATGGGATAAGGGATTTCCAAGCCGGACCAGATGAAAGAATTATTTTCCATTCTGAGATTATTCGGTCTGCCGATATATGCTCCATCCATTCCGTCCGATTGAAATGTGCAATTTGTCAAGTTCAGATCACCGGAGTGAGAGGAATACAAGAGGCTGTGATCACCCTTGAATGTAGAGTGGTTGATCTCGGCCTCAAGTCTGGTACTTGATAATCTCAATCCGCCATAGTTATTCGAGAAAAGACAGTTCCTTACGGAGATCTTATCGCAGGAATCCAAAGAGATGCCAAATCCCATATTATCCGTAGTGATACAGTTCTCGACCTGAATAGTACTTGAACTCTGGATCTCCAATCCTATATCGAGATTATCTGAAGAGACCAAGCCCTTGACAGATACATTCTCGCATGAATACAGAAGGATAGGAGATTTGATTTCTGAAAAATGACCTCCTGTAATATTGACATTCTTACAATAGAAGATGAATAGCTGACCTGCATCCTCCGGCATCTTCCAGGTTGAGAGATCCTCCTCCAATTTGAATATGAGAGGCTTTCCGTTGATTGTGTTATCCCTGACCCTGATATCCTTACCTTGCATGGTATATGTGTAAATATAAATGCCAGTGGTCCAGAATTCACTGTAATAAACGTGAAATCTGTCTGTATATCTGACATTGATACCCGAGTTGGTGTTATTAATCAGGGATGAATGAATGAAGGTTACATTGTGAGAGCTATCCACGATAACTCCATTTCCATCGCAATTCCTGATGATGGACCATTCCAATCTGAGGTTCAGACAGCTTTCAATGCGGAATCCAACATATCTGCAATCTTCAATCGTGCAGTTTGCGATTTTGGGATCATCGATATCATTCATATAGATTCCCTGGGCACCTCTTGAGAAAAGGCAGTTTTCTATCAACATTCTATTTGAGCCACGAGTGGTATAAATTCCACAATTACAATTGACGAATGTGGAATCCGAGATTGAAATATCTGAAGTTTCACTTATTACGATACCTTGATCCGATCCGTTTATAATAGCTCCTTGAACTTCGATGTTACTTTCCGAGGAATCTATCGTTATTCCATTCTGGCAGTTTGAAATGAACGAATCGGAAATTGCAACATTGGAACATTCATCGATGGATATTCCCCTGTAGGAATTCAGGAGAGTGAGATTTAGTGAAACTAGTATACAGGGATGTTTCCTTGATGGATATGCATTCTTCATAATGCATGCTCCCTTCCATATCGATCTTCAAATCGCTTATGATGTAAGGATCCTCTTCCGTCCCATTTCCCTCGCAGTCCATTATCCTCAACATATTCGATAAGGTCATCATCTCCCCTGATGTAGATGTCGTCGTAATCATATGGATATCTTCCAGACCTTGTATCGGGTGATACCCCGATACCTTTGCCTGTGTTATCAATATCATTAGATGTTCCCGAATAAAAGAAAGCTGTAGCTAACAGAATGCCAACTACTATTATCGAATGGAAGGCCCTCTTCATTCCGATCATCCCGGGTGGATATAATATCCTGGCCTCTGGTACTTTATCCTTTTTGTAATATGTGCTGTTTCCCTGTCAAATATACCTTATTTTATCTCTATGAAACTGAAGTATGGAGAGACTTTCAATTCCTCTAGTGTAAAAGAACAAATACGGAACGGGGGATTTAGTCACATGGGCAGGTCCTTACACGACGACCATGATCACAATATCGACTATGATGCAGACTACAGACCTGTCTTCCATGATTTCTACGAACTGATGAAATGGAGGGTATCAAAGATACTTCTTGTATCCTCCCTTTATGATGCATTCACTCTTGAAGAAGAGGGTTTGCTCTTCGAACAGATCTCGAGCGATAACCCGGGACCTTGCTCTACCCTTCCCCCCCCAGGTTATCAGGGTATCGACTGCAAAAAAGGCACTTCTGGAACTCAAGAAGACCCCCTATGATCTGGTAATTACAATGGCAAGGCTGCCTGATATGGACCCGTTCCAGTTCGGTAAGAAGGCCAAGAATGTCCAGAAAGATATCTCCGTTGTACTTCTCCTGACGGATGCGGGAGATATACCCCAATTCCATATTCCAGGGGAATACATCGGCATCGACAAGATCTTCTTCTGGACAGGTGACTCGGCACTTTTCCTTGCCATCGTTAAGTACATCGAGGACCAGAAGAACATCGAAAGGGACACATCGACAGGACTTGTAAGGGTCCTCCTTGTTGTGGAGAACAGTCCACGTTTCTTTTCAATATTCCTGCCCCTTATCTACACAGTTATAGTCAGACAGACCAAGAACCTCATCCAGGAAGGATTGAACGAACAGGAGAAGATGCTCAGAAAAAGGGCAAGACCCAAGATTATTCTTGCTGAGACCTACGATGAGGCCATGGAGATGTACAGGAAGTACAAGGACAATATCCTAGGCATAATATCCGATGTAGCCTATCCACGAAAAGGGATCAAAGATGAGAAGGCAGGGTTCAGGCTTGTCAAGCATACAGATCCTGATATTCCAAAGGTCCTCCAATCCAATCAGATGGAACACAAGGTGACTGCGGAGAAACTAAACGTCCCCTTCATCGACAAAGGCTCCGAGACCCTTCTCCTGGAACTCCGGGAATGGTTCCAGAATAATCTGGGATTCGGTTCGTTCATTTTCAGGACCCCTGAGGGGGTGGAGATTGGACAGGCCTATGACCTAAAGGAGTTCCTTGCCTTGATAGAAGGAGTGCCCGCGGAATCAATGAACTTCCATGGAAGGGCAAATGACTTTTCCAACTGGTTCTTCGCCAGGGGTGAGATAGACCTTGCTTTCAGTCTAAGAAAGAAGAAGGTATCGGACTTCAAATCCGGAGAGGCTATGAAGAGGTTTCTCGTGGACTCTATCAAAGACTCTCAGAAAAGAAAACAGCAGGGTATAATCATTGACTTCGAGAACCAGACCTACGAGTTCCAGGGAACCATTACACGTCTTGGTGGAGGATCGCTTGGTGGCAAGGGTCGAGGCATAGCTTTCCTTATCCACACTGCTTCACCAGTCCAAACTGGATACGCTGATCAAGGAATGTTCAATAAAGGTTCCTGACAGTTTGATAATCGGAACAGATGTCTTCACACTGTTCATGGAGAGCAACTCCCTTGACGAACTTGTTATGGAAGGCCTTTCAGATGAGGACATTAATGAGATCTTCCTCAATGCCAGTCTGGATGCAGGGACACTATCCTCCCTGAGGACCTACCTTGAACATGTTGATGAACCGATCGCTGTCAGATCATCATCTCTTCTGGAGGATTCCCAGAACCAGCCATTTGCGGGTATCTATTCTACCTATATCCTTCCTAACAGCTGCGAAGATGTCGATCAGAGATTGAATGAACTGGCAAAGGCGATCAAACTCGTCTATTCCTCGACTTTCATGAAGGAGGCCAGGTCCTACATCCAGACAACGGTCCACGTTCAAGAGGAGGAGAAGATGGCTGTTGTTTTACAGAAGCTGGTAGGTAGAAAGTACGGAGACAGGTTCTACCCATCTTCTCTGGTGTGGCACAATCCTTCAATTTCTATCCGGTCTCACCTTTGAAACGAGAAGATGGGATAACTTCCATTGCACTGAGGTCTCGGCAGGATAGTTGTGGAGGGTGAAAAGGTAATGAGCTTCTCGCCCGAATACCCGAAGGTGATACCGGGTTTCTCAAGCGTTGAGGATATCCTGTCAAATTCCCAGATGCACTTCTATGCACTTGATATGTCAGATGCATGCTTCGACCTGAGAAAAGGAGAGGATTCTACACTTGTCAAATTGAGTGTAAATGAGGGTGAAAAAGATGGAACCCTGGATTACCTGGCTTCCACTTATGATGCGAACGACAACAGGATCAGGGATGGAACAGGGAGACAGGGTCCCAAAGTGATAACATTCTCAGGGATACTCAATTACAAGATCATACCGCTTGACAGGATATTGAAGGCCATCCTGCAGATCGGACGAAGAGGTATGGGAAGACCAGTTGAGATCGAATTCGCTGGAATAATCGATGAGGAGAACAAACCGGAATTCTACATACTCCAGATCAGACCTCTTGTCACCCAGAAAGAGAGGGCTCAGGTGGAGATACTCAGAAAAAGAGGATATGGGAGCCATTATAAGATCGGATAAGGCAATGGGAAATTGTCTTCTAGAAGGGATCTTCGATATCGTTCTGATCCCACCTGAAACATTCAACAACACCAGGACCGTGGAGATCGCAAACGATATCGGAAGGATAAACAAGGAATTGAAGGGAAGACCTTATATTCTGATGGGACCGGGAAGGTGGGGAACCCGTGACAGGTTCCTTGGAATCCCTGTAAATGGAATGATATCTCCTATGCAAAGACCATAGTGGAGATCCAGCTGAAGGACTTCCGGGTGGATCCGTCCCATGGAACGCATTTCTTCCATAATCTTACATCCATGGGGACCCCGTACTTCACCATCCAGTATTCTTCAAAGCAGCACAAGGTTGACTGGGAGTGGCTTCAGAAGCAGGAATATACTCCATACGGGGATATGGTCCGTCATATCAGGACGGAGAGGCCTTTGTTGGTAAAGGTCGATGGTAAGACAGGGAATGGAGTTGTTGTCCAGCAAGAATTGGAATGATACCCTTCAATACACCATTGATAACTGTTATTATACCTCCGAGGACAATATTGATTGGAAGGGGGTCTTGAATGGATTATTTCAAGAATACCAAAGAAGAGTGGCAGGAGTTCCTAAATATCCCGGAGCAGGACATCCCGGAGAAATTGATAATCGATGGTAAGATTGATTACCCGAAATGGACCAGGATCGTTCTGGATAGAATGGATAACGGAAGGATCGCCTGGATGCCGAATCTGACCTTCGGCGATCACAATGGAAAATTAACCGGATACGGTGTCTGTTTCGGAGGACCTGTGGCATCTCAATTTACTCATATCTATTGCAAAATGGGTACAAGAAGATGATACAGATCGGATGCGGAGGGGGGATGCAGCCCGAGATCGAACTTGGAGATATAATAGTCAGTGAAGGTGTCCTTTGCATAGATGGTGTTTCAAGCCTCTACAAGCAGAGATCTGATTTCATAGATTTCGACAGGAGTCTTATCGAGGATGTAAAAGAACGAATTGGAGAAAAGAGGAATTCCTTACCATCTGGAAGGACTGTCTGCACCTACGACATCCTCCTCTGGGGGAGAAGTCCTCCTTCATGGATCTGAGTAATAAAAGGATATATTGGGTCGGATATGGAATCCGGTGCGGTGGGTTCCGTTTCAAAGTACTTCAATGTCCCTGCGGTTTCCTTCTATGTCTGCTCTGATAACTCAGCCTCAGGAAAGGACCTTTTCTACAAACAGTCAGATGAAGAGATGAGATGTGTGAGGAGAGGGTTCGATACTGTCTTAGATATGGCATTGGACCTATGATGATGGACCTTAGATGATCTTTGAGATAAAAAAATACTATGTTCCTGGAAAGGGTAGGGATTATTAAATGGATCCATGTAATATTTTACATCCATTTCAATTCAGTAAATGATTCGTTCCAAAAGGGCCTTATATGCCGCACACCAATACTTCTTGGAATGGAGGCGTTTGGAAAGAGGATAATTACAATAGTTGCTCTGTTCCTCCTTGTAGCTTTGATATTCCTGGGGATATTTTCAGTTACCATTCTTCTATTGGATAATGGGACCGAGGACCATTCTATCCGGTTCCTTGATATTTTTGATGATGAACCTATCCAGAATGTCACAGTAACCATCTTTAAAAGGTCATATGAAGATGGATATTACATACCGTTTCTTGGAAATGATATGATCCCTTATGAACAAAAACTTTTAAAAACTGTTCATTCGGACAGACATGGTTGGGTAAATTTCACTGTCCCAAAGATGAAAGAGGGTAGAGGATATTATTATGCTCGTATAGAGAAAACTGGATATATCTCAACAACTGGTCATTCGATATTCTGCGGTGGCATTGCAAAGGACCATTGGACCACCCGTGATGGCTCCAGGACCTATTATTTCCATTCTTCATCATATATGACCGGAACCGTATCCTTCAGCAATGGAGAGCCAGTGAATGGAATATCGGTAACAGTCCGCCATTCAAACCTGGAAGTTGACAATTTCGATATTACGGATGGATCTGGTGGATTTGGATTGGAAAACATCAGGTCCGGAGTAGTGAACTTGACAGTATCAGGGTCAGGGATCGAAACCAAGAACATATCGACCTTTTTAGATAAATTCAGCGGGAAGGAACTTGATATCTTTGTAAATAGAACATCCACACCATCTTTCAATATCACAATTGTACCTGATACACAGTATAATGGGAAACCTGTGTTCTTATCAGATCATCAGATGGTCTTATTCTTAATGAAGACCGATGAAGAAAAAGATACTGATTACTGCCGGGGAGCTTCGTATTCTCAAGAATGGAACCTTCAATCTGAGGATACAAAATGGTGAATATGAGCTGAAGTGGTATTATCTGGGAAATGAGGATTATAATAGAATTGACCTCCCAAGGATGCAAGATGTGTATCCATCCAATCAGATCATTATTGACTCGGAAGAGAGGAGAGAGATCATTGTTGAATTAATGATGATCGAAACTGATATCTGAGATCAGAGGTCGATCACAGTTAAGGTCCTCAATCTCCTCAACGAGGAACCTCACCTTCGTCCCTTTTGCCTTTGACATCATTCCACAATAAGGACATCTATCCACCTCTCCGGAAGCCGGAGCTTGCTGATTATTTGCACCGCATCCAGAGCACTGCCAGCCGATCTGGACATCATCAATCTGGTCCAGATAATCCATGGTGAAGAAGACCCGGGACCTCTTTGAAATATATCCCCGGACCAATCCATCCTCCAGACATTCCAGAATGATCCTTTCGGCCGAATTCTCATCCATTCTAATCTTCGTTCCGAAATCCGAGATCGTGATCCTTCTGTAAGCTTTCAAAATATCTGCTATATCTATGAGATATTCCCTTCTTTGAAGGTTCTTCATCGATACATCCAGATATGTTTGGGAATAATAGACGTCGTTCTTGATCTTTCCCTTAACGGTCCCTTTCTTTATGCATCTTGCTGTCTCCAAGCGGGCTTTATCAACACTTGTCTCCAAAGTCCTGGCAATGTCTTCCATCCTCATTGTCTCATGAGCATGGAGGAGGTCCGCAACCAAACTATGATCCTTCTTATCGTGGGATGTCCTGAATCCAATAAAGAGTATGATCACGGCTGGTATGATGAACATGGGGGCGCAGGTAAAGAGCATTATGCAACCTGATGCTGCGGGATCTGTTTCCTCTTTATCAGGATCAGGATTCTCCTCTGTTGACTTCCTTCGCTGGATGTCATCATGCTTATACTGATGGCAGCGACCAGAAGTCCCGTTATCAACAGGAATACACCAATTATTAGCAGGACCTTTCTATTGCTCAAGATCTCCCCTATTCTAGAAAATCAACCATATTATTTAACTATAAGACACAACAGAAATCAAATGATCAGATAAAACTATATCAACATGATACAATAGATGATCACAATGGAGATTGTCATTTTCGTATTGTTTTACTTATTCTCCAATGAAAAGAGCGGCAAGGACCTTAGAATCATTGATCAGATTGTCGATCAATATATATTCATCCGAGGAGTGGGCCCTGTTGTGGATTGTCTCCCACACAGCGACCTCGAAACCTTTGTTTCGCAGAAGCGCCGCGCATGTTCCTCCTCCGATACCACCATTGATATGATCCTTTCCGGTGGTCCTCTTGATCGCAGATGAGAGCATTCTTACAATATCCGCATCAGGTGAGGTGGGGTGAAGGGTGGTCTCTGTGAATTCAGTCTCGATGACGATCTGTGTTCCGGTAGTGCTCTCGATCCCATCGGCCACCTCTCTCATAGCAGCTAGGACCTCATCGATGGTGTATCCCGGAAGGAGCCTGCAGTCCATGTAGAAGGTATCCTCTCCCGGAAGAACGTTTATTCCATCCACACCAGGACCTTTCTTTGTAGGTTCAAAACTGGAGATCGGATGATCGAAACCCGGATCCTTTTTATCGAACCTCTGGTGAAGGACCTTGTCAACCTCGGATCCAAAAAGCATGGAAGCCCTTAATGCATTATTTCCCAAACCGGGCATGCTTAGCATGACACTGTTTTCCCTTAACCGTGATCTTGACCCACAGAAGTGTCTTCTCACAAAGCTCGATGACCCTCCCCTCCGGTTCTCCGTGATCCGGGACAAGGATCAGGTCCTCTTTATTGAAAAGATCCTTATCCAGCAGATGGCCGATCCCTTTGAGATTGGTCTCTTCCTCATCGGATACAAGGAAAATGGAAACATCATAGACCGGTTTTATATCCAGGTCCTTTAGGGCCTTCATGGCGAAGAGTGATGCTGTAAGGGCTTGACCGTTATCCTCCACCCCTCTTCCAATGAGCTTGTCCCCTTCCCTTTTCAAAATGAAAGGATCCCCGGTCCATGATTTAGGGTCTCCAGGAGGAACGACATCCATATGGGCCATTATCACGATCCTTCTGGAATGGTCCTTCCCCGAGACCTTTAATTCCAGATTTGGTCTTTTCCCCGATGGGACCTTATCATCCATTGCATCATGGTGGATATATTCCTTATATTCCCCATTCGGTCAATTTCCTTTGGATAAGATCAGCTTTTTCCTGCTCCCCTTTCCCCGAAGAATTGGGACCTATAGCAGGTATACCGATGATATTTGAAAGGAATTGGATCATCTCCTCTGAAGAAGCCTCTATGGTGTGGAAAACAGATCCAAGTTCATCCATATTCAATCCTCACCAAACGGTATCTCTTCTTCCTTCTTCGAGATACCCTGACGGATCTCCAGGAGCCTAGTTTCCTTGTAGTCAAGGACATCCTGAAGAACGGTTTGAACATCATCTGCCTGGAGGACTATGATATCGCCCTTCTTTGCCATATCAAGGGTCGCCTGGGTTGCCTCCCTGCCGTCGTAGACAAGGGAGATGTTCTCTTCTTTTAGACCTCCCTCCATCAACCCTTGCTTCACAAGGTCGGCAACCTCACCTAATGGCCTTCCCCTTGTGTCAGTATCCGCGATGACCACATGATCGTAGAATCTGGAAATTGTCAGACCGTATTCCTTTATATCCTCATCCCTTCTGTTTCCGGTCCCGGCAGCCATCCTGATCCTCCGTCCGGGAGCCAAGTGGGGAAGGAGCTTTCCAGTGGCAGTTATTGCTCCTATATTGTGGCCAAAATCCACAATGACCTTGAAATCATCAATGTCAATTACATTCATCCTTCCCGGAGAAAGTCCGATCGATGGGCTGAAGCTCACAAGCCCCGCTCTGATCTGCTTTCCGTTCAATCCCATTGCCGAAGCAGCTCCAACTGCTGCCATCGCATTCTGGATGTTGAAGGTGGCCTTTCCCCCGTAGGTGATGGGAACCTCGATAACCTTGGCGATCAATGATGTCCATCCCCCCTTCTGGATGATTATCGATTCATCCTTCAAGGTAATGTTCATATTACCTTTGTCCAGGTTCTCCTTTAGGGCTGGATTTTGGGGGTCCATGGAAAAAAGAATGACCTTTCCTTTGGTATTCTCTTTCTGACCCATGACCAACGGATCATCAGCGTTTAAAACAGCATGACCTGTTGGTTTAACTACATCTACTATTGTACCTTTTAACCTCGCCAGATCCTCCAATGTATTTATCCCGCCTTCTCCAAGGTGGTCAGAAGTAACATTGAGGAAGACGCTGACATCCGTCTCATCGAATCCAAGACCTCTCCTGAGTATGCCACCCCTTGCTACCTCCATTACAGCGTGGTCAATGGTGGAATCCATAAGGACGACCTTTGCCCCTCCAGGTCCGCTGTAGTCTCCTTCCAGGATAGGGGTATTATTGATCACCACAGAATCTGTCGAGGTCATACCGACCCTGCACCCGTTTAGCTCCAGTATATGGGAGATCAATCTAACTGTAGTGGTCTTTCCATTCGTACCTGTGACAGCAATGATCGGGACCTGATATTCCGCTCCAGGAGGGAAAAGCATATCGACTACGTTCTCCCCAATGTTCCTGGGTTTCCCTTCTGAAGGACTTAGATGCATTCTGAGCCCGGGAGCAGCGTTCACCTCGATAATACCCGAGCATTCAGGGTCCAGAGGGGTGGTCAGATCCTGAGCGATAAGATCGATCCCCATTACGTTCAATCCAATGATCTGAGATATCCTTTCCGCCATGGAACTTACCATGGGATGAACATCATCTGTAACATCGACCGCTCTGCCACCAGCACTTAGATTTGCTGTGGATTTAATGTAAAGCTTCTCTCCATCTGGAAGGACATCCTCCAGGGTCAGATCCCTCATCTTGAGCAGTCTTTCGGTCATATAATCGATCTTCACTCTGGTGAGGTTCTTCTCATGCCCGAATCCTCTATCGGGGTCCCTGTTCATTTCCTCTATAAGGTCCTTGATGGTCGTTTTTCCATCTCCAGTGATGAAAGCAGGTTCTCTCTTGGCAGCAGCCGCGAACTTGCCGTCAATGACAAGCATTCTGAAATCTATTCCAGTAAGGTTCTTTTCAACCAGAACGGTGTCGTATACCTTCTTTGCGTTCATGAAGGCGATCTCAAGCTCCTCCGGGGTTTGGACATTGGTCGTTATCCCTCGTCCGTGATTTCCAATTAGAGGTTTGACCGTAACTGGATATCCGATCCTCTTCGCCATCCTCAACCCATCCTCGAGGTCCCAAACAGAGTATCCTTTCGGAACAGGTATTCCCATTGTGGAAAGGAGTTCCTTGGTCCTCTCCTTGTCATCTGCGATCTCCACACCAATAGAGGATGTATTGTCCATCATGGATGCCTGAATTCGCCTTTGATGGACACCATATCCAAGCTGGACATAGCTCTCTTTATTGAGCCTGATAACCGGGATGTCCCTCTTCTTTGCTTCGTCCACAATGGATTGGGTTGAAGGACCGAAGAGGTTCCTTTCCCTCATTTCCTTGAGCTTTAAGACCATGGGTTTGATATCCATGGTCCTGAAATTGAAGAGCTCCTCAACGATCTGGACAGCATATCTTCCTGCCTGGATCCCAACCTCCTCATCCCTGTAACGGTAGACTACATCGTAAACACCCTTTTCCAGGGTATTGATGGACTTTCCAAATCCCACCTCTGTCTTTGCCAGACACTGAAGTTCAATTGCAATGTGCTCAACAAGGTGACCTGCCCAGGTCCCTTTCTCAACCCTCTCAAAGAAACCTCCCCTTCTTCCCATAGAGCAGCGGTGTTCCACCAGGGTGGGTATCATTTCCTCCAACCTCTCCCTGAAACCGGGAACATCGTTTGTGGGTTTGTTTTCCAGTTCCCCTATGTCCAGTTTCATAAAAATGGTAGGATATCTGCTGTAGTAATTAGGACCTCTGAGTGCCCTTATCTCCCGAATCTCCATTTTAAATGTCCCCTATCTCATTGACAAGCCAAATCGAGACATTCCATATCAGCAGGCTTAAGATATCTTCTTTCCCATAGATCGTATCCTAAACCCTTCACGATAGTATGAACATGCATATTCTCAATGGCAATTGCTTCGCCATCAGAAACCTCTGTTATATTAGTATATCGGAGGTCCTGTCCGTCAAAGATCACCACTAAACCTGTACCAATTGCTTTAATGTACCGATTTTGTTCTATTACAACACCGGTATCTTCACCAAGACCTATACCTATGTTGACAGGATTGGAACTGACTATTTGCATCAATCTTGAAAAACGACCCCTTTTAATGAAATGGCTGTCGATTATGACCTTCCCGATAAGACCTATACCGGTGGTCATGTGAACTGCACCTTTGAGGAGGGCCTCGGTGGCTAGACCTCCATAGATCATGGTATCCGGCATCACCGCCGCTCCTGCACTTGTTCCGGTAACAATGACCTTCTCGTTGAAGTATCTCCTTCTGATCTCCTTCAGGACAGGAGAACCACCGAGGATCGTGGTTATACGGAGCTGATCGCCACCTGAAAAGAAAATTATATCTGCTTTACTCAATCTTTCCACAAGGGCAGGGTTCTGTGCTTCCTCCCTGGTATTGATATGCATTATTCCCAGGTCGTTCCCTTCGATTATGGAAAATGCTTTTTTATAATTCTCTGCCACTTCCAGAGGGATCTCTGAAGCAGTGGTGATAAGTTCGATCTTTACAGGTTCATTCCCATCCTTCATTACAAGGGAGATAATGCTACGAAGAATTGAGAGGTCCTGGTCCTTATCCTCGTTACCACCCACTGCTACCAGAAGTCCTAATGGAGTCTTACGGTTGGAAGAATTAGTTAGATCAGGATCTTGGAGCATTATGAATTACTGAACTGAGGTTCCTATTTAAAGTGATGGATAGGGGTATCAAATTTTCTATCTATTGAATTACATACTTATCAGTTCACGATAACGCAATAATTATCGGAATATTATTTTTAATAGAAAAATAATAATTTAAGATTTTGAAAAAATTACAATTGGAATCTCACATGTCCATGATACAAACCTTTATCCGGTCGATCTCAATAACATCGGCAGTTACCATGGAATGGCTTGCAGTATCGGACCTTCACGGAAGACCGAACCGCTATAGGAGTCTGTTCAGAGAAGTATCGAAAAGGAATCCTCCAGCAGTGCTGATGGGAGGGGACCTATTCCCGAGAAGAGGGAACATAAAGGAATTCCTGGAGGATTACCTATTCAAACCCATAGAGCAATTGAGAAGGGGGGGCATCAGGACAAGGTTCCTTGTGATCTTAGGGAATGATGATCCGAAAGAATATGAGCCCATTCTTATTAAAGCAAATGAGGAACAACTGATCGATTACATCCCGATGAAGGCTGAAAAGGTTGAAGATATTCAGGTTGTTGGTTATCCATTTGTCACTCCCTCTCCATTCTTATTAAAGGATTGGGAGCGTTATGATAAGGACAAGTCCATTAGATCCGGATGTATACCATTGGAAGAAGGTATTCGAACCACCCCGGTTGATCTTGATCTGATCCTAAAGAGAACGATAGAGGGCGATATGTTCAGAGTGAAGGAATTGAGCGACCCTAAAAAAACTCTCTACATGTTCCATTCACCTCCCTATGGGACGCATCTCGATGTACTTGGATCAAGACAAGTCCAGGATCCTCATATTGGATCCCATGCGATCAGGGACTTCATTGAGACATATCAACCACCTGTCACCCTTCACGGACATATTCATGAGTCCTATCATGTATCAGGTAGATTCTATGAGAGGATCGGAATTACAATATCAATTTCAACATGTGGAATAGAGGAAGGTCTCGTCCTGATCTCCTTTGACCCATCAGGGAAGGTGGATCCTAAGAGGGAAGTAATTAATTGATTATATTGGAAAAAGCAGAATTTCAGTATATTGGATCGAAATCAAATTACATTAATTAAAATGAAAAAAAAGGAGCCCCATTTTCAGGGGCTCTTGATACATCAAATCGATCGTTTTAGACCAGACCCTGATCGAGCATGGAGTCTGCTACCTTCAGGAAGCCGGCAATGTTGGCACCAACGACGAGGTTACCCTTCTTTCCGTACTTCTCGGCAGCATTCCACGAGTTCTTGTGTATGTTGATCATGATCTGATGAAGCTCATGGTCGACCTTCTCGAAGGTCCATGCAAGACCAACATGGTTCTGGGCCATCTCAAGACCGGAGGTTGCTACGCCGCCAGCGTTGGCAGCCTTTGCAGGTCCGAAGAGGATGGCGTTCTCGACAAAGTAGTCAACACCCTCAGGAATGGTAGGCATGTTCGCTCCCTCGGAAACGGCTATACAGCCATTGTTGACAAGGGTCTTTGCCTCATCCAGGTTGATCTCGTTCTGGGTAGCGCAGGGGAGTGCCACATCACAAGCTACACCCCAGGGCCTTTGACCCTCGAAGTATTCGGCACCGAACTTCTCTGCATACTCCCTGATCCTTCCCCTCTTAACATTCTTGAGGTCCATGACGAAGTCCCATTTCTCTCCGGTGATCCCGTCAGCGTCATATATGTAACCAGCAGAATCGGAAAGGGTCACACACTTTCCTCCAAGCTGATTTACCTTCTGGACCGCATACTGGGCGACATTTCCAGATCCTGAAACAGTAACGGTCTTACCCTTGAAGGATTCTCCTCTTGTCTTGAGCATCTCTTCGGCGAAGTATACAGCTCCGTATCCAGTTGCTTCAGGCCTGACAAGGGATCCACCCCAGTTCAGACCCTTTCCGGTTAGAACAGAATCGAAGCTGTTCCTAATCTTCTTATATTGCCCATACATGAATCCGATCTCCCTTCCGCCCACACCGATATCACCGGCTGGAACATCGGTGTTGGGACCGATGTGCCTGAAGAGTTCGGACATGAAGCTCTGGCAGAACCTCATGACCTCATTGTCGGACTTTCCCTTGGGATTGAAATCGGAACCGCCCTTGCCTCCGCCAATGGGAAGCCCAGTAAGGGAATTCTTGAAGATCTGCTCGAATCCAAGGAACTTGATGATACCAATATAAACAGAGGGATGGAACCTCAATCCGCCCTTGTATGGTCCAATGGCGCTGTTGAATTCGATCCTGAAGCCCCTGTTCACCTGGATCTCTCCGTTGTCATCCATCCAGGGTACCCTGAAGAGGATCTGCCTCTCGGGCTCGACCATTCTCTCCAGAATCTTGGCTTTCTCGTATTCGGGATGCTTTTTAAGCACAGGCTGAACGGATTCTGCGACCTCCTTAACAGCCTGGTGGAACTCTTTCTCGCCAGGATTCCTGGCCATGACATTGTTCATGAATTCTTCTACGTCCATGTAGTTTCCTCCGATCTCCCGGACCTCCGTGATTGGCTCTCCAGGACGGGTGGTTTGAACCCAAGTGAGATAGATATTACCTCCTCGAGTCGGCACTTGAATTAAGTAGTCGTATATAAACGGTTCCTATCGATTTTAATTAAAAAAAAAGTGAATATTCCAATTATTGCCTATTTTTTAAAAGGAAATATTGATGGTTTAATTTTTCACCCCAAATTTGCGATTTGAGGATAATATCAAGAAAATGTAAAAGAAATTGTTTGACAGTAGAACCTGAATTGGAATAATATCTTGAGACCTTCATCAAATCAGAGGTCCTGGAGATTGGTTGTTATTGGGTATATGAATTTCATGGGAATATACCACGAAGCTCTATCGCCCTTGATATCTTTCCGATTCCATTCTGGAATGCCGAATCCCTCATTGACATATTTTCCTTCAACGCCAGGTCCCACACCTCTGCGAACGATCTCTCCATTATCCGGTTCAGGTTCCGGTTCACTTCATCCAGGTCCCAGAAGAAGGATTGAATACCCTGGACCCATTCAAAATATGATACGACCACTCCACCGCTGTTAGCAAGGATGTCCGGGACCACGTGGATCTCCTTCTCATTGATGATCCCGTCTGCATTCTGTGTGATAGGCCCATTGGCGCCCTCAACGATCACCTTGGCTTTCACATCATCAGCATTATCCACTGTTATCTGATTCTCCAATGCTGCAGGGATGAGCATATCTACATCCATGATGAGAATTTCTTTTCCATTCTCCAAGAAATCCGTCCCCTGATCCTCATAATCCTTAAAGAGCCTGGGTTTACCACCCTGATATACCCATTCTATCATCTTATGGATATCCAGACCATCAGGATTATAAAGGACTCCCGAAACATCACTGAGGGCAACAACCCTTGCCCCTTTTTCTGACAGCAGATGAGCAGCTGTGGATCCCACATTGCCAAAACCCTGGACGGCAACACTGCTTCCCTTGGGATCCATTCCAAGCCGTTTCATGATCTGCAGGGAATTGAGCATTACACCTCTTCCGGTCGCCTCGTTCCTTCCCAGGGAACCACCTAGGTCCAGGGGTTTTCCTGTCACTATCTCCAACATGGCATTTCCCCTGAACATCGAAGCTGCATCCATGAACCATCCCATTGTCTCGGGATTGGTATTGACATCAGGGGCTGGGATATCAGTCTTGGGACCGATAATTGGCATTATTGCAGCTGCGTACCTCTTTGTAAGCTTCTGGAGCTCACAGGGAGATCTGTTAGTGGGATCTATTGTAATTCCACCCTTTGCTCCTCCATATGGCACGTTGGCTACTGCACATTTCAATGACATGAGGGTCGCGAGTGCTTTCACCTCATCAATATCCGTATCGGGGTGATACCTGATACCTCCCTTGCAAGGACCCCTGGCCGACGAATGTTGGACCCTGTAACCTTTGAAAACATCTATCTCACCATTGTCCATCACTATCGGTATGTGCACAGTTAATTCCCTTTCTGGCATCTTTATCATCTTCACGATGCCCTTATCGATGCACATCCTCTCAACAGTGGTATCTATCTGCTGAAGGACACTATCATAGAATGATTGTACCATGTTCTCACTCCATAAACTTCAGGCTCACAGGAACATTCAATAAATAAATATTATACTACAAATGGAGATGAGGACCTCATTCCTCTTCCAGAGGGCCTCCCTTCCTTGTGAAAGCAGAAATGGCAATGAAAACTGTGAGGAGGATCAAAGCTATTCCCAAAACGAACATTAGATACGGGGGGTCCTCATTTTCTTTATTATCATCGATGCTTTGAAGTTCGATCGATCCTACGTCGTAGGGACCTCCCCCGTAGGGTACCTCTATTATTATCGAGGCATTCCTGTATCCTTCCTTGAAGAATGAAAGACCATATGATCCTTCACTTATTTCGATAGTGAATGTACCATTGGAATCTGAGAATGCCACATCCGTCCCATTTACCGTTATCTTGGTCCCTTCAAGGGGATCACCGTTCTCATTGGTGACCCTCCCAACGGTAATTGTCGTTCTCAATGGATCCTTGGTGGTTTTAAAGGACCAGCTAGCCGATATTGGATTTCCTGCCAGGTCCTCACCATAGAATACGATATTAAATTCTGAATTGTCCCCCAGGTCCCCATCAATAATGAACTGGTATGTATTGTTCCGGACCTCTACCCAATCACCTTGAAGACCGGAGAGATTGAAATATATCGATAAGGGAGAAAGCTGTTCGGAGACCTCGATCTTTACTTCTTCATCATATCCGACAATAACACCTGTTGGATGGATCGAGATGATCATGGGAGACGTCCTGTCAACTCCAATTGGGATATGGCCAATTGCCGAGTTTCCAGAAAGATCGTATACAATTATCACAAACGAGAAATTCCCCTCCGGCAATTCGATGGAGATATTGTTATAGCCATCTTCCACTCGACCATCCAAGATCCGCTGGAGGGGAGGGGGTGGAATCACTCCGTTCCTGGTGATCTCGTGTTGATAATAATTCATCTCCAGATCATAGTCAGCAATCTCCTCGAGGCTCAGATCTGTCATATTCCAAACTTCATACCAGGTACCTACCACTTCCATATTGTCAGTAGAGTTCCAGACGAATTCTGCCAGATCATTCGTCCAATTCATCTGTGGAATCAATTCAACCTGTGGTGCCTGCCAGTCGGAATAGAAGGATATACTCCCGATTGCATTGAATCCCCTGTTGTCTCTGATACTAACTGTAAGAACGTGCCAGCCCATCTCATCAAGCTCGATCGTTCGTTCTCTTGGTGTTCCGTTCAGAGGAACTGACTCATTGTCAAGATACAGCTCAACATGGGTGATATGCGACCATTCCATGGATGAGGTCCAGGATACATTCACCATTCTTGTATTCAGGACCTCTCCGTCCTCCATCTCAAAGAACACTCCCAATTGGGTCCTGTTGAGAATTGCGATCTCATAAACTGGAAGTCCTTCTCCAAGTACAGATCTTGCTTGAATAGAATAGAGGACCTCATTTTCCGGTCCTGGATCAACATCGATGAATGCTTCGACCGGCCCTATAACCCAGGATATTGGATTGGTATCTCCTCCACCTATTCTCCTGACAGTATAACCCAACACAGGAGCGAATGGATTTGCAGAATTTGGGGGAGACCAGGAAATAATTACCCTGTCCATGAACTGTTCAGAATCAGGACCTGTGGGTGATCCGAGGATCCCATAGGGGAGATCCACTGATGGTTCGATATCCGAGAGGTTTCCTTTCCCCGGGATTATATCATAGGGCAGGTCCACTTTTCCATCATGGTCCAGATCAGGCGAGGTATGGTTCCAGTAGTAGTTATTCAAAACCTTGGTTGTCTTCTCATTTATGTAGAGGTCCGCTGGATGGGTAATAAACCTCCCGTTGTTGACGAAAGCATTCTTCTCTATCCTGTTGAATCGACCGGATAGGACCGAGATCGGGATATCACCATTTTCCATGAATCCGTTGTACTGTATCCTGTTACTCTCGGAATCGATATCCAGGATTATTCCCCTATCCCCTTCCCGGAACATGTTGTTCATGATCATGGAATCATCTGTTGCCAATAAGGACAAACCCTCCCTTGATCCGTTGAAGAGGCAGGAATCTATGGTGCACTCTCCTATATTGGAAAGGTTAACAGATGTCTCTGTTATATCATGGAACCTACAATCCTTGATCTCCCAACTTCTATCTCCATTGACAAGGATACCGGAGTTCAGATCATGGAATTCACTATCAACGACAGTAACTCTCCATGAATTATGTCCTGATATCCCGATATTATTTGATGTGAATGAACAATTCCTGATTAAAAGGTCCCGGGATCTGGATAGGAGGACATTGATCGAACCGGTATCCATCTTCATATCCTCGATCACACCATCCACGCAGTTGAGAAGGATATACTGGCCACCATCCTTCTTCATCTCGGTCCCCTCCAGGTCAAGACCATTGTAGAACCTGACAGGTTTCCCATCTACTGTATTATTCTCAGGGATCTTAATATTGGATGAAGATCCGATAATATCGTAAAGATCTATCGAGGTATGGATCAATTCATTTGAATAGACCATGGAAGAAGCAAATCTCTCGAGCAATATTCCTGGGTCCCCATCGTCCTCAATCCTGTTCTCCATGATCATGTTAGTCGATCCGGAGTCAACGATCCCAAAACCTCCATTGATATCAGAAATCCGGTTATCTGAAATATTCGTATATGAACCTGAGCTCATTATCCCCTTTTCACAACCGGATACCGAATTTCCATATGCAGAACCGTATCTTGAATAAATATCAAATTCTATACCTTTTTTTATATCTAATACTTGATTATCATCAATAATACATCCCCAACCTTTAATGTAGATACCCGAGGAAGGGGAACCGCTGGAATATATGTTATTTCTGGAAATGGTACATTGATCTGAATATACTGCAATACCCCTGAAGAACGATCCACTGATCTCATTGTCCGAAACTGTGATGTTTTCACACTCTTCAAGGATCCTTACCCCATCATTTCCGTTGACTATTGAACAACCTGAAACAAATGATCTGTCTACTTTGGAAAGCGATATGCTGTCTGTACCATTGTTGAATTCACCTTCAGTGATCTCAACATCCCTGCATCCATGAAAATGAACTCCCGCAATACCTACCTCGGATACGGTGGTGTTCGTGATCGTTATATTATCACAGGAATCGGCCAGTACACCGTAATACACCTGATCTGATATCCTTGACTTATTGATCAAGGTCCTTGTGCAATCAAAGAGAATGATACCAGCTGTACCACCATTGATATCTGAATAGTATATCGAAAGATTTGATGCCTCCCAGACTATCCACTGGCCAACCACCAATGGGACCACCCACCCACCGTAGTCCATGTTGCCGATGAAGTAAACAGGTTTTCCTCCGACTGTATTGTTCTCTGGTATGATCTGGGTTGCGAAATTATCCCTGATCATTTCCAAGAAGAAGGAACATCTGAACATCTTATTCCCGTAAAACTCGTTGAAACTCCCGTCAAAAACATACAATCCTTCTTCACAATCTTCGATGGTGTTGTTGAGGATCCTGTTCTTGGAAGACCCATACTTCAAGAACACACCATCATCATTGTGAGCGGCATAATTCCCAATGACAGTATTATTATGGCTATTGTCCAGTCTAATACCATGATCATCAATGTTGATCATGGTATTGTTCTCTATCCTGTTATCGTAGGATCCCATCAGATATAAGCCGAAATCCCAGTTATCTACAGTATTGTCCAAGAAAAGGGAGTTGTTCCCCCCGTAATGGATAGCATGGTTCTTACCATCTATCATATTGTTACCAATGACGGTCATACCATCAGAATATAGCCAGAGGCCATTGTGGCAATCTAATATGGTATTACCAATGATCCGACATGTGTCCAGGGCCCTGATCCCGTATCCGGAGCTATTGACCGTGCATCCTGTGATCGTCCCGTTCCCGGAAAGAATGGCAATACCTCCGATGGGTGAACCACCGCCATCAGCTTTCATGACGGTGCAATTGTTGATTATAAAACTGTAGGATGTGGAGATCGCAATGCCGTAACCCGTCCTATTGGCATCGATGATCAGGTCCGTAATCATATAGGGGTCCTCTTCCGAACCGTTGCCTCCCCACCCCATTTCCAGTGCCTTTTGATCAAAAGCGGTATCGTTCATCATCAGAATGGGGCCTATGGCGCCAGTTCTTGTCCGATCAGGATCTTCAGGTTTCTTATAAAAATCTCCACCTTCGACAGTTGCCGATAATCCCTGAAGGACCATGAGAATCAATATCAAAGACGTTAAGGATCTCATCCTATCTCCTGTATCTTTAAGGTGGAGATCGAGATTTATACTGTTCGGTCTCCCGTACCATTTTCAGCTTCTTATCCACCCTGGACAACCTCCCCCGGTATCAGGTCCTTTGCCATCAACAATCTCTAAAGTAGAGGTAAACCAATCGACTAATATCCACTCATATGGTCAGGGTCCTTCTCCAAGTTTCCAGCTCTCGATCTGTGACTGAGCGATCTTGATATCCTTATGCTCAGAGACCTCTTTAAGGATTTTTCTGTGAATACTGTCCGATATCAACCTACGAGACCTTGCTTCGGTTACGAACCTCACATGTAAATTGATCCACGATGAATCGAAATTGACATAGACCATTGGTTGAACATCCTTCTTTGGAAGATAGTATTTCTCTCCGATCCTCTCTATCTCGGAAGATGCTTTCTCTGTCATTACTGCAACTTCCTTCAAAGTGATCCGATGGATCGGATCGATAATGGAACTCCAATTGCTATCGTAGGTCAGATGAATGTTGATCTCATCCCAAAGGAAGCTATGGTCCTTTGTATAATTGAAGATATCATCGGTCAGGACCTTAGCGTTGGTTGCCATGACGATCCTCCCTGATGCCTGGTCCCCTCCAACCCAGCCTCTGGTTTCCATCAAGGTCGTATAGAAGAGGCCAATATCCATGACATCCCCATATACCTGCCCTATCTGGACACGGTCTCCGACCCGGTAAATATTGTTGAAAAGTATCAATAGACCCCCTGCGAATCCTTTGAAGAAGTCCTGCAGGGAAATTGCAATGCCAGCTGCGATCAATCCGTAAGCAACCACGATGGCCTGTGTGTTCTTGACCCAAACGGTCACGACAACCGAAATAACTGCTACCATGAATATAATTGAAATGGCCTTCCTGAAGGTGTACCTTATCTTGTAATCCTTGACATTTGCACCTGCAATTTCTTCCAATACGACTTTCAAGAAAAGATAGAGGAGTGAGGAAATGAAAAATGTAATGAAGAATTTCCACAAGTAGTCGTGATCAACTAAAATTGATAGAAGCAGCAAACCGGAGGTGATGAGGATCAGGAAAATCAGGATTAAAACCTTCTTCAGGATCCGTCCCATACTCCCATGAAAGGTTCTTGTTAAATATAAAAGGGTTCTTAATAACTCACCTGTTCAAGGAAAAGGTTCATTTGTCCCTCCTCATTGATATAAATATGGAAAAATTGAAACTCTCCGAAGAAGAATGGAAAAGACGGCTCTCCCCTGACCGTTTTGATGTATTAAGGAATAAGGGAACAGAACTCCCATTCACAGGCGGACTTCTCCACAATAAAGAAAAGGGGATCTATGTATGTGGAGGCTGTGGATCTGGGCTTTTCTCCTCGGATTCCAAATTCGATTCGGGATCTGGGTGGCCGTCCTTCTCTGATGTCATTGCAAAAGGAAACATAGAGATCAAAATTGATTCCAGTCACGGGATGACCAGGACGGAAATTTCCTGTAGGCAATGTGGAGGACATCTGGGACATGTTTTCGAAGATGGTCCTGAACCAACAGGTCTGAGGTATTGTGTTAATTCCCTATCCTTGGAATTCAAGTCAAAATAACCTATATGGCAAAAGTAACCGTTCCTTTTTAATATAATTTAATATTTTAAAAATCATAGGCGGAGGGGAAAGATCGTCATGAAGGTTCTCGGTATAAACGGCAGCTCAAGATCGGATGGTAATACTTCCTTGCTGATCGAGTGGGTTTTCAACGAATTAAGGAAGGAGGGCATCGACTGCGAAATGATACAGCTGGCCAATCAAACGATCAAAGGATGCAAAGCATGCGGTATCTGCATGATAAAAAAGAATGGAAAGTGTGCCATTGACGATGACATTGTCAATCCTCTGATCGAGAAGATGTCCTCATCTGATGGGATGATTCTGGGATCACCTGTTTATTTTTCTAATATCACACCTGAGCTTAAGGCCCTCATTGACAGATCCGGGAGGGTTGCAAAGGCCAATAACTACCAATTCAAGAAAAAGATCGGTGCGGCAGTTGTTGCGGTAAGAAGGACCGGAGCCATGCCTGCATTCAATGCCATGAACCACTTCTTTCTTGTTGAACAGATGATCGTCCCGGGTTCTTCCTACTGGAATATAGGCATGGGAATGGAACCAGGCGATGTGAAAGAGGACCTGGAAGCAAAAAGGACCATGACAGATCTGGGTAAGAACATGGCCTGGCTTATCAAAAAGTTGAATGAAGATTGAATTGAACAAAATCCTTTCCAAGGGTATGAAAGTTTGAATCATTGAGCATTTTAGAGGGTCGAAAGACTGACTATATTACTATTAATGGTCATGGTTATATAGTAGTCTGGACAATATATGAATGGGGAAATTACATGCCAGAAGAAGAAAACCCATTCTTGGTGACTCCAAAGAAGGTGAAAATTGAAGAAAAAAAAGAGAACTTCGGTTCGGATGAGTTGGTCTCCTTCATGGTCTCACCTGAAAATACAAAGAAAAATGAAGAACGAAAGGTCGAAACATCCTCTGAAACACCACATTGGGAGTCCTCCGGAACTCCGATCTGGGACAGAAAGGTAAAAAATGTTGATGATGAAGACTATGAAGTAGTGGATCACAAGTAGAGATGAAATAAGGGTTCAATTTATCAACGATCCTTCTTAGTCCCTCTTTCTGCACCCTCCATCAGACCGTGTGTTGTTTCCTGGTTCAAAATGTTATAAATATCTCTGGCCTTCCCCTTGCCGATACCTTCTACCTTCTCCAATTCCTCCACCTTTGCCAAAAATACGTTCTTCAAAGATCTGAATTCCCTAAGTAGCTTTCTTGCCGTTATATTCGATATACCAGGAAATCCGCAAAGGACACTTTCCGAGATTCCCGTAATGGTTCTTCCCGGCTTTCTCTTCTCATGTGAAGAAAGAGGCCCGACCGTCCCTTCCCTCCTATGGACAGCAAGCATGAAATCTGCAGTTTCTCCAGGATCCCTTGTAAACATCAAACCAATATTGTAGTCAATTGAAAGGGAGGCCAAGGCTCCTAATAGTGAATTCTTGTTGATGTTCCTTCGGTTGAAGATATCATCACCTTCGACGATTACCATAGGTCTCTCACAAGATGAGACCAGTCTACCAGCCTGATCGAAGAGTCTGCCATCAATAAGCGAATCTGATAGGTCCTGAGCCGTTTTCCTTTCGATAGTAACCCTTTCCGATATTCGATAGTCTCCCTCACCTAAAGGGGCTGGTATGATCTTGAATCCTCTCCTTATAAGCTCCTCGGCAACGGAGGAAGTGAGTTCCCTTCTATCCACTATCAACTCTGGTAATTGTCCGGACTCCACCTTAGGAGCCTCTGAAAATGATTCCAGGGTTGGAGCATTCTGTTGTTCCCCTTCCTCGACAGGTTTGGAATGCTTCCTCCTCTCCGGAAGTGGCATCTTGGTAAGCATCCTTCTCAAAGCAAGGAGCTGTCTTTCCATCTTCACCTCCTTGTCCCTGGCTGAGAAAGAATAGGCAATATCCCTTGTATCATTTGACATTAGGACTATGACCTTCCCGGATGAATGTCTTCCAGTACGGCCTCTCCTCTGGATCGTCCTAATCTCGGATGGGATCGGTTCATAGAATATCACAAGGTCCGCTCCGGGAATGTCGAGGCCCTCCTCTGCAACGGAAGTTGCGATCAGGAGATTGAAATCACCTCTCCTGAAGGCCTCGAGGACCTCCTTCTGTTCCTTCTGGGATAACCCAGAATCCTCGCCTCTTGACGCCTGTCCGACGAACCTTACAGGTCTTATTCCTTTTTGGGACTGTTCATTCATCCTCCGGAAAACCACAGAAGCAGTGTCCCTGAAATGAGTGAAGGCTATTACCCTCGCTTCCGGATCCTCTCTAAGTTTCTGGATCACAGCCCTTTCAAGCGCAAGTACCTTGGAAGGGAGCTCACCTCGAAGGGCTTCGGTCTTGTTCATGACCATACTGAAAAGGGGATCCGAAACTACCTTCCGTGTAGCCTTGGAGCTATCCGGATTTCCTGTTTCCTTCAATAATCTATCAAGGTATTGATATAAAGCCCCAGCTCCCTGTGTCTCCGCCATCTCCATGGCATGGGATATCTTCATCGCCTGCGCCTGTACGGACATGGCCTGATAGTAGGATCCGCCATCCTTCCCTGACCTCCTGATCATTTCCTGGATTCGACCTGCAGCGCCCAGGAGCTCTTTGATGGATGTGTTGGGCCCTTTCCTGATAACACCCATACGTTGTAGTCTTCCGACCCTGTCCATGAACATCCTCTGAAGGACCTGGATGATGGACCTCATCCCGTCAGAGAGTTCAACTTTGACCCTTGTTACCTCCATTTCCTGAATGTAAGGTTTCACATCTTCATCGGTATCTATCCTGACCTCTATCTGCTCAATTCCAAGGTTCTTGCATACCTCATAGATCCTGGAAACATCATGACCCGGGGAAGCAGTGAGACCAAGGGTCAACCCCTCCGGTCTCTTCTCAAAGAACATCTCGGAAATGAATACGTATGGATAATCCCCCACTGCTCTGTGGGCTTCATCAACAAGGATCAGATCGAACATACCAATGTCAAGGTCCCCGGAAATGATATCGTTCTTCACAACCTGAGGGGTCGAGATCACCATATCCCCTCCACCGTAGATCTCCTTCCTTTTAGAAGGAGGCACCTCCCCAGTGAGCATCACGATCTCCTTTTCCTTAAGGTTCGATCGCATAAAGTCAAAATGCTGCTCTACAAGAGGCTTTGTGGGGGCCATCATCAACGTAGGCCCCTTTCCTTGCGCTATTCTTTCCGCTACCACAATGAGTGCGACCACTGTCTTACCGAGTCCGGTTGGTAGAACAACAAGAGTTGGTTTCAGGAGGGCTTTTGTGGCAATTTTGACCTGATATTCCCTCCTGGTCATCGCCTCCTCCCTGATGAAAGGATGGACCAAGAACTCCTCATTAGAACCTGTCACGGGGTTATATTCCCGGGAACTGATATTAAGGCAATCCGAGGGGGTGAACCGAAACTTCTGAACAATTCAGGCTACAATACAATATCCAAGGTATTTCCATGACCCCATCATAGGTGTTTGCCCATGGCTGCAGCAGATTGTTTCGAACTGATGATAGACGGACCTGATATCCACTGCCCTAAATGCGAGACCGCAATGATCGCTTGGAACTGGGGAGGTCAGATCCTCTATACGTGCCAGGGATGCAGTGCTCTTGGTTTCAATATTGAAAGGGCCAAGATCGATATGAACAGGTTCAAGATCACCGAGATTCTGGAAGGTCATGAATGCAAGGGCTGTTCCTCGACATTTGAGAAGAGGGAAGCACCAAAGGTCGATCTCTTCACGTGTTCAGGATGCAACGTCGGACTTTTCTCCGATGTGAAAGACATTGAGGAATTGAAATTTGATTTCAGTAATCCTGAAAGTTGTGCCAACCACTTGGAGATGAGGACCCTTATTGGTGAGACATACGATAGATTGATCGAATTCCTCAAATAAAAATTAAAATAAAAAATTAGAAGGGGGTGTAACCCCCCTTCTTCATCTCACTCTCTCTTTCTTCTGAAGATACCTATCAAGGCAATTACAGCTATGCTCCCGATCAACAATGGAATACCAAGACCTGGAGAATCATTATCTCCACCACCTGTTTGATCTCCTCCCCAGAAATCCATGATCTCTTCAGTGATATCCTTTGAATCCTGATTCCAATTGGCCTCAGAAGCATCGGAATAGGCCCTAACGACAACGAATATCTTTGATATTTCAGGTCCATCATCATCTGTTGTGTTATCCTCATCTGAAGGACCTACCAATTTATCATACCAGGACATTGGTGCTTTGGCATACATATACCAGGCCCATTCAGACCAGTCTGTATTTCCACCTGGACCAGTTCCCTTGAAGTACATCTCCGTGGTGATGCCGAGCATGGTCGACCTTGGTTCCTCGTCAGGGCCAACCTGCCAATCATCGGCTTCGTATGTTCCGTCATCGTAGTAGGTGACCATTGTCATGGAGCAATGATGGACTGTTCCGGTTGTTGTACCATCGATCGTATGTTCCATCTCGAAAGTATCATCTCCAGCGTCTACGGAATAATCAACATTGTTGATGGTTACTGTGATCGAGTCGTCAGTTGGAGTCTCCGCTGTGGGATCCGGATTGTCATTGGTGTCATCATCATCGTCATCATCATCAAATCCCATATCCGGATAACTGTTGATATCATCCGGAGCTGTTCCCCAAACATATTCTTCAAAGTTCGTATAACCGTCACCATCATGATCTTCGTCAGCATCATTGATCGATGTATCCAGACCATGTAATTGTTCCCAGGAATCGGGCATCAGGTCCCCATCGGCGTCCGTTTCTTCATCATCATCGTCGTCATCGTCATCGGTGGATGTTCCCTCTCCGAAATCCTCATTGATGACATCACTCAGAACCACCATTTGACCAATGACTGTCATATCAATCTCAGCATAAACATCCATAATTGGATGATTTGATTCATCTATATCCGACTTGTTGACCTTGAGGGTCAGAGTATCGGTTCCGTTTCCTGTAACCTCAGGAGTAGGACCTAAGCCAATGAATTCTCCATTTAGACTTGCTGTACCCATGTAAATTATTGCAGAGGTACTTTCTGACCCATCACCGACCTGGTCTAAAAAGAAATAATACATGTACATCCCGTTGCTACCGGAATAATCTATCAACCCATCCACTTTAAGGGTAAGTACAATTGGATCGGATGATCTATCAAGTGTCAGAGCAAGGATGTCCGTATTCTTAACCATCTGGGCGTCACCACCGGTATTATCAACATCCCCGGAAGGATCTATGTATGATATCGTGTTATCCGCCCTTGTCTGGGCAAAGGATCCCATGGATAGGACCGAGATCGCCATTATTGTTATTACAAAACCTGCCATTAGAGAACTTATCTTCATTTTATACCCCCATTAGGACTTTCGAAAAGGACCTTCGATGTATTTATTTATTCCCAAGAACAGACCAGTTCCACTGGAAATGTAGGTCTTGGAGTAACGATCCTATTACTACTAGCCAGTTTCAGATCATCTATAAATCTCTTGGTTGGAATATTTCAAGAATATTATTTTAAAGGACAAAGGACGGTTGAATCTCTATGAGGATTGAGGACGTTGGGTCCTTGTCTCCGTCAGGGGACCTATTAGCTTTCAGTATAGCTCTGGCCCTGACCATCGGATTGATGGGGATCCTGGTTATCGATGATGATGGAGAATCTGATGATCTTCCATTTTCAACCTGGTTAAACATTCTGAAGAAAAGCGACCTTCTGGACCCTGACGATGACGGACTGATAGGACCTTTGGAAGGTGACATTTCAAACACCGGAAGGACCATACCTGTCATTGAACAGGACCTTTATATTGAATTGAGATCGAATGATATCAATCTAACTTTCATATTGAAGGACGGGACCTGCTTTTACGGGGATACGGACTACGTCCTTGATTCACCGATACATTCTACCCTTGTCCTCTTCGAGGGACCATATCCGGGATCGATCACCATAGGGATTGTGGAGGTGATCTCCTGAGGTCTATTGTATCATTCCAAGGAATAGAAACCCCCCTTTCCCTCACGTTACTGGTCATTTCCGTATCACTGCTTGCCTCAGGGTCATCATTACTCTTCCATTCTGATCCAACCATGGGAAATCAGGATCTAAGATATGATCAAACAAGGGACATCGGTAGATGTCTTTCCGACCTTATCGTGGCAAGACATCCTTTTCTTTCGAACATTTCAAAGTCTACAAATAATTGGTCCATGATAATTTGGACCGGAAGTACCTTTTTAGATATTGGCGAAGATTCATTCCTTATACCTGTAATAAAAGAGGTCCTCAAATGGACTCCTGACGGACTCTGGTCCATGGTCCTTGTATTCATAGACATCGAACCCTCGATCTTAATTGAAACACCCATCTCGACATTTGTAAGGGAAATTACACCGGGCCTGTCATTGAAGGTTGTTCTACCCTTGGAAAGGTCTCCACACCCGGTCCCGGAGGTCTTTTCTTGAAGTTCGGAAGGACCTGGATCGATAGATCAGGGAAAACAGCATTTGCTTACCTTGCTGTTGTACTCATGGTCTTGACGTCCACATTCATTTCATACATGGTCTGGATCCAAAGGACGGATGAAGAAGCTGAGATGTCATCCTTGTCCATCTCTCTGATGTCCAAGGATCTGGATTCCCTTGAGTCCGATCTAAGGACCGGTTTGATAGAGCTGCATGATAGGATCTTCCTTGACCTGGTGACCAAACCCCAAAACTGGAATTCCACAAGACTGGACGGAGCCCTCGAGAGTAGGTTATCTTTTTTAATTGAAGATGAGATCAATAGGACCTTCGAAAGGAACCTGCCTGGAAACGGCAAATGGCGTTATGCAATTGATGACCTCTCCATCTCCGTAGTTCCCCTTCCTGTCTCATTCCTATCCCCAACTACTTCGGGTAGAGAGATAGCACCGAACGGGACAGGACCTTGGACATATGGATGGAGGTCAGGAGCAATGGGGGCCAACACTACGATCTCCATTGGGATCTCATGCTCGACCTCCAACAATGGTGTATCCCTGGTGAGAACTGTTGATGTCAATATCGTAAGGGAGTCCCTGACAGATCTACTGTATCAGAGAATTGAAAGACTGATCATGGCACTGGAAGGACCGGAAATGGCGGAGCTCTATCAGCATATGATAGGAACAGTTGCAGAGGCAAAAGCATATCTTGGCAGGGGAAGGTCCATGTCAGTTTCCGGAGGATCATCTATAGAACCTTTGCTAACGGATGATGAGATCTCCTCATGTATGGACCTCAGTGTCCATCTATTGTCAAAAGCTTATTTGGGAGTATTCGATGAGAGAGGTCTTCTTGGGATCGAGAATGAGCTCCGATCCGTAGAAGGATCATTCGATTCATCGCCCGGTATCATGGAATTGCTATCTTCCCACGATGATGCGATCGATCCAGGAATGTTAGCACTGATCATTGAAGGTTTGTTCTCGGAGATGACCCCTCCGGATGCAGAAGACCTCTTACGTCCGCTTCTTTTCTCCCTTCTTGAGAGATTGGCCCTTGGCCTTGTTGACTACATTGGCCTGGACACCGGCATTCTGGAGACATTCGGAGGAGTGACAGGTCTATTCAGGGGGATCACTGAGAAAGTGGATTCCTTCTGGGAGGATGCTTTTGGTTACCATCTGATAGACACCAGAGATGTGGGAGTAGCGTCACTAATAAGGGACCTGTATCGAACCTCCCCCTACCTCCATGGGTATGAGGGGATGGCAATGATAGAGGAGGTTAGAGGACTGAAATGGATGGGAGATTATGTGGATGGATATCCGGAGATCACACCAGATCCCATCGAACGCACCTTCGATGTGGGCATTTGGGAGGAAAATGGGACAGTTACGGTTCATTCCATCGAGGCGGTATTTCAGTTCCCACCGGAAGAGCCGGATTTTGAACCGATCAACATCCTGACTAATGAAAGGTCCATACAGGGGATCTCCGAGGTCCTGGGGATCGATGAGGGAATAATATCAGCCGAGGTTGCTCTAAGGGAATCTGCGGAGAAGGTCCTCAGAGATGCTGTCGAAAGAGTGATGGAAAGACTTGTTTCGGATGCCCCCGAGGTATGGGACAGGATCTGGGAAGGCTGGGAATATGATTCCCCCCCACCGCTGAATGGAGAGATGTGTCCCACTTCTTTCCTCACATTCCTCACTCTTACATCAATCCCTGATGTGATCGACGAGCTGATGACCATGCTGGTCAATTCTCCGGAACTAATTGACCTGAAGGAGGGTTTGTCGGACATCATCAGGATCCTGGGCGGACCTATCTCGGACTGGGTCTATGATAATTATTATACTGTTGTGAAAGCGGATTATCAGATCGACAATGCTTTGGAAGATTACTTCGAGCACCTCTATGGCACCATAGATGTTGCTATCATTTCCTCGAACAGGATAGGGACAAGGCCTTTCGAAAAAGGATATGCCACAGATTTTAGTGGAAGACCTCTGGATTTCGATGAGTTACTAGACCATCCTTACATCCTGTCCGATCTGGGTCTGAACTTGTCTTCGGAAGGAGATCAGGACCCCGAATTGAGGGAGAATATCCTGAAAACGATCGTCTCCTCCATGGATCTGATGAAGGAAAGGGAGTTCGGAAATGGGGACATATTGTCAGAGACTGGATACATCAGAAAAGCTCTGTCAGGCATTACAACCCGTGGAGGATCTCGGGTTGTGCCAGGATCGGTAGGATCTCCCAATTTATCAAGGTTTCAAGAGACTGTCAACGACACCATACACCGCATCATGGCAGGTGTGATCAACGATACATCAGGAGCAGAGATGATGTCGGCGTCCAGACACTTCCTTCCTCCTTTGAACATGTCGGGAGCCGTTAAGATAAGAAAGAGTACTTCCGGGTCACCCAGTATGGGAGCTTGTTCCGACCCTAAATATTACCTGCGGTTCCAGGAAGGATACCATATACGAGATGACTGGAGGCTTCCATGATCCGGATCCCAGGTTCGAAGGAGCTCCCTACAGAACCGACCTTACTGTTTCCGGTGAAAGGAACTACCGTTTCGTCTATTCTCTGAATGGCAGTTCTCCCTTGACCCGGGAATTGAGCATCGACCCCCAGGCCTACATCTCCGTCCATACTGTATGGCCTCTTCAAGGAGCGTCATATGAGGAGGGAACCACGCTTTACGACATAGCATCGGACAATGTCAAACAGGCAGCTATGGACATAGGGGAACGTCTTCTGAACAGTTCAACCTCGATCTTCTCTGGTACATTGAGGTCCCTCCAGGAGGTTCCTCCTCTGGTGAACGATATCGTTCAGAACAAGGACCTTGACCTGGCAGAGGCAAGCAGGGTCCTTTCCAATGTATCCATGGACCTGTCATCGACACTGAGGAACGGGGTCAAGGACCTTATTCAGAAACTGATGGAAATGGGTTTGACCGGGGTCCTTTCCGCATTCCTGGACATTCTTGGGGTCGATGAGTTCCGATCGCTTAGGAAGTTCGGTCCCCTCGATCTGTGTCTGAGGACCGAAAAGGAAGCTCTCCTTGGTGAAAAAGGGACCCTGATCGGAATGGAAATGAACGTTCCTTCCATCGGTCTTAATGGATACCTGACCGTGACAAGGGTGGACAACTCCTCCATGAGGTTCAACGGGACTGTCATTATTGAAAAAGGACCACTCTACATCAGAGCAGAATTGGATCCGTTCATGGAGGACAGACCTCACATGTTCTCTGTTGAAGGAAGATATGGTGGTAATAACGGCAACATTTCCTTCTCTTTTTCAGTACCGACCCTTGAAGAATACAAGGTCACAGAGGTATCCCTATCTTCCTCACTTGGAGTGGAACCCATGATCCCAATCCCCCCTCTCGGGATCAATGCGGTGATAGACGGTGGTTTCAGATTGAGATACAGGATGCCAGAGGATCTCCCTCCGGTCCTGAACGAGGTCGAATTCATGGACAACAATATCTCAAATGTCGAGATATTCGATCCGGGTCTGCACCCTTTCAGCGGTTCCACACTGGAATTGAGAAGCGGTTCGGATGACCTCATCTGCTCCTGGAAGATCGAAGGTTCCCCAGAAAGATATTTCGTAATAAACCTAACACGTGAAAATATGTGGAGGTGGAAGGGTCCATTACCGAATGATGGAAATGTACACATTGTTCTCAGGTCCCCTTCCGGAGTGATAATGGACGATCTGTGGTTGGATGATATGAAAGACGGTTCGATCGGAAGGGAAAATGACGGCTACGGTGTCTGGAGATGGGGGGAGTCAACATTCGGATCCACCAATGGCGGAAGTGTGAAGGTTTCCATATCCTCATTGATAGTCTCACTGGCATTTTCTGCCATCAAAGATGCATGGAATGAGGCCTACGATCTCTACGGACTATCTTTCGACACACTTGTCCATTTCCTTGAAAGGACCATTGAGCTTTTCATGGAAAGGTTCCTTGCCATGATCTCCGAGCTGATAGTCGATGCGAGGCTATTCCTCAAGCTTGAGGTCGAAGATGCAACTGGAAGTGCGGGGGCTGGCCTTGAGCTTTCATTAAGGGCCGAGGGTGAAGCAGTTGCCCTTTTTCTAGGCTGGCTTTATGAAAATATTGTGGTCATGATAAACAATATCAAGGATCCAAAGAGCTCCGGAAATATGGTGGATTTCCCTTTGAACATATTGGAGAAATGCTGGATAACCCTCCTTGTTTTCACAGAGGTGGAAACACCCGTTTCATTGGGGAACCTTGCCCCTGAGGGAACGGAGATCCCCGATTCCCTCACATACGGGATCACGGGGTCTGTAAACCTGGCACTTCCCCTCGAACTCATGGGAAAGGATATCGGATCCTGGCATGTTGTCTTCGGGTTGCAGGTGCTCGAAGCTCCCCCGTCTATAGTCTCGTTGTTCTATGATGTACGAAGCTTCGAAGGAACAACAGATCTTTGGCTGCTTAAAGGCGAGATATGGGAGGATTAATCGAACTCCACTCTCCATGTATCGATGAGAAGGTCATTTGATATATTGACGGCTTCACGGATGATCTTGAACGATCCATTTACTTGATCTGATGATCTTGAGACCTCTGACTCTGATGGAAGTATGAATGGAAGGGGACAGTATCCCCTGGATGTGGCACCCTCTTCTCCCTTCCAGATCAACATTCGATCTGATATGAGAAGGACCTCATCCTCCTCATTGAAAAGGACCTCCTGATGAAAATCAGGAGATGGTTGGAAGATCATATCCTCTAGCTGGAGCAATTCATCCAATGGTCCCGCTGAATCGAAGATGGGGTGAATGAAAACAGTGACATTGCCTGAAAGGACCCTAGACTCAACGATGATGGAAACCGGTGTGGACATGGTATAACCACCAGACATTCTCCCGATGGTCTTTGCCTGCTCGAATGATAAAGACCTTTCATTCACTGGGGGATGTATCGGAAAGACCTTCTGGTCCTCGATCACTGTTGCCCTCTTTCCATCCCATTCCAGGATCATCAATCCAGGAAGGACCTTCAGCTTGAAGATCTGATTTCCGATCCTCCCTGGAAATTCCAATATACCTTCACCATCACTTGAAGTGGTTCCGAAGGAAAGGGTAATCCGGGATCCTGGTTCCGACCTGAGGACCCCTTGGATAAGCGATCCTATGTCTTCTGCCAGGTCCTCCATTGACATATCAACGGATCCGGTCGTCCTTTCCACAAGGGATCCTGCAAATATACCAAGTAGAATTGAAACCGATATAAGCAAACCTCCCCGTAGTATAAGATCCGAACCTGTCATCGCACTCGATGAAAAAACCTAAACACTTCTATTTGGGTTTTTCTCGTTGAAAACTTATATTAGGAAATATCCGGTTGAAGGGACCATGGCCAAAAAGAGGTCCTCTATAGACATCGTCTCATCAGGGATCCCGGCCCTGGACAATGCCCTTCATTATGGAGGATTCAAGAAAGGTGCGATACATCTCATTGTAGGGGATCCTTCTTCTCGAAAGGACCTCTTCGGTTTTCATTTCCTTCAGAAGGGATTGAAGAAAGGAGAGAATGTCGCATTCTACGATGTGGAGGCCTCATCCGATGAGATAATGGACCTCCTTAACGAGGAAGTGGAAGGGGACCTCATCAAGAATGTGGAATTCGTCAACGCTTGTCCGGAATATTCCAAATTCTTCATTCAGGCGGTTCCGGCAAGGATCATAGAACACATGAGAGGACTGGATGGGAAGAAGATCAACAGGGTCCTTATCAATCCGCTAACATTCTTCATGGAGCAGTTCGGGAACAAGGACGCCGGGGATTTCGTCATAATGGTCCGAGATATCGCTATGAAGAAGAAGCTCTCGGTGGTCTTTCTAATGGCGGACATTCTCTCCGAAAGGGACATGCAGTCCATTATCGACAAGTTCGACGGACTCTTAGAGCTCAGGACCGTCAGGATCATCGAAGGCATCTACCACACGATCCAGGTGAGGAAGTTCTCAATTCAGCAGAAGAACATCCAGCTCACCTATCATATTGATGATACAACAGTAAGGATCACATCGACAGGGAAGATAGTGTAAGGGTTTCCGATTTCATTAGAATGATCTTATAAACAAGGACCTTTCTCAATTCTCTTTGAAATAGGTATCAGCTTCATGATATACTTCAAGGGATCCTATATCGAACCATTTGCCATTAAACCTCCATGCGACAACGGACCGGTTCTCCACTAGATATCGAATGAAGAATCCTAGCGCATCCGGTTTCCCGCCATCCTCCAGATATTTCAGGACCAATCTCAGGGAATCTGCTTTGAAGATGTAGAAGGCCGTTGCAGCCAATGTTGATGGTGGATCCTCCGGTTTCTCTAAGAAGTTCCTAATAACACCGTTATCCGCGACATCAACGATCCCATAGAGCCTTGCCTTCTCCGGTGAACCAACATCATAGACCGCAACAATATCGCGGTCAACCTTCCGGAATACCTCAAGGGCCTCGATCGGATGGAATTCGAAAAGATTATCCCCTCCGATTATCATTGTATCATCTTGGAGGTCCTCCTTCTCAATGAGGTAACCAAGTCCTCCGATGGATCCCAGTTTCTTATCTTCTGTGGGTGATGGTTCGATAATAAGGGTGACCTTCATATCATCATAATCATTCAAGAATTTGGAGAAGTGATCGCTAAACGCCTCATTAGTGGATACAAAGATCCTTCCGATTCCCTTCATCTCGACCAGAGTATCCAGGGTATAGCTCAACATGGGTTTTCCCGCAATATCAAGCAGATGCTTTGGCATATTCTTCGTTAAAGGCCACATCCTCTTTGCGAATCCACCGGCAAGAACTATCACATCCATCCTAACACCTTCCCAATTTCGACCATTTCATGATCATGGACTCTTGTGAACGGGTCTGGATGGAACCCGGCCTTTTCTTTCTTACGGTCTTAATAGCCTCTATCGGATCCATCCCATGATGAACTAGATATAATCCGATCACGGTCCCGGTCCTTCCTATCCCTGCCGCACAATGGACCATTACCGGACCGTCATGCATGTCGATCTCAGATATGATCCTCCTTACATCGGAAGGTCTTGGGGTGGCCATATCAACCACCGGGGAATGCAAACATCTGATACCGGATGATCCCTCCCAACCTTCAGGCCATGGGCTCTCTGTAAGATTGATAGCGAGGGTGATACCCTCCTCATTCCTCAAGTATCCAAGATAAGAGTCATCAATCGGATATACGGACGCGATAACCTTGCCGTCAACGATCCAGTTGAAAGGATACATGCCGTACCTGGAGTAAAATACCTCCTGATCGGGTGAAAGAGGCATCAGATCTCCTCCAATTCATCGAACTCCTCCAATTCCTCCATATCCGACCAATCCTCGATATCATCATCGTTCCCTGAGGTCTCCGTTGTCCCTATCGATCGATCAGGAACAGTATGCATTCTATTTTTTGGAGGAGGTGCTTTCTTCCGTTCAGGTCGGATGTAAGAATCGTCCTGCTCCCCAATGCTGGTGGTCCTGGAACGAACCTGTGGAGGTGAAGGCATCTTAGCAGGAGCCAGAGGTCGCTGTTTCCTAGCGGGCATAGGACCGATGGAGATCCTTTCCGGTTTTGAGGGCAACTTAGCACCGTTTTCCTCTTTTTTATCATCCTTCTTTCTTCCCCTGACCCAGATGAAAATGAAAACTCCAACTATCACCAAGATGAGTATTATCGGAATTAGAATGATGATCGAATCCACTCCCCCTTTTTCTTCTTTACTTTTATCTGAACCCTTTACCTCGAAATCGAATGTGATAACCTTTGAATTCCCTGCTAGATCAGTGAAGGTCAGGTTCATGGAATGCTTTCCTGGGATCACCTCCCTGAAGACAGACATGCCCGCAGCGTGATCATGCTGTCCGGTTATCTCCATCC
This sequence comes from uncultured Thermoplasmatales archaeon, assembly GCA_963807965.1. Taxonomy (GTDB): domain Archaea; phylum Thermoplasmatota; class Penumbrarchaeia; order Penumbrarchaeales; family Penumbrarchaeaceae; genus Penumbrarchaeum. The sequence continues at coordinate 69,544 of CAWEDU010000002.1, forward strand.
CATCCATTTCCACAGAGACCTGCAACTCCACCTCCCCTTCATCCCGGATCCAGTTCACTGTTATTACATCTCCATTTACTTCGAGATCTCCTGGAGTTATCTCGGGATCGACCCTATCAAGAACGAATTGAACACTCTCGTTTGTCATCCATCCGCCAATATCGGTCACCGTGATGGAGATCGTGTGCAGGCCGTCATCCAAGTCGATCATCTGATGCCTGGTCTCATTCGAAAGTGGGGTATCTACACCATCTATGCCCAGTATCAGCGAGGTGATCCCCATGTATTCCGTGATCGACCATTCCAGGACACCTGACCATGTGTTTGTATAACCATCCTTGATGTTGGTCAAGGCAACTTCAGGTGGGTTGAGGTCCACCATGAAGGTCTTCTTGATAGAACGGGCATTACCGGCGTTGTCCATACATCTCAGGATGAAGATATGCTGTCCTTCGGGTACCTGAAGTTCCCTGGAAGTCGACATTCCCAGACCGAAGGGACCATTCCCATCAAGTGAATAGTTATAATGAACGATACCATTGACATCATTACCTTCCCATTCGAAGGTCATTGTCGGTTCGGTTATCACATCATCCAAAGGTGAGATCAGATCCAGCTGGGGTGGAGTGATATCGATAATTATTTCGATCTGGCCCTCCCCAATATTTCCAGCAATGTCATGAGCAAGAACCTTTAAGATGTGCTCCCCTTCTTGAAGTGTGACCGTTCTTTCCGTATCTTTCACTCCAAGTGCGACATTCACATCATCGATGAAGAGATCGTATCCGGTGATCCCGGATTCTTCCAAGGCTCCCCATTGTATGGTGACCTTTGTTGTGTTGATCAAGATTCCACTTTCGATGTCAATGAATCCAGTGGAGGGTGGTTTCCTGTCTACAATGATCTCTACGGAATCTGAAAAGATATTCCCGGCTGGATCACGAGCCTCGACAGTAACGGTATGGAGGCCATCATCGGAAAAGGAAACTGGGTAGGATAATCGGTCCATGGGAAGTGAGACCGGGCTGTTCTCATCCAATGAGATCTGGATATTATCGATCTCCAGGTGTGTAAGGTATTCCCATTCGATCAAGAAGGAGGTCTCCTGTGTGGGAATAGAAAGCCTGGGAGATATGATGTGGAGTGATGTGTTCTCGGCTATCCTGAATGTAATGGCCGATGTGGCCCGGTTCCCTGCCATATCGTAGACCTCAACCGAAAAGGAATGCCAATTCCTGCTCAGAAAGGAGGTGTGTGTCTTTCCAACGATCCCTGTGATCTTCTCTCCATCGATGGTCACGTTCGTGGACCTCATTTCTGTCAGGTCATCTATATTCCATTCGAAGTTGACAAGACCATTCGAGATAACAGAGGATTCAATGGGATAAAGGATATCTATCTCTGGATCCGTGGTATCAATAGTAAATGTGATCGACCTTCGAACGGAATTATTGTAATGATCGGTGAATTCCATCCTGAGATCATGTGATCCATCGTCAAGGTCAAGATCAAATCCATGGTTTGGATCTTTCTCCACCCAGGAACCTCCATCCAGTTGATATGCAAGGGACTTGGGCACGAATCCGTCTTCCAGGTCCCAGATCACATCAACATTTCCCTTGCTATAGAATCTGCCAGCATTTGGCGATAAGACATTGAAGGGTTCCTTCCCCTCCTCGATCACGATCGTAAGTGAGATGGATGTCCTCAACCCGGCCATATCAACTGCCCTAAGAACGATTTGAAACTGCCCATCTGTCAGGTATAGGCCATGGTGATCTCTCCTTGAGACATTTATCCAGGGGTCTATACCCTTCTTTATCTGGATCATTGAAATACCGGTCTCGTTGTCTGAAGCATCCCAGCTGAAGTTCACATATCGGGTATCCAAGAACCTTGTTGTCGGTGTGAGGACCTGGAATAGAGGTCTGTTAAAATCGAAATACCGATTGGATACCGGGGAAGGATCTGTCTGTCCTGTGTTGGAAGACAGCCTGTAACCCGTTTCATCCGAGAATCCATCGCTATTTTCATCTGAATTATCCCAGTCCAACCAGAAATTCCCCACATCGGACCTTTGCCACCTGAACTGAGAATATCCATCCCTAGCCTGGGAATTACTTAAAGAAAAATCCTCTCCTGATCCGTGATTGTACATGAAAATGTTGCGATATACATTGCTCGTGGCCGATCCGCCATTGTTCAGTTCTATGGCATAATCCTGTACAACCGATGAACCGATTGTGGTGGATGTCCATATAATAAATGTAGGGATGGCCGGTAGTCCAGTAAAAATAGATCCCCCTTCCACCAGTTTGATTGAAGAGATTGTATTCGAATGTCAATGATGACCAGGATTCATAACTTGTTCTGACCGGGTTGTATGTATTTGGATGCTGGACCCATATTGCGTCCATTCCCCCCGAGAAGGAGTTATTTGCGATCTTGATCCGGTTACAGTCAAAGAGCCAAGTGATAGTATCGCTCGATGAATGCCCGTGGAGGATATTACCCTGGAAATCAGAGTAATATCCTGCATACAACTTCACTGTTCTAACGTCTAGTGTGTTATTGGAAATATCAGAGGTACTGGAACCGGTTCTGAACTATATCTCTGATAGAACCCTTGTTCCTTGTAAAGTCTAAATAATAAGTACCATCAAAATCGATATCCATATCAGGTGCGTTAAAGGTATTATTGTAGATATCCACATAATAGCCAAGATAGAAGTGAATAAGGTCTCCGTTCCCCCCTGGATTGGAGAAATTGCACCCGGAAATGTATACCCTTCTTGGATTAGACATATCAAGCTGGGTCCCACCTCCTATTACCGTGATGTTTATCAGTTTTAAATTGAGATAATAATATGTCGTCCCTGATTGATATGGTCTAATATAGATTGCCGGAGATAATGATGAGGCGTATATCGTGACATTCCGGATCTCAAGATTATAAGTGGTATTCCGAAGATATATCCCGGTCTTTCCCGAGCTCCTGCAATCTATGCTCAGGTCTGAAATGATGAAAGGTTCGGTCACAGTCCCTTTCCCGGAATCGATCTCGGGATGGTAGTAGAGTTCCGTATTGCTCTCGATACTGATGGGACCCACACTGTCCAGACCATTGACAAGAAGATCCTTTTCAAGGTCCTCAAAGATATGAGGGGCAATGTCCAATAATGGCAGTAATAAAAATGCGATGACAAATGGAACAAGATATTTTTTAGAAAAGTGGATCTTTAATTCCATAGGATCGCCGTACCCTTGATTAAACCCCATTTAAAATAAGATATCGGTTATATTTGAACATCCCAGAAATAACATGGGAAAAATATGATAGTTCGGAATAGCAATAGGGTTTCTGTTGGCTAGAAAGATAGATGTCTACTATCCTGGGAATTCCTTCCCTTCGGTTTCTATTACCGGCGGACGTTGCTCTCTTTCCTGCGCCCATTGTGACGGAAGATACTTGGGGGGAATGGTTGATGTCAGCGAAGGCCAGAGTTTGTATGAATTCGGACTAACCCTTTGGAATAAAGCCGGTATTGGAATACTTGTTTCAGGAGGGTGCGGACCGGGTGGGGCATTACCGATCAATGACAACATACTTGACCAGATAAGTAGATTGAAATCTGAGACCGGCCTGAAGATCAATATGCATACGGGTCTCGTAGGAAGAAAGACAGCGGAATCAATAGCTGCCTCTGGTGTGGATGCAATATCCTATGATATCCTTGGTGACGATTCCACTATCAAGGAGGTCCTTAAGCTTGATAAAAAAGTGGAGGATTACATACGTTCATATCAGGCCCTGGAGGATGCCGGACTTCATGTTGTTCCACATATACTGGCTGGGTTCAATTATGGAAAGGAAAGGGGTGAAAGGAGGGCAATTGGGATCGCTGCCTCGTTCGAACCGAAAAGAGTTGTCCTGATCATACTTATACCAACACCAGGAACACCCATGGAAAACGTTAGACCTCTGGATAAAGTAACGGTCCTTTCACTTGCAGAATATATGAGAGGATCTTTGAAGGGAAATCTGGTCCTCGGATGTATGAGACCGAAAGGGTCCCATGGGATCGAGTTCGGTGTCCTTGAAAAGGGTTTCAATGGGATCGTACTTCCTTCGAAAAGGACCATGACCCGGATCTCTGAATCGGGGTGGGAGACGAAAAGATACGAACACTGTTGTGCCATTGATCCGATCGATCCATAAATTTCCGATTTTAATTTTTATCTAGGTTTATTTAAGTATCTTTTTTCAAATACTAATATGGGAAATGGTTTGAACCTTCCCTGAGGTAGATGAAAATTGAGGTCTGTCCTGTTGTATGATTCGAAAATCTATTCCATCATCATTCTTAGCGTAGCCCCTGAAACAGAGAGGGACATTCTAACGGTCATGAAGGAAGAGGCCCCAAAAATGGGCGATACAAAGATGGACATTTCTTTCAAGTCGGGCTGGGCTGTTATTGAGCTAATGAAGACCGCATCACCAACCCAGAAAGATGTCTCCGAGATTTCCCCGGAATATCTTAAAATGAGATATGATGAGATCATTCTGTTATCACGAAAGGTGATGGAAAGAATTGGAAGGTTTGGAAGGTCAGGTTGTAGGCCACACAGGTATACTATCCTGACAAATGGATCAAGGGACAATGTATGGTTGAAGACATATTCGGATATGACCTTCCTCTACAAGGAAGGAGAAGCTGATCAACCGGAGATACTACAGACCAATATCTCATACCTCAACAGGATCCTCCTAGGAAAAGGCGAGGTCGTTGTGAACTCCATAAAGCATGGAAAGGTAGGAGCCACCCTCTACTTGCTGGGAAGGTCCGGACAGGTTTCCGAGGAGACCTTCCCAAATGATCTTGTCCTGGAATTGAATATATCAGATATCAGAAACACCTACTCATATGGCGATGGTCCGATAAACGTCACCGGTTCCACTCCTTATATCTCCGCGGACGGACCGGAGAAGAGATTGTACCAGACCAGACAGAATTACCTTATCAATCATCTTGCCATCAAATCAAAATTGATGGAGCTTTTCTTCATGCAATCCAGGTTCCTGGACATGAAGGAGAACGATCTCCGAAAGGTCCAGGAAAGAGGCAAAGGTTTGAAAGATGACATCTACAAGCTCCAGAATGATATCAATGAACACATGAAGCTCTACATACCCAAAGACGGTGAGAAGAAGGAGAAGAAGAAAGAAAAAGCGTTCCTGGCCAAGGAATCCTTTCGGACCGAAAAACAGCTACTTACAACAACATCCGTAAGGTTCTCACTAGTATCAGAGGTTGAACATGAGTTGATGAGGAGTGCTTCCCACCTCCTCGAAATGGGTCAGAGGACCAGGGAGGTGAAGAACAGCCTTTCCCTGGAGACAGATGACCAAACCATTGATGGAGTTGGATTCTCACTGGGAGAGATCACACTCAGGGTTATGGAAAAGGACAGAAGGGACCTTCAGACTCTACTTGACGAGCTTTCCCATTCCAGGGATATCCTCTCATCAACCATTGAGGTCCTCAGGACGTTCATAGACACCAGGCAGAGGGAGATCTCCGAGAATATGAGCAGATTGATGAACCTCCTCTTCCTTGTATTTGCATGCATCGGTCTTGCGGATGCTGCTGGAAATTTTGTAATATTTATACTTCAATTTGGAATTCTATCAGATAATCCTTCTTTCACGGAGGTCCTCTCCTACACAATGATAGGATTATTCATTACCATCATTCCTCTCTCAATTGGTGCTTTTTTCCTTTATAAGGCGTTCAAGAGGAAGGACTGAATTTCTTTCGCTTACCCCTCCCCATTGATTTATAACGCCCTCTCAATACTGTGCATTCTTGTACGGGGGTAGGTAATGGCAGTTCCCTACGCAGAGAAGATGGCAGAGAGCCAGAAGGAGATATCCATATCGGATTTCTTCGCCAAGAACAGACAGATCCTTGGATTCGACAATCCATCAAAGGCACTTCTTGTATCGGTGAAGGAGGCAGTTGACAATTCATTGGATGCATGCGAGGAAGCGGGTATCCTTCCAATTGTACATGTTACTTTAGAAAAGGTAAATGAAAAGGACCGCTACATAATGACAGTAAGGGACAACGGACCTGGAATTGTCAAGAAACAGATCCCCAATGTCTTTGGGAGGCTTCTATATGGTTCCAGATTCCATGCCATACGGCAGTCCAGGGGACAACAAGGTATCGGTATATCTTCCGTGGTCCTCTATTCACAGTTAACTACCGGAAAAGCGGCTATCATAACTTCCAAGATAGGAGAGGACCACCCATGCCACCGTATGGAGGTCCACATCAACACGAAGACCAACAGACCTCAGATAGAGAAAAGTGAGGTCGTCCTTTGGGACCATCCACATGGTACAGAGATCACGGTGGAGATGGAGGGAAAGTACCACAAGAACAAGAAACAATCCGTTATTGAATATCTCAGGGCAACTGCGATCGTCAATCCCCATGTAGAGATCACATTTATTGAACCCGATGGCGAGGTCAACACATTCCAGAGGGTTGTGGAGATACTTCCGGAACCACCGAAAGAGTCAAAACCTCATCCCCACGGGATCGAGTTAGGCGTTCTGAAAAATATGTTGAAATACACTGAGGCCAGAAAGTTGACCTCCTTCCTGACCAATGAGTTCACAAGAGTTTCACCCAGAGGAGCCAGGGAGGTCCTGGAAAGTGTTGGTCTGGATGAGAAGAGGGTTCCGAAGTATCTTGCCCTTGATGATATCCAGAACCTCTACGATAAGATCCAAGAGATCAACTTCATGTCCCCTCCAACTGACTGCCTTTCACCCATTGGGGACATGCTTATCCGGAAAGGATTGAGGAAGGAGATAGATTCCAAGTTCGCATATACTGTCACAAGGGAGCCAAAGGTGTTCAGGGGGACACCTTTTCAGGTAGAGGCGGGGATCGTCTATGGCGGGGACCTTCCTCCCGGTGATACAGTGAAAATTCTGAGATTCGCTAACAGGGTACCCCTTCTCTACCAGCAGGGAGGCTGTGTGATCACCCATGCTATAGAGAGGATCAACTGGAGGCCATACGGTCTGGAACAGAGAGGTGGGAAAGGCATTCCGGTCGGACCGGCAGCTATCCTGGTCCATGTGGCTTCCACCAATGCTCCGTTCACATCGGAATCAAAGGAAGCTATCGCAGATGTGGATGAGATAATGGATGAGATCGGAAGGGCCCTCATGGACTGTGGCAGAAGGGTCCGGGCACACATAAACAAGAAAAAGAAGCTCAAGAAGGTCTCGGAAAAATATGATATCATCAGGGATATTCTCCCTGAGATCTCAAAGAAAAGTTCATCCATCCTTGGTCTTCCTGAACCCCCCCTGGACCCGATCATCACCAAGATAATGAACGTCCATGTCATAGACAGTGGTGTTGTCTATCACGAGAGAGGAGAGGGAGAGATCAAGGAAAAGGTAACTGAGGTCACTATAAAATATCAAAACTATACACAAAAGGAGAGGAGCATGAAGCTCCATGTGAAGGTTCCCAGAGCCCTGATCCAAGGTATTTATCCTGAGACATACTCAATGAAAAAGGACATTATTGAATGGGACATCGGGCCCATTGCGCCTGCTCGTTCCCAGAGACTTGGATTCTCCCTTCTGGGTCTGGACAAGGACGATTATGATGACGTTGAGATCTATTATTCCAAGCTTCCAGGAGAGGTTATCGGAGCAGACCCGCTCTGAGGTGGCAATATGGCAGCGAAAAAGATATCAAAGGGAAACAAGGAAGCCCAGGTAAAACTGAGGAAGGTTGCCGAACACATCTACGGCCAGCTTAAGGACCAGGATGTCCCGCACCTCGAGGTGTCATCAAGGACCAAATCCAACATCGTACTCTCCAAGGACCTGAAGGTCTGGAAATACGGGAAAGATACAGTCAAAAGATCAGCAAAGGACCTGGGAGGAGCTACCAACATCCTCCGTTCACTTTACACAGTGGACTTCATTGATGAGATGATCAAGGCCGGAAAATCCTCCACATTGAGGGAGATGTACTACATTTCCGAAGGATGGAGTCGTGGCAAGTTCCCAACCCAGGATGAATCAAATCGACTGGCAGAGGACCTCGAGATAATCACCCACTGTATGAGGGAGGATTTCAAGCTAAGACCTGAAGAGGATGGAGCAAGGGTGATAGGGGACCTTACAATCGAGGAGATGAACCGTAAAGGCGAGAGGAAGAACATCAACTGCAAGGACGATGTGGGGGATTCAGGATACGGGATCCCGTATAATGTCGAGCAGGAGAAACTGAGGTTCAAGAACGTCAATGCAAAGTTCATCATCGCCATAGAGACCGGCGGTATGTTCGACAGGCTTGCCGAGAACGGATTCGATGAGAGCCACAATGCCATCCTGGTCCATCTTAAGGGCCAACCTGCCCGGTCAACCAGGAGGTTCATGAAGAGGCTTCACACGCATTCCAAACTTCCTGTGATAGTGTTCACCGATGGAGATCCATGGTCCTACAGGATCTTCGCTTCCATTGCTTACGGAGCCATCAAGACCGCGCATATATCGGAATACCTGGCGACCCCGGAGGCTGTATATCTCGGGATAACTCCCTCAGATATCGTGAATTACGAACTTCCCTCTGATTCCTTGACGGATCAGGATGTGAACGCTCTGAAATCCGAGCTCTCTGACCCGCGTTTCTCCTCTGAAGTCTGGAAGTCCGAGATCAAGCTTCAGCTTAAAATGAAGAAGAAATCGGAACAGCAGGCCCTTGCAAAATACGGTCTTGATTACGTGACGGACAAATATCTTCCTGAGAAACTGCAGGAGTTGAACATAATATAGATGATGCCCATCTCCCGGTTATGAAAAGGCTTTCCCTGATAGGCCTGGGAATCGTCGATGAGAGGTCATCGTCCCTTAGAGGATTGGACCTGATGAAAGAGGCGGATATCATCTTCTGCGAGTTCTTCACATCGATACTCGAGGAAGGGTCCATAGAAAGACTGGAGAAGATCATCGGGAAGGGGATCAAGGTCCTGGACAGGGAAGATATCGAGGAGAAAGAGGTAGTGATCAAAGCCCTGGATACTTACGACAAGGTCTGCCTTCTGACTGCCGGTGACCCCCTGACAGCAACAACCCATCAGGAACTGAGGGTTGATGCCATGAAGATTGGGACCAAGGTCGATATCATCAATTCAGGATCAATATATACGGCAGCCGCAGGAGTTGCCGGACTTCAGCATTACAAGTTCGGGAGAACCACGACACTTGCATATCCGGAAGGAGATTATTTCCCCACCTCACCCCTGGAAATGATCTGCCAGAACCTTGAAAGGGGCCTCCATTCACTTGTCCTTCTTGATATACAGGCCCATAAGGGGAGGTTCATGACGGCTGCGGAGGGCTGTGATATCCTCTTACAGATGGAGGAAAAAGCCCATCTGAAAAAGATCGGACCTGAGACCATGGCCGTAGCTATTGCAAGGGCAGGCAGGGATGACTGCAGGGTCCTCTATGCATCCATCGGATCTCTCAAAGAGATCGATCTCGGAGGACCTCCTCATTGCCTCATCATCCCTGGGAAACTGCATTTCATGGAAGAGGATGTTTTGGAGATGTTCAAACCCTGAAAAAAATGGTTCCCATGTAAATTAGATTAAGGATATGCCCCCATCCGGTAGCAAGAATGATGATAGAAGGTGCTACCATGACCGTTGAAAGGGTTGGCGTTTCATTCGATCCTGAACTGCTTGAAAGGTTCGATTCCATGATCGGGTCCAAAGGTTACAAGAGCCGGTCAGAAGCAATCAGGGACCTCATCAGAAAGGCCATTCTCGAAAGCGAAGTGAAGGAGGGAAAGGGTGAGGTGATCGGAACACTCACATATGTTTACGATCACCATGAAGGAGAGGTGAACAATCGTCTATTGAACCTTCAACACGATCACCACCATGAGATACTGTTCACCACCCATGTTCACATGGACCATGACATGTGCCTGGAGGTCCTCATTGTCAAAGGGGAAGCAACAAGGGTCAAGGACCTATCCGATAATATCAGGGCTATCAAAGGTGTTAAACACGGAGAACTTGTGATCACAAGATCACAAATATGATCTTAAAAGGACCTTGCCATTTTAAAAGATTTTAAAACTCGGTTAGGACCACTTCAATTGCTTGCGTGTAACTATCTTCATCTCCATCTGAATCAGTAACCGTCAATGTCACCTCATATACTCCTGGACCTGGAAAGATGTGATCGGGATTCCAGGAGACTGAATAATCCCCATCCCCAAACTCCCAGAAGAAATGTTGTGGATGATTTCCAGAAAAAACGGATGGGTAGAAGGTGAACAATGATTGGTCAAACGTATTCTGCTGGTATTCAAAGAACACAACAGGGACTGAGTCGTTCGACAGATCGATCTCGATCTCCGTAAATCCCCTCCTACCCTGTTCATCCTCCACCTCCAGACCAATGATCGATCTCCCCAAGGGAATCTGGTGAGTAGTTATATGCTTCCCCTCGCCTATCTGCTCTTCATTTAAATACCATGTAAAGGTCACTTCATGATCATACCGATTAGTAACATCACCTGTCAGATCTAGTCTCTGTCCTCCTCTATCATTGGCCATGATCACTGGTAAAGGAGAGTCCGGACCCTGAACGTCGATCATTACAGTCTCCCTGAAGATCCTGGCAACCTTATCTCGGACGATCAATTCAACCTGATACGTTCCTGGTTCCGTATAGGTATAGTTGATGCTCGGTACGGTGGTCGTCACAACTGTTCCTTTTCCAAGGAACCAGGAGAATATATGCTCACCTGGAATGCTGTCTGAAACGGTTGCTGTGAATTCTACCGAAAGGGGAAAATAACCTGTATTGGGATATGCCTCAAGGTCAATATTGAACATATCACTGATATCCGGAAAATCCTGGTCTATTTGAATATCAGTTTCAACTGTGACTTGGAGGGTATCACTGATATTCACCACTTCAAATCCATTATCTATACCAAGAAGGAATGTGACATTGTAGGTACCAGGATTCATATAAGTATGAAAAGAACGTGACATACCCCACCATATTGGATTGGATGGATCATAATCGGGGGGGTATGTTCCGCTTCCAAAGGTGATACAGAATGGATGTGTCATATTCTCAGGATCGAAATCGGAATAATCATAGTAGTAGTTGGTCCCATCTCCAAAAGACCACAGTAGCCAGTAAGATGGTATATTGAAACCTCCTGAGCCAAATCTATTTTGGGTCCTAACTGTGAAGAAAGCGGAATGATTGACAAGAAGAGTTGAGTATGGATATACATCAACCTGTAAACCGAAATCATTGTAACCCTGTTCAATATTAATACCCGAACCCGGAAATTCCATTCCCATATATCTGTCTCCAATGATCGTATCCGTCATGGAACTTTCCGGACCTGTTTCCACCAATACTGAATCAGTATCAATACCAAGTTCCATGTTATCACATGAGAGTACGATCTCGAATGTTCCAGGTTCCTCGAAGTGGATTACAGGGTTCTGTTCGTTGGAAATGAAGGACCCATTTCCCCATTCCCAGAGGAAGCTGTATGGGGATCCTTCTAGTATATCACAATAAAACTGGACATCCTGCGGCGGATTGATCGTACTTTGCTCATCGTATAGAATTCTTATATTGGTTCCTTCCTCATCACTGCCATTATCATGGATAGCCAGAGGTATTGCAATTGCCCCAAATATCAGTCCAGCTAAGATGAATCCCCCTGCAAAAAGCGGTAACAGTCCTCCTCCTGCCATATTCTATCTCCTCAGTAATCCTAATCTACATCATCCATGGATTTGAGAATAGTAATATGTTTCCATCAGAGAAGGGAAAATTAGTTAAGGCCTCATGTTCAATTCCAATTTAGGGATGAGGAACAGGAAGATTGTTTCGAACTCGGACCATGTAGGGGTTGGAAGAATGAGGAAAGATCTTCACAAGGTCTCCGTATTCGCATTGGTATTGGTAATAACCGCTGTATCATTTAGCTGTATACCAAATTCAGGAAAGGCATCGGTGAGAGGTCCTTATCCCACCATGGCACGCTTGCACGTTAATGTAACATATCCGGATGGCGGACCAGCATCGTATGTGTATTTGAGGGTACACAATTTCGAAAACCCGTATTCCAATTACTACAGTGACAAGGGGACTACAAACAACACTGGTCAGGAATGGATCGATATCACTTCCTGGAATTTGGGTCCTTGCTATCTGACAGTATATAATTATTCCAAATCATCTTTTTCCAGATTCAGGGTAGATATCTGGCCCGGTGATGAGACATACCTGGAGGTGGTTCTTTCTCCATCCCTTGAAGATGAGATCACATTGATGGGAACCGTTTACAACAAGACCGCAGGATCACCAATACCACAGACCACGACCGTCACAGCCACCGGTGAGGATGCTCTTGGAAATGAGTTCCAAAGGTCCAACCAGACCCAGGAAGATGGATCCTACAGGATCGATATGCCTCCATCGGCAACAATGGTATTGGTCAAAGCAGTTGTTTCTCATCCATCAATTGATTTTCTCCCGTTTTCTTCCCATTTCTTCTTTGATCCGGAGATAAAGGACCACCAATTGGACATAGAACTCAGCATGATCCATTTGATGGATGTTCCGGTCGATCTCAGATTCATGGATTCAAACACGGGTGCACCGATCGACAATAATGATAATGTAAAGTATTCTGGTTATGAAATTGGAAACGATCATGGTAAATTGAGCGATCATTACATCTGGTCCGGAATGAACGGTTGGAGGAATTTGACACTTGGGAATGGTGAATACATCTTCACCTGGAGGCATGATTATTACGATCCCCTGAACTGCCAGGTTTCTGCAGATATTCCCCTATATGTGAATTCCTCACCGATATCAGGAGAAATATCCATTCCGATCCCCATGGATTTCAGGAATATTAACATGAAGATGGTTGATCACACCACCGGACTACCACTTTATGGCGCAACTATTTCATTCTCCTATAGAAGGGAATCCTCGGTTGGTCCTGTTTTCAGTTATACCTCGGCATATATCACATCCAATAATACAGGCATCGCCCATTTTGGGATCCTATCCGGCCAGGAGGTTAAAATCAAAATATTGAGGTGGGACAGAGAGGCAAAAACAATAACCATTCCACCTGGAATTCCTGGAGAGGATCTGAACATCACAGTACGACTCAAGGAAAAACAGTTGGGACAGCCTGTAAATGGTAATATCTCTACCAGGGTAAAGGAGAAGATATCAGGCATTCCCATCCCCTATGCCCATGTCATGGGAAAAGGTTCCGTCGAGTACCCGTTCCTGAGCTTCGAGGGTTTAACTGATATCAACGGATACTTCAATTCGACTGTTCAAATCGGGACCTACGATATTACCGCTGAAAGCTCACTCGGTTCCGGAAAGAGAGATGGAGTGGCGGTATCGTTTGATGATGAGACTGCTCTTGAGATTGAACTTGAAAGAAGGAGCTTCGAAAACAAGCTCCATGAGGTCGAATTAGTGCTAATGGATCCCGAAGGGAATCCAGTCCCGCATCAACCTCTTACCTTCACTCCGATAGAATCGGGAGTCAGCATATCCACTGGTTCCAATGATGAAGGCATCGTAAGGGCCTCCTTGCCCTTTGGAGAATATATATTGGATAATATCAATAATTTCAGATATTTCTCGTTGAATCGTCCAAAATGGGTGATACCGGAGATGACGAGGATATCCGTATCCGAAGAAGGAGAACTTGGACCGTTGACGGTCTATCCTGCAAACTCACTGAATGAGATCTCTGGAACTGTTAAAGAGTTGGGAACCGGAAAGGCTCTTCCGTTCAAGATGATAGAGGCCTCATCTTTTCATGAGGAAGTTACCGGATCAACGCGATCCTCATCAGGGGATGATGTTGGGGTCCTTGTTTTTAAGGAAACTTCAGGATCTCAGCTTGATGGTTATTACAGAACATGGGGAACTGGGATGGTTGAGATCTCATGTGAATCGGAGGGATACTTCCCCTACAAAGAGATCCTTGATCTTCAAACCAGATCCACAAAGATACACGATATTGTAATGGAACCCATGCTGGACCATTCGACCTGGATCAATGGAACCATCGTGGATTCAAATGACGAACCCATCAAGGGTGAAGTACAGATAATTGATATTGACCGTAACGATTTCATTGTTAACACCAAT
>CAWEDU010000003.1:0-99355 GCA_963807965.1 uncultured Thermoplasmatales archaeon
CGAAGTTTACAGAACAAGATAAGCAACTAATCAGTTAGTAAAGCACATTGGTAGATTATAGAGAAGTCGGGTGAGGCGTGGTCAAAGAGAAGGTAGATGGAAAAATTTTTAATAATAAGATGGGTATTGGCGATTTACTGGTATATATGACATATGATCGAAAATAACCCTAAATATTTAGGCGAGTTTCACCGGCAATGGTTAACAAGATTGAGTATCGTTAATATAGATTGCTCTAATATTTTCAAAGTTGCTGAAAATAGATTGTTACCTAAGTGAAATTCTCCGTGATTAGAACACTGAATATTTAGGACGTTTTTTCACCAGCAATTTTACGCAGTCGCTAGTCATTTCTGGTTACTCTAATTATCCAAGTTTTATTTGAAAAAATATTTGGAGTAATATACATGAAAAAAGGTTCACAGAAAAACCAGACAGAGTGGCGAAGACGCGCAACAGGCAAGTATACATCGCCCATCGAGCTAGTCCAAACTAGGATAATAGGAGATAGTTTACATAACAATAAATCAAAATTATCACGTATAATTCGCATTTACGACATAAAACAAGGAAAAATTAAAGGGAGATTGATAGTGTGAGTATTCTGAAGGTAAAGAACCTAGAAAAAAGTTATGGGTCAATGGGATTAATGTTCTATCTGATATATCCTTCACTCTTGAACAAGGTCAAAAAGTGGCGTTGGTAGGTTCCAACGGTTGTGGTAAATCAACACTATTACGACTCATTGCAGGTGTAGAAGTATCTGATGGTGGAGAGATTCTTTTCACCAAGAACGTGTGTGTGGGATATCTTTCTCAAGACATGAGTCTTCTTGAAAATCTACCCATTCGAGATTATCTGAGAAAAGTTGTTGGTATTGACAAGATTGAGTGTCGCATGGACGAATTAATCTATAAAATTGATCGTACCCCGTAGCTGGACAAGAGTATAGAAAATTTGCAGGATTTATTCCTACGTCTTGATGGTTATAAATTTACTCATCGAATGGAGGTCATCCTTGCTGTTTGGCTTGAGTGATATTGGACTTGATCAATACACTTCAAATCTAAGTAGTGGTCAAAAATCAAAGGTGATGCTTGCAGGCATCTTGTTGAAAGGTGTTGACGTTCTCTTGCTTGACGAACCGACCAATAATCTCGATCTTCCAGCATTAATCTGGCTTGAGAATTTCTTCTGCTTCAAATGCCACCGTGCTGGTTGTCTCACATGATAGACGCTTTCTTGACAGGACGGTACAAAAAGTGTCAGAGTTAAATACGGAGGGTTATACCCTAACCATCTCGGGTGGAGACGTATAGCGATTATTTAGAACGAAAATTGGCCCAATTTACGAATAAACAAAAAGATTATCTCCAACAAAAAAAGAAATCATATCGTCTCTCTGAACGGGCTGATCGTTTACAAACAATCTCCAAGAAGAAGGTTTGGCATGGCGTGGTTCTGATAAGGATAAGTTGTTACGTGGTTCTAAACGAGATCGAGCAGGACGTTCAGGTCGAAGTGTAAAATCAATCAAAAATCGCATCGCGCGCATTGATCAAATCGAGGAACCATGGAAACTAAAATCGCTAAAAATCACGCTCAACGTACCAAGAGGCATCAAATCACACGAATCCCATATGATTATCCTCAAAAATCTCACCGTGGGATACAAGAATGGTTTTACGATGGGACCTGTGTCCATGTCGGTTCCGTTTGGTAAACGTGTTGCGATTTTGGGTCTAAACGGGTGTGGAAAATCTACGCTTTTGAAAACCATCTCTGGTGTTTTACCACCAATTGCAGGTCGTGTTGAGATGGGACATGGTGTTAGACTTGGAAACATGATGCAAGAGCATGATTCGCTTCCACGAGAACAGAACATACTCAATTGCGTGATGAAGTGACTAGTTTGAGTGACCAAGAAACGTTTAGACTACTCCCGAGGTATCACCTTTTGCATCATCGCTTACGAGAACCGATAGGCAACTTGAGTCCTGGCGAGAGAGCCCGTCTCTTGTTGGCTATATTCTCGGCTAATGCTGTGAATGTTTTACTTCTCGATGAACCAACAAACCACCTAGATATTGAAGCACTCGAGGCGCTTGAAGACGTGTTGAAAAATTACAAAGGAACGGTGATATTAATCTCTACCATGATCGCCGATTCCTTGAGAATTCAAAGCTTGATGAGTTTTATCTTGTTTCTAAGGGGGGTTTTTCAAAAATCCCTGACTACAACGTATATATCAAGGAGCTTGAAAGAAACAATTATTTTATTTGAGGTTTGCCAAATGAAATCGAATATTCTCTCATATTCTCCTGAAGAACACGCCTACATATGCGAAGTGCGTATAATGGGTATTGGATAACAAGTATTCGCATATTGGTCAATATTTGGGGCGATATGTGATTGTTCAGCGAGCTGAAAATTTGTGAAACCTGGTAAAGTAACGGGATACTGTGTAATAACGTCATATTTCGGGAAGGCTGTTTTATGGACCATCGCTTCTATATTTTTTTTTTTACTTCTCCCGATTAACCCGTGGGGTGGGATTAAAAGCACTGACAAATTTTGCATAACTCCTATTAAGCGAAGAATACTTTCGCAGTAACAGAGCTTAATGGAGTTATGGCGAAATTCAGAGGTCCTGTCCGGAGGAGAGGGTGAGGTCCTCGTGACTTACTTTTGATTTGTGATCAGCCTGTTGGTACCTTCATCTGTCTCTCTCTATTGATAATTTATATCACCCCTTCCTCTGTATTTGATCCCAAGCTATCAAAGAAATGGTGATTATATGTATGTTTTCAACGGATGTGAAATTTCTCATGATGAATTGTTCAAGATCATGGATGATGAGATGGTCCTACGGGGTTTTTCAAGGGCAACCAGAGAGGCATATTCCGGTAATGTTCAGAGGTTTCTAAGGTCCGGTCTTTCTTCGAAGGAATATCTGATCAGGAATTCCCCGAAGTGGTCGAGCTCAACTGTCAGGTCCGTTTACTTCTCACTATCATTCCTTTACAGGATGGTGTTGAAGAGGGAATTCGAAGAGGACCTCCCTCTGGTCAAGAGAAAGAGAAAATTGCCTGTTGTTTTGAACAGGGACGAGGTCCGAAAGATGATTGATGGAACCATGAATCTGAAACACAGGACCCTGATCATGGCCATGTATTACGGGGGACTGAGATTGAACAAGGCCAGGACCCTGAAATGGGGAGATATCGATTTTGAACGGAAATTGATCCATCTGAAGGTAACAAAGGGAGGAAATGAGAGGATAGTATTTCTTCATGAAGAGCTGAAGGCTTGCCTTGTTCGACTGAAAGCGACCTCCTCTTCGGATCCGATATTCATCTCCGGTAGAACGGGAGGAAGATATTCCTCGAGGGCAATTCAACTGATTGTGAAGGATTCCGCAAGGAGGGTCGGGATATTGAAGACCGTAACTCCCCATACTCTGAGACACAGCTTTGCAACCCATCTTCTTGAAGGAGGTGTGAATATCCTGAACATCCAGAAGTTGCTGGGCCACAGGAATCTGAAAACAACGTCGATATACACTCATGTTTCAAACCCGGATTATAGGGTCTTTTCAGATGTCCTTTAGGATATGAGGAGTTGATTTTAAATGAGTGATATTGAAATTGGAATAAGGAATGACCCGCAAATTATTAATACTGCGGGTCATAATATTATAACAACCCACAATGGTGACAATATGTCCTCATCCAATGTCGATCCAAGATATAGAATAACTATTCCCAAGGAGATCCGCGAAGGAGCTGATTTTAAAGTGGGGGACAAGATAGCCTTTTTAAGAAGAGGTGAGCAAATTCTTCTGTTCAAAGTGCCCCAAGAGCCTCTCACCTCAATGAGAGGTTCATTGAAATTCGAAGGGGACCCGCGTGAATTCCTCAGGAAGATGAGGGAAGAGGACCTGCAGGAAGAGAAGAATTCGGGGTGATGATGGTGAAATATTGTCTTGATGCCTCTGCTCTATTTATCTATCTTACTGAAAAGGAACAACTATCAGACCTTGATCGGGTGATTTCCGAAATAGAAAAGGGAAGCTCTGAAGGTTTGATCTCTACTGTGAACCTGGCAGAATTTCATAGAGCAATAACGAGATCATTTTCTCAAAGTAAGGCTGATAAATATATCATATGGATCCGTGAATCAAGAATTCAGATCGCGGATCTAGGTGAGGAAATGGCGATCAAAGCTTCTTCATTGAAGCAACAATATGCAAAGGCTAGGTCACCATTTGCCTGGGGGGATGCTTTCTGTCTGGCAACTGCAATCATTATGAATTGTGATGTTCTTGTTACGACAGATAATGAATTCGACAAAGTGAAAGAGATCGAGATGATCAAAGTATGAGAGCTATATAAAAATCGAGATCAATTATAAATCAGATGTTTCGGAGTTCAATTTTCTGGATAAACAATCATATCAAAGGATATCATGTAAAGAATATGGTCGAAGAGGACCTTGCAACCGGTGTAGTACACGATATCCCGAACGATCTGAGGCAGGTCCTGTTATCCTCACCATCGGTTCAAGATGCCTGGAATGACCTTACACCGCTTGCACGGAATGAATGGATATGTTGGGCCATATCTGTCAAGAAAGAAGAGACCAGGAAGAACCACATTCAGAGGGTTAAAGAAGATCTCCTAAAAGGAAAACGTTGACAATGTTGTTGGCCCGGATGCCCTCATCGTGGAAAGGACCGGGGTGAAGAAACAGTTAACGAAAACAGAATATTCATTCTGAATGGGAAGAGATAGGTTAATTACAGTAATTCGATCATTTCCTGATGAAGGTCCCTTCCCTTAATTCTCTGAAAGCGGTATCAAGTTCTTCATCGGTATTCATTACAATGGGTCCTCCCCATGCAACAGGTTCATTCAATGGATCACCTGTCACGAAGATGAATTTTCCTTTTCCCAAAACCCAAACCTCACCCTCACTGTCCAGAAGAGCACAATGTCCGGGTCCTACCTCTTCTCCCCCAATAATCATGGATCCTTCATAGACAAAGATAAAGCAGGTCCTCTTGTCGGTTGAATGCTTGAACTCACCATCGAGATGGACATCGTAGTATTCGGTATCTACAAATAAGTCCTTCACAGGTCCACTTACTCCTTCATAGGACCCCGCTATGACTTTGACCACTCCTCCATCGAATTCTACGGATTCGAGATCATCCTTTGTAAGTCCCATATACCTTGGTTTTGTCATTTTTTCGGCTCTTGGAAGATTCACCCATAACTGGAATCCCATGGTCTCTTCCTTTGATGAAATTGGCATCTCCTGGTGAATAATTCCTGAACCTGCAGTCATCCATTGGACATCACCGGATCTTATTACTCCGCTGTTTCCGATATTATCCCCATGCTCGACCTCTCCTTTGATCATGTAGGTGACGGTTTCGATCCCCCTATGTGGATGCCATGGAAATCCTTTCATGTAATCTGCAGGATCGTCAGAACCGAAATGGTCCAGAAGGAGAAAAGGATCAAAGGATGGAACCTGATGAAAACCAAATACCCTTCTAAGTTTTACTCCTGCACCTTCCATTGTCAGCCTGCTTTCAATGATCGATCTTATCTTTCTCATATCCATACTTCCATTTTCTATAGGACCCTGTAAAAATAATTGATATCCATGTACTATCTCGGATTCCATTTCATTTTCATGTACACATTACCCTTTTCCAGTTCATCGAGCATCTGCTGAAGTCGTTTCTGTTTTGTCTCATCCCTTTTCGCCCTGTTGATCCAACCGATGTAATCGTTCTGTTGGTAAGGTGGTCGGCTCTTGTATTCTTTCATCAGTTCATTTTCCTTCAAGGCCCTTTCCACAAAGTCAGACATTGGATGGATCTGACGTTTCAGCTCCGACAGGTCTTCGTTCATGAACCTTTGATGAGTTTGAAACGATTTGATTATTTTGATAATGGATTTTCAATTCTCTCAACGATATAGTATGTATTTCAAATCCCGATCAGGTGGTGGTTCCGATTTCGTTTTCCTTGAACTATTGATCGAAAAGACCCTCAACACTCAGGTATCTCTGTCCCGAATCCGCAAGGATACAGACGATCATCTTTCCTTTGTTCTTCTCTCTTTCAGCGATTTTAATCGAAGCATGCACAACAGCCCCTGATGAGATCCCAACCAGGATGCCTTCTTCCTTTGCCAGTTTCCTACACATTGAAAAAGCTTCATCCTCCGACACTAAAAAGATCTCATCGATGAGGTCCCGATCTAGTGTCTCCGGAATGAATCCTGGAGCAGTCCCCATCATTCTATGGGGGTTGAATATACCCTGGGAGATGTAAGGGGATTCTCTTGGTTCTACTGCAATGGTTTGAATTTCACTTTTTTTCTCCTTCAGATATTTTCCACATCCGCATATTGTCCCTCCTGTTCCCAGAGCAGCTACCAGTATGTCGACATTACCTCTGGTATCTCTCCAGATCTCTGGTCCTGTGGTCATGTAGTGGGCTCTCGGATTGGATGGGTTCACATGCTGGCCGACATAAAAAAGGTCATGGTCCTCTGATATCATCCTCTTCATTTCCTTCTAGCACCGGCGGTCCCCAGGTTCCTTGGAGTTAAGATCAATCGAGCCCCTAATGCCTTCAAGATTTTCCTTCTCTCCAATGACTGGATCTCACACATCACTAGTATCACAGGATATCCCTTGATGGCTCCCACCATCGCTACTGCCATGCCGGTGTTCCCGGATGTGCATTCTATCAATGTCTGTCCTGGTTGGAGCCTCCTATCCCTCTCTGCATCCTCAATGATCTGTAAAACAGGTCTGTCCTTCAGGGAGAGAGGATTCATGAACTCACATTTGGCAATAATATCATACCTAGGTGAAACTCTGGACAATTTCAGCATAGGGGTGTTCCCGATCATATCGAGTATGCTGCTTTGGAAATCCATGATGGAACAATGATGATCGTATAGATTAGATGTTCTGAAATTCATACAGTAAGGATCGAGCATCATATGACGAGATGGCTTCAGTTTAAACGTATTCCATACTTGAGATCATCTCATGTTCGGATCAAGATACCTCTCATAGCACAGTTACCATAGAGTGTTTTTTTCCATGATCTATAACAAATCAGACATTTTCCATGGAAGGTTTTAAACATAAGTTGTCGTTTCAACCGGCCCGTATGTTCAATTTCGTCTATCTGCTGCTTCTGCTTATCGCAGCACTTTTCTTCGGTAAGCTTGCGGAGAGATTGAAATTGCCTACCATCGTGGGGAATATCTTTGGCGGCCTAGCGTTTGGCCCTCTACTTATTATCCTACTCAAAACCCTTGGTACCATCCTTTCAATAAGCGAGATGAAAGATGTGGTGAACGATCTTCGACCGGAGGTTGTGGAAAACGATGTCAGTTTCCTAATGGAGTTCGCAATAGTGATGCTGATGTTCTCATCCGGGATGGAGACCCGGATCAAAGAATTCCTGGCATCGTTTAAAACAGGTATCATTACCGCTTCTCTGGGGGTCATATTTCCATTCACACTTGGATTCCTAGGAACCTGGTTTTACTTAGGGGATCCAATTATTGCACTCTATGTTGGTGGGGCTTTATCAATAACCGCTGTGGCACTTTCGGTCTCAACCTTGATCCAGATAGATGGGATAAGGACCCGTTTCGGTATGACCATCATAAATGCGGCCATAGTGGATGATATCATAGGGATAGTAGTGCTTTCGATCCTCCTGTCCATTTCTTCCACCGGTCATCTTCCAAGTATATTGATATTGGGTGCTACTGTCACCCTTGCAGTAGGATTCGTTCTGGTCGCGCTTTTCATCATGCCCAAGATCCTGAAAGGGACCTACAACCAACTGAAGGACATGAGAGCTACAGAAGGGATCGGTTTTACCATACTGATCGCTGGACTTTTCGGATTGATAGCTCACCTTATGGGTCTCCACCTTATGATCGGGGCTTTCCTCGGTGGAATGGCGATCAGGGAATCCCTTAACAGCAGAACCCGTGAATCTCTGGGACGTTGGTCCTATGGTTTCTTTGCACCCATCTTCTTCGCTTGGGTGGGTTATTCCATGACGATCTCTGGAGCGGTTATTTCACTGTTCGTTCCGTTGATAGTAGTATTGGGATTCCTTGGAAAAGTTGTAGGCTCTGGAATTGGTGCCAAGATCTCGGGTCTTAACTGGGCAGAGTCCTTCCTGGTTGGATTGGGAATGAATGGAAGGGCTGCAGTGGATCTTATCCTTGCAAGTGTCGCGCTGCAGTCAGGCATTATCGGAAGGGACCTGTATTCGGCGGTTGTTCTGAACGCAATAATAATGGCCCTGCTTACACCAATACTTCTCAAGGTTTTCTACAAGAAGTTCAGGAACAAGGGTTGGGTTTAGTCGATCAATTTGGGATAAATTGTCTAAAGAAAGGCTCTAAGGAGTGTTAATGAGTTTTTTCCGTACCTTTCTTCTTACCAGCATCCAATAATGCCTTTTCATGCTCATCAAGTATGGCGGACCAACGGAGTATCTTCTTGAATTGAATGATAAGGGATTTCATCGTCAGTTCCCCAACGAGTTTGCCATTTTTGATCACAGGGAGCCTTTTTAGGTGTTGCCTCTTCATTTTGGTCAAAGCTGAACCTATAGATTGTTTTGGGGATACGGAGATAAGATCGGTCGTCATCATGTCCTCTGCTGTTTCGATGCCTCCGAACAGAAGAGACTTGAAATGGTGACTCGATATCGTGAACTGGTATGGATCTATCTTCCTGGGAGCTATCACATCAACAAGGTCCCTTTCGGTGATCAATCCTCTCAGTTTCATCGATTTCAGGCTCTCAACAACCCAGATATGCTTTCTGGAACTGAGGATTCCGATAACCTCCTCAATAGACGTATCTGGTGTGACGAAGCACATATCCCACATCTTGGATTTCATTATTGTTGCTACGTCAATCTGATAGAATTGCTGGAGGATACTGGAGATGTCCGTTCCCTCGGTCTTCTTGGGTTTAACATACTTGACCATCTTCTTCCCCTAGGGTAGTATCGGTTCCCTCTGCCATAGAGAGTGTGCTTCAAGATAAACCTTACCCGAGGAAAACAGGTTCATACTAGTAACTGTAATAAATCGGAACTTCATTGACCCGATGTCTCTAAGACCCATCGGAGGAAATTTCATGACAAGGAATCCCACTGCTTTCCTGAAAGAAGAATATGATGATCTGGTGAAGAACGGTTTCAACTGGCAGCTCAGAGAGCTTCAGGGTCCCTCGACACCCAGGTGCAAGGTGGATGGAAAGGAGCTGATAATGCTCTGCTCCAACAATTATCTCAGCTTATCGAACCATCCCAGGCTCATTGCAGCAGCCAAGGAATGGGCCGATAAGAACGGAGCTGGATCAGGTTCCGTCAGGGCAATCGCAGGATCGATGGACATCCATTTCTTGGTAGAAGAAGCTCTTGCGAAGTTCAAGAAGAGGGAATCATCATTGGTTTACCAAACAGGATTCGCTGCAAATGCTGGATTGGTATCCCAGCTTGCTCCAGGCAAGGAGGATATGATCATTTCCGATGAACTGAACCACGGTTCCATCATCGATGGGGTCAGGCTTTCCAAAGCGGAAAGGGGTGTATATCCACATAATGATGTTGGAGGACTTGAAGATCTTCTGAGGAAGACCCAGGATAAGAGAAGGGTCCTTGTTGTGACAGATGGTGTGTTCTCCATGGACGGGGATACAGCACCTCTTGACAAGATAGTGGATCTTTGCGTAGAATATGGAGCCTTGTCATATGTTGACGATGCCCACGGAGAAGGTGTCCTCGGAGAGAAGGGAGCTGGCATCGGTGTCCACTACGGCGTCGATGACAAGCTGGATGTTGAGATGGGGACCTTCTCAAAGGCCTTCGGTGTCGTTGGCGGTCTGGTAGCCGGGTCTCAGGACCTGGTCAACTTCGCATATAATAAATCACGAACTTGGCTCCTGTCAGGATCACACCCTCCGGCAGTGGCCGGAGCTCAGCTCGCAGCGATCCAGGTCCTTGACGAGGAGCCCCAGCATTGGGAGAACCTCTGGAAGAACACTAAATACTTCAAGGGTAGGATCCAGCAGATGGGATTCGACACAGGCAGGACGGAGACCCCGATCATACCGGTGATGTGTGGTGAATCCCATAAGGCGAAACAGCTTTCACAGGAACTATACAATCAGGGAGTGTTTGCACTTCCTATCGTATTCCCAATGGTTGCCAGGGACAAGGCGAGGGTCAGGGTCCAGGTTAATGCAGGTCTCACCACAGAGATGCTCGATGAGGCCCTTGCAGCATTCGAGATAGGCGGAAAGAATGCTGGAATTATCTGATCCGGAATGATGTTCAAGGGCTCTTCGGGGCCCTTTCTTTTTTTTTCCACTGCTTTGAATAGTAACTATCTGATAGATTTCAGAAGAAGGTTTTCCAGGTGAAGATAATGAATAGACCGAAAATGATCGGCCAGATCACTATCTTGTGCCAGAGGGGAGTATCGATATCCCAGTAGCCGATACCAAGTCTCTTTGAATGATAGAACCTGTAAGCGATCTCGAACGGATACCACAACAGGGCCGATATTGAAAGTCCAAGTTGAATGATCAATATTATCGTTTGGACTATCCCGGACATGTCGGGTGACTTTGTCTCATACTTCTTTATTATTGCTGTTTTATTGATCTTCGGTTTGATCGATTATAGGTTACTTTTCACCCCAGACCCCATATTCGAGTTTATTTGATACCTGAATGGAAGAGGGTCCGGCCTGGCCCACGAAATTTATTGAATGAGCCATAGTATAAGATCTTTTAAAAGAATAACGTTAACAGTAATTAACATATAAACGAAAAGTATGTTAATTAGAATTAACATATTCTTAGACAATGAATATCAATGATCTCTCAGAATTTAACAGATGGTGGTCCGATGGCCAGGTCCCCAAACATCTTTCAAAAAGGATAAGGAGAGACCTCTTTCCGTCCATATGGAAGATGATGGACAAGAGACAGATAATATCGATCGTAGGCCTGAGGAGGGTCGGAAAGTCCACCTTGATGTTCCAGCTCATCGACAGACTGATCGAGGAAGGAACCAATCCCAGGAATATCCTTTATTTCACCTTCGACATAAAAGAAATTGAACTGAAGGAGATCTTAAAAACGTTCAGAGAGGACCTACCTGGACAGGAAGAGGGCAGGAAGTACATCTTTCTTGATGAGGTTCAAAAACTCCATAGCTGGGCCGACAGCATCAAAGTATTCTACGATCTCGATGAGGAACTGAAGTTCATCATCTCGGGAAGCTCAGGGATTGAGATAGAGGGGATCTCCGGAAAGGTACTTGCCGGAAGGGTCTTCAAGAATATGCTGAAACCTCTATCCTTCGGGGAGTTCCTGAGATTCTCGGGAAAAAAGGAGATTGCCCAGGTCACCTCAGTCGATGAGGTGAAGGAATCGATGCTCGAGAGATCGAGATGGATCGGGGAAATGGTAGAATATGCCCATTCCGGAGGTTTCATCGAGATACTCGGACAGGAGAGGAAATACAGATCGATGTATGTCAGGTCTTCCGTTGTAGACAACATGATCAATAGGGACCTGAAGGAACTCCAGGGGATCAAGGATACCAACCTGGTCATGGAGCTTTTAAAGATATTTTCATCAAATCCCGGAATGATTGTGGACCTCGCCTCTCTGGGGGATGACCTTGGGATCTCCAGACAGACGGTCTCAAAATACGTAGGAGCCCTTCTCTCTGCTTATTCCCTTATCAAACTACATTCATATCACCGGAACTTCTTGACCTCATCCAAGAAGGCTAAAAGGATCTATCTTGCTCATCCGTGCATTATGGAATCTTTCGAGGGAGAGATCGATCTTCCGGAAATTGGGAAGGTCATTGAGAATGTGGTGGTATCACATCTGGACCCCGGGTTCTTCTTCAGAGTGGGAAAGAAAGAGATCGACATGATAATCAGGGACAGAGAGAGACCACTGCCAGTTGAGGTCAAGTATTCAAGCAAGATCGATGGAAAGGATCTTGTGACCATATCCGGATTCGTCGAAAAGAGGGATCTCGAGATGGGCATCGTCGCGACAAAGGATATCTTTGAAAGAAGAGGTAAATTATTGCTCATACCGGTGTTTATATTGTTGTCAATGGAAGAACCCACAAAGACTTGCAAGGATGTCTTCAATGCTCTGGAATGATAACGATCGGTGGATGATAAGGGAGAGATGCCCTTCCGGAACAGGTCCTTTTCCTTAGTAAAGATTCACGAGGTATTGTTTCTTCATTATAGGTTGATTCGATATATCTGAATCCGGGCTGGTCCACTTTCGCTTCTATTCATATTCAATTGAGAAAGTGGGGTAAGACGCTCTATTGGTTTCCAATCATTGGCAAGTAAAAAAGCGAACATAATTAATTTTCAATCACTTTGTTACGAATGTCTAGCCTGGCCCATACCCTTCCATCATTTCTTTTCAAAGGAGCCAATGAAGAAGGGGTAGCCGAGAACAGGTCCTCCCCTGAAGCTCTCGATCTCTACAAGATCATCCATCGACCGGATGTTCTGTTCAGTATTCCTGTTCAGATTGCATCCGGAAGGAGCATGCCAGATAGGTGATATCTTGTCGAACATGAAGGCCTGAGGTTTATTTATGGGAAGTTGATGCTCTATGAAAACGAATCTGCCGCCCTTCTTCAGAACACGAACACCCTCCATTATCACGGAAACTGGGTCATCAACCGTACATAGGATCAGGGTGGAAACCACCGAGTCGAACTTCTCATCCTCGAAAGGCAGCTTCTCTCCATATCCTTCTTTGGTCCTAAGGCATCTTCCATTATCCCCATAGCCCCATCCTTCTGCTTTCCTTTTCAAGTATGAGATATTCTCATGGTTGGGATCCAGGACCGTGACACAGTTGACACTTTCCGGATAATATTTGAGGTTCGTGCCTGTTCCAGAACCTATGTCCAGAACCTCTCCTGTAAGAGAAGATAGCATTTCCCTTCTCCATTTTGCGAACCACGCAATCTCCATAGGGGCCAGGAATATATCGTAACCTCTTGGACCTGCATTCATGGATCGCTTTTCCAGACCATCGGACATGTTAGACCTTCGAATGGCCCTGCTGCTTAATAATATGACACCTGAAGACAGATGTGATTGATCGATAGACAGATCTCAATCCGAGAATTTGGCCCCGCATCCGGGACAGTACTTGAATGTCTTTTCTGAAGGTGTTTTACATACCGGGCAGTATGACCTTGCCGATTTCTTCTCTTCTGCTTCCAGCTTCTTTTTCACTCTGGAGGCAAGCATGCTGTCCTCAACGGTCCCCGGGAACTTGAATATTAAAAGACCCATTATTGAAAGGAAATAGAAGATCATTCCAACAGATATGATGACCCATCTGATCCCAGGGTCAGTTAGTTCATCCGTGAGTATGTCCATGAGATATGTATATAAGATTATCACGGCCATATTGATCCAAAGGAATATCAGGAGAAGTGTCACAGCGGGTCCAGTCTTCCTGGCTTTGGAGAAAAGAGAACCAAGTGTTACTACGAACCCGAATGCGATGGCGGCTCCGACCATCCCGAATATCCACATTTTGAGAGCATTGCTATAGTCAGCTGTCTCAGTTACATCCTCAAGGTTCATATTCTTGAGTGTAAGGAACAGCGTTCCGAATAGAATGAACAGTGCAGCGTGATACATCAATACCCCAGGTTTGTTCAACAAGGCCATGTGACCCACCCTTGTCTTGGATAAGACTCTTCTTTTTAAATCTTATTGGCAATTCGTCTAATTGATACTCTCATTTATTGATTTCCATTCCAAGAATGGCAGAGACAATGGTAGGGATCCTTTCCTTGATCCTTACAAGGAGTTCGTTTCCATGCACCACAAGAGGAGGTATTATGAAAGGCATGCTGTCCCTGTTGTAGATATGAAGTGGGACCTCGATCCTCTCAGTTCCCAGAAATTCCACAACCACCCCCCAATCAGGGATCGTTCCTGAATGATCTGTTCTTATGGACCTGATCGTGGAGAATTTTAGACCGTTTCCGTTGGCCAGGTTCCTTAATTCCGAAGCTGTGACGATATCCATGCACCTGATATGAAGGAGAAGAGGCTGGACAAGAAGATGGACCTGTCCGGACCCGTTCCATTTACCAAGGGCATCCAGGACCTCTTCGGATGAGACCGTCCGATGCCATTTGCCAAGGACCGTGGAACCCAATTTATCTCCTGGTTCCGGAACCGATATTACCATTAACCTTCCGGAACATGAAGAGGTCGTCACCGCCCAGGGAAGCTTGTTAATCGCCTCCAGTAACGGGATGACCTCCTGATCGACGAGCCCGTTCATCAAGGCTTCATCGAGTTTTCTAAGTGTCTCTTGTTTCACATCACCCAATAGAATTACTCCTTCGGCAGGTCCTCGGGAATCTCTTCCTCCTCCTTTTTATTTGCCATCATGAAGTAGGCAATGAGGACCACCGCGATGATCAGGATGACAACGACCACCAGGATGATCAACCACTCAGCACCTACGTCATCTTCACTGTCATCTTTCCCACTTTCCACCTCAAGGGTGAGCGAGTAGGTTTCCATGGTATTCCCTGCGAGGTCCTTGAGTCCTCCGATCGAGATGACAGCTGTTCCTGTCTTCATCTCTTCATTCAGAGTGATGATGACCTTGGTCCCGTCCTCTGAAAGAGAGAAGGAAACGTTCTGTGTTTCGTCACCAACTGTCAGCTTGACATCACCTGCTGACAATGCCGAATCAAATGAGTCTTGGGTAACAGCTTCTGACAGAGCGATCTCGACGGTATCATTGTAGAGGACCTTGGATCCCTCACTGATGGCTCCCCCACTGGATGATGCTCCGGTGCCCGAAGGTGCAGAGGTGTCTGGTGTGATCGTGACCGATACGGTCTTTGTCACCGTTCCACCAATATGGCGCAATGTCACCGTGATATCTCCTGTGATCTCGGTATTGGTATTCTCTGCCATTACACCAAGCTTAACATCGCCCTTGATGAAAACGGTCTGAGGATAGATCGATACCTGTGCACCGTCAAGAGTTGATGCTTCAAGGGACATGTAAGAATCACCATCGACCTTGAGGTTGACAGTTCCGGAACCACCGGATGCTACCGTTAAGGATCCCTCTCCGGTCAGTGTCGGGACAACAGGTTCTCCTTCATTCCTGAGGTGGACTATGGTCAGGTTGTTGGAATATCCAACGATACCGATCTCGTTTCCCTCCTTATTGGGGATGAGGTCTCCGACCCTTATCTCATGGCCTCTTGCAGTGTCCAGGAAAAGTTCCTTTTCGGCTTTTCCGGTCCCGAAGGGATCGGATATCTGCATCAGTCTGCGTGAATATCCGAAGGTATAGAGCTCCTGTCCAGGTATATCCGGATCGACATCCCCGGTCCAGACACCCCTGTTCTTGTCGGTGTCCTGGAAAATGACGGTATTGATCCAGCTGGATCCGTCCCATTTGAGACCGATTACGTCTCCGGTTGGAACATCACAGCCAAGATATATCTCCAGGCCCGGATCGGGATCGACATTGCCCACCGCAACCCTTGCCAGGGACAATCCACTGTAAATTGTCTCTGCTGTCCAATCACCGATGGTCCCGTAAACGAGAGTCGCATTCCCTGACTTTGAGACACAGACCACTTCGTTTCCGGGATGGGTCGGTAGAAGGTCGGCTATGACAGCTTTCCTGACGTTGTGGGAGTCCTTGAAAAGGAGCTCACTCTGATATCCTGTCCCGTCCCACCAGCCGAGAACAGCAGTATAATTAAACGTTGTGAATACCATCTCGACACCAGGTCTTGTTGGATCGAGATCTCCCACATCACATCCATGTATCAACTTCTCATCCGTGTAAGCTCTTTCAGATTTCCAGGTTGAACCATCCCTGTAAAGGACAGTTGCTGTTCCATCTCCCGGATTATTATCTTCATCCCCGGAGGAGAGTCCTGCCACGAGGATCTCGTTTCCGGCTTTGTCGGGTCTGATGTCACCTATGGCCGGTGTCAATTGCTGACCAGGTGACTGCCAGATCTTCTCGTTCTTCCATTGACTGTTTTCGAGGTAGTTTACGTAGACACCTCCGTCCCTGGAGGTTATAACCGTTTCGAAACCGGGTTTTTCCGGGTACACCTCTCCCACTGCTATTCCATCGATGGGATCGGAACCGATCAACGGCTGGTCGTACACCCACTCTGAAGGATATACCAGAGTCATATTGTTGGAATATCCCACTATTGCAATCTCGTTCCCGGGAATGTCAGACCTCAGATCGCCTACCCTGATCTCATGACCCCTTGCTGTGTCAAGGAAAAGGTCCTTGTAATTCCATCCGCCTGCAAAGTCACCGGTGATTTGTACAAGTCTCCTTGAGTATCCGAATGAGTAAAGCTCATTACCAGGTATGTTCGGATCCACATCTCCTGTCCAGACCCCTCTGTTCTTATCGGTATCGGTGAAAATGGCCCTTTCGACCCATTGTGATCCATCCCATTTAATTCCGATCACATCACCGGTCGGGACATCACATCCGATATAGATCTCCAGACCAGGGTCGGGATCCACATTGCCTACAGCTACTCTAGCGATAGGAAGATCGCTGTAGATGCTCTCCACCGTCCAGTCCCCGGCGGTCCCCCATGCAACAGTTGCATTGCCCGATTTGGATACACATACAACCTCGTTACCGTCATGAGCATCAGTAAGGTCCGCAATGACTGCTTTTCTAACATTGTGTGAATCTTGATAGATCAATGAATTGTTCCAATGGTCCGTATCCCACCAGACCATCAAAGCAGTGTAGTTGAAGGTTGTTACAACAGCTTCAACTCCTGGATGATTGGGGTCCAGATCCCCAATCGCGCATCCGTGGATCAACATCTCATCAGTGTAAGCCCTCTCTGTTGTCCATGAAGAGCCTGTTCTATAGAGAACGGTTGCAGTACCATCTCCTGGATTATTATCCTCATCCCCGGAGGACAAACCGACAACGAAGATCTCATTTCCAGTCTTATCAGGTCTGAGATCTCCTATCGCAGGGGTCAACTGCTGACCCGGCGACTGCCAGATCTTCTCCTTGATCCACTGGTTGTTCTCAAAGTAGATTATATACACTCCACCGTCCCTGGATACGATCACCGACTCGCTTCCAGGTTTGTCGGTATAGATCTCTCCCACAGCCACTCCGTCAATGGCTTTTGTCCCGATGAAGGGGTAATCATGTTCCCAGATGGTTTGGTCAGTGGTCGATCCGGTAGTCGCACCCTGCACCTCATCCTCGGTCTGGATCAAGGTCCAGACGGTCAACGTCATGGCGAACGCTAATAGAATTGCCGCTCCTTTTCGATACATTCAACACCTCCATTGATCTTTAATCGATATTAAACAACTTTGACTCGGCAGTAATAAATGATTTCGGTTCAAGATTGAATCATTAACTCGGGTCTCCTTTACATGTTAAAGGAAGTGAAATTAAAAAAAAAGGGGGTGTTAACCACCCCCCAATCGGTTATTTGATCACTCTTCCCATCCGCCCTCGTCACCCTTCTTCCTGACGAGAAGGAACAGGATGATGAGGATCACTAGTACCACTACGGCTATGATGATGAAGAGAAGCAGGTTGCTGTCATCAGTTTCCTTATCCTTCTTCTCCTTCATGGCGGGCACCGTATCTCCTTCCCATTCCAGAGTATCATAGCCTGTCTTCTCAGCCATGTAATTCGCCCCTGAGGGGAAGGCGGTTCCTTCCAGTTCAGTGAAGGTCGCCTTTCCATCAGCGTCGGTCGTAGCTGTGTAAATATTCTCCCCAACGGTCACAGTAACGAAGACACCAGGGATCGGATTTCCATCCTTATCCTTGATTATCAAGGAGGGATGTTCCACCACCGGGGGGATGTACTCGTAGTAGACAAGTTCATAATCCTTGGTGACACCTGTTGCAGAGTTCAGTGTGAAGGTGTCGAACTCCTCAGCCAGGTAACCGCTCTTTTCGTTCAAAACAGCTTCATCGGCTGCTGGTGGGAATACCGTGATGGTGTACGGGCCAAACGGCATGTCCACCACCTTGTAGTGGCCAGTTGAATTGGTTGTGCGGTTAGTATATGCACCAGCTGCATTCACGATGGAGACTGTGGCTCCGATCATCGGCTGTCCGTCCTTGGCACCTTCCTTGTAGGTGATCATACCCATTATTGGTCCGGTTGTAGGGGCGGGAGGGATATATTCGTAGTACTCCAACTCGAAGTCCATTTCCAGTATACCTGTGTGATTGAAAAGGTCTGATACGTTCGCCATATAGCCGGATACTTCTCCACCATCTGCAACAGAGTCCTGTGGGATGATCCTGATCGAGTAGTTTACACCGAACTCAACATCCTGGAAGATATACATCCCGGTCTCGTTGGTCGTGAATTCTGCGATCACGACCATCGATTCGTTTAGAAGGTGGACGGTCGCATTGGTGGCGTTCATCCCGTCCATTGTTCCTCCATTGTAGGTGACCATTCCATGAATGTCGTCCGTGACATAGATGTATTCATAATAATGTAACATCACATCTTCCTGGGTAACACCATTATGGTCAAAGGTTACGGACTTTTCCAGGTAACCGGATACTGTTCCCATATCAATTACGGCATTGTCTGGTGTGATTTTCACTGTGTAACCATTCCCGAAAGGAACATCCTCGAAAAGGTACATTCCGTCAGTTCCGATGGTGACCTGATCGATCTGGACCATTGTCTGGTTGTAAAGGGTGACTAAGGCATCAGTTGCATTCATGCCATCCATGGATCCTCCCTCGTAAGTGATCACGCCTGAGATATCGTCTCTGTCGTAGCTATAAAAGTACAATGAAACGTTCATCATCATATCCATGTGGTGATCGAAGGGTCCTGTCCAAACCAGGTATCCTGAAACCATCCCTCCATCCAGGACATAGCCGAAGGGATATACAGTCATGATATAATTATCACCGAAGGGGACCTCCTGGAAGTTGTACATACCACTGACGCCTGTTGTAATATTGGCAAGCTCTATTCCGGTGGAGTTACTCACAACGACCATGGCTGCTTCTGCTGCCATTCCATCCATTGGTCCTGCCATGTATTCGATCATTCCCTCGATCGTTCCGTTCACAGGGGGATTTGTTGTATTTGCCACAACAACGCCATCGGACATGAGCCCGTCATCATCGACGGAGATCACCTGGAAGCTGTATGTAGTGTCCGGGATAAGGGCCATGTAAGGGAATGTTCCGGGAATTGTAGTGTTGAAATCCCATGTCATTCCGGATCCTGAGTTGACCCAGACCT
Source organism: uncultured Thermoplasmatales archaeon (assembly GCA_963807965.1). Taxonomy (GTDB): domain Archaea; phylum Thermoplasmatota; class Penumbrarchaeia; order Penumbrarchaeales; family Penumbrarchaeaceae; genus Penumbrarchaeum. The sequence goes on from CAWEDU010000003.1 coordinate 19,436, forward strand.
CATAGTGATCGATATCAAGGGCAGTTGAGGCCTCGAATGATAGGTCTATCTGCTCGTGAGATATCGTTACCGCTTCCACATTAACGGCCTCATCAGGTATATCGAAATCTGATAGTATGACATCCAGATCATCGGTTGTATTTGCATCATCTATCATGATGTTCATACTCACCGGAATGTCACCATCTGCATAGAAGAGAGAGAGGTAGTTGTTACCCCATTGAGGTGTATTCGAACCATCGAAGTACTTCTGCAGGCATGAAATGGATTCCACCATCCCATCCATATCGGATTTAACGTCGCTTCCCCCGAAGAAAGGAGTGGAATAGACCACACCTTCCATCTGGTCCTCCAGCTTTACTTCGACATTTTCGACACCATTTCCTTCCTCGTCATAAACCGTTAGGAACCTGTCATAGAACACTCCGAGGACGGCATTTGCTCCAACGTTGACGTCGGTATCCGGAACATCCGTATCGATTGTCATGAACCTCCCGTCACTGATATCTATGAAATCATCCCCGTGCATCTCCATGAAACCTGAGGCAATCATGAGGAGTTCTCCCTGACAATGGAATGAATCTGAATTAGCCCCCGTTGCCATGATCGATGAGTAGACGACAGCTACCCTCTCATTTTCGGTATAGGTTGCCACTCCATGGGAGGAATCTCCCTGGGAGGATATGTCCACGAACAGTAGGAAGATATCCTTTGTAGAGTACAACTTGATGGCATTGTTACCATCACCTTCAGCATGTACGATAAAAGGTGTGAATGTGAACCAATCTAGGTCCGCTGTCACATTCTCTGAGGTGTCTATGTAGAAGCAACCATCAGTCCCTCCCTCTGACCATAGCGTGAGGCCCATGAGAGTTATGTTATCGGAATCGAATATCCTCATTGCCTGGGAGTTTGTGCTGCTGATGTTCATGTTGGTGAGGGTTACATTTGTGACACTTCCCAAATAGAATGTCATCACTGCTGAACTAATATTGACCCCACTGGTTGAATTTCCCATAATCGTTAGGTTGCTTGTGGTTATCTGGACATTTTCTGAATAGGTCCCATTACCAACAATGATCGTATCTCCATCCATTGCATCATCCACTGCATCCTGGATTGTCATATATGTGGAGCCTGTGGGTGAAACGTATCTCATGGTGGGAGCTATCGGGGCATCCGCACCTGTCTCTTCAGCGATCAGTAACACGGCTCCCATCATCGATGCCAGGAGCAGTATTACAGCCGCTAATGTTCTGTATCTCATCTTTTTCTACCTCCTTCCTAATGTTATTTGAATTTCGGGTAAATTTGGTCCTATCGGTGATCCCATCCCTTTTCAGGCCGACTTTCTGTCCTACCCGTAATAATCAAAAAATTTTGTAGTATATAAATCTATGCTATGTAATCCTCATTGATCGGGTGAATTTGGATTGGATTTTTCCTTCATTCCTCTTCAATTGGTGGTTTTTTTCTTCCTATTATGAGGATCGTTCCGAATACCAGTATAATGACGATCATACCGATAAGTATCCAGATCAGTAAAAGGTCGTCCGATCTCCCCTTCTCCTCCCCCATCTTGGGTATTCCTTCACCCTGATCCCATTTGATTGAATCGTACCCATCGAGTTCTCCCTTGAAGGAAGCTATGGTTGGGAAGTTCGTTCCATTAAGATCGATGAATTCGGCGATGCCATTCTCATCTGTGAAAGCAATGAAAGTATCATCTCCGATCTTGACAGTGACCTTCACATCCTCGAGAGGATCGTTATCCTTGTCAATGATCGCAACCTTCGGGTGTTTGATGATGGGCGGTATGTATTCATAATGCTTCAGCGAAATATTGTAGACAATGTCTGTTGTATGATTGAAAGCGGACCCATCCCAGAGGAGGTATCCGGTCCTTTCATTGTTGATACCAAGAATATCATCCGAGGGGTTCGCTTTGAGCTCGTATCCCTCTCCGAAACTGATGTTCTTAAATGTGAAGTTACCTTCATCATCGGAGAGGACCACCCTAATGAGAGCTCCTGTCAGATTATATAGTTCCACAGTTACATTGGAAGCCCCTCCTCCATCATGGGGCCCTCCACTGTATCTGACGGTTCCTGAAATGGAACCATCGACAGGAGGGATGTGGTAATAATAGGGAACTGAAACATCGATCTCGGTATCCGGATACGATTGACCATATCCTGTTGGAGGATGAGCGAACATCTGTGTCCAGATGATGTATCCGCTCTCACTTCCATCGATCATTGCCCAGTCTTCCGGAATGATCAAGAGTGTATAATTATAATGAAATGGTATATTTGGAATATGGAATGTACCATTTTCATCCGTTGTTATATTCCAGACGATGAGGTCCTCAGAAGGTACTCGGATATCGAGCTGATCACCTGCAGGCCGGTCAGGTCAATATCCCGCCCCAACCCCAATACAGCTTTCGATACGTTCGATCCGTTCAAAGGTCCCACCCCATAGGTGACCTTCCCAAATATTGTCCCGTTAGTATGCCAAATGTCTCTGAATTCTAATATAATTGTGTCCTTGTTAGAGAGATCTATCTCACTTATTACAACAGTCCCGTTCATATCCGCCTCGGGATAGAAAGCTTCCAGAGAAGCCGTTCCCTGGGTATGTGGGAATCCGCCTCCGGTCATATTGAAGAACATTACCTCTATCGGTTCTATGAAGTTCCCACCTTGGGAGGAGACCTCGTCCGATCCTCCATAATATGGGGTCCTGTATTCGGCACCAAGTTCTGATGATATGTTGATCTCAACCCCCTCTGTGGGGGTCATCGATCCATTCCTTTCCTCCTTGAAGGCCGTCAATTCCTTTCTGACATAGGCGGTGAAAGTATCGTTTACAGAACTCGAAGTGATGTTCACATCATCTGATCCAAAGAATGTGTCGTAACAGACGACGGTTCCCATTTCCATTCGTATGAATTCGTTCTGATAGGTGACGGAAACATTGTCTATGACAAGACCGATCTCATCTTCCGACTGGAAGGCGATAGAATCGGGATCATCCATGGTTATTGTGCCGTTTGAGATCCTTACGCCAATACAGTCTTTTGAAAACATAATTGCATCGGGAGAACCCGATGATACGAATACAAATCCGTCCAAGTCCGATCTCCAGATATCCCTAAATTCGATCGCTTGTCTTTCTCCGGAATCGATATATAAGTTCTCGAGGGAAATATTCGTGCAGTCCGAGACAAACATGCAGTGGGAGAGGGAGCTTTCTATCGTGATATCCTTCAAGGTGAGATCCTTACACTGGCTTATCATGAGAAGGTTTAAATGGCCCCCGTCCTCGATTATATTCAGACCGCTGATCGAGGAATCATCGCTCGATATCCCAATGACCGCTTCTTCTCCAGGTGCCCTGATATTTACATCACCGGAGGAATTTCCGATCATCGTTATCCCGTCCTGTAGAAGAAGGAATCCCCGGCTGTAGTTTCCGGGAGCAATGTAGACAGTATCCCCCGACGTAGCATTATCCAGGGCATCCTGGATCGAGGACCAAGTGGATCCTGTTTCCGAAACATAAAGGATGTTCCCCTCTGCTCTGGAGGCCCCTTCTGCAATATTTTCTTCGTTGATATCGAGATAAATCATCGCGATCAACATGATAGCACAAAGACTGGCAAGGACCGATCTCAACATATTCACCTCTGATACAGCCGGTCAAGTGGATCGGACTGTATTTACCGTTTTCCATCATAAGAGATGGGAAATATCAATGGTGATGTTCTTGACCGTTTCCATGGTCATGATCGTGGTGGCCGAATTGATCCTCCTGTCCCTTTCCAGGTCTGAGGTTCCCAAAAGCCCTGACCATTATCTCCTCCATAGCCGGATGAATGGTCTGTGCTCTCACAAGGGGCAAATAGGTGCCTTTCCCTGAGTTCATAAGATATACGAGAGGCTGGACCATGGCAGTGGCATGGGGGCCTACGGCATGTGCCCCAGGATCTTTCTTGTTTTTGCTTCCAAAACGACCTTAACAAAACTATTGCCCTCATCACCCATTGCATATCCCTTGATGGCGTCGTTGTATGAAGCCTGTCCGATAAGTACGAGGTTCTTCAGATCTAATGCATCCTGTTCCCTTAGACCAACACTGGCCACTTCAGGCCAGGTGAAGACTGCATGGGGAACCGCATGTTCATCAATTACCTGCATCTCTTCCTCTGTCTGAGCGACCATATTATTCCATGCGATCTCAGATTCATAATTGGCAGTGTGCCTGAACATATTCCTCCCTATAGCATCACCGATCGCATAGATGCCTTCAACATTTGTCCTGAGGAATTTGTCTACCAGGACGAAACCCTTTGTATCAGTTTTCACACCGGTCTTTTCTGGATGGAACAGGTCTGCATTCGATATTCTTCCCGATGCGACCATGATCTCTTCTGCCCGGAATCTGTACCTTTTTTCAGTTGCCCTATCCCTTGCCACCACATATTTCTGACCGTTCTCTGTCCCGGCCTTTTCCACTTCGAAATCTGTATGGACCTTCATTCTCTCAGAGAGTCTCCTTTTCACTTCCATTGAGATCTCAGGTTCCTCCTGCGGGAGTAGTACCTTGTTCCTTCCCAGTATGGTGACCTTCACACCGACAGAATCGAAGAAATGTGCAAATTCTGTTGCGATGTAACCTCCTCCGATGATTATCAAACTGGCAGGAGGTTTTTTCAGCTCCAGTGCCTTGGTCGAGTCTATGAACCCTATCTCTTTCAGACCTTTGATCTTTGGAATCGCTTCTCTTGTCCCAGCCGCAATAAGTATCAAAGGAGCTTTGATCTTCTTGGTGTCTACCTCCAGGACCATATTATCGACAAAACTTGCAGTTGCATGATAGAAGTCAAGGCCCTTCCCCCAACCCGCTTTCACACCCCTGTTCATCTGGGCAACATCAGAATCCACAAGTTCATGCATCCTCTTCATTACCAACTCGAAGTCCACTTTCACTTCTTTAGCCGATACTCCTACCCTCTTGGCATCCCTTAACATCTGGACAACATCGGCGGGATATAGAATTATTTTTGTAGGGATACAGCCCCTGTTCAGACAAGTACCACCTATGGGCCCATTGTCGATTACTGCAACCTTCATTCCTCTCGAGTAAGCCTCGGAGGCCGCGTTCATTCCAGCTCCCGAACCCAATACGATTAGATCGTAATCTTTCATATCAATACCATATCCAACTATCAAAGAGGGATATTTAGATATAATCCATGAAAAAGTGGAAACTCATCGGATCAGTCTTTGGATGATGCTTATCATATAGCCTCTCCCTCCCGGTGAAAGATCATGGAAAAGAAAGGTGGAAGGTATGCCGAAGGCAATTCCTGCTGCCAACAGGTCCCACCTCCCCATCCAAACGGAAATGACCACACCTGCGAGATGGGCCAGGAGAACGAATACCTCTTGGTAGGAAAGGAAACTCTTCAGATCCGTCATCCGAAGACCACCACCTGGAAGAAGTAGGTGAGATAGACAAAAAGGAGCAAAAGACCATATGATATGACCACCCCAGCAGCCATTGATATCTCCTTGAACAGGGTTGGCACTCTGATCTCCTGAATGTCAGTCCAAATGATCGTGAAACCGCCCACTGCCATGAACCAGGCAGTATAATTGGCAAGAGGAACACCAAGCCACTGCCATTCTTCCCAATGCCAAAATCCATAGTTGGCAAATACTGCATCTATACCAACGTCTATCGAAACCGCCAGAACTCCAGCTAGCAGTCCTTTCTCGATCTTTGCAAGTCGCCTGAGCTCAATTCTTCCTTCTATGGTCCTTATGCAAGCATAGATAACAGCGGTCCAGCAGAAAGGAACTGCCATCTGGGTCGATCCTATCATTATCCAAGAGTTGGGATTATACTGGTAATAACCTGACTGGGTGACGGTGATCTCTTCCAGAATGAAACCATATACAAGGGCGAATATGAAGAAGAAAGTGGCTTTCTTCCTTCCCCAATTCTTCCATGCATGAAGATAGGAACCTGCCATAAGGAGAAGACACCCAATCTCGAATATATGCAGAATGGCAAGGCCATCCCCATGCCCGTCCCATCCTGTTGGTGGGTCCCTGGTATCGATGACCTTGGCGAGGATGAACATGAACACAACAAGGGCCAATACTATCAGGATGAGTTTTGGGGTCCTTCTACTGTCAACCCAGGGTGTCTCCGCAGCCGTTTCCCTGATTTCCATCTTCCCGGTAATGGGCAAGGTGATATTTGATTGAGAGGTTAAGTTTTCTATAATGGCTTCGCGTTGGGCACAGGGAGGAGTCAGAATGGGAATAGACCAGGTGGAACGGGAATTCACCGTAATGACCTATGAGGTTGATTTCGCAGGGATAATGTCAAATCAGGTCTACCAGAGATGGTTGGAGGACCTGAGGATGGAACTTCTTTCAAAATATGTTGATATCAGGGACCTCTTCTCAGGTGGTTCCGTTCCAGTCCTTGCAAGGACCGAGATAGATTTCAAGCTTCCCGCAAGGTTAATGGACAAGGTCTTAGGCAGGATATGGGTAGAGGAATTGATGGGACCCAGATGGGCCCTTCGGTCGGAGTTCACAATTAACGGCAGGGTTTGCGCAAGAGCTTACCAGTATGGAGTGTTCGTTGATACTACAACGTTCAGACCCATGAACAAGCCCGATGTCCTGCCGGATATACCACGTCAGGGATGACGAAGAAGCGCTCTGATCCTGTGTCGTTCCATTGATGAATGGGACCAGGATTCTGAAAGGAGCTCAATGGTCTCCAATCCTTTGAAAAGGTCCTTTAACTCATCAGGATTGAAGAAATGCTGAATGATACCGTTTCCTTTTCGAAACGTCCTCTCTTCTACCATGGTCCCTTTTCCCTCTCTGACATCGCCAGCAGATAGGTCCTCGAAAGATAGGAGTCCAGATGGTCTCATCAGATGCATCAGGTTTTCAGAAGCGTTTTTTCTCCCCTCATATTCCATAGCTCCCAGGACGTAGTGGATGCAAATAAGGTCGAACCTGCCAATATCAGGTATCGGTCCGGTCAGATCCATTACATGGAGTTCTGCATGCAATCCTCTAGAAATGAGCCTCCCCCTCGTAATATTCAGGGCTGTGGGAGAGATATCAAGTCCTACAACATCGTGACCGGCTTCAGCTACTTTGATTAGAGTGGAACCGGTCCCACATCCCACATCCAGAACCCTAGATCCCGATGGTGTCTTGGGTAACGTATATGGGGATCCCCTCCATTGAGCAGCTCCGGTCCTGTAATGCAGTTCCCAAGGGTCCTCGTTCATGAGATCTTCCTGCCTCAGGCGAGAACGGGGAACAGTCCTTTTAAGCCATCGGCCATGAACTGAATGGCGATCGCACCGAGAAGAAGACCCATGATCCTTGAGAAGATCTTGGTGCCGGTCCTTCCAAGCCTCTTGAAGATCAGATCCGAATTTCGCAGGACCATATATGCGAACAGAAGGACGAACGAAACACAGGCCACAACAACAAGGATACTTATCAGTTGGTTATGGGAGTTATCACTGACGGCAATCATTACAGTCGTAATGGATCCAGGTCCTGCAAGTAGCGGTACTCCCAGCGGTACCACACCGACCTGGTCCTTGTCCAGGTTCTCTTCCTTCTCCTTCTGGTTCATCTTGGCCTGAGGTGTATTTCCACGAACCATATCCATTGCTATCAGGAAAAGAATTGCACCTCCGGCAATCCTGAAGGCAGGAACGGTGATATTGAGGAAATCGAAAATGAATTGCCCCAGCAAGGTGAAGATTATCAAGACACCCAGGGCGACCATCACCGCCTTCTTAATGACCAACCTCTTCTCTTTTAACGTATACCCTGAGGTAAGGACGACATAGTTAGGGACCGCTCCCATCGGATTGATGATGGCAAAGAGGGATAGGAGGGTTGCGATTACGAATTCCAGCACCACGAATTCCCCGATGGAACCTTGACCCTTATTTAAAATTATCTTAATAACTGTCTTTTATAGAGAGAAATCATTGTCCATTCAAGGAAAGAGAGTAGTGGGCTCATGAAGGATGATCTACGTCGAGGGATCAAAGGCCAGCTTGTTGGCCTCAATTTATGGGTCGTTTGTGTATTCTTAGGTTTTCTACTTTACGTGGCTTTACTCTCTTCTTTCTTCGGGTTCGTCCTGGTGGTCCTGATATTGCTTCTGTTCTTCATAGGAACATTTCGTGTCCTCAGAGGCCTCTTCCTGATGATCAGGGGCTCAACTGACAGGAGCGGTAGGGTACTTGGTACTCTCTCGGTCCTGATGCTTCTCACAAGTCCATTCGTGATCGGACTCTCATTCATTTCACCCACACCGATCAACTATTTCCTTCTCCAGGTTGGTCTCTGGAGTTTTCTTGCATCGATCATACTCCCCTATCTGAAAGGCAGAGGCCTTCTCACCGGCATTCCCGCAATTCTTTCATCGACGGGATTTTCCATAGTCATCCTTGGTTTCATACTATTTGGACAGGTTACCTTACCATGGGGCCTTCCCTTTGGTTTTGCTATGACCTATTTCATTTTTCTGGAGATCACTTTGTTCATTAGTTATTTGAGAGCATTGAAATTGGAAGAATTCGTTCCATCGTCTGGAACAGGGGTATCGATCACTCCTGTTGTGGGCTCTCCGATGATTTTCACCCGTGGGCAGAACTTCAGCGATCTCAAAGCTGATCTAGAACCCATTTCAAGAAAGAACACACCGGAGATCGATCCATCGGATATACGAAGGACATCCGAGAGATCTGTTGAGAAGCCAAAGGTGAAGTCCTTCGAGGATTTCGTGAATGAGATGGGCGTGCCGTCAACAAGGACTCCCCCCAGCGGAACAAGGTCCACTTCCGGCACATCTTCCCAATTGAAGTTCAAGACGATACCAAAACAGGAAAAAAAGATAGAAGCAGAGGTGGAAGAGGAGATCTACCTGGACATGGAGGATATCCTGATAGATGGTGAGGACCTATATTCCATTCTCAGGGTTCCCCGATCAGCCACACTCCTGGAAATGAGGAAAGCATACAGGAAAAGGGCGCTATTGTATCATCCGGACCTCAATAGAGGTGTGGGGGAACTGTACCGGGAGACGATCAATGAAGAGATGAGGAAATTGAACAAGGCAAAGGAGGTCTTGTTCGATCCCTTAATAGCGATCTGAATATGACAGGAGATTGAAGCAAATTTAAGAATGGATCAGAATTTTTCACCAGTCAACCTCTGGAACATCTCCTTGTAAAGGTCTGCGATCTTGCAGATCTCGTTTTCGGGTAAGGGGGGTATTGGGGGTTCTCTATCCTTGGAAATGCCCTTCTCCCTGGCCTCCATGAGGCTTTTGTGGTATCCAGAGGACCTGTAGAACTGCCTTACAACTTCCTTGGATAGCTCCACCTTCTTCCCCTTCTCGTATTCTTTGATATCCCAGAAGCGGTCCTCATCAGCGGTTCCGAAGGTATCTATAAGCATGATGTTGCGGTCCTCGTCGAATCCGAACTCCTTCTTCCCATCAACATGGATCAGGCCTCTGGACCCGGATTCCTTCTTTATCACTTCATCGATCTTGAGGACGGAATCCCAGATGGATTTCCATTCCGCTGGATCAAGCTTTGCCAATGTCATGGCCTCTTTATCGGAAAGAGGTCTGTCCACTTCCTCAAGCTTGGTTGTTGCTTCCAGGAGTGGTTGTGGTAGTGGCTCACCGTAAACCGGTACATGGTTCTCAGGGAATCCCACATCAGAATTGGTCACTTTCCCCTTCTTCATCCTGTCAAGGAGGGATCCGGCCATATAATATCTGGCTATGAACTCAAGGGGGATCAGGATCGATGTAGACTCAGGTGTGATCCTTTTCATGTCCTTTTCGATCCTCACCTTCTTCACCCTCATCGAAGACGGACCTGTCATTTTGATGAAATGGGATCCGATCCCAAGCTCCTTCCCTTTTCCAAACCAGAAGGCCGAGGTTCTGCATAGGCTCTCCCCCTTCCTGGGGATCATGGATGGGATAACTTTATCGAATACCGATATCTTGTCCGTGAACCTGAATTCAAGTTCGTCAGTTTCTTTCACGGAATAAACCTCTTTCACCTTACCGATCTGTATCAATTCAAGCTCTTCACCCATATAAACGCCTCCTTCATCGTTCAATTCGGACCGCTACTTACCATGCTTTCGATCATGATTTTTCTTTCCCCTATTTTGGCCCTTATGATCTTTCTTCCTGTCTGCCTGATCTTTTTTCCGGTTCGAGATGGCTTCCTTCTTGTCAGGCCTCTCTTCCTTTTCCGTTTCGGTCACATCCTTGACCGGCTGGATCCCGAAAATGTCCTCTCCCTTTTCCTTGAGCTTCCTTTGGAACTCATAGAACTTCAGGCCTCTCATCAATGCCTGGCCTATGGGGATGGTGATAACCATATAGAGCAGGATCCAGTATGGGAATCCCTTTCCTCCGAAACATATCGTACCGCAGACCTGTTCAAAAGCCGAACCTGTTAGGGTCCATGAGGGATCCCATGGCGTTGTTGCTGTGGGTTGGGGAACCGTGGAGATGAATGTGTACATCCACCTGAATATCAATATCGCGATGACCATGGAGAAGATGGAGGCCTTCATCTGTGTCATCATGGTCTGCGACTGCATTGACATGATGTCGGCGTTCTGTTCCTGAAGCTTCTCCACTTTAGACTTATTGTTGTCCTTCTGGGCCTGCCTCAGCTCCTTATTATAAGCGTTCATTATCCTCTGCTTCCTTGCCAGGTCCATCCAGTCCATAGTAAAATGTCTGATAGTGGTCGAGATGGTGATCGTGAGAAGACCCGCACCGACCATTGTCAGTAATGGCCATTTGGAGGAAAAACCGATAATGGGCATCAGAACAAGGCCCACATATCCGGAGATGGAGTCACCAAGGTCCCTGTTGATCATGATCATCATTAGGAACATGAAGGCCAGGGCGTACAGGAAGCCTGTTGGCCCTTGACACATCTCCGCCATGGGATTTTGAGCCGGGGCCTTTTGTTCAGCTTCTGCCAGAATGACACCCCTTGAACTTTGTGGGGGAGGGCCGGGACCGAGATTTGAACTCGGGCGAGGGGATCCACAGTCCCCGATGCTACCAGGCTACACCATCCCGGCCATAGGGTTGGATTCTACTCCATGGACTCCTTATATTAATTGTTTTTTAGTTGCCCGATCTATCGGAGTTTTCCCCCCCTCAGTAATTTCAGGGCATTATCGATACGATACGCACCGGTAAGATATATGAAAATACAGATCAACAACAGTCCAATGACCTCCTCTCCGACTGTGAAGGGTTCCGTGAATGCTTCCAGCCACTGAGATACTTGGAAATCATAGGACTGGAAAGGTCCAAGCAAAGGCCAGAAAGAGGTTTCTGGATCAAGGAACATCCCATCGAGAATATGATGGAAACTCACTCCTATGGAAAGTGACAACACAGGTCTAAAGACCAAACCTATGAGTAAGACCGATAGAGCAAAGAGAAGTGTATGGGCGAATATCCTACCATTATCACCTGGTAACAGAAGATGTCCAAGGGGCTTGTCGATAATATCTGGCAGGATCGAGCCTATAAGAAGGAGCCTTACATCTATTCGAATATTCTTCCCGATAATGGGAACCAGCAGAGGAATGCCAAGATGACCAAGCGGCATCATTGAATTCCACCTACTGGTAATGATTTTCCCTAAGGGACCTCTGGATGATCTCATCGTCGATCCTTGTGGATTCATCTGATTCTGCGAGCATCCTTTCAGGCACGTTTTCTCCATGGTATAATCTTACAAGGATTCCCATATCCCGGATGGCCTTAAGAAGAGGAAGGAGGTCCGGATCGGAACACACCAGGAAGACCTGGTCTATGATCCTCTCGGTGGAAAGTCTGGTTATGTCAATGGCCATGGAAACATTGACTCCTTTCCTCCGGAACTGACCATCAGAGCTCCTTGACAGGTCTCCTGTCCTGACCTTGAACCTTGGAAGATGTCTCAATGACTGAAGGAACTTCTCCACCCCCTCCGACCTTGACCTGTCCTCCGGAGATGCATCCAATCCCAGATATGGGGTGGATTTGTAGTAGTATGTCCTGAACCTGTGGCAGTCCTCAGGTATGATCAACTGCGAGAATGTAAGGAAATCTATCCTTCTGGACTCGAACTCGTTCCTCAGAACACTATCAAAATAGTCACCATCAATAAAAACCCCAATTGAATCCCTCTTCATAATATCACCAACTTAGATCAAACAATCAACGATAGTGAACAATTCGAGTTGGATTTATCATTGTCCACACTTAACTTTCAATGGTCGATTTTCTATAACCTTGCTGCTTAAATGGGTTGATCAAAGTTATTTTTTTCGATGTGAAACCATGTTTTTTTGGAAGAATGTGAGATCATGGCATCAGTTTCTGTGAGGGTGGTAGGTTCAGCATATCAGGGTTTTCCTTGTACCATTCTATCGTTGACAGGAGTATGCCATCGATATCATCATATCTGCCCTGCCAACCTTGATAGGTGATCTTCTTCCCCGAGGGATTGTAGCCAAGGTCCCTGTATCCCTCCTGGGATGTCTCCTGAACAGGAAGGACGGATCCCATCAGCCTCATGGTCCTTTCTACGATATCAGTAATGGGGTATCTCATCTCTGATGTGATGTTGAAGATCGATACACCGGAGAGGATGGACCTCTTTGTTGATTTTCCGGGACCTGATGTGGGTGTACTGGCAACAGATGTTCCTGAAATGACAGTTCCTCCTGGTTGGGAATGGACATTTTCACCTTCCTCAGGTGAAATGGTGCCGGAGGATCCCGAGATGGATTCCATGAGAAGATGGAGAGCCGAGCACAGGTCCAGGACATGGAGCCAATCTCTATATCTCTCCCCCCTTTCTCGCGAATACCTGGCGGCCTGCCTCCCATGATCGACCTAATGGTCCTCGGGACCAATCTGTCGGGGTCCTGGTTAGGGCCGATCAACTCGCATGGTCTTGCGATCATTATGGGATTTCCACTACTCTTGCCCGCAAGTGATACCAGTCTTTCGCCTGCTGCCATTGTTGCTGCGAATGAATTGGTCGGATCCAGAGGGGCCGTCTCTTCTCTCCTGTGGACAGTAAAAGGACATGATCCGTACACCTCATCCGTTGAAATATGCATGAGAGGGACATGATACCTGCAGGCCGACTCTGCAAGCATCCTGGCTCCTTGGATGTTGGTCCTGATGAACAGCTCCATGCCCTCGCTGAACCTTGATCTGTAGCCTATGGATGAACAATTGATGACGAGATCAGAGACCTTCAGGTAATGCTCGTAAGTGGAGAGGTTGCATATCCCCCCCTCTTTGAATGAGTATCTTCCCTGGTATTGGTTTAGTCCCATCACATCCTCCATTCTGGTATCACGCGCCACATCCAGGCTAATGATATTGATCCCCTGGTCCCTGCTTAGAAGATATGACTGGAGATTGGCCCCTATGAAGCTGTTTCCACCTACTATCAGGACATCCATGAATCGGCCCCCTTTCGGATAATAAGTCATTCACATGCATATTGTTAAGACTTGCCACCAACTCCTATGGAGCCATTAGGAGATGCATGGTATGATTAGAACAGTTAAATATCCTGAACAACTCTCCTTGTCATATGATGGTCCCCCATATCAGGATGATATCCCTGATCATAGTGGTCGCTATTTTTCCGGGGATCCTGCTTCTCTTTGGATCTGACGAGGTTGAGGCCGCTGGTGACCTTCAGGTCACTATCGAGATCGACCCTTATGAACCGAATGTGGATGTGGATCCCCAGAGAGGGGGTATCATAACATACACTGGTAAGGTCGTGACCGAGCAGTGGAGAGACATAGATTTCCAATTCGCCTTCATCTCTTTGGAGGCAAATTGTACCGCGGGCTGGGAAGTGACAGATATTCCTCTACTGACCGTCAGTCGTCTTGGCCTTCAGGACCCTACATTTTCCGTGTCAGTTTTCGTGCCACAGATGACAACTGCCACAGAACAGGACGAGATCCAAAAGATTATAATTTCTGGCACATGGTACTACGAACCTGCTTTGATCGATATTGTTTCGAACGGGAATATCAATCCCGCAGAGGCATTCATCCATGTAAATCAGGTCTATCAGTATTCAATCAGATCGAAACCAGGTTACATCCAGACTGCACCGGGAGGCCAGTTCGAACTTGAATTGGTGATCGAAAATACTGGGAACGGAGCTGATGAAATAGGGATTTCCATCGAAAGGAGGGACCGGATGGAGGATAATGGATGGGCTTTCATCATGGACAGGACCCATTATGAACTACCCTTTAAGGGGACTCAGAGGGTCAATGTCATTGTCACTACCCCAAGTAGATGGGACGGTTGGAGGAATGTGATATCGGTCATCAAATTCCAGGTCTCTTCTACCCAGTCCATCCAGAGCAATGAGATCTCCGAGGTTGTATATTATTCCGTATATGTCCGTCAAAGGGGTGTATCGGTTCCCGGATTCGAGGTGCCCCTCCTTTTTATTGCTGTCTTAGCAGCTGCCCTCCTGACCATGAAGAGGAGGAGATGATCGATGAGACAAAAAAAGATCCCAGGAAAAACCGTCCTTCTTGCAGCTTTGATAATTCTTGCACCTTTGCTCTCCAGCACATTTGTAGATGCTACCATAATCTCAGGCGAAGTGGATCCTTGCGGGGCTTATGTCACGGAGAAGGAGGGTTTCAGATACATTCAGGTGAGCGGATCCCCTGCCGAGATCGGTTATCAGCATGGCGTGGTCCTCTATGACCTGATCCCAAGGTCCCTATCAGCTTACGCACATGCCACCGAGAGGTCCTACAACCTTGATTGGTCCGAGGTAAGGATGCACGGAAGGACATACTGGCATCTGGTCCCCACTGAGCAGAGAGAGGAGATGGAAGGGATTGCAAAAGGATCTTCCGAGAAAGGAGCCTTTAATCCCCTTGGGGATCCAGTTGACATATGGGATATCCTTGCCCTCAATGCCATATGGGACATCTGGTGGAGGGCTGAACCTCCTGGAAATATATGGTGGTGGCTTCCCTTCGGAAATGGTTTGCCCTCTCCTCCCTCCGATACGCCTCATCACTGCTCAGCCTTCGTGGCCACAGGCGATGCCACCTCTGACGGGGGATTCGTTATGGGCCAGTCTCTGTGGATGCCCTATTTCCTCTCACCCGCCCATGCAGTCTTCATCGATATCATTCCTGATAGTGGGAATCGAATTTTTATGGAGGTCACTGCAGGAATGATCTGGTCCGGCACAGAATTCTATGTTAACTCCGCTGGTCTGGTGGTTGCAGAGACCACTCTTGGAACAGGACCCTACAGATGGGGCGGTGTTCCATCCTTCGTTAGATTGAGAAAGGCGGTACAGTATGCAGATTCCATAGACGAGTTCAAGGATATAATGCTCGAGAACACCAACGGTGCATATTGTGGAGATTATCTCCTTGCAGATGCGAAAACGAACGAGGTGGCCATCCTCGAGCTGGGATCCTATGAATGGGAGCTGAAGAGGACAACGAACGGATTCCTCCCCTCATGCAACTATCCCTGGGACCCGGAGGTCGCTGAGGAGATGGGAGCTCCATCTGGATGGGACCATGGATGCTACCCTCGGTGGGTAAGGTGGGAACAGCTTTCTGAACGGGACTACGGGAATATCGATGTTTTCAAAGGAATGGAGTACCTTGGAGACCATTATGATACCGTGGAGGAGAAGATCAATCCATGCTCGCATACCCTTTGCGGACATGTGGAGAATGCCTCAGGATATCCCCATGGTTCCATGGACGGTAAGGTCATCAACAGAACCATGGCTTCAAGGATGGAGGCCTGGGCTAGGTTCGGTCATTCCTGCGGCACTCCATTTATTGTGAGCGATCATGCCCGAGAGAGTCCAGATTACGCTTTCGATGACCTTGTAGATATCATCCCCCAACCATATGCAGCTTTTTCACCTCTTACAATGCTCGAAGTTCTGGTAAGGGACAGTGGTGGCGATCCTATCACTGGTGCTTCTGTTACCATAAGGTCTGAGGTGGATAATTCCACCTTCGAGCTGGTGACAGACAAAAGTGGTAAAGCATCCTTCGAGTACTTCCCTGCTCTGATTATTCCCTGACCGCAAGATCGGGAGACCTGAGGGCCGAACATCGCTTCATTCAGAGCGAGGATGGGCAGGTCGAGCTCGTGGTCACCAGCGTATCAGATCGAGGCCCAGGTCTATTGAGCGGTATTAACCTAGCAGCTTTTGTAATAATGGTGGTTTTGGTGGCTTCAGTCGGACTTGTTTATTATCGGAAGGCCAACAAATCAAAATAGGTTCTAAACCATTGTACTAAGGGGAACGGGATCACCCTGGGGTGTCAAGATGCAATATTGTCCCAACTGCAGTGCTTATCAAAATGAGGAAAATGCCGAAAGATGCAGGAAATGCGGCTATGACATGGCAACCCATGTAGAAAGGGTAGGCCAGAATATTGAAAAAGACCAGTACGAGAAGAAAAAGGAAGAGGAGATCAGGTTAAAGGATTTCGACCGGGAGTGTCCATGTCCCCTTTGTGAATCCCCGACCCGGGCTGTTGATGAGGAGACCGAGTTGATCCACGAAGGGGGAAGGATCGACATGTACGGATTGAAATTGATGGGTGGAGAAATAACAAAGAGGACAGCGACCCAGTACAGGATGCAGGTACAGGGCATAGAATGCTCCAAAGGGCACAAGTTCTACATGGAGGTTGCATCCAAAAACAAAGCCCTCTGTCCCATGTGCTATGACCCTTTGATGGAATACGGCTCTTCCCTCTATTCCTGCACCAGATGTAACAAGCATTTTTCCATTGCAGACTGGGATTTTCCCTCAGAAGGCGAGGTCCTGGAACGCAATGGTTGGATAAAGGCAGAGTAACTTGACAGGTAACCTTTAAACAAGAGCAGGTTGATTCCATATTCACATGGATGAAGGCTATGATGACCATGTTTCTGCCGTAAAGGCACTTGAAAATGCCGAGGAATTGTATTCATCCATGAAGTTCGATGATGCCTACGGACCCATAATGGAATGTCTGGAACTTGATCCTGATCTTGGTAGGGCCTGGGAGCTAAATGGAATGATCCTACTCTATTATGGTGATTTTGATGGTGCCAGGACCTCCTTCCTTGAAGCCTAGGTCCAAGAGCGGCCATTATCCTGAAGCAAAATGGTCCATTACCGTGATGGAGGGTGACAAATGGCCAATGGGGGACGGACCTGAGGTGGAGATGGCAAGATATTCAATGATCGGGAACAGATTATTGAACGACAGATTGTGGAAAGGGGCTGCTCTTTGCTACACAAAGCTTGGACAGATCGAAGAACCCAGCTGGAGGACAGGATCGATCATGGGACTAATATATCGTGAGATGGGTCTTCTTGAACCCTCCCTTGAGATGTACGAGCAAGCCGCTACCTTCGAAGATGCTCCCCCTGAAATATTGTTTGACATGTCCATCGTTCTGATAAAGGTCGGCAGACTGGAAGATGCTGAAGGACTGCTTGTCGAACTGATGGACAGGACAGGCCCCTCACCACCTGTCCTGAACAATCTGGGGGCAGCACTTGAGGCCCAGGGCAGGGAGGATGAGGCCATGGAGGTTTATGAGGAGGCCCTCGACCTCGATCCCAAATATTACCCCGCACTTTACTCCAAAGGCCGTCTCTTACAGAAAAAAGGAAAGATGGAAGAGGCCAATGAAGTGTTGGGAAGGGCCCTTGACAAGGAGGGCAGGGTATTCACCCTGGAAGATGTGGAGGGCAGGGAGGCAAGGGAAGAGGACGGAAGGGTCCATTTCAAGGAGGTCATGGTCGAGGATGACCTCAGGAAGAATGATGAGTACCAATGATCTACCAGTTTTTTGGTATATACAAAATATTTATTTCCAATTCACCAATGTAATTATTGATGGCCTCTGAACTGGAGAAAGCGTTGGAAGCTTTCAGGGATGGTAAGTTCGTTCTTGTATACGATGCGGATGGACGAGAGGAGGAATGTGATTTCTTCCTTGGCGCCGAGTTCTGTAAACCTGAGCATATTAGGATCATGAGAAAAGAAGGAGGGGGGCTTATCTTCCTGATGGTCCGGCCGGATGTTAGGGATGAGCTGGGTCTGCCCTTCCTCCAGGAAGTATTTCCCCGATTCTCCAGGGAATATCCATTGTTCCGAGCATTGATTTCGGACGATATCCCCTACGATACAAGATCATCATTTTCGGTTGCCATCAATCACAGGGAGACATTTACCGGGATCACCGATATAGATCGGGCCCTTACCATAAGTGAATTCGGCAAATTGGCCCTTGACCTTCCAGAACTGGAAGGTGCAGAGGCCCTTTCCCGATTCGGAGAGCATTTCAGAACCCCCGGACATATCCCACTTTGCATCGGTTCGGACAAGATACTGGAAACCCGCTTCGGTCACACAGAACTTTCATGCGCCCTATCGACAATGGCAGGACTTTCAGGTGTTTCTGTCGGATGCGAGATCATGGGAGATGACGGAAAGGCCATGCCCAAGGAGCAGGTCATGGAATATGCGAGAAAGAACGGGATCCCATTCCTTGTGGGTCAGCAGATAATTGATGCCTGGAGAAATTGGGACGGGAAATGGAAAAAGGATTATTCCCCTCCCAAGGAAATTGAGACATCTGACCGGGTCTCACCCGGATCGGTCAATGACATAAATCCACTTATCCCGAGTAAGAAAGGCAAAAGGGTGATCGCCACAGGTGTCTTTGATATAATGCATCCCGGCCATCTACACTTCCTTAGAATGGCAGGAGAGCTCGGTGACGAACTACTTGTCGTTATTGCAAGGGACTGTACCGTTGAAGGTTTGAAAAGACATCCCATTATGACCGAGAGGTCCAGAAGGGAGATGGTCGAGGCCCTCAATATTGTGGACGGGGCCTACCTGGGTTATGAAGGTGACAGATTCCGGATAATCAGGGAGCTTCATCCGGATGTCATAGCCCTCGGTTACGATCAGAAGGATGAGGAAGAAGACCTGAAAATGCATCTGAAGGAGAAAGGTCTGGATGTAGAGGTTGTAAGGATCGACAAAAGGTCGGGAGACATCTCAGGGACCTCCGAGATCATTGAAAGGCTAAGGGAAGCAGGAGGGTGTCCTTGAAAAGGATAGGCATTGTAGATACCACCTTTTCCAGGGTGAACATGGGAAGAGAGGCGGTCGATGAGCTCAGGTCCATTGGGACCGGTTTCAGGACCATCAGAAGAACGGTTCCCGGGGTAAAGGATCTGCCAGTTGCAGCAAAGAAACTTATTGAGGAAGAAGGGTGCCAGATAGTGATGGCCCTTGGGATGCCGGGTAAGGAAACGATCGACAAGACATGCGCACATGAGGCAAGCCAGGGTCTGATCCAGGCACAGCTGATGACGAACATACACATCATCGAGGTTTTCGTCCATATGGACGAGGCGAATGGAGACAGGGAGTTGGTCGATCTGGCCATAAAGAGGACCAGGGAGCATGCGAAGAATGCTTATCTTCTTCTCTTCAAGCCAGATGATCTCCTTGCTCAGGCTGGCACAGGCCAGAGACAGGGATTCGAGGATGCTGGTCCGGTGGAGGGCATCGGAGGCATCCATCATTAGTAAGATCGATAGTTAGGAGTAATGACAATGACAGAAAGACAGATCGGTATGGGATTTGTGGTTTCGGAGTACAACTTCGATATAACCATGATGATGCTGGAGAGGGCCAAGGCGCACGCCGAGTTCCTCGGATGCGAGGTTAAGGACGTCGTCACTGTTCCGGGAGTATATGACATCCCCTTTGCCCTGAAGAGATTGATCAGACAGGGGGATATCGACTGCGTAGTTGCCCTGGGAGCTGTTATCGAGGGAGAGACCGACCACGATGATGTTGTGATCCAGCATTCTGCGAGAAAGATAATAGATATCTCCCTTGAAGCTGACAAGCCAGTTGGTCTAGGGATCACAGGCCCAGGAATGTCCAGGGGGCAGGCCCAGGCCAGAATAGAAAATGCCAGAAGCGCTGTAGAAGCCTGCGTCAAGCTCTTGAACAATACAAAGAAATTCGCCTGATAGATATTTATCCGGAACGGAATATATTGAAAGTTGGGAAGGATCCTTCCTCAAAGGTCCTTTACCGCTTTCATAATCCTTTCGGCAAGTACCTTGCCGATGCCCGGGATGGACATAAGGTCCTTTCCTTTGGCTTTCTTCAGAGAGGTTATATCCGGATATTTTTGGATCATGGATTCCATGATACCATGGGTAACTCCCTTGATATCTAGAAGTATATGGGGAAGGTCCTTTTGAACTTTCAGAAGTTCCTTTTCTTGTCCTTTCTCTTCTAATATCAACTCTTGAGAGGCCGCTGTCACCCGCTCCAGAAGCTCTTTTACCCTGTCCCCTTCTGCATCAAGGTCGATCCTTTCGAATCCCTTCTTTGTGATAATGTGAAGTTCCTCTCCCTTGGGAATATCCTGAGGTCTCTCAACAAGGGTGGCCTTGAGTATCTCGAATGTAAGTGCTATTGCATCATCACGGCTGATGTCCACACTATGTTTGGTCTCCAGGATCTCCATTGCGGTCTTCGACCCCTTTCCAATGGCAGTGGCCCTTCTCTCCTGGAAGACTCCGGAAGGATCAGTTTCGAACAGGTGGAAACCAGTAGGGTCCTCCCCGCCGAGGATTATTGCAGTTCCAAATGGTCTGACACCCTCGTATCTCGTATAGACCTCGTATATCTTGGACACCCATTCCACCAACGTGTGGATATCGGGTTCCTCACCGTATCGTCTCTTCTCTGCCTGGGCTTTGTCCCTTAGAAGATCGATAAGGACCCTGGCATCGGCAATGAGGCCCGAAGCCGCTGCACCGATGGTCGGTGTCACCTTGAAGAACTTCTCGAGGTTATCCTCCTCCACTAGTGGTGAGAAGATGGACTTGTCTATAGTGAACAGTATCCCGTCCTTGAAGCGGATGCCCATTGCCAGACCACCTCTCTTGATGGCCTCCCTCGCATATTCCACCTGATAGACCCTTCCATCCGGTGAGAATACGGTTGCCGCCTGATCATAGTGGTCCTTTTCCATCATCTATCACCGCTAGTTATCCATTCTTCTTCCTTCTTCCAAGTCCCTTCCAGAAAGGTTTTCTCTCTTTCCTCTTCACGGGTCCTTCAAGCTCTCCTTGTGTATCCTCTTCTTTCTCCTCCTCTTCGAAGGATGGAAGCTGTCTGAAACCGGCACCGGGAAGCAGGTTTTCCTCATCATCTTCGCCCTCTACTCTGAAGATGACCGGATCGGACGGAGGAGAAAGTTCTTCTCCGTATCTTTTCTCATAAAGCATCTGTAGGGTCTCTGAAGGTCTTGAATCAAGGGAAAGGAGGTCGACCCTCTCCTCTATCTCATCCATTGTCAGGGAAGATCTCTTCTTCCAGGGTGAATAGGAGACTGATGCCATAGGCTTGGTCTCAGTAACCTTTTGATCCTCTGATCCGCTCTCTTTTTCCGCTTCAGGGGGCAGATCTCCTTCCTTTAGCTTGACCAGATTTAGCTCGTTGAGCTCGTATTTGAATGGCCGAAGATGTTCCTTCAACTCATCCTTTGAGATCTTTCCCGCAAGGAATGCCTTCTTCCATTTGTTGTAGGCCTTCTCTGCTTCTCGAAGCTTCTTCTCGTGTTGCCTATCGGTCGAGGCCAATCACATCCCTCCAGGTAGGATATCAACCAAAATCGGACAGGACTTATAATAGTTTGCTATCAAATGGTATAACGGACCCGGTTCAAATCTTCAATGTCAATGATCAAGGTACCATCACCCCCACAACCGTAATATATACCTTCTTGTATAGGCGGGTCCGCCCCCGGAGGTAACCTCCTCCATTGAATGCAGAAGGTGGAAGTTTGGTAGGGAATATGGGTCTCATAATCAGTCTCAACCGATTGACGGCGGCTATTGTCAACTCTTACAAGGAACACAATATGACCGAGGAGGATGCTCAGAACATGGCATATCATGTCCTCAATTTCTTCGGTTTCGGTGACAGGATAGTGGATAATATTCTGGAACCAGAGGATCGTGACCTCTTCTACATGCTGGAGGATTTCGGACTTCTTGTCACGGAAAGGGAGGAGACAACACTCTATGACGGCAGGGAGTGGAGGATCCATTACTGGCTTCTCAAGAAGCACACCATTGAGGTCATGTCCTGTGTGGATGGCAGTGATTGTCCAATCGAGGATGATGGTTTTAATGTATACCAGGATATCCCGGACGATGTCTGGACAAGGCCTTCCTGATGGAACTCCCTGACATTATAAGTGCCGCAACTGACCATAAACACTTTATAATCACATTGTTCATCTGGACCATTGATAGGGCATATGCTGTCCTTCGATGCACCTGAAACAGCTATCCTGGAGGAAAATGCATGAAGAGATACGGATTTTTTCCATTGTTGATCGCCATCATGATGATCATAACCGTTATACCGTTATTTGTGGACGCAGGAACGTCTCCCGAAACAGAAGCCGAAATTCCGGAACCTGAAGTTGAACAGACCACATCCGGCCTGCTTGAACCGGATCCGTCTTTCGTCGATCTGAACGAACTCATGGAAGCCGGAGTAGGAGACTTCAGGATGATCGCCATCGATGATATCGATAACCTGCCAGCTTCACTATATGATACAAATAAAATCCCAAGGTCCTCCATGAGGACCATGACCGATTCGATCATGGCCGAGGAAGAGGCCGATGATATCGACAACCCGTTCTATGCTTATGATGACGATGACATCTCCAATAACGTGACCTCAACCATCTCCGGTACATCAATCACATTCGATGACGAGGACTTCTATCAGGTAAATCTTACAAGCGATGGGATCAATTCGACCGTAGAAAGGCTCGAGGTCACCATAACATCCACGGATGCAGTGGACCAGAATGCATCTCTCACATTGGAAGTTCTCCAGGTAGATTTCCTTTTAGGTCAATGGATAGATGGTGGACTAGAATCAGTTGGAAAATTCCATGGTAGTGCTAAAACGATAGTGATCGTCCCCGAGGGCGACTTGACACTAAATATTGAAATTCCTATCATGCTGAGGTTCAGGTCATGGAACAGTACAAGTCTTAACTACTCCTTCAAAATAGATATCACAAGCACAACAAGGACTGAATGGAACGGTTTCTTCGGTGTAGGGCCCACATACAATGAGACGAATACTCCACCCCGGATGCAAAGCATAAACAGATCGCATGACCTTTTCGACTGGTTCGATCTGACAGGAGCAATTTCTGACACGAACCTTGATATGGATAGAGGGTGACGAGATCAGGTTTGGTCTCAGTGTTGATGTTGCCACAGAGGAGAGAGGAGTCATGTTCAATCCATACGGATTATATGGGACCCAATCTCCCACTACATCATTGATGTTCGTCTACCTGGTTTGGGTGAATTATACCTCTCAGGAACTGAATATCTGGAACTCAGGCGGGAACCTGCCATTTGCGGCAGTGACTTTTCAACAGCGATCCTTTGAATCTAATATTCCGATCTCAGGCAGATCGTGTATTTATCGGAATGAGACCCGTATCACTCTGGGGAGATCCCAATGGACAGTATTATATGGGGGCTGAAGGAAATTCCGAGGTGTTCTACAACATCACTTCGATCTCCGCTGAATTGATCCCACCAAACAAAGCACCAACATTCTCTCTTCCCATAGAGGACCAGGATTTCGAGGAAGATGAGGGTCCATGGTATGTTACAGACCTTCTCACACACTTCTCAGATGAGGATACGATCACACCTCTTGAGTTCAAGGTGACCAAACCGTCAGGAGCCACCAATCCGGATGAGTTGGAGGTCACCATTAAGGATGGTAGATATCTCTGGGTAAATGTCACCGAACCAAATTGGTACGGGGAAGGAGAATACAAGGTTCGATGTTACGACTATGGAGTTCTTGACTCTTCTATCTCCATAGATGACAGAGAGGCGATCTCCAATACCTTCGAGGTTGTTGTGAACTCTGTGAACGATGATGCCTTCATAGAGAAAGTGGACACCGTTTCCGTGGCTCTCCCGAACAATCACAAACCCATCCCCATAACCATTCAACAGGGAAGCAACATGTACCGTTCCAAAAAGGTCTACGGAAGGGATAATGATACCGAGGATGTGACCCGGCTGGTATATACTCACAATGCAACCACTTCTGCCTTCAGCATGAACAAGAACGGGCAGATAGATTTCATTCCCACCAACGATAATGTAGGCACTACCTATGTCAGGATCTGGGTCGATGATCAGAAGGGAAGGGACGAGGATGACTATGCCGACCTCATGTTCAATGTGACCAACAGGAACGACAAGCCCGAACTGATCGAGATCGAGTGGTCCCTTAAGGGAGCATCTTTCGATCTGACCACCGAGGACAATCCAACCTTCAGGAACGTGAGGGAGGATTCAGAGATCAACCTCACGGTCACCGCCTCTGATCCGGATATTCTCATAGGCCAGGCAGATCTTCTGACCTGGTCCGTCGGTGCGGTCGGATGGAAGGTAACCCCCCATCCGACAGACCCACTCAAGGCCTATATCACTTACACTCCAACGAACGATGATTCCGTCGCCACAATCGTGGAGACCTCATTGTTCTGCATGGATGCGGCAAATTCCATGAGCCAGGAGATCACCATCAGGCTGACGATCGATAATAGGAACGATGCTCCTGAGATACTGACGGTCAACAACGAGATCCCTGTTAAGGATGGATCGGTAAGAAAGATATTCCTGACACAGGAGACCGGACAGTATGCACTGGAGGATTCACTTTTCTACATCTATGTGACAGCACAGGATATCGATCCCAGGGATACGATCACATTCGAGGCCAGGGAAGCTTCCGGTGTCGTAGATACAAGCTTCCAGTTCTTCCTGGACCCCCTGGACGATTTCGCCGGCAACTTCACCATAAGACCAACCCAGAGCATGGTCGGTTTCCATACCGTTGTGATCACTGTGCTTGACGAGGATGAGGAGACGGATTCGGTAATCGTTCAGTATGAAGTGGTGAACACGAACGATCCTCCCGGGGACTTCCGGGTAGATTGGGGGACATCCGTCACACTCGAGGTTGGTAACAACATCACATTCTTTGTAGAGGACCTTAATGATCCAGATGAAGATGAACTGACGGTAACCTGGGATTTCGGGGATAATACTGGAACGGTCACAGGAGAGAATGTGGTCCATAGCTACAAGAAGGACCAGTCATTCATTATCACAGTAACGGTTTCTGATCCTTCAGGTCTGAAAGAACAGGTTACCAGGACCATTACCATCTATCCCAAGGAAGAACCGGAACCTGATCCAAACCTGGATTCAGATTCGGATGGCATGCCGGATGTATACGAGGATGACAACGGTCTGAACAAGAACATTAACGACGCCACCCTGGATGCCGACAAGGACGGATTCACGAATTTGGATGAATACCTGAAGGAAACGAATCCACTTGACCCCAAATCCCATCCTGTAAAAAGTGGTGGAGATGAGGGCAATTCCGACCTGCTGCTCTTCATCGTAATTATTCTGGTGGTTATCCTGGTCATAGCAGCACTTGGTTTCTTCCTATTTGTTGCAATGAGAAAACCAAAACCAGTCGTCCAGCAGATGGCCTATGCTCCGGAGACCGGACTTCCACCTGGAGGTCAGCAAGGTCTCCCAGGGCAGGCAATGCAGGGTCTTCCACCTGGTCCTGATCAGGAGAATGTATCGGAAGGAGGAGTGCCTCAAGGTCTTCCTCCTGCACCGGAACCTGAAGATGAGTTCCCCGATTCATTCCTTGAGGATGCGGCAGAGACCCTCAGACAAGAAGAACCTGCCCAAGATGATGCTGATAAGAACATCTGGAGGCCTCCGGTTGAGGATGATGCTGATACCCAGGAGAGCCAGGTGGACGATCTTTTCGCAGATGCACCGGAAGAAGAGGTCCCGGAGGAAGCACCTCCCGAACCAAAAGCAACGAACCTCCCCCCTCCTCCCCCTGATCTCTGATCATGGTAGGAATCGCAAATATTTGGTGGATCCGTTCAGGTTGACCTTGATCTTGCAGCCATCAGGAAAGTAAGGTCCTTTCAAGATACTCGATAAGCTCCTGGACAGGAACATCCTGGATCGTTATCAGAGTGGTATTGCCAACAGTACCCTTCCCTGACCTTTTAGTGGATATCAGTCCGAAGGCATCCATCTCCTTCATGTACTGCCAGAATTGTGTATGTCCCAAGGGTTTCTTGTTAACCTGTTCGCAGAGTGCTTGATATTCTGTTTCAAGCTCTCCTGTGGAACAGTAGGCGGTCCTTTTCAGTAGCCTGGATGCGGCAAGGAGCATTACCTGTTCATGGACATTGAGCTGATGAATGGTCTCCTCGAAGATGAACGGTTTAACGTCAGCCTTGGCCCATCTGGAATGCTCCGGATTGACCGTATCGCTACCCTTCTCTTCTGCGACCATTCCTGATTTTTCAAGGAGTTCAATGGCAAATCTGGCATCGCCATATTCCTCTGCCATGGAGGCGATCATCTCGGAGACACCATCTTCCACGATATTGTGGTGGAAGGCCAGTTCTATTCTCTGGTCAACTATTGCCTGGAGGACTTCCATATCGTATTTCCCGAACTCCAGATGATTCGTCCTCTTGAAAGTGGATAGTGATGCTTTGTCAAGAAGCTGAACTATTGCCTTCTGGCTGACCATGACAAGTGAGATCGAGCCCAAGAGGTCTGAATCCTCCTCCTGGATCCGTGTGAAATTGTAGACAAGGTCCGATCCGGACCTTTTCAGGAGCACATCAGCCTCATCCAGGACTATGACAAGGTGGCATTCCCTTCTTTTTAGATGCTTTTTCAGGATCTCGATCATTTCCGGAATGGAGAATCCCCTGTCAGGGAACCTGGGATCGAAGTGGGTGAGGATGGATAACAGCACCATGGATTCTGATTTCCGGTTCCTGCAGTTGACGTGTACGCTCTCGATCCTCCTTCTGTTCTCCAACCCTGCCTTTTCCAGGACCATGCAGAATCTTTTCACAACAGCGGTCTTTCCGGAGCCGACTGGTCCTGTTATGAGTGCGGTTTGGCTCATCTTGTCATAGAGTACCGGTCGGAACAATCGTGCAAGACCGTCCATTTCCTTCTCCCTGCCCGGGAGTTCCTCAGGGACAAAATCAAAGGAGAGTTTTGATTGGTCTTTGAATATATTGCTACGCTTGAGGGCGTCAAGGGCGGTCTTCATGAACGAGTGTATATACCATGGTCTAAAAATACTTTCACTGACCCTTCCCCCCTCCTTCAAGTCCTTTCAGGGGAGCTGCTCTTCTTTCCACACCATCCAACTCATCATCGGATGACGGCCGTCTTTCCTGCTGCCTCTTCATCCTGGCCATCTGACCTTTGGACGGACCATCATCAGATTTATTTTCCTCAGTATTCTCTTCTTCTTCCTCTTCAACGGATCTCATCTCCCTTTCCACCTCTTCGGGAGTGGTAAAGGTCGTTGCGCAGTGGTAGCAGAAGTTAAGGTCCTCTTCAATGGATTTACCGCAATGGGGGCATCTTTTCATCCCAACCTCCTCTCCCGGACGTTTGAATCCCTTGATCCCATAAAATAACCATAATGCTCCAAATGCGATGGAAGCGGCTCCTATGGGGATCAGGACGGGCCCTCCTTTGAGATCATTACCACCCAGATCGGTCTGTTCTCCCACGCTTGCCTGGTATGAAAAACCCCACAGTAGGAGCAAACCTCCAACCATGACCATGAACACCCCGACCCCAATGGCTACCCATTTCACATAGACCGAGGACATCCTTTCTCTTTTCATGGGTCCTTCATCCACTTCACTTGGAATATCCATTTTGAACCTACCTATTTTATCATATGTCGATGGCTCCAATCATGTAGGTTCGATAAAAAAACTTTCATTCACATGCCCTATAACGATATCAGAAGGAAGAAAGGCTTCTTTCCAATATGTCCCTCCAATCTTGGTCATGATAACAAAATATCCATTCTTTTTTGGCCAGGGTTCTTTTTTACTAAATTGTTACCGGACTTTTCCATGACCATGATCAGAAATCCCTTAGACATTAAGGAAACAAAAAAATAACTGAAACCCTACTTCACCCTGGCTGCTCCCTGGTCCCCCTAAGTCCAGATGCGGTTCCTATTTGGAGGTAGATCCATGGGTCTATTCAACAAGAAACCCAAGATCAGGTTCGAAACGATCACGATCGACAGGGAAAGTGAGGTTTTCAGGGCCCTTGAGAACAAGGGATGGATACTTTGCGACGATCCCTTCCAGTTCGATGTCCATAAATCTTCCGAGAAGCTGCGTAAGGATGCAATGAGCGTGGCAAAGGAAGTAAAGGGAGAACTGATAGTCGAGATATACGATCCGATCTATGTCAACATGCCCTGGAAAGGCCTCAGATATGCAGTTTGGAAAAGAGCCACTCCCGAGCAGATCCGTGAAAGGTTGGCCAAGCAGCAGGCCAAGCTAAGACCCAATTACAAGGACACAATGGGATCGTATGAAGATATTGCCAGGAAACTTGACCAGAAGAAGATCCATGTTTCCGAGGATGACCTCCATGCTCTGGACAATTTCGTTGGACCCGGTAGTTCCGATCTGAAGGGAGATTCCGGAGGGAGGATATCCGAGGAACTCAGGACTGCCAATGAGGCCATACAGGCGATAACCACTTTCGATCCGTATGAACATCAGGGAGAGATGGTGGATGACACTGCTGCAAGCACAGGTCCGGTCTTTCAGGAGAGTATTGAACTCGTGAAAGATGTTCCCGATTCCGAGGATATCACTGAAAAAGTGAACGCATTGGATATGATGGGATCAGCAGCAGACGCCCCTCCACCCAAAACTGAAGTGGAGGAGACAGCACCTGTTGGACTGCAACCATCTCAACCCCCTGCAAACACAGTTCAGAAATCTCCCCAAACAACAGTCCAACCACCTTCAAACGTTCCTCCTGCTACCACGCCGAAGGTCACATTGCCGCAACCCGGTTTCAAAGCACCCCCTCCTCCCCCAAATTCCATGATCGGAAAAAGGGATGACGATGAAAGCTGAGGGAAGTGTCAGGGTTCCGGATATTCAGGGACAGGGATCACCGCTCAAAGGTGTTGGAAATGAACTTGTATCTGGTGAGGTACTAAGGTGGAAGGGTTCCATATCATTTCTTGGAGACGTTGACCCTGAGAAAGGGACACTCACAAAGGATAGCTTAGTGGGTTTCCTAAAAGATAAGATAATCGTCTTTGAAGAGGGGGCAGGATCCACCGTTGGATCTTACGTGGTCTATAACCTGAGGCTTTCTGGGAATGCCCCCAGAGGAATGGTCATGTCCCGGGCCGATGCAATTATAACCATCGGTTGCATTCTCGCAGATATTCCCCTTCTAAGCAGGGTAGATCGGCAGAAAATGGAGAATATCAACACCGGGGACATCTTGGAAATGGACCCCGCAACCGGATTCTTCTCTGTCTGGAAGGAAGGTAGGGAACGGAGGCCTTGATCCTCATGTTGGAAAAACTCATAGCACTTAGCAAGGAAGTGAACAGTAAGATAGAGAACGATCCCAAGGTCAGGGAGATGGCGGAGGAGAAGGACAGGACGATCTCTCTTCATTTCACGGATGAAGAGGATTATATCCTGGAGGTGAAGGATGGGAAACTGCTGGAACCCAGGGAAGGAAAGCTCGAGGAACCAACTCTTCTTGTCGTTACTGATACTAAGACCATGCAGAAGATCCTTGACAAGAAATTGAACCCATTAATGGCATATGCCATGAAGAAGATCAAGGTCAAGGGCCCTATGGAGGAGGTCCTTCTTCTGAAGGATTTCTTCTGAGGTGATGACCTTTGCCAGTTCCTGCCAAAGGATTTATAAACAGATCACGTATGGAACATATATAACACCATGAGGAATAGGAGTGGTCCTTTTGATGAATGAAAAGAGAAGTGCGGGACACCCCTCCCCAAGGATGATCGACGGATATGTTCCCCTTCTTGTCATCCTTCTATTGGCGATATCGGTGTTGCCGTTCTCCGCAAGTTCAGATGTTGGAGCAGGGGATGACAACCAACCCCCCGTTGCGGATGCCGGAGAGGAGATTACCGGTGTACTGCTAAATGAGATCGTTACGTTGGATGGTTCAAATTCCACAGATGAGGACATAGACAACTGTACCTGGCTCTGGGAATGTACATCGCATGACAATGTCGACATCCTAGATAATGATACATCGCGACCTAACCTTGTGGTTTTCACTGAGGAGAAGATCACCATCCAGTTAACCTTGACAGATCCTCTTGGAGAGTTCGGGACCGCTGAGGTGGATGTGTCCCCAAGCATCAACCAGGACCCGATCCTTGATTCACTTTCCATACTTCCCATGGATTCAGGGTCCGAGGGGCCTTTCTACGAGATATCGATCCCCATCGATTTCAACGCGACTACAGTTTCCGATTCTGAATCACACCTTTCTGCACTTATGTTCTCATGGGTGTCAGATGTGGATGGTGAGGGTCCATTCCCTTCCTTACCTGTCTTCACCAGGGAGATGAAGATGATCGGTTGGCACAACATTACCCTTACAGTTACCGATCCCAACGGTGGAGAGTCGATCCTTGTGAAAATGATCAAGGTGAGGGAAGACATCTCAGGCCCTACTGCTGTGATGGACATCATCCCGAGAAGGTCTGTTTATCTGAAGGGTGAGATCATCACTCTTGATGGGACGGATACCACCGATCCTAACAGCTTCGATACATTGAATACAATGAACTTCACCTGGTCTACCAATCTCAGTGAAGGACGTGTTCTGGGTTATGGACCTCTGTTGAACATAACCCTGGAGGAAGGATCACACAACATTTCTCTTGTGGTCCGGGATACCGACGGACTGGTCTCCTTGGATTTCCAGCCTATCAAGGTAAATAATGATGCACCGGTCGCGGTGATCTCTACTCCGAATATCAAGTCAAGAGGGGGGGTCAAGACCGTCAATGTCAGTGAACCGGCCGATCTTTCCGGTTTTTCATCTTTTGACCTGAACGGTGATACTCTGTCATATAGGTGGGACCTCGGGGACGGGACCATTTCCACAGGTGTCAATATCTCCCATTCATGGTCGGTCTTTGGAACCTATACGGTCACTCTAGAGGTTGATGACGGCTCCAGTTACGATAATGCTGCCAATACATCGATCGACATAGCTGTAAACACCATCCCAAATGCAGTTATAGAACCCCCGGGCGACATTATTGTGGGGGAAGCATTCAAGTTCTCTGCCAACGGGACCACAGACGAGGATGGGGACAAACTCACCTACCGATGGGACCTGGATGGGGATGGTATCTTTGATCAATCAGGTTACAATATCACATTTACCTACGATGAAGAGGGTGAGTACACCGTCAAGCTCCTGGTTGATGATGGTTTTTCGATCTCAGAAGCGGAGGTCTTTGTTGGTCCAAGATTGCCGAACGAACCTCCGAACCCTGTGGTCCTGGGTTGGAACGAAGGAGACGATCCGATCATAGTGCCTATGTCAGATGACAGGGGAGAGATAGAACTTGATGCCAGCAGCTCAATCGATCCGGATGACGATTCCAACAACAACGGTATCATTGACGGAAGGGAGAAGAACAATCTCACCTACAGCTGGGACCTGGATGCTGGAAGCGATGCGGACAGGGACGGTAGCAAGGATAACGATTTCACCAAGAAAGGTAAGACCGTCAGGGTCCCAGTGGATGATGATAATGTCCTATTGGTCAGATTGAACGTAACGGATAGGATGGACGTATCATCATACCTCGTCATACGTTTACAGGGTGATCATCCGCCCGAGGTGACCAACCTTCAGTCCAATAAGAAGTTCAAGATATACGTCAACTCAACCGTTGATTTCACCTCCACTGCCTCAGACGATGATAGCGGTCAGACCAGGAACCTGAAGTACCATTGGGATTTCGGGGACGGGACCATAAGGAACGAAACCGCCTCGACGGTTTCTTACAAATACTCCGAGGCTGGGACCTATGAGATCTTCTCCCATGTGACCGACGGCTCCCTCTGGGGTTATGCTAGAGCAACAGTTACTGTTGTGGAATTCGATGGTCTGGATATCAGGTTTCCAAGGAACGGGGCCACACTGATGGGGAGGGTTGTCCTCAGGGGTTCAGTGGATTACATTGTCGATTATAGGGTTGAGAGGGTGGAGGTCAGAATAGATGATGGTGACTGGGATAAAGCTGACAATCCACCGGATTGGGAGTATGATCTGAATACCCTGAAGCTTTCCGATGGCAAGCACCAGCTGGAAGTAAGGGTTCTCCTCGATACCGGTGTGGAACAGACATCCTCAGTCTCCTTCCAGGTATCCAACACCGTTGAAGCTGACAATTCCGGTCTAATAGCTGGAATTGTGATCTTCATAGTCGTATTGGTCGTGGTGGTCTTGATGTTCTATTTCCTTTTTGGAAAGAAAAGGTCAAGAGCGCACGATCTTCTTGGCCCCATGCCTCCGCCCGGACGGGGTCCTGGTCTTCCTCGTATGGCCCCACCAGGTGGACTTCAGGGTCCACCTGCTAAAGCAAATATGGCACCACCTCAAACACCTCCAATTTCCAAAGAAGCTCCCAAGCAGGAACCTCCAAAAGAGGATGAACCTAAAATGGTAAGGGTAAAATGCCCATCCTGCAAGATGGTCTTCAAGGTGAAGGACAACGGTGAAAGACCACTGCTGATGACCTGCTCACACTGCGGGGCCAAGGGTTCGATCTCCCAAGTTCCCGGAGATGAGCAAGAAGAAGGAGAGAAGGAGGAGGAGGAAGAGGGCCCTGAACCGATATCGATAATCTGTCCTTCGTGTAGCGGAATGTTCGAACTCGACCACATTATGGAAGAGGCCACATGTCCCTTCTGTAATGCCAGAGGAGAGCTGGATGATGAGACCATGGCCAGGTTGGAAGAAAGGTTCGCCGAGAAGGAGATAGAGGATGTCACTGTAAGATGTCCCTCCTGCCAGGGCAAGTTCTCGATCAAATCCACAGACAAGGAGCTCATCTGTCCATTTTGCGGTGTTTCGGGGAATGTATAGATAGGAAATATCTTGAGGAAAAAGGATTAAAAGTCAGTCTTCCCCTTTTCGATGGAAAAAGGTGGTTTCGGATGGAAGATGACGTGGTCCATGTTGGATATGATGAGCTTGAGCGTTTCATGAGGGACGTATTCATCGGATTGGATGTCCCAGAGGAGGATGCGGGGACCTGTGCAGAGGTCCTGAGCTTCGCAGATAGGAGGGGGATATCCTCTCATGGGATAAACCGAATGAAACCTTTCTATTTTGACAGGATAAAGAAAGGTCTTCAGTTCCCGCATCCGGGGTGGGAGATCGTCAAAGAAGGCCCCACTACCGCTGTAATTGATGGAAGGTTCGGAATGGGGCATGCAGTGGCCAAACGTTCAATGCAGATGGCAATAGACAAGGCCAGGTCCTTCGGCCTGGGAATGGTGGCTGTCAGGAACTCTACACATTATGGGGCTGCAGGATACTATTCAATGATGGCCATTGAAAATGGTATGATAGGCATCAATGGAACCAATGCTCGACCATCTGTGGCCCCTACTTTCGGGACCGAGGGGATGCTTGGAACAAATCCGTTCACGATAGGATTCCCAACCGATGAGGATTTTCCATTCCTTCTGGATTGTGCCACTTCCATATGGCAGAGGGGAAAGATAGAATATCATGCAAGGGAGAATAAACCCATACCGGAAAATCTGGTGGTTGGGAGGGATGGATCATCACTTACAGACCCGGAAGAGATTTTGAGGGAGCTTGTAACAGGCAATGCTGCACTCCTTCCCCTGGGTGGACTTGGAGATGAGACCGCAGGGTACAAGGGTTACGGTTACTCCACCGTTGTGGAGGTCCTCTCATCCGCCCTCCAGGCAGGTCCATTCCTGAAAGCGATAACAGGTATCAATGTAGGGCATTTTTTCCTTGCCATAGATATCGAGGCCTTCAATCATCTGGAGGATTTCAAGAGGTCCTCGGGAGAGGTGATGAGGCAGTTGAGAGCATCAAGAAAGGCACCTGATGCAGAGAGGATATACACCCCTGGAGAGAAGGAGCACCTCCACTGGCTGTCAACGAAGGAAATTGGCGTCCCATTGAACGAGAGCCTTAAGAAGGAGGTCGTCCAGATGAAAGATGAGCTGGGGCTCAGGGACTATGATTGGGACTGGGCCGAAAACCTGAAGTGAACAAACAGGGTTGAAGCCACATGGTGCTGGTCATTGGCCACAGGGGAGCAGCTGGATATGAGCCCGAGAACACTATGAGATCATTTTTCAGGGCCATTGCCCTCGGATGCGACATGGTGGAGCTGGACGTCCATGTGACCAGGGATGGCAGGACCATTATCATGCATGATGATACTGTTGACAGGACGACGAACGGATCTGGGAAGATATCTGAAATGGACCTCGAGGCGATCAAACATCTTGATGCCGGCATTGGGGAACCGGTCCCTTTACTGGAAGAGGTTCTCTGTGGACTTTCAGGAAAATGTAAGCTGAACATAGAGCTGAAAGGTGGTG
Source organism: uncultured Thermoplasmatales archaeon (assembly GCA_963807965.1). Lineage (GTDB taxonomy): Archaea > Thermoplasmatota > Penumbrarchaeia > Penumbrarchaeales > Penumbrarchaeaceae > Penumbrarchaeum. The sequence goes on from CAWEDU010000003.1 coordinate 54,281, forward strand.
GAACTGCTCCTCCGGTATCTGAGATCCTCGAGAACGTGTTCAGGGAGAATGAATGGAATAGGAATGACATCCTGGTCTCTTCCTTTTCCCCTATAGAGTTGAAGGAATTCATTGACATAGGCTCTGGTGTCCCGACGGCATTCCTTATCGACAGGGATCCGTGGGGATCAGAGGAGTTCGCCTCCCAGATCGGAGCACAGGCCATCCATCCCGATCACCTCTATCTGGAAACGGATTTTGTTGAAGAGTGCAAAAGACTGGGATTGAAGGTCAATACCTGGACCGTGAATGATCGGAATAGAATGAAAGTCTGCATCTCCATTGGGGTGGATGGGATAATTACCGATAGGCCTGATGTCCTTGTGCAAAATATAATGAACAGAGAAAAAGGTTAACCTTCATGGTCACTTCCAGAACAGGTGCTGTCAATTTGACCATTAGGATCATACTGATCCTTTCATTCCTTTCTCTTTTCCTCTTTCCCCGTGACCTCTCAGATCATTTCTACGCTCACCTGACCGGTTCCATCGAATCCTCTGTCATCAAAGGTCAGTGGCTGATAGTTGTACTCAACATACTTGCTTTCACAGGTTTTCTTATACCTCTTGGATTCCGTAGAAAGGCTAATTGGAAGGAATACGGGCTTGTTGCGGCTTTCTTCATTTCACTTTTCATAGAGATGTACGGGATACCATTTGCAATACTGTTCGCTTCCAAAGCGATACAACCCACCGGTGGTGCAGATCTCCACAGGCCGCTTGTGATACCATTCCTTGGGATCGATTTCGCATTCACGATACCCATGATATACGGAGCGTTCATGATGATAGCTGGAACGGTCCTTATTATGTGGGGTTGGATCACACTTTATCGAAATATCAAGAAGGATGGCTTGGTAACAACCGGTCTGTACTCCATTTCAAGACACCCTCAGTATCTTGGTTTCATATTGGTCATTGGTGGTTGGCTCTTGGGATGGCCCACACTCCTCACTGTGATCTTCGCCCCGGTCCTGATCTTCATGTATGTCAGGGTGTGTAGGAAAGAGGAAAAGGAGATGGGCGAGGACCATGACTACCAAGCATATCGTGAAAAGGTCCCTTTCCTGATCTGAGGGGGATCGATCGGGTCACAAGGATCTTATTTCGGTTCCTGGAACTATTAACTTCCGACACGGTTTTCAATTGGAACGTATCTCCCAGAACATGGATCCGGTCCTGATCCTTGCAGCCGCGGCCATTCTACTTCTCTCTGGTTTCGTCCAGGGTCTTGTAGGTTTCGGGTCCGCACTTGTTGCAGTTCCGGTCCTTTCCCTTTTCATGGGGCCCAAGGTCGTAGTGCCCCTTACACTGGTCCACGGACTCCTCATGAACATGTACCTCTCGGTCAGGAACAGGAGATACATCCAGAGGAAACGGGTGATCCCACTTTTCCTCGGAGGGATCTTGGGCATTCCCTTTGGAGCTGCAGTCTTGATACTACTCCCATCGAACGCTTTAAAGGTCCTTATTGGGATGCTGATAACGCTCTTTTCATTACTCCTTCTGGTCGGCTTCTCACATCGGTTCAAGAGAGAGAACCGGGCCCTTTTCCCTCTGGGATTTGTAAGCGGCCTGCTGAACGGAAGCGTATCCATGAGCGGACCACCGATCATCCTTTTCCTTTCAAATCAGAGGATCGGAAAGGTTCATTTCAGGGCCAATCTGGTGACATATTTTTTCCTGCTGAACATAGTGACCTTCATTGTCTTCTTCGGGACAGGGGTCCTCACTGATGAAGTGCTTCTTCTTTCTGTCATATTGATCCCCCCTCTTCCTGTTGGACTACTCATAGGCGAATTCCTTTCCCACAAAGTGGGAGAGGACTGGTTCAGGAAGATCGCACTTATCCTTGTCTTGACCGCTGGGATCACAGCTTTGGTGACCGGTATACTCTCTTTCATGTGAAGAAAGATTTATCCCTGAACCGATCATCTCATGGAAAACGGAGCGAAGAAGATGGATGGAAGGGTTATTGTCATCGGAGGGGGACCTGCGGGATTGATGGCATCTATTGCTGCATCTTCGAGGGGGAAGGAGGTCCTTTTAATTGATAAGAACGAACCTCCGGGAAGAAAGCTTCTATTAACCGGAGGGGGAAGATGCAACATTACAAATCTTTGCGAGGTCGATGATTTCTTAGAGAACGTTTACAAGAATCGTGAGTTCCTATTTTCAGCCCTATACTCCCTTTCTCCCGAAATGTTATTGGAAAGATTCAGACAGTGGCAGTTGGACATAAAGGTTGAGGATGGTGGAAGGGCCTTTCCCAGATCAGATAAGGCATCAGATGTTCTTGATACTCTCCTCCATCAGGCAAGGTCAAGGGGTGTCAATTTCGCAAAGGGAAAAGTAATTTCGATCCTAGTTGACAAAGGTTCAGTGAAAGGAGTTGCCCTTCAAGATGGTAAGGAGATCGATGCTGTCTCGGTCATATTATCGACCGGAGGCATAACCTATCCTGACACAGGTTCCGATGGTGAGGGTCTGAGGATAGCCGGATCGATCGGACACAACATAATATCTCCTGAACCAAGGCTCAGATCAATGATCATCAGTGGAAATGCCCTTCAGGGTCTTCAGGGGATCACTCTGGATGATATTGTGCTGAGGACTGGTGAAGGGGTTACAGCAAGAGGTCCTCTACTGATCACCCACGATGGAATAACTGGTCCTGCTGTTTTCGAACTTGACCTTTTAAATCAGACCGGGTTCCCTCTTGAAGTTTCCATAGACCTTATCCCATCAAAGAGGGCCGAGGAGCTGGATTCCTTCCTGATCAAGGCTCAGGCATCCGATCCAAAGAAGAAATTGAAGAACATCATTTCCCCGTTGATCAACAGAAGACTTGCCGAGAGGATGCTTGCTCTAACTGGCATTCCCCCTGATCCGAATGCAAACCAATTAAAAAAGGAGATGAGGAGGGCCTTGATATCCTCCTTGAAGGATATGAAGATGATATCCACCGGAGCAAAGGACAGTACGGCCATGATAACTGCAGGGGGTATAGATATCGACCAGGTTGACCCTTCTACGATGGGTTCAAGGATCGTCAAGGGTCTCCATTTCGCAGGAGAGGTGTTGGATGTCCATGCCGGAACAGGAGGTTTCAACCTCCAGATAGCATTTTCAACAGGGAATCTAGCAGGTGAGAACTGCTGAAAACCAGTATTGTATTTATACCGAGGTCCCTATCCAGATGATGTTCCCGCCTGTTTCCCTCAGGGAGGTTCTTAGATGAACAGGACCGCACCCGTGATTCTTGCCAGCATTGCACTGCTCATGATCTCCATGATACCCCTGGTTCCATATAATGTGGAGGCAGGGGAACCGGTCTTCTCGAAACCGTATAAGATACTGGGAGAGGATTTCGACAGAAATCTTCAGGCCACCCGGGATATGGTGGTGGCACCGGGCGGAAGGATATATCTTCTCTATGAAGGAAATCCCGAGTTCTATTACGGGGCATATTTGACACATTCTGATGACAATGGATTAACCTGGTCGGATCCTGTGAGGGTCGATGACGTCCTGAGGGATGGCAACGAATCAGGGGATGGCAATTTCATTACCCAGAAAGTGAACCCCAGAATGGATGTAGGACCTGATGGCACTGTTTTTGTGGTCTGGACGGACCATAGGGAATGGAGGGAAGATATTGCACTCACACACCCTAGAGTGGTAAGGATGTCAGTATCTGCCGATGGGGAGACCTTCGGAGGATCGATTAAGGTCTCACCACCACCACCGGACAGGGTCCAGCATGCTACAACATCCGATGTCGCTGTCAATCACGATGGCCGGGTGTTCGTAGTCTGGCTTGATCAAAGAGAAGTGGGTTCAAAGAACAATATATGGACCTCATATTCGGACAACAAGGGATCAAGCTGGTCAACTCCTCTCATGATCAATAATGACAACAAATATGACAGCAATATCAAGATAATCAATCCCAGGGCAGTCATGGACGGGGATAACGTTTACGTCACTTGGCATGACAACAGGAATAAGACCTATGGTACCAAACCATATGTCATCATTTCCAAGGATGCAGGAGTCACATTCGGGATAGAGGAATCCTTCGTGGATGACCTGGTTGAGGGAAATATCAGGGACCGGGCAATTCCTGCTCTGGATGACAATGGGACTCTCTACATAGCCTGGGTGGACCAGAGATCAGATGTTGAGGAGATATGGTTCGTAAAAAGTACAGACCATGGAGGGAATTTCACACCTGACAGAAGGCTGATAGACCCACCTTCTGAAGCCAGGGACATGGACCCGTTCATAGGGACATATGAGAACAATAGGCTTTTCGTTACCTGGGAACGACAAGTAGAGTTCCTGAACTCCTATGGAAATCCTGATCTTGAGTCCGAGGCATTCTACATGGATTCCAGTGATAATGGGGAAACCTGGGAGAAACCCCTCAGGATAGATGATGAGGACAGGTTCAAGGAGGACAGGCTGGACCAAAAATATACCGCGGGGGTATACGACCAAACGGGAAGGGTGCTTTGCACATATTATGGTGATTACAGGGTGGGTGACGGGATCAAGAGGTCCCTTTTCATGTCCCGTCATTCAAGGTCACTTGACGGGACCACCTATCTGCCAGTGATCGACTCCCAATGGTATTTCGGGGAATCTGGTTTCGATCCCACTGTGGGATCGACCATGACGAATTTCACGTTCAATCTAACCTACAGGGATGCTGATAACGATGCTCCAAGGGAGGGATTCCCCAGAATGTACCTCTACAGGGATTCACAGGGAACGAATCCCGTCCTCACCCACCCAGTTATCCTTGAGAAGAATAGAGGGCCAGCTGACATATACTATATGGATGGGGTTCCGTACAATACAACGGTTCGGATCCCTGAAGAAGGAAGGTTCTACTGGAAAATGGAGATATCCGACGAAGCCGATACTTCTATCATATCATCCAATATCTTTCCGGGACCTCTTATTGACACTTCCTTACCATCGATAGAGATCCTGGATCCCGAACCGGAAGTGTGGAACAGTTCCGCCAAGGTCAACTGCAGGGTAAGAGTTACAGATACCGGAGGAGCCGGAGTGGACCTTGACAGGATCAGGTTCAACATATCATTTCAGGGGCCTGATGAGTTCGACAAAGGTATCAAGATGTCTGGATACAAGATCATAGACAACGATACAATTGAAGCATGGGGATCGACCACCATGTATCCCGGGAAGAACAACTACCTCAAGTTCGAAGCCTACGATAGAGTTGGCAACGGACCTTTCATTACTGACCCGATAAATATCTGGCTGGACCCTACACCACCCTATTTCATGGATGTAAGTCCACTTGAGAACGATACCCGGATATATTCTGATGTGAACTGTTCCATCACTATAAGGGACAATCTGGAAGGAAGCACCAACTTGGATTTCACCGGTGTGGATCCATCTACAATAATGTATTCCTACAAGAAAACATCCGAAGGTTTCTCGGAATGGATGGTCCCCGACAGTTATATGGAAGTGGACAAAGGAGCGTACAGGGCCTGGGTTTCGGTTAATTTTCCGGATGAGGGAGTATATTCCAAGATCAAATGGAGGGTCTCGGACCATGTTGGAAACCTGGTGGAATCAAGGGAGTTCATTGTGAAGGTGGATGTTCCTGATAACTACCGTCCTTTGTTCAAGGGAAGGGCCTGGCCGGATGTTGTAGTATCCCCCACCCCGCATTTCTGGTGGGAGGATGCATACGACGAGGACGGCGATGTCCTCTATTATAGAGCCATGGTGATGAGGAACAACCTGCAGCTGATGGACTTCTCCGATCTTGGGAGCAACACATTCTTCGATCTCCCTGACAAGGAGGCACTTTCTCCGGATTTCTATGTACTTAGGATTCACGTGACCGACAGGATCGGAGGTGAGGATTTCATGGACCATCCCTTCCAGATCAAGGACCTTGGTCCTAAACCTCCTTCGATGGTCCCGGAGTTCGGCCCCTATTTTACCAAAACAGGTTCGGTAGAAGTTGAGTGGGATGGATCGGACATCCCTGATTCGGATCATTGGTTCCGAGTGGGATCATCATACCTAACAGGAGATGTTCTCGATTGGATAGACCTCGGCAAGAACACTTCGTTCGATATGTCGACCCTGGAACTGGGGGTTGGAACATATTCCATACAGGTCATGGCATGGGCCAACGGGAATTTCTCAAGGGTCAGGACCGCTCTTTTTAAGATCTCGGATTATAGTATAAACCTTTCCCTACCACAGAAGCATATTGCTTTCCGGGGTAAGGGCTTTTCAATATCCGGTCCTATGAACTGTGAAATTCTCAATGTAGGGGCCCTTCCGGATAATGTCACCCTTTACCTGGAGGGAGAACCTGTGGATGCCGGTTGGATTTTCTTTGAAACCACCGGAACATCTGTTGGGACATTCTCTGTAATGTCATCAAAGGGAATGGATATTCCAAATCCAGAAGCATTTGATATCGTTGTCTCTCCAGAGGAGAAGACCCCCAAGAGGGAGTATATATTCTCCATCAAGGCCATATCCGAGGATGGGACAACGGAGACACTTGTAGAAGGACTGGTCATAGATGTCAAGGATGCACCCGGTGGTGATGAATCCACACCTTTAACAGATGATATTACAGACGTTCTTCCATTCCTCTCGGTCCTTCCCAATGGACTTATCATTCCAGCCTTCCTCATTATAGTTCTCCTTATCGTGGCTGTCATCGCTTTCATTGGGATATTGATCAGCAGGTTCACTTCCAAGAGAAAGAAGGCGACCGATCCCATCACTGAAAGGATAAGGACCTACAAGGACCTCTATGGTCAGGACCCCACCGAAGAGGAGATCGCAACCTGGAAGCTGGAATTGGAGAAAGCAAGGTCTCCTGTTGTCCCGGTTATTGACAAGGAAGCTCCACCTGAGGAAGAGATTGATCATCTCGAGGATTCCGGAGAAGAACTAGTTCCCAAGGAGGAGGCCGAGGAGGAGCTGCGGGAATCTGATGATAAGGAAGAGGACGATCTCCTGGACCGTCTATTTGATGAGTAATGTGAACTGAGTGGGCGGGAGAGGGGGTCTCCCGCCCCGGGTGTGGTCTTAACCAGGCTGGTGGGGTCAATTTACCTCAGGATGCTTTCTCGGGAGCATGGCCATCGACTATCTGGTTGATGGCAGTGACCTCCTGCTCCCCGTTCAAAAGATTCCTCAATCTATTGAGATTGATTATCATTCCCACGTATTCGGTGCCATCGGAGGTATGGTATCTCTCCGCACTCTCGAATGCGTTCTGATTCACGCTCACTTTGAGGGCTCCGCCGTTGCGGGACCTTCTCACAAAACCCATAAGTTTCGATTCTGTTGTCATTTCTTTCAACTCCGTTTTTCTTTTTATTGCCGCCACCAACGGATTGCAGCGACATCTTGCACATCAATAACGATTGAATATAAGCTGATCTGCGGGAGTAGGTAGAATGAAAGTATACCTGAAATGTCCACACGACTAAGTCGTGTCCATCACCGAAAGTATCAGACCGGTTCTATGCCCCATCTATGGAGAATATTGCAGGATCCCTCCCTTGAGACCATGCATGGGCCTATCGGAGATCTTGGATCGCATCCTTTTCCGAAAAGAGGGCAGTCAGCGGGATCAATAAGGCCTCTAAGAACCTCCCCGCATCGGCATCCTACAGGTTCGGGAATATCCATTTCCCTCACCTGTTCCAGTTCGTTCTCATATATGAGGTATGCATCCCGATCCGAGAATTCCCTGGATATCCCCAGACCGGAACCCGGTATCACCGGGAATCCTCTCCAGGCCACATCCTTCACATCAAAGGTCTTTTCCATTGCCTTGAGAGCGGCTGGATTGCCTTCCGGTCTGACAACCCTTCCATAGAGGTTCACCAGTTCGGCTTTGCCGTCCATTTTCTGCCTTGCCAACTCCAGACAAGCCATTATAAGGTCCAGTGGTTCGAATCCGGCAATGACCTGGGGAAGTTTGTATTCTTCTGATAGGAACCTGTATGGGTCCTCCCCGATTATCATTGACACATGTCCAGGTTCGATCAGACCATCCAGTCTGATCTCCCCTGCGGACGCTATCGCTTTTAATGCAGGAGGAACGGTCCTGTGATAGGACATGATGGAGATATTCTCTGGAAGGTCCTCCTGAAGTAAAAGAGCAGAGGTGGTAGGTGCTGTGGTCTCGAATCCGATCCCCAGAAATACGAAATCCTTTTTCGGGTCCTTCAATGCCATTTCAATGACATCTGTCGGTGAGTAGACTATCCTGACATCACCACCCTGAGAGCGTATGTCTGAAAGGGTCCCTTCTCTTCCAGGGACCTTGACCATGTCACCGAAGGATGCAATCACCTTTCCTCTTCTTGCAAGCTCCATTGCCGCTTCTATCTCGTTCCCTGTAGTAACGCAAACTGGACAGCCAGGCCCCTGCCTGACCGTCACACCCACCTCTTTTAAGAGAGGTTCGATCCCAAACCTCACAAGCGTGTCCTGATGCGTCCCGCACACATGCATCACGGTAATCTTCTCACCTGTGGAACGGATCGCGTCAAGGGCCTTAATGGCCGTTTCCCTATCCCTGAGCTTGAGGTCCATTTTCATCATTCCCGTCGTCAATGAGGAGCTTTATATTGTTTACAGTGATCCCTTTTCCCTTGATCATTTCGACCTCTTTTCCGCATTCCGGGCAGGCGAAAACCGGGACCATATAGTGGTAGAGGGGGTCCTCTTTTACCTCAAGGTCACCCTCAAATCCGCATGAACCGCACTTAATAAGCACCGGGTCTTCAGTGATCTCCAATATTGATCCTTTTAGAAGTTCCATTTCAGCGGTCACAGCCTGCCAGCAGAACCTCAGCTGCTCCTCACCAACAAATGTGAGCTTCCCAATTGAGAGATGCACTTCTTCAACACCCTTCACATGGTCATATCCAGAGGCGGCTTCCATGACCGTACTGACAAGGTTGGATGCGATCTGAAGTTCGTGCGAGGTCCTCCCCCCTCATGCACCGCTTTCCTGGAAAGAATCCAGGGCTTCATTCCACAACTGCAGGGTCTCTAAAGCGTCCTTCTCATCCATGATCTGCAGTGCGAATCCCGCATGGACTACCACCCAGTCACCCAGGATCGGTTTCACGAAGATGGTATTTGCCTCTCTGCGGGTTCCCCCGTAATCGACAAGGGCCTTGGATCCGTCGATGATCTCGACGACCTTTCCAGGAATTGCTAGGCACATACATTTGGGTCACCCGAAAGGTTCCTTATCAGGTTTGCGGAGCCTTACAGTCGTTTTTCAAGTTCCAATCCTGCCAAAGCGGCCTGTCCGATCGATATTCCACCATCCCCGGGCGGAACCCTTGAGTGGACAACCGGGAAGGCTCCCTTGTCCCTGCATGACCTGATAAAAAATCTAACGATTGGAAGGTCATATGCGACACCTCCTGATATGCCGATGTATCTTCGCCCCATCTCATCAGCCTCACCCGGCCCCTTTAAAAGAGCAATCGAGATCATATCATCGAGGATCGATCCTACGAATCCCATGGCAAGGTCAGCTGTCCTTTGATCATCCATTCTGCTACCTATGGATGGTGCGCCAACGAAGGAAAGCTCATCCAGGAGGACCTTCCATCTCCTGATCACATCCACCTTATCTCCGGTTGTAGGTTGAGAGAAGATCGTTGTTTCAGGACCTTGGGACCTTTCCAACAAGGTCTCCAACCTCATTGCAGGCTCTCCATCATATGTCCTCCAGGTAACTCCCAGCAGGAGTGAGGACAATGCATCCAGCAATCGTCCGAAGGATGTGGTCTTGATGGCACCATTATGTGTCGCTCTTAAAAGCGATGAGGTCTCCGGATCATTGATCTCCAATTCATTTCCCGTTTCCATTGTCAACCAATGTGCGATCCTTTCAGGATGAAATACTGATCTGTCACCACCGGGAAGACCGAATTGTTCAAGCGATCCGATCCTGTCCATTTTCTCCCAGGAAGCATTGATGACCTCGCCTCCCCAAGGGAGTCCGTCCCTTCCGTATCCCACACCATCAAGGACCAGGACCGGAATGGTTTCAAGCTCTGAATCTACCAGAAGAGATGCCGCATGCGCCTCGTGATGCTGATATCTGAGGAGTGGGACATTTACCTTCTCAGAAAGTTCCCTGGCAAGTGCCAATGTTCCATATCTGGGATGGAGGTCGGACCCGACCGCTTCTATCGCTCGACCTCCGAAAAGGTCCATGAACCTCTCTGCCGAGGAGGAAGCATAGTCAAGCACCTCAGGATGCCTGCTGTTTCCAACATATGGACTTGTAAATCCTCTTCCATTCACGGTGATGGTGACCGTTACGTTCCTCTCTGCTCCCAAGGAGAGGACAGTTCTTTTATGGGGGAGTTTGAGAGGGTCCGGAACTAGGCCTCTTGCCTTTCTTATCGGAAATGCCCTGATGGAAAAAGGTCCCATGATGGACCTCACCTCCTGCGGTCCGAATGGATTGGGAACGAGTACGGAATCATCACACCTGGCAGATATCCTCCTATCGTGGACCAGGTATCCGTCCGCTCCCATTTTCAGAGCATTTTCAAGGGTTATTGCCATTGGCTCCCCCGGAGGGTTAGCCGAGGTCATTACAACACTTGTCAACGGGCTGCCGATCTTTTTCAAGGCTTTGAAAAGAAGATGATGTATCCCGGAATAGGGTAGATAGACTCCTACAGTTCCTAATCCAGGTGAAAAGGATCCAAGGATATCTCTCAACTCATTTGGAATGTCCTTCCTTTTCCTTAGAAGGACTATAGGTCTTGCTGGAGAGGTCAGAGGACCCATTGCATAGTCTGGTACCTCGGCAATTGATTTTGCTGCTTCAAGATCCCTAGCCATAAGGGCAAATGGTTTGAATGGACGGTCATACCATTTTCTTAGATCACCTATCCTGGCCGGGTCGCAGATTATATGCATTCCCCCCCACCCCTTCACGATGATGATCTTTCCCGAGCTTATCTCCCTGGCACATTTAATAAAGGCATCATAACCATCCTCCTGTACCTTGCCTCTCCGGTCCAGGAAATTGTACCTTGGTCCTTTCTCCGGACAGGATAATGTCTGCGCATGGAACCTTCGGAACGATTGATCGCTGTATTCATCCTTGCAGTTCCTGCACATGGGGAAATCAGTCATCGATGTCCTTTCTCTATCATAAGGAAGGTTATCTATCAGCGTATATCTGGCACCACAATCGGTGCAGTTCGTGAATGGATAGAGATACCTTCTGTTCCCTGGAGTTGTCATCTCTTCCAGACAACTATCACATATTGCGGTATCAGGAGGAAGTGATGAATCCCGATCTCCCTCCACAGAAGGAACGATCCTGAACTCTGCCAGGTCTTCATTACCATCCCTCTCATCTACAGAACTCCATCCCTCTATCCTTGCCATGGGTCCGATGACCTTCCTGACCCTATCCATGAAGATATCCGGATCGACACTGCAAAGGATCGTCACATGGGAGCCGTCATTCCTGACGAATCCCATTGCTCCCAACTCGTCCGCAACCCTCTTGACCGAGGGTCTGAATCCTACCCCCTGGACCACTCCATGGACCACGATCCGATGCATTCAATCTCCCTTCAGGAGTCCAAGGGCTTCGGCAAGCTCCTCTATGCCTGTTGAATGCCTGGCATCGGTGACAACAACCCTGGAATTTGGTTTGATCGTTGCGGCATCCCTGAGGAGGTTATCGATGTTCACCTCCATTATCTCTGCTAGGTCGACCTTGTTGATGACTATCACATCAGCCTCCCTGAATATCACGGGATGCTTCCTTATCATGTCATCCCCTTCTGTTACCGAGATAACCACGGTCCTGATATCGGTTCCAAGGGGGAAATCTGCAGGACACACAAGGTTCCCAACATTCTCCACAAGAAGAACATCGATACCATCCAGATCGAGGTCTTCAATTGCGTGTTCGGCAAGATGAGCGTCTATGTGGCATTCCTTGCCAGTGTTCACATTAATGGTTGGAACACCTAGTGCGGAAACCCTCTGATAATCATCATCTCCGGCCACATCACCCGTGACTACTCCGGAATCTATACCTCGTTCCTTAAGGAACAATACAAGCCTCTCAATGAGAAGCGTCTTCCCTGAGCCTATGGAACCCATGAAGTCCACGGACCTGATCCCACTGGACCTTAGAAGTTCATGGTTTTCATTGGCAAGTCTCCTGTTTGCGGCAAGCAGGTCCTTTTCCATATCAACTGAGAGCACCTGATGCATTGGAACACCTTCAGCGCACTATCATCTCCTATACTAAAAACTATGTCCTTGAACGCCTTAACTATTCAGATCCATAGGGGAATCTCCACTCCCCTGTCGGAATATAATATATAATTGGATATACATTTCCGTACATCCAACATGTTAGCATTGGACCTTAACGGGGAAGGTCCCTGAAGGGATCTGGTCAATGCTGGGTTGGCAGAGTGGGAGGGTAAAGAGATGCATAAGAGGATAGGGCTTGTCGTAGTCGCCATGATGCTCGTTGCGGGAATACTTCCGTTCCTGGCGGTGGCAGAACCGACCAGGACCCTTTCGGCGGAGATTGTGGATGTTATGCTGGATGGGGTCATGGGACCTGAAGGTGAATATGCTTCAGGTATCCATGAGGTCACATATCTGGTAAATAATACGGGAGATGAATACTTCACGGATCTGACCTCTGTCTATCTCAAGGTGTTCTATCCGAACGATACTCTGTTCCTATCATCATCGGATGATAACATCGTTATCATCGTGGATAATGGGACCAACAAGCAGGGTTCTTTCGTTTTCGGGGACATACTCCTGCCAGAGGGAGAATTCAAGATCGTGGTCAACGCCACTTTGAAAGGGATCAATACCAGCGCCTTCATCGATGTAACCATCATGGATGTTGTGGACCTCTCAATTGATAGTGATTACTTCGAACCTGAAGGAACATATCCTCTTGATGAGGAGATGATGCCAACTTGTTCAGTTGAATACTATGGAAATGTTGAGGAATGGGCTGGAAACGTCACAGTCAACCTTGAGATAACACACACTGATTCCACACCCACTGTCACATACTATGATGAGGACATGGTGATAATGCTCCATAATTCCACAACCGTTAATCCGGGGCATATCTTCTCTGTCATGTTCGACCAGGGATGGATACCCGTCATATCAGGTGAATACAGAGCTGTTTTCACCGTTGATGTTGAAGATTATAACCAGGATAACAATACGTTCACTGTCTATTTCTCAGTTGAACAGAGACCCTCGATAGAGGGTTATACAAAGACCTCCACAGGAACCCCTGTTCAAGGGGTCAATGTGAGAGCGATCATAGGGACCTTCGATACAGAGGTCCTCACCGATTCTGACGGCTATTATCACTTCATGAATCTGGCCCCAGGAACCTATTCTCTGGAATTCACCAAACTCTGGTCCACTTCCGAACTCAATAATTCCGTTATTGTCTCAGATGGAACGACCACAACGGTGAACGCTGTGGTCAATAAGATGGCTGTCGGAGGATTGGAGGGTCAAGTGTTCCTTCCTGATGAGATTACACCTGCCGAAGGGGCCATAGTAACCATTACTATCCCGGGAGAACCACCATCGACGGAGATAGCAGATCAGGATGGCAACTACTCGTTCTCCTCTGTAAAAGCAGGGCAGGTCAGTATAGTGGCCTCTCTTGATGGTTACGAGAACGATGAGAGATCATCGTTCATGATCATTGAACAGATATGGAATCCTCTGGACCTTACACTTGGAGACATTCCTTTCACAGTGGATTTCTCCCCACCCGATGGGGACACCTCGATTTCGATCTCACCTACTGTGTCTCTCCAATTCTCGAAACCCATAAACAAGACAACCGTGAACCAGACCACAATTTACATGGTGAAGCTCTCAACAAGCGAATCCGTTCCGGTTTCGTTTGCATTCGATGATGCCAAGAATATGGTCCTGGTTGGACCTGTAGAACCTGCTGGATTACAACACCGATTACAGGATAACCATAACAGACCTTGTTGAGGACACCAATGGTAACACCTTCCCACAGATATCCTATTCCACCTTCACCACCGAGGTCGAGATCATCGAAATAGATATTACCTCCAGGTATCCTGGTGATGACCAGAGCGAGGTTCCCATAGGTGCCAGTATAACTGCAACCTTTCCAGAACCAATGGTCGCTTCCACTATCTCAGAGGACACTTTCCAGGTGTTCATAAGCGGTGGAGGAGGAACACCAATTTCCGGGACCGTTGTCTATTACTCGAACAACTACACTGCAATGTTCATACCCGGATCCAACTTGCAGTACGAGGGAAGGTACTCGGTATCCCTGAGCGATCAGATAACACCAGTGGAAACAACCCATATTTTCAGAGGAACCACCTGGTCATTCGAGACCATGCCCTTGATTACCACTGGAACGGTAAAGGGTTTCGTAAAAGACAAGGATGGGCAGCCATTCTCACCTGACAAGGTAAAGATTACAATTCAGAAGGGAAGCAGTGATCCGATCTCACTCAATGTGAATCTGGATGGCAAGTTCAATAAGGCTGACCTTGCAGCCGGTATCTGGACGATCAAGATCGAGATCCCGGACCATGAAAAATACTCGGATGTGTTCACCATAATCGCAGGGGAAGATACAGATCTGAAGGATATCAAGGTAGAGAAGAAAGAGGAGAATAATGACTTGATGACAATCGGGACCATTGTCCTGGTGATCCTCGTCATTGTTGTGATCATCATCCTTCTCTACGTGTTCATCCTTGGAAAGAGAGAGAAGCCCGAGGAGGAAGAGGAAACAGGCAGGGCCAGGAGGCCAGCTCCTTTCGCTGCAGGACGACAGAGGGAATCCTTCCAAGACAGTGGATTCTATGATGAGATAGCTGAAGGAGAGTTCATGTGCCCTGTATGCGGTAATGTCGTAGGCGCTGACGAACCTGATTGTGCAAACTGTGGTGCAGAGTTCGAAGAAGACCTCTTCGAATGTCCAGAGTGCGGATCCCTTCTTCAGGGAGATGCCATCGACTGCCCGGATTGCGGTGCAAAGTTCGAAGAAGAGCTTCAGGAGGGCGAGGAGGAATATGATGATGAGGTGGAGGAGCCCGACATCACCGATGGTTATGAGGTCGAGGACATGGACGAGGAAGAGATCCCCTTCCGTGATAGAGAATAGAACATAATTGAACGGGAGGCCATCTGGCCTCCCATTTTACATTTTAATTGAGTGACATGTTTTAAATATATCCTGAACCATGGTTAATTAACGGTGGTTAATTAATGCTGGTTAAAAGGTCGGAAGTAAGCAGGGTAGAAGAGATGAAGGGGTGGCTTCTGATCTTTGGAAGGAGAAAGGTCGGGAAAACATATCTATTGAAGAATTTCATCAAATGGGACAGATTCTTCATGGTAAAGAGGGATGGATCGATCATAAATGAAATGGAGAAACCAGTTGTATACGAAGATATCCGGGATCTTTTGGGTGACCTGAAATCCTATCTTAAAAATAATGAAACCGTTGTGCTTGATGAATTCCAGAGGCTCCCCGAATCGTTCTGGGATGAGATATCCTTGATCCATCCGGAGGGTCGTCTGGTCCTGTCTGGTTCCAGCCTCAGGATCGTTGATAAGGTTCTATCCAATAGGTCTCCTCTTCTGGGGCTGGTGTATCCGGTGAAGATCCCATTGATCGGTCCTCGGGATATCTTGAATGGATTATCAGATAATATGGATCCTTCAAGGGCGATCACCATGGCTCCGTTCATGCGGGATCCATGGACAATACCAATGTTGGAAGATAATATACACATTAATAAGATAATACCCGTCCTGAGATATGTTGTTCCGGGCCTTGTGGGTGAGGTATTCTCGGAAGAAAAGAGGGAGCTGACAAGAACTTATGAGTCGATAATATCCCTTCTCGGATCCGGTATGGAGGACTATAACAGGATGGCAAAGATCCTTTGTGACAGGGGGGTCGTTTCCAATCCGAACTCCTCCAGTGTGATCCCCTATTTGAAGAATCTTGTTAAAATGGGTCTTGTTACTGAATATAAGAGATGGAGGGAGAGAGGTTCCGTTTACAGGTTGACATCTCATGTAATGAAGCTCTATTATTATCTTGAATCGAGATATGATCTGGAGAACAGGGAGGTCCAACCAGAAGAGATGGAACCGACGGTGAACAGGCTTGTCCAGTTAGCTGTAGAGGAATTCCTGGCAGATCTCATCGGAGAGATGGTACAAGGAAGGGTGGAGATCCTCAAGAAGAAGGACCTGGAGCTGGATATCTTTATAACTAGAAGGAACAAACCCTATCTGGTCGGCGAGGTCAAGTGGGGAAAGGCCGATGTTAAGGACATCGAGCACTTCAAGGAAAAGGTGGAGGATTTCGCCTGCAGGAAGGTATTCATTACCAGGGAAAGATTGGAAGATGACGAGATAAGGATATTGGGTTCCGAAGATATCTTGAATGCGGCAAGAACTGGAAAGTTTTAAGTGAGAACATGAATTCGATCTTCCTTTGTAGTCCGATATTGGTCAATTATTAATTTCCGGTAGAGGTGGATCAGAGGTATAATTCATAGATCTTCCTCTGGTCACAGATCTTCGTTTTGAGATCATTATTACATGATGAGAATACCATGTTCCAGGCAAATGTTAGGGACCCTGAAATGTGACTATAGATAACCATGGGTCGAAAACAGTAAAATTTACAGCAAGAAAGTAATCAAAATTGATAACCTTTGTGATATGTTTTTTTTATCGTGGATCGGTCGCATTCTAACATTTTTGGGTCAATCGATAAACCCTTATAGAAAATCTCTTCTCTATAAATCGATGAGATAGGGGTTGAAATGATGGTAAAGAATGTTTTCAGTTTCATTGTTGGAGGTAAGGCAGGAGAAGGTGTGAAGAAGGCCGGGACAACAGCAATGAACCTCTTTCGAAAGAAGGACATGAACGTCTTTCTCATGGACGATTACATGAGTCTCATCAGGGGGGGCCATAACTTCTCGATAGTATCCGCTTCCAATGAAAAGATCACAAGCCACTACATGGAAGCAGACATAGTCGTCTCCCTTGATAGAAGAAGCTATGATCTCCACAAGGAACACCTAATTGAAAATGGAATTCACGTCTACAACTCGGACGATATTGAAGAAGGTGAAGGGATCGGTCTCCCCCTCTTTTCGGAAGCAAAGAAGTACCCCAATCCGGATCTAAGGCTCGGGGTTAGTGCGGTCGCGGTCCTTTGCGCTTATGTTGGTCTTTCGAAAGATGAGATGGCCGAATTGATAAAGGAAGAATATCCAAGGGACCTGGATAATAACATAGCATATGCAGAAAACATCTATGAGATGACAGTTGAAAAGGTTGGAAAGGTAAAGGACCTCCCGAAGGGTAAGGGAACCGGATCAGTTCTTTCCGGAAACCAGGCTATCGCCCTGGGAGCTGCTGCAGCTGGTCTAGATGCTTACTTTGCCTACCCCATGACCCCTGCATCTTCTATCCTCCATTATTATGCTGCACACGATAGGGATCTGGGAATAACCACAGTGCATCCCGAGAGCGAGGTAGGAGTGGCGAATATGGCCGTGGGCTCTGCCTTCACGGGGGCCAGGACTATGGTGGGAACGTCTGGGGGTGGATTTGCCCTCATGGAGGAGGCCCTGTCACTGGCAGGGATGTGCGAGATCCCCCTTCTATGCATCATGTCCTCCAGACCGGGACCTTCTACTGGGGTCCCCACCTATACCGAACAGGCGGACCTTGAATTCGTACTCTATCAAGGTCATGGGGAATTCCCAAGGATTGTGGCTTCCCCTGGTTCCATAGAAGAGGCGTTCTACCTTGCAGGAGAATTGCTTGACCTTGTCTGGAAATACCAGGCCGTTGCCACCCTCCTCACCGAAAAGCACCTTTCTGAGAGCAGTGCTACAATAGATCTGCACCCTTCAAAGGTCAAGGAAGCAAAAGGAATTGAGTTCTCGGGAGGTGGAGAGTATTTCAGATATCGGATTACAGATGACGGCATCTCTCCGATGATGTTTCCACCTTCAAAGGAGATGATAAAGGCAAACTCATACGAACATGATGAAAAGGGCATCACCACAGAGGATCCTGAGTGGGTTATCAAGATGCATGATAAGCGCAACAAGAAAGGAGAAACACTCAGGAATGCACTGAAAGGAATGAAAACGGTAAACGTGCATGGAGATGGTGTTGCGATCATATTCACATACGGTTCTACCACGCTATCGGTAATGGAAGCTCTCGCTTGGGGCGGATTGAAAGCAAAGGTTATCCAGCCAGTTTACCTTAGACCGTTTCCAACCTGGGAGCTTGAAGATCTCAAGAACCGGGATGTGATAGTTGTTGAGCAATCTTCGACGGAACAGTTCTCTAGACTTCTCCAGGAGAAGGTCGGTGTCAATGTTGTGAAAGTGATCAAGAGGTATGATGGAAGACCGTTCGATCCCAGAGAATTAGCAGAGGAACTTAGGGAGGTGGTGTGAATGGCGGATGATCTCACAACATATGCAGAATGTACCTGGTGTCCGGGATGCGGTAATTTTGGTCTCTTCGAGGCTGTTAAGAAGGCCATTCGAAAGCTGGAAAAAAATGGAACACCGCGGGAGAATATTGTGATGGTCGCCGGGATCGGCTGTGGTCCGAAGATATTTGATTACCTTGCAGTATCTGGAATATATGCACTCCATGGGAGGGAAGTGTCAACCGGTCAGGGGATAAAGATAGCGAATCCTGACCTTAAGGTCATTGTTTTCGGAGGAGATGGGGGCATTACAGGAGAGGGTCTGGAGCATCTGATGTTCGCTGCAAAGAGGAACATCGATATCACTGTGCTGATGCATGATAATGGTGTTTACGGATTAACTACAGGTCAATTCACCCCACTTTCCAAGAAAGGATTCAGAGGTCGTTCCACCCCAAGAGGCTCCATCGAAGAACCTTTCAATCCCTTGACACTGACAATTGAAGCAGGGGCCAGTTATGTGGCCAGGGGATTCACGGTGAAGATGGATCACCTGGCGGACCTGATCGTGGGTGGAGTGGAACACAAGGGTTTCGCTTTTGTGGATGCCCTGCAACCATGCCATTCATTCAACAACACCTACAAGCTCTACTCCCAGATAACAGAAATAATGGAGAAGGTCCCCAAGACGAGAACAGAGGCCATTTTGAAGGCAACACAGAAAGAGAAATGGCCCATCGGTATCTTCCTGAAGGATGATAGACCCGAATATACAAACCTCCTTCTGGAGGATAGTAATCCAGCCTCCAAAAGAATGACCAGGAAGGATCGGTTAGAAGCTGTCAGGAAGCTTATTGGATAAGTGGAAGATCAGGTAATGATCTCGAAATCGTCCTCTTCTTCCATTATCCTTTCCTTTAGTGGTTTTGTGGAGGTGGATGGTATCTCCACTATGGTATCATCATCACTTTTAAAGGTGTTTTTTCCATTGGAACTGAGGGCACCCTTCTTTCTCTTCTTCTTAGAGAGGTCTCTTGCCTTGGGTCTTACATATTTCTCCTCTCCGGAATGCTTCTCCAGGACCTCCTCTTTTACATTTTTCTTCACTACCTGTTTTATTACCTCCATGTCGGTCCTTGGTTTTGCAAGAACGTTCCCGACCCTGGAGGATGAGTCCTGCCATCCAGTTAACCTCTGATAGAGTTCACTGGAATATGAGCTCACGTAGTCATTTCCAGAGGACCTGTGTTTCTTGAGCTTCTCCACAGTCCCCAATCTTATGATATCTTGCTGGTATCCGGCCCTTTCCATTTCTTTCAACGCAAGCAACGTATAGCCGATCAGGTCATCATCGTATGTATCCAGCTGATCAACTAATTCGGGTAACCCGCTCTCTATAGAGACGATCGGTCCGTTCCCGTTCGATATGGATCCTGGGAGACAGTATGTTATCCATTTTCTGAGATCGATGTCCGATCCATGCAGCATCCTTACAATGTGGGTGGTATTCCTCTCTGTCAGGAACTGTTTACCCTTCCCCCAAGCAACGAATCGGATCAGGAGTTTTAGAGCTCCTCTCTTTGCCCTGTCACCGCTGTTTTCAAGGATATCCTCTATCCTGGTGACAATATCCGCTTCCATCATCATTTTGAGGTAGCCATCACTCTCGTATTCATCAAGATAATCCAGAATGAAAGGAATGATATTGGGAGGAGCCACCTGGAGACCTTCTACAAGGCCTCTGACATTCTTTGACCGATGCAACTTCTTGATGCCGTGAAGTGTCGTTGGACCCTTCCCTAAAAGTAGGTCTCCTAAACCCAAATATAACTCCTCCGAGAGATTCTACAGGTCTTAACCTTCCACCTGTAATATATATCTTGTATTCATGATTAATAAATCCTGTTGTACGAAGTCGGATTGTCGCATTATTTCTATCACATGGACCTGTAGTTGAAAAAGGAATTTCCTCAATTAAAATGTAAATGATCATCTTTTTTGTCCAATGATCAGATAACGAACCTCTCAATATCAACCGATCTCTCTTTTAAGGAAAGGGATCGTGTCTTCATTTTACTCCCATCATGGAGATCTGTGATCTCGCTGCCAAGTATCCTTGAAGCAGTCACTCTTCCGATTGCATCCGCCTTCATTATTCCTGAACCGGAAGTCCCTGCTGCCCAGGTAATGTTCTTAACGGATTCGACCACCGGATTCTTGTCAGGCCAATGGTACGAGTAGTATCCTGCCCATTTCATCTTAAGCTCCCAATCCTTCAAGAGGGGAAAGTAATGTTCCAGAACCGGCGTTATACCCTTATCGAAGAATTCCTCATCTGGGCCAGGATCATTAAGGTGGTACGGCTGCCCCAGGTCATCGGCCAGGCCAAGTATCATCATCTTCCTGTCAAGGATCGGTTTTACATAGGTCCCTCCAGCTGGAAGTATCAATGCAGGGACCTTGTCCAGATCAATGTCTCCTGACACCTGGTAAGGATCATCCAGTTTGATACCGAAAAGCTGCCGCTTCTTGGGGAGCGTCCCCGTGAATATTCCAAATTTACCAAGCAGCTCCTGGCTCCATGCACCCACTGTAAATATAAAATCCTCCGCAGAGTAATGGTTTCCCTCATTGTCCTTTATCGATCTCAACTTGACATCATCCCATGGTGAGAACCGGCTTTTTGAACTGGAAAGGACCAGATCGGTGATGTTAATTGAGGTCTTTATTCGCCCGCCTATCTTTCTGAATTCCTCTGCGTAATGCTGGGCGAGACCCATTCCCGAAAGGGATCCGCATAATTTCCCCCAGATACCCTTATCCACAGACGGAAAAGGACCACTGCTCTGGGTATTGATCTTCAGGGTCCTGGATATCTTAGTCCCATATACATTCTCCATTTCATCTCTCAATGGATCAAGAGAGGACCTCGCTTCGCTTGTTCGATTCCATTGGTCCTTTGAAAACATCCAGAGATAACCGATGGGATTCATCTGGATTCGATTTCCAAGTTCCATGTAATATCTGATGGATGATGTGGAAAGAAGTTTGGAGGTGGCAGATGAGAATATGTTCCGATAAAGAGCAGCGCTTTTTCCTGTATTCCCGTTTCCAGGTCTTTTCTCTCTTTCCAGGAGAAGGATATCCCTTTCAGGATCCATTCTTTTCAGGTGGTAAGCTGTTGAAGTCCCAATTACCCCTGCTCCAACGATGATGGTATCAGCTTCCATCAGGGTTCACCTGTTTTCGTGATAGAACAGCACATTAATTCCTCTTTTCCCAAGAAATAATCGTTTAGGGGTATCTATGGTTTTCAGGTCTCGTCCCATTCGAGGATCGGTATCTTATGGAAATCGTAGATCTCCAGTGATTCCATCAAGCGTTCTGCTAGCTTGAGATTGGTAAGGATCGGTATGTCGTTATCAACAGCTGTCCTCCTTATCAGGTAATCATTGGACAGCTCCTCTTCTTCATTGTTCTTGGGGATGTTGATGACCAGTCCTATCTTGCCCTCTCTGATATGGTCCAGGCTGTTTGGCTGGGTCTTCTCGTTGGGCCATCTCAGGGTTTCGGTCTCTATCCCGTTCTTGCGCATGAACCTGGCAGTTCCGGAGGTTGCAAACAATCTGTAGTTCATCTTCTCCAGATACCTTACGACCGGGAGCCATTCTCCCTTCTTCTCTATTGGACCTGCTGAGATCAAAGCCGATCTCATGTCCAGTTTCAGACCAACGGACCTAAGTGATGCGAGAAGTGCTGATTCCATGTCCTTTCCAATGCATCCCACTTCCCCGGTCGAGGCCATTGCTACACCCATTGTGGGATCGGCACCTTTCAATCTTGAAAAGGAGAACTGTGCCGCCTTGACTCCGACCCTATCAAGATCGATAGAGGATCCCTCTACCTTCTCGACATCCTCTCCCAGCATTGCTTTTGTTGCAAGCTCTATGAAATTCTTTCTCAGGACCTTCGAAGCGAATGGGAATGTCCTTGAGGCCCTGAGGTTGCATTCGATGACCTTCAATCTGTTCTCCTTTGCAAGGTACTGGATATTGAAAGGTCCGGTGATATTGAGAGCTGAAGCGATGGACCTGGAGGCCTTCTTGATCTTTCTTATTGTCTCTATATAGAGTCTCTGGGGTGGTATAACAATGGTGGCATCTCCTGAATGAACACCAGCATTTTCCACATGCTCCCCGATGGAGTAAAGCAGGATCTCCCCGTTCCTTGCTACACCGTCGAACTCTATCTCCTTGGCCTCTTCCAGGAACTGGGATACAACCACAGGATTTGAGGGATCCACCTCTGTTGCTCTTGTGAGGTAGGATCCCATTGTCTCCCTGTTGAAGACAACTGCCATTGCAGCTCCAGAAAGGACATATGATGGTCGAATAATCACGGGATATCCTACCCCTTCGGCAAAGGAGGAAGCTTCTTCCAATGAGGATGCCTCAATCCATTCCGGTTGATCGATCTCCAGGTCATCTAAGAGCGAGGAGAACTTGTTGCGGTCCTCTGCCCTGTCTATATCTCTGGGTGAGGTCCCGAATATCCTCACCTTCTCCTTCTCAAGTCTTAGGGCAAGATTGTTCGACACCTGCCCCCCCATTGAAACGATGACGCCGTCGGGATACTCGAACTCGTAAATGTCCAGGACCCTTTCCAATGTCAGTTCCTCGAAGTATAACCTATCACAGATATCATAGTCTGTAGAGACCGTTTCAGGGTTGCAGTTGACCATTATGGTCCTGTAACCCATATCCCTGGCGGTCTGGACCGCCGTGACACAGCACCAGTCGAACTCCACCGAGGAACCGATCCTGTATGATCCACCTCCAAGGACCATTACGGCCCCTGCCCTGGGATCGATATCATTCTCGGTCCCGTTGTAGGTCATGTAGAGATAATTGGTCTCTGCAGGGTATTCAGCCGCAAGTGTATCTATCTGTTTAATTACCGGAAGGATTCCCAATTCTTTTCTTCTTATCCTTACCTCTGACATATCTATTCCAGTTGCCTTTCCGATCTGGAAATCAGAGAATCCCATCTCCTTTGCTTTCCTGAGAGTGATTGGTGAGATCTTCTCTCCCTCTGTTTCGATACGTCTTTCCATTTTCACGATATTGTCCAGTCCATGGAGGAACCACTTGTCGATCCCTGTGAGGTCATGGATCCTATCAACTGTCATTCCGCATCTGAGGCCTTCGCCTACAGCAAAGATCCTTCTGTGAGTTGGATGAGAGATCTCATGTTTCACATCATCGAACTCCAGGCGGTTCTGTACCAACCCATGCATTCCTGTACCGATCATCCGGAGTGATTTTTGCAGAGCCTCTTCAAAGCTCCTGCCTATGGCCATTACCTCTCCAACGGATTTCATCTGTGAACCGATCTCAGTGTCGATGCCTCTGAACCTCTCCAGGTCCCATCTCGGGACCTTGACAACAAGATAGTCCAGGGCCGGTTCGAAAAACGCCACTGTCTTCCCTGTGACCTTGTTCGGGAGCTCTGCCAAGGACATGCCAAGGGAAAGTTTGGCTGCGATGTAGGCAAGAGGATAACCTGTTGCTTTTGATGCCAGGGCTGAAGATCTTGAAAGCCTCGCATTTACCTCTATAACCCTATATTCCGTTGAATCTGGGGATAGGGCATACTGTATGTTGCATTCACCGATAACTCCCAGATGTCTAACGGTTCTTATGGCCACCTCCCTCAACATGTGATATTCTCTGTCATCAAGGGTCTGACTGGGAGCAACGACTATCGATTCTCCTGTATGTATCCCCATAGGGTCCAGGTTCTCCATGTTGCAAACTATCATGCAGTTGTCCAAGGTATCCCGAACCACCTCGGTACTCCACTTCCTTCCATCCTTCCAGGTATTCCTCCACCAGAACCTGAGGGGAGAGGTTCAAGGCTTTCTTGACCATGGGATCCAGCTCCTCTCTGTTCCTGCAGACACCGCTCCCCAATCCTCCAAGGGCAAAAGCGGCCCTTATCATGACCGGATAACCTATCTCATCAGCTGCCTTCCTTGCATGAACATGGTCTGAGACCGCTTTCGACCTAGCAGTGGATACCTGGATCTCGTCCAGTCTCTCGATGAACCTCTCCCTGTCCTCTGTATCCTTGATAGGTTCTATGGGGGTTCCCAGAACTTCGACCTGGAATTTTTTTAGTATTCCTTTATCGTGGAGCTCCACACCCACGTTCAATGCTGTCTGCCCTCCAAACCCTAGCATTATACCGTCAGGTCTTTCCTTTTCGATGATCCTTTCAACTGTCTCGGTGTCCACAGGTTGAAGGTAAAGCCTGTCAACCATCTCCTTGTTGGTTTGTACAGTGGCTATGTTCGGGTTCACAAGGATCGTAGTGATCCCTTCTTCCTTCAGGGCTTTAAGGGCCTGTGATCCAGAATAATCGAATTCACCGGCCTGTCCGATCCTCAGGCCCCCACTTCCAAGGACCATAACCTTACGAAACATCGGAGACCACCTCCAGGAAGGTGTTGAAGAAACCTTCGGGATCTTTAGGTCCCGGGTTTGCTTCCGGGTGGAACTGAACAGACATGAACGGAAGCTTATCATGTTTTAGGCCTTCGACCGTGTCATCATTGAGATTCTTGAACCAGACCTTCCAGCCGTCCTTGAGGGAATTCGGGTCAACCGCGTAACCATGGTTCTGACTCGTTATTATGCACCTGTTGTTTTCTGATTCCATGCAGGGCTGGTTCTGGGACCTGTGGCCGAATTTCATCTTATAAGTGGTAGCCCCCGAAGAAAGGGCGATTATCTGGTTTCCGAGACAGATTCCCGCGATGGGAGGGGGATCTGGTCCTTCCATCAACTTTTTTATATTGTGGATGGTCCTCGTACATCTTTGAGGATCTCCGGGACCGTTGGAGATCAAAATGCCGTCATATTCGATATCATCCAATGGATGATCGTATGGAACCCTGATGACGGTACAGTCCCTTGATCTCAATGAACGGATTATGCTTTCTTTGGATCCGCAATCGATAAGAAGTATCCTCGGTCCCTTTCCCTTGTATGTTTTGCCCTCCTTTATAGTCACATCAGAGACCAGGTCCAGAGCGTTGGGGTCCTCGATATTTTCATCGAAAGGGACACCTTTCGGGACTATCCTCCCCAGCATGGTCCCGCTCGATCTGAGATGCTTTGTAAGCGCCCTTGTGTCTATCCCAGATATTCCAGGGATGCCATTCTCTTTCAACCATTGATCGAGTGATCCTTTACTTTCCCAGTGGGAGTGGGTTTCAACTGCGGTTGAAACGACAGCTCCTCTGACCTGGATCCTTCCGGATTCGAACCTTGAAGGATCGGGGACACCGTAGTTTCCGATCAGCGGATAAGTGAAGGTCAGGATCTCGCCACAGTAGGATGGATCGGTAAGGGTTTCCACATATCCCACCATTCCAGTGTTGAAGACGACTTCCCCTGAGCATTCTTCTCTTGAGCCGAACAATCGTCCTTCGAACCTCCTCCCGTCCTCCAGAAAAAGGTAGCCCTCCATCTCATCCTTACAAGTCATCAATATACCTCCAAGAAAAAGGTCCCCTCTCCAACTCACTGTCCGATGTTAGAGGTCCCCAGGGTTCCATCTAGGAGATTTCGACAAAACCGATCCATTAAAAAGGTTTTCCTTGGGTGGGTAAAAGATGAAGGTGAGCATATATCAATTACTGTCGGAGTCGAACAAGACCTCAACCTTCCAATCATCTCCCACCCATACACCGAGGACCCTTACCGGCAGATCCCATTTGATGAGGGTTTCCAGTCCCTTCATCACATGTTCTTCCTGCACATCCCTGGGGCCAGGATTCCCTGCGCAATCATGGTGCCCCACAAGGACGATGATGCGGGAACCATGGCCGTTGACGGAGATCCCCACTCTCTTCTTTATTGATTCCACGAGAGTTTCTTCTCCTCTGGCAAGTATGCCATTGGGACCAGGTTCAGTGATGGTATCTACATAATCCACACCGAACTCCTTCCTCATCCACTGGTTAAGAGGTAATTGGGTTCTCCCGTCCATGCAGTTGATCACTGTTCCGAAGGTACCTTTTGCCATCGATATGCCTCCGGGATGGATGGAAGAGGTTCTATTCAATCGTTTTCTAATGGATCATCCCAGCATCCAAGGTTTTTGCTGGGGTCCCTTCGTTCCTTACCGAAAGACTACCTTCCTCCAGGCGGATCTTTGGCAGTGACTCGGGGAAGTTATCTTGAAGGTAGGTCACGAGCCTCTCCCTGACGAAACAACGAAGGTCCCATGCTTCCGATGCGTTTCCCGCACTGACAAGGGCTCGTAGCGTGATCGTCTTCTCCGAGGTGTCCGTGACCTGGAGAACTGCAACCCTCTTATCCCAAAGGTCGCTTTGATCGACAATCTTTTTTAGTTCTCCCCTCACCTTTTCTACCGGAACCGTGTAATCGAGATAGAGGTAGACAGTCCCAATGATATCGGCGCTGGTCCTCGTCCAGTTCTGGAAAGGATTGTTAATGAAATATGTGATGGGAAGGACAAGTCGCCTCTGGTCCCATATACGGACAACAATGTATGTCAATGTGATCTCCTCGATACGCCCCCACTCTCCTTCGACTATCACAACGTCATCGATCCTGAATGGCTGGGTGAATGCTATCTGGAAACCGGCTATGAGGTTTGAAAGCGTCTGATTTGCTGCGAAAGCTATTACCAGTGTTATCAGACCTGCAGATGCGAATATCCCGGTGCTTAAAGCCCTCAACTGATCGAACTGCCACATTATCAAACCAATGCCAACGATCACAATGATTATTGAGAGAATGGCCCGTATATACTGGAACTGGGTCCTTACCTTCCTCTCCTGAAGGTTATCCTCCTTCTCGATAGAGAATCTCTTTACCACGATCTCTCTGATAACACTTATGAACTTGGATGAAAACCATGTGAATGCAATGATCAACGCAATTATCACGGCTCTCCGATAGATGTCCTCGTCAGTGAACCTGCCGAAGGGGAAGGTTCCGTAAAAATAGAAAAGACCCAGTATCGTTGAAATGGGCCATTTTTCGATCCTCAAGAAAAGGTAGACAATACCTTTCTTCTTCCCTTGTATGATATTTGTTATAAGCATTATCAGAAGGAATGTAAATACCGTCAGCAGTAAGGACCCTGCAAGGGAGATCAGCCAAAGGGATGAGTCGATCGAAAGATCAAGATAAGTTTTCATGGAGTTTCCAGCTTGTTAATATTGGAATGGTATCATATAAAACAGATTTGGTCGGTAAAATCTCCTATGATCATGATTCTTTCAAGGATCTTGATCTTTTTACTATTATTATCCTGAATTTTATCGGATCATTCATCAGTGTAGACCAGTTCTCTCAGTTTCTCAGTATTGACAGGTCCTTTGATCGTGAAACCGTATTCAAGTGGGCAGTTGATGCATTGACCTGAAATTTCTGCAATCTGCTTGACATGGTTCTCGTTGTATTCGTATACCTTCAATCCATTCTCGGATCCGCACAGCGGACATTTCATCTTCAATTTTAATTGCATGAGGCCCCCCCCGATCTTGGTTACTAATGGGATTTCTTCTAATTATGTTTCATCGTTCAAAGGACCTTCCTAAGGATCTGAAGGTGACACTCTATACCCCACATGTTGGTAGTGGCACTTTCCACGACCTCGAATCCCGTTTTCTCGTAGATCTTTGCAGCATCGTATAGAATATCCTCAGTCATCAGGACAATGGAGGAATAATCCTTCTCGATCGCAAACTTGATAGCAAGGTCCACCATTTTTTTACCCAATCCAAGTCCTCTATATTCTGGATGAACGAAAAGGAGTCTGAGTCTAGCAGTTTCTTCATCTTCCTGAAAAACTCCAATGGACCCTATGTTCCTCCCATCCTTTTGGAGTATCCATAGGTCCTCTCTTTCGTTGTTCCGATATATATATTCGGAGAACAATTTGGATATGTATGCTTCGAATTCGATGCCATATCCGAATTCCTGAAAATAGAATTTACTCTGAATGTGGATCAATTGACCTAAGTCCCCTGGCTCCAAAATATTACGCAATTCGAATCCATCTCCCAGATCCATTGGACCATGTACAGAATTGGTCAGATAAAACCCTGTCTGATACCAGCTCGATCATAATCATGATCTTCGGGGACCTTCTGATCATGATAGTCCTTCTTGAACAGGGAGAATCCTGCTTTTTCATACATTGGAAGGGCCCTTTCATGGTCCCATTCACAGGTGTGCAGCCATACCCTCTTCGTTTCCTTTCTCCATACCTTTGAAAGACATCTTCCAAGAAGATATTTACCATAACCTTTGCCAATGTGTTTCTGCACAAACCCAAGAAAAACTATCTCCACATCTTCTGGATCTTTCCTGTCGATCTCGAAAAAACCGGATGGTTCTCCATCGATCCGGATGAAGTAGATCTCCGTGCAGTGATCCTTAATTATAGATAGCAGTTCCTCATCATCCATAAGGACCCTGTCAAACCACCCGTAAGGCCCTCCTATTGATACGTAGAGGTCCCTGTATTCTTTTAAAGAAATATTGACAGCTTTCGTTATTGTTAGGTCCACCGGAGGGTCCTCCGGATCGATAACGGGCCTTTCTTTAATTTCGAGATAAGAGGTCAGGACAGGAACAGTTATCATATGATCTCCCTAATATATTCTCTATCTTTTTATTGTTGTTAATACGAATTGGATCCTCTATCCTTTCTATTTCGTTTTTATTGCTAAATATTGCATTCCTTTTTTGGGAATAGATATTTGTGAATATTTTCATGGAAATGATGACAGTATTATTGTTTTAATGGTCCTGATTTAAGAAGTGATTAATATTACTCTCTCCCATATATATTCCAGTAGTGGAGGGTACCGTCCACTATTATTTGGGGTGATACAAATGACAATCAAAGTGAGACTGGAAGATGGAACTGAAGAGAAATTCAGTCGATCCAATATAATAGGTTCCCTTGAGGCGGTCGGTCTGGATCATAAGACCGCCAAGCAGATAGCAGGTAATGTGGAAAAACACCTGGGGATCACTGAACACGAGATCAAGGTGAAGATCTTCGAGAAGCTGGATTCCATAGACTCAATGATCGCAGATGATTACATGAGAACAAAGAAGGTCCATGTTAACAGTGAAACCTTCGGAGTCAAGGACAATGCACTTCTCCCCGGGTTTCTGATGGAATACTTAGACCTGAGGAACGGAGATAAGGTTGATGTCATCCATGGTGATAAAAGGATAATAGTCCATGCTTTCCAGGTGGATGATAAATACCATTCCAATGCCCATCATGATATGATTTTTCTGAGTAAAGCCAACATCAAGGAGATGAAGATAAAGGACAAGGCCTTGGTTGCTGTATGCAAACATCCGAAATAATTCTCCTCCAGATGTAAAGAACCACCTTCATTGACATTTTCAGATTATTATATGTAAATGGATTGAATTCCAAGTTCACCTCACCCCCCCAAACCTGAACTTATTAAGGAGATGCTGATCCTGATCCACTGGTAGAAGATAATGGAAAAAGGATCTCTCTGGAAAAGATACATCGTCCATGTTGATATGGATGCCTTCTTCGCTTCAGTGGAACAGAGAGACAATCCACAGCTCAGAGGTCTCCCTGTTATTGTTGGAGGTGATCCCAGAGGACGGGGAGTTGTCACTTCCGCTTCATATGAGGCAAGAAGATTTGGGGTCCATTCTGCTATGCCTTGTTCTCATGCCCACCGTCTATGTCCGGGAGCTGTGTTCATCCCTCCCCATTTCAATGCTTATAGAGAGGCTTCCAGGAACATCATGGCCATTTTTTCAGAGTTCACTCGGATAGTGGAACCTATGTCTCTTGACGAAGCCTTTTTGGATATCTCTTCACTGGTGGAAGAAGGAGACGAGCCCATTGAGATCACAAAGAGGGTCCTTCAAAGGATAAAGGATGTGACCCGTTTGAACGCTTCTGCCGGAATATCTTTCAATAAATTCCTTGCCAAGGTTGGATCCGGAATAAATAAACCCAATGGTATCAAAGTTATCCCTCCGGAGGATGCCGACGATTTCCTGAACAATCTGCCTATTAGAAAATTCCACGGTGTAGGGGAGGCCACCGAGAAAAGGATGATAGTGAATGGGATCCTGAAAGGGAGCGATCTGAAGAAATATTCCAAAGCGGAACTGGTTTCCATTTTCGGGAGGGCAGGAGTTTATTTTCATGATATTGTCAACAATCTTTACGACTCTCCTGTTTCCACCCATCATGAAAGGAGGTCAATAGGCAAGGAGAGGACCCTTCACGAGGATACAGCCGATCTTAAAGATATGAACGAGAGATTACTCTCCATTGCTGACATGTTGGAATCCTCCATGGAAAAAAAGAGCATTTCCGGAAGGACCATCACTTTGAGATTGAAGTATTCCGACCATTCAAGGATAACGAGGTCTGCCACCCTTCCCTTTCCGGTGAGGTCCTCTCATATTATTTTAGAGACAGTTAGCGAATTATTGAAAAGGACCGATGCAGGTCAAAGAAGCATTCGTCTTCTTGGAATATCCATTTCAAATCTTGAATTCGAGGAAAAAAGTAGTCCCTCCCCATTTCAGACCACCCTGGACCAGTGGATAACAAGTATATACTCCGCTCCTCAAATACATGGATCGAACTGATCCATCTGAAGAAGAAGGGTCAGCGACAATATCAATTTCTAAGATTGTTATCACTGCGTGTCCTTCAATTGGACACGGTCCTGGACCATCTTGAGTGTTATCATGATGCCAAGTTCGAACGAGGTCCTAAGGGCTATTACCATATGGTTGTCAATGCTTGGTCCTGACATTCGAAGCCCCCTCTCATATTCATTTCCAATATTTTCGATATCGGCCTTATCGAACAATTTAAACAACTCCTTTCTTCTCATCAGGTGGCAGCTCTCCCCTTGTCAATCCACAAGAAGTACAGACAATAGTATACCTGCCGTTTTCCAGGTCCTTTCGGATAAGGGTATATTTTCCACATCCGGAACATGGTGTATCGAGTTTTTCATTCAACTCTATCATCTCCCATTTTTCAATATATTACATTCCATTGTATTTAATTTCGTAATATTTTGAATGGCCTAATTTAATGATATTGTTCAATTACATATAATTTATTTTCCTATAATGTGAATTATCCAGCATCCTATGGTATTTTCGTAAAATATTTGATGAGAATGGATCTTTATGGTTCTGTTTAGGTTATCTTGTTTCATTTCAATTATTGCATTCATATTGAAGGAAATATTCATAATATGTCAAAATATTTTAAAAAATAAAATCTTTCTCTTCAATAATGTATTTATAACATCATATGTAGATGAAGTCATATGAGGATTTTTCTAAAAGGGGCCCTCACCATTGATGGATTTGATCTAAATGAACAATGATCTGATGAAGAACAGAGTGGGCAGAACACCAATAATCCGGGCAAAAGGTATAGAGAAGGATCTGGGGATCGGGAAGGTTTATCTCAAATTGGAAGGCAACAATCCCTCTGGACACCGGGAGGACAGGATGGCCTATCTCATGATGAGGGATGCTCTGTCCAGAGGAAAGGATACAATTTGTCTGGGAACCTATGGAACAATGGGTGGTTCTCTCTCATTTTTAACAAGAGAATTTCCCGTGAAATGTGTCTTCTATGTTCCAAAGAAGAGCAAGGTCCTGAGAAAGGACCTGATGGGAAATGAGAACGTCATGATCGTCGAACACGGAAGAACCTATGAGGAATGCGTTGAAGAAAGTAGAATAGTAGCCAGGAAAAATGGTTGGTATGATGCCAATCCAGGTCTTGCAAACAATATGATAAACATGTATTCCTTTTCATATATAGCAAGAGAATTGAATCTGCAGATGGATGGACCCGTTGATACAATATTCTGCCAGACATCCAGTGGATCATCCATATCCGGTCTTCATCTGGGATTCAAGCATTTGTGGGTGACAGAGGATATTCAGAAGTTGCCACGGATATTCTCTACAAGTACTTCTTTGGGAAATGCTATTGTAGAATCCTTTGAAAGGGAGACCAGGGATATAATCAATCTCGATCCTGAAGAATTAATCCCAACTATATACAATAAAGCCACACTCAACTGGAATTGTTACAATGGTCAGGATGCATTGAATGCTATTTTCGATACCGATGGTGCAGCAATTGGTGTATCAGATGAGGAGCTCAAGGAAAGTGCAAGGTATTTCCGTAAGAGGGAGAAGCTCAGGTTCACTGTCCAGAACTCATATCCGATCGCAGCCTTGATCAAAGCCACAAAGGAAGGCCTTATTGAAAAGGGAAACCATGTACTGATCCTGAACGATGGACGGATCGGTATTGATATAAGAAAGGTCAAGAAGAAGGACCTGGAGATGGATTACAAGAAGTTCCTGGACATCCTGGATGATTGGCTCATACAATTCACGGATCCGCAGGAAGAGATAATGGAAGCAACAGACAACGCTTTCGAAAAAGGACATGTGATCTGTGCCTTCAAGGATGGCGTCATGGTGGGCATTGTAGTCCTTTCACACTCAAACTGGGATGTGTTCTTCCCACGTTATCATCTTTCTTACATTGCAACGAAGAAGAACCTGAAAGGAATGGGTATCGCAACACAGTTGATGGAAAAGGCGATCGAGCTTTCCGAGGGGTCCCTCTCACTACATGTGGAAGTAGATAACAAGAGGGCCATCAAGCTATATGAGAAGATGGGATTAAAGAAGAAATACTACAGGATGCTCTACACAGGTGGAGATTGAAATGGCATCCAACCATCTTGATGAGGATGAACAGACCTCACTTGTGGAACTAACCAGAAGATTGATAGAGATCCCCAGTTCCGCTTCCGATGATGATGGGATCTACCGGTTTGTGGAAGATCATCTGAAGAAGGAGGGGATGGAGGTATTCACTCCTGGCATCTCCAATCCCCTCGAGGAAAACAATGGATTGTTCAATGTCTATTCACGGATCGGATCTGGAAATGGTCCTAAGATCATGATCAACTGTCATCTTGATACCGTTTCTCCTATGGAAGGGTGGTTCCACCCTCTACACGGTGCTGTGGAAGAGGATGGGAAGATATTTGGATTGGGTGCAGCAGATATGAAAGGAGGATGCGCCGCAGCGATCACAACTTTCGTATCGATCGCCCGGCAGATCCCCGATCTAAATGGTGAACTCTTTCTTTCCTGTGTTTACGGAGAAGAAGCTCCTAATCCACTGGGTACGGACACCCTCCTTCGGGAGTTTGACCTCAACGACTTTGATCTGATTATCATCACAGAACCCTCTCCCCTCCTTGCGATCAATGACTACTGCACGGTTCATAGGAAGATACACAGGTCCTCATTCCCCCTCCCTATCATTGGAGCGGAGGGAAGGGCTCTTTTTGAGATTGATTTTCATGGAAAAGCAGCCCATGCCTCTCATCCCTCCCAGGGTATCAATGCTCTTCATGATGCCGCAAAGGTAATAACAGAACTCTCCAGGTTCAATCTTTACTCCAATATCAAGATGGGCAGGGGTCATTATGTAGTCCTCAACATTGATGGCGGAGATCAATCCTTCACAGTGCCTTCCAAATGCAGGATATTCGTCAACAGACAACTGACATTAGGAGAAGATGACAGGACCGTATTGAGAGAATTGAAGGATATCATTAGATCACTGAAGATCAGGTCCAAATTCTCCATCAGGAAAAGGTTCTCTCCCTCACCGGAACTTGAATACAGGCCATACATAAATGAGAAAGATCCTTTCATTGAGCTTTTCAACAAAAGACTTCCTGAAAGGAAGGTAGGGAGAGGCAAGAGCCAGAGATGCCTCTTCACTTCCAGCAGTGTGGGTGATTTCAACCTCTTCGGGACACGTACGAAAGCACCCATTTTGGTATTCGGGCCCGGTGGTGGGAACATACATGCCCCAAATGAGTTCGTTTACCGGGAAGATTTGCTACAAACGTCAGACTACCTGATCGGATTTTTTAAGGAGGTATATGGGAGTGGATAGATATCCCCGGTTGTTGATCGACACCGAAAAGATCAGGAACAATACTTCGGTTATAAGAGACCTGGCAAAAGGATCTGGCATGTCCATTTTCGGGGTTACCAAGGCAGCTTCAGGGGATCCAATTATCGGAAGAGCAATGCTTTCAGGGGGAGCATTGGGACTTGCAGATTCCAGGATCGAGAACATCATGAAGCTGAAAGAGAAAGGAATTGGATCTCCAATGATGCTTCTTCGAAATCCCATGATCACCCGGGTTGATGATGTTGTCAGATATGCAGATATTTCCCTGAACTCTGAACCAAATGTATTGAAGGTCCTTTCGAAAGCCGCGGTTAGTAGGGGGATCACTCATAAAGTGGTAGTGATGGTGGAAATGGGTGATCTCAGGGAGGGGGAGATGATGGAGGATACTCCGTCATTACTTGATCTGGCTTGCGAACTGGAGCATATAGAACTATACGGTATCGGAATGAACCTTGCTTGTTTTGCAGGAGTTGTCCCCACAAGAGAGAAGATTGATCTGTTCGAGGAATTCATTTATGACCAGGAAAGCAGACTTGGCCTTGAATTCGATATGGTAACCGGGGGAAATTCCGGAAATATTCCGCTTCTTATTAAGGAACCGAAACAGGGAAGGATCGACAATCTAAGGATCGGGGAGGGGATATTGCTGGGTCTTGAGACGGTCAACCGGGAACCGATCCCTAATACATTTCAGGATGTATTTACAGTGGAAGCCGAGATAATCGAATCGAAGGTGAAACCCTCCGTTCCCTTCGGGAAAGTAACACAGAACGCTTTCGGTGAAACGCCAGATTTCGAGGATATTGGCAACATCAGGAGATTGGTGATCGCACTTGGCAGGCAGGATACCATCCTTGAGGGTCTCACACCCGAGGACCCTTCATTGAAAATGCTCGGTGGCTCATCGGATCATATGGTTATTCATGATGTGGAAAGGTCCTATGATGTTGGAGATACGGTCCGCTTCACACCATCATACGGTGCTCTGGTCTCATTATAT
This sequence comes from uncultured Thermoplasmatales archaeon, assembly GCA_963807965.1. GTDB lineage: Archaea > Thermoplasmatota > Penumbrarchaeia > Penumbrarchaeales > Penumbrarchaeaceae > Penumbrarchaeum. The sequence goes on from CAWEDU010000003.1 coordinate 90,015, forward strand.
ACCAGCGGATATGTCAATAAGGTATACCTCTCAAGTGAGAAAGATCAACGCTACACCTGAAATTGCGACAAGGGTCCCGATCAACGCTCTCCAAGTCGGTTTATCTTTGAAAACAAAGAAGGATATTGGTATCATTACCAGGGGTGCCACCGACATCAACGTGGATGCGATCCCGATAGGAGCATATTCTATTGCCAGATATGATGCCCATACACCCAGAAAAGGACCAACGGCGGTTCCGATCATTGTGTATGTCATGAACTTCTTGTCCTTGAAGGCCTTGAATGAATTTCCAAGGTTCTTTCTAATTAATAGAACGAACCAGATCGCTGCGGTTCCCCATAAGATCCTGATATATGTGGCGGAAAGGGCGATCATATCCCCACCCATTGATTCTATGGCATCTTTGGCAATAAGCATCTGGATTGCCTGGCCTAACATTCCCCCGACCCCAAGAAGGATCCCGATCCCGGTCACCTTGAACATTGAACCTTTTCTCTTCTTTTCAACGACAACATAGGAGACACCAGCTACAGTTATAACAATTGCAAGGATCTTGATGAACTCAATGGTCTCTGCGAAGATCACCCATGCCACCGATGTTGTGACAAGTGGCACCATGGACATGATGAGCATTGCCCTCCTGGGTCCTATTGTAACATGGGCCCACATCAGAAAGCCATCACCGAGGGCAAGTCCGACCACTCCAGAAAGCCCGAGCATCAGCAAGATATAGAGGGAACCTTCGGGGAGATAGGGTACCGAGAATGATCCAGTGACTGACAGCCAGCATATCGTGGCGCCTATCAACCTGATAGCGTTGACCGATTGGTGACCCCTCATTCTTCCTCCCAGGGCGAAGAATGTAGAGGAGAGGGCCCAGAAAAGAGAGGCCGCGAGGCCAGCACCCTCACCTATGAGTTCGGTCATCTCTGGCTAACGTTATTTGATTGAAAAAGGTTACCTTCAATCCCAGAACCTTCTGGTCCTGGCATATTTGATCTCGTCTCCGAAGATCCTCCGTATCAGTTCCTCTTCATCATCATAGACCACCTCTAGGATCCTCCCTGCAGTTTTCGGTCCGATCCCTCTACCCGCTAGGGCAAGGACCGCTTTGTATCCGTATGAGGAGAAGAGCTGGGCTGCCATTAAGGCCGCCTGGAACCTCTTCTTCTCTTCTGTGTTCAATACCTTCTTTTTCAATCCCTTCTCCACTGCCTGTCTTGTCTTCAGGTCTCCAGGAGGGATCGGCGCCATCAGTCTGGATCCGCATTTATGGCAGCCCTTGATCCCTTTTGCTCTCTCCGGAGTGACCCTCAGGGTCGATCCGCAGTTCATGCAGGTGAGTCTCGAAGCTTCCCTCATCAGCCTATCCTTTACAGCCTGGACAACCTCGGATCCAGCATTCCCGGGGGTCATGAATTCTCCCCTCATAAGGGATCCTGACATGGAAAGAGGGGATACCTTCTGGATCACAAGATCGGTCCTCCCTTCCACAATGGATTCAAGTAGATCACCCGCCCTCTCCATGTCCAGCCTTTCGTGCATGATCTTTCCCGATGCTTCTTCCATGACAGGTGTATCCTTCCATCTGGACATCAATCTCTTCAAAGGGAATCTCTTCGGGTCCACCTCTCCTCTCAGGACACCGAACTTCTTTGCAACATGTATCATCTGCCATCTGAGGAGGGGAGAGTTCCTCAAAAGGACCGGAAGCATGTATTCCATATCATCCGTTGGAGCATGTGAAAGGGCCCATTCGATGTCAGGCGCCTTGATCCTGATATCCCCCATCAGGAGTATCCTGTAAGGATCGTAGTCAACAATCACGTTTCCCCCATATCTGGCAGATAATAATGCCGCTATTACCCTTCCGATGGTCTCATTTACCTTGGTCCCTCCACAGATCCCAAGGACGATACCCTCCTGTCCGATCTCGATAGTGACAGTATCTGCATCGGGTGTTGTGAAATCCTCCTCAACCTGCTCCTTGAATATCTTCAAGACCTCCTTTCTGGCATTGTCTGACAGTGGAAGGTCTTCGAGGGAAGGTTCCTCTCCTTCTTTTAACTCATTGATTATTCTCTGTCTTGTCTCTCCCACGCTCCTTGCAACCTCGAAGGGAACTGGGATGTCGGAACCGCTCCAAGCAGGAACAGGTCCCAGTTCGGTGATAGGTTCCACTGTGATCTCATCATCACCTATCTCGACCACTCTCCAGGGCTGCCCCCTGACTATAAACTTGGAGAATGGTTCCAGATTGGAAAGGACGAAATCCATATCCAAAGAACCTATGACCTTCCTTGTTGAGAGGTCCCTGATCAGGAGCACTCTCTCATCTGGGATCATGGAGATGTTCTCATGAAAATACTCCCTGGAGATCCTCCCACCTTTCACGATCCCGGTCTCTTCTTCATAGAAGACGAGTTTGTTGGAATGGAGATATTTGATTATCCTGAGGAGCTCCTCTTTGGATAAACCGCTGAAGGTGTAGGTCCTTTTCAACATCTCCAGAAGATCATCGATCTCGAATGCCTTTTCAGAGGAGGCAGTGGATATGATCTGATTTGCCAGAACGGATAGAATGTTCTTCCTTGATCTGGACTTCTCAAGGTCCCCCAAGTATGCCATCTTCGCAATAACTCCGGCCTCGAGGATATCGTCAGGTTCCGTTGCTAGGACCACACAGCGAGAGATATCTCCGATCCTGTGTCCTGCCCTCCCACCCCTTTGGAGTATCCTGGACACTTCTTTGGGTGATTTGAATTGAATAACCAGATCCACAGCCCCGATGTCCATTCCGAGCTCCATGGATGATGTGCAGACTAGTAATTTCAGATCCCCCTCTTTGAACTCGGTTTCCATTTCCATCCTGGCCTCTCTTGAAAGGGAACCATGATGTATCCCCAAGGAGATGTCCGGATCGAACGCTCTCAATCTGGTGGTAAGTGCCTCAGCAAGGTCCCTCGAATTAACGAACACCAGGATCGAGTTGTAGTCGTCTGAAAGCTCTCTTATCCTTCTTACAACAGCAGCTACTTTTGGAGTGCAGCCAAGGCTTCTTGACCATTCTTTATCCTCCTCTGAGACCTGTGGGGAGTCGACCTCGAAGGAATATTCCTTCCACCAGGCCCCTCTGATGATCTCCACATTCCTTCCGCTTCCTCCAAGATATCTCGATACGTCCAGAGGATCCTGAACGGTTGCAGATAGTCCGACTCTCTGAACTTTTCTCCCTGCAAGAGCATCAAGTCTTGACATGGCCACATCAAGTTGAGCCCCCCTCTCATCCCCATAGAGTTCATGGATCTCATCAAGGATCAGATAGCGCACCCTTTCCAGACCCTTTCTCAGCCTCGATCCGGTGAACATTATCTGTAGGGTCTCGGGAGTTGTCACAAGAACATCCGGAGGCTTTCTGGATTGCTTGTTTCTCTCGGATTGCGTGGTATCCGAGTGCCTCACCCCGATGTTCAGGTCAAGGTCCTTGCACCATGACTCCATCCTCAGAAGCATGTCACGGTTCAATGCCCTAAGGGGGGCTATGTAAAGAAGAGATATGCCACCCTCTCGTTGTTCTTCGTGGAGTTTTTGAAGGAGAGGTGCAAAAGCCGCTTCGGTCTTGCCGAAGCCAGTTGGAGCGATCAATAGAACATCCCTCCCAGCCATTATCGGTTCGAAGGCTTTGATCTGAGGACCTGTTGCCTCCTTGATCCCCTTTCCTTTCATATGCCTCGCTACCCGCGAGGACAATCCCTCCAGACCGGTAATGGTGTTTTTTTCTCTGTCGGCAGGTTCCTTATTGACCAAAGGCTCACTCCAATGGCCCCAATCACTGGAAACCCTTAATATTTCTCCCAGCCTTCCGAGAGGGATGCCCCGGAGGATCAGGGTCCTTGACCAGGTGACCGTGAACAAGATCGCAGCAGGAGAGGTAGTGGAGTCGCCGTCATAGCGTCGTCAAGGAGCTGGTGGAGAACTCGTTGGATGCCGGAGCAGGCCGCGTGCACCTTTACCTGGACAAAGGAGGGATATCAAGGATATCATTGGTTGATGACGGGTGTGGGATGTCCAGAGAGGATGCTGAGATAGCATTCACCAGACATTCCACATCAAAGATATCTGAAATCTCGGACCTGGAAGCCCTCTCCACACTGGGTTTTCGGGGAGAGGCCCTGGCATCACTTTCATCTGTCTCCAACGTTGAGATGTTGACAAGGGAGAATGGTTCCGAGATCGGGACCAGGATCGTGGTCACTGGAGGAAGGGTTGTTGCACTTGAGGATGCCGGATGTCCCGTTGGAACCAGAGTGACCGTAACAGACCTCTTCGAGAACATCCCTGCAAGGAAGAAGTTCCTTAGAAGCGTTCAATCCGAGAAGGCCAGGTGCATTGATATCTTCCAGAGATTGATGCTCGTGGATCCAAAAGTGGCATTCATATTAACGGTGGACGGAGAGGAAAGGATGAAGGGCGAGTCCACCGACGATCCCAGGCAGAGGGCTGCGGAGGTCCTTGGGGTTAAGACCGCAAAAGGCATGATAGAACTGGTCTGCAGAAAGACAGAATCCATCATGGTCGAGGGACTTGTATCTCTCCCATGGGAAACCAGGTCGAATTCCGCTGGGATCACACTATCGGTAGATGGAAGGGTAGTGAGGAACAAGGGGATAGTGGAGGCGGTCCGCAGAGGATATGGAAGCCGATTGATGAAGGGAAGGTTTCCCCTTGCAATAATATTCATCAAGGCCGGTAAGGGCCAGGTGGATGCAAATGTTCATCCAACAAAGGATATCGTCAAGTTCGGGAACGAGGCATCTGTGATGAACATGGTAGAGTCTACTGTTTCCGCCACCCTCTTTTCAGGAATGAAAAGGAAACCAGCCAAGGAAAAGGGTTTCGACCAGGAGACACCCGAATGTGAGACCAGCGGTCCTTTCCTCCAAAAGGCGGTGAAAAGGGAGTTAGACAGAAGTCCAAGACAGGTCCCGTTGATGGAAGATGAGGTCCGACCTCAGGACCAACCTGTCAGTCCATGGAACGGGGCTCCTCTTATCGAAGGGATGGAAAGCCTTCCTCCCGCACTACCCGATGAAGCGGCAAGGTCCAGGATAAGGATAATCGGTCAACTTGACAGGTCCTACATACTCTGTGAGATCGGAGCGGACCTTCTGATGATCGATCAGCATGCTGCCCATGAAAGGATACGCCTCGAGATGTTGAAATCCAAATGGAAGAATGGGAATCCCTCAATACAGGAGCTCCTGGAACCGATGAACTTCGAGGTGGATGCAGTCTCTCTGGTCAATCTCAAGACAATTGAGGAGGACCTTAGGGAAATGGGCTTCATTTTCGAGATGTTCGGAACTGATATGATATCAGTGAGAGGACTTCCTCAGTTCCTGGGTAAAATCGAAGGCCATGAAGTGATGAGGGATATGATAACCGGTAACGAACATCACGAAGGATGCTCTTATCCGGACGAATCTTTCCACATAGAGCTCCCTATCAAAGAGAGAGTGACTGCCTTAACAGCCTGCAGGGGAGCTATCAAGGCCCATAAAAAACTGTCACTGAAGGAAATGGAGGACCTTATTGGAGAACTTCTTCTCTGCGAGGTCCCCCTCCACTGCGCCCACGGCAGGCCAACAATGGTCAGACTTCCGTTGAGAGTGATGGAACGTTGGTTCAAGAGGATCGTGTAAAGACCTAACATTTCAACACCAACGGTTATGTATGTGCGGGTCCAATGATAATCCATGGGCAAATCTTACTCAGAAAAGGTCAGGAGCAGAAATTCACATCAAAGAAGGGAGAGAAGACCTGCCCGATCCGTAAATGAGGAGAAACCCCCATTTCCATTTCTTCCAATGACAGTTATCGGGATAATAGTCATTCTCATGGCCTCAGGAATCGTCATGTATGCCTTGAACAGCGATGAGGATAATTCCGGTGGTGTCTCCAATGAGGATACCAACGGGAACAACAATGACAATTTACCCAAGACCGTTCCCAGAGGAGAGATCCGAATAGGTTCCACCGACGGTTCTGAGATATATCTTGACAGTTACAAGGGTAAGGTCATAATACTGGATATGTTCGCAACATGGTGCGGTCCATGCAAGACACAAATGGAAGAGCTTGACAAGCTTACTTCAAGGTTCAGCCCGGGTCAAATTGTTATCCTTTCAGTGGGTGCTGACCTGGACGAAACCATGGCACAGATAAGGGAATTCGAAAACGATGAAGGTGCTACATGGCCTTTCGCAAGGTCAAACTCGGATTTCAATAGGGAGTTCCCAGCCTCCTCCATCCCGACGCTCTATGTTCTAGGTCCGGAAGGTCAGACCGTCAAGAAACATGTTGGAGTGACCGATGCTGACATTCTCGAATCAGAAATAAGGACCTTCCTTTAAGGAAGCAAACTGTTATTAGAGCCAGTATCATTGACCATCGGGTCACTCGATGGGAGAAGATAAAGGTCCTTTGGTTGTATTCATAGGCGGTGATTCCTGTATTTTAGGGGCCTCCATGGATATGGGTAGATACAGTGTTATCTTCCTTGATACCGATATCAGGACCTCTGAAAGGGTACCTGAGAGTTCTTTCGAACTTGTTGCGGAGGATGTTGTGAAAGGTGAAGGAACTGGAGGGAACCTGAATCTGGCCCGGGTTTGCTTCAAGAAGGAGATGGAAACCATAGCTCCTCATATTCTCGGGAGATCACTTGTCATTCTGATATCCACGATGGAAGGTGCGACCTCCGTAGCTGGAGCAGTTGAGATAAATACCCTCCTTATGCGAGTTGGCCTTCCTTCACTTGTTGTATTGATCGGTAAGAATGGATCCCGGGAACCTTCGGAAAGGGCTTTGAACCTGTCCAGCCTTCTTCTGAAAGGTCCGTTAAGGCCTGGAGTTACTGTAAATATAGCTACCAGTGACCAGATAGAGGATCAAAACGGAAGGTGTATGACTCTCCAAGGGTTGGAAGATTCATTGAAGAATCTCCTTATGGCTTTGATCGGAGAGGGTGGTTGGTTCAGGACGAAGAAGGTCATGGACCCTGCTGGCAATTATTTATTTCATGTTCCGATCGTTAAATCAATTATATCATTTTAAATGGCGCAGAAACATCTGGTTGGTGGTTGATCGGCACACTGCCGATGATCATTTTCGTTATTATGTATGTCAGCCTATACATTCGCGCCTCCTATGACCGCGATCGAGCTCGCAACGTTATTAGAAGAGCTAGAAATCTCCAACCGTCAACTGGCTGAATATTCAAACCAGGTCGAAGAATTGACACTGACGACCGAACGTCAACGCATGGCCCGCGAAATTACACGATACACTGGCACAGGGGTTAGCTGGGTTAATTCTGCAGCTTGAAGCCGCCGATGCCCATATTGCTAACCAAAATGCCCAAAAAGCGCAAACGATGATCCAGCAGGCGATGAGCCGAGCAAGAACTACGCTGTCTGATGCCAGGCGTGCCATCAGTGATCTGCGCGAAACCCCGCTCACACCCACTGACCTAAATGAAGCCATCAACACAGATGCTGAACGTTTTCAAAATTCCACTGGCATTCCCAGCAAACTGGAATTATGCCAAACACCAAGCATCTCGCCACAATTAGTCGAGAATATTTTGCGAGCGATCAATGAAGGGCTGATGAATATCGCGGGACGCCGAAGCCACCGAAGTGTTCATCTCTATGAGCTGCGATGAAGAATTTATTTTGATTGAAATTCGTGACAATGGGACTGGTTTTGACCCTGCGGAGGCCGTTGGGCGCTCAGGCCACTACGGATTAGTTGGAATAAGAGAACGCCCCGGCTTTATGGCGGCTCACTGACCATTGAAAGCCAGCCAACCCAGGGAACCACGCTTAAGATACAATTACCACTTGAAGACGAAATAGAACACCATGACTGAAAAACATCCGCCTACTGATTGCTGACGACCACCTGATTGTGCGCCAGGGTTTGCGCTTAATCCTTGAAACTGAGCCGGGCTTCGAATTAATTGGTGAGGCAGGCGATGGCGCCGAGGCGGTCGAACTGGCAGCTGAACTCCAGCCGGATGTAATCTTGATGGATTTGCGCATGCCCCGCGTGGATGGTATTAGTGCCATCCAACAATTGCGCGTAAAACAGCCCCAAATCGCCATCGTGATTTTGACCACCTTTAACGAAGACGATCTGATGCGGGAGTGCTTGCAGGCTGGGGCACGAGGGTATCTGCTCAAAGATACGGATCGGACTACTTTGTTCAATACCATCCGCGCCGCGGCGCAAGGGCAGACTTTTCTCAAACCTGAGATCGTCCAAAAGTTATTGACCCCCACGCAAAACCAGGGAGATCCTTCGTCCCAAAAAGTGCAAACCGATCTCACAGACCGCGAAATCCAGGTGCTCGAATTTGTAGCCCAAGGGGATACCTCAAAACAAGTCGCTCACCATTTAGGGATCACCGAGCGGACCGTCAAAGCTCACCTTACGAGTATTTACCAAAAATTGGGCGTTGATTTCCGGGCGGCTGCCGTTTCTGAAGCCATGAAATTAGAAATCTTGGGGAAATAAAAACAACGCTGTCGATCTTAAACTACTGTGTTGCATATCCAACGAAAGTTCAATTAAATCAACTGCCAGGGATCGCCGGGCGACAGCAATACGGTACTGGTCCAGCAGATGTACAGTAAACATAACCATTGTCTTATCGGAACCCGCCACGCAGAGCGAATCGACGCAGCTCATTGAACTGTTTTGCCACCAGCAGGGCATTCACTGCATTCCCGTCGGGCCGCTCGTGTACTACCGCGGTTTCACGCGGGCCTATTTGGCTGGGGAAACGGACGATACGGCAACGCTGCTGGCGGGCTGTGCGCGCGCCGTCGATCGCATCGCGCGCGGCAAGCAGGTCGTCCTCATTGATGGCGTTGGGTTTCCCGCGGTCGGCTCTATTTGCGGAACCAGCAAAAACCGCGGCCGTTGCGGGGGCGTGTGGGTATCCAGTTGATGGCGATGAGAAACGGGCGAGACGACCCATGGGGGTTTGTTTGGTGGGTGGATCGGGGGTGGGGGCGGCGGTCGATGCCTTTAATTTGAATGCAACCTACTTTGAACAGGCGGGAATCCCAGTTATGGGAGCGATCTTCAACAAACTCTCCGAGACTGGCTTTTATTCACTCGAGAATTGTCGAACCCAAGTGACATCCTACTTTGATCACAATCCGGAGCAGATCGAAAAGGGCCGACGTCCCTTTGGTTTTCTTCCGCTGTTTCCCAAGATTGCGGGCAAGAATGCCCTGCAGTATGTCGATGAGTACTTTCGAATTTTT
>CAWEDU010000004.1:0-61994 GCA_963807965.1 uncultured Thermoplasmatales archaeon
CCAGGGAGATATGCGAAAAGCCGTCAACATCCTCCAGGTTGCTGCTTCCTTTTCAAAGAGGATCGATTCGGATACTCTTTTCGCCAGTTCAGCACTTGCCAGGCCAGAGAATATTTCCGAACTGATAACGCTTTCCCTGAAGGGAAAGTTCGGTGATGCCAGGGACCGTCTTGAAGACCTTATAACAAAGGGGGGACTGGCCGGAGAGGATATCCTCGGACAGATGCATCGGGAACTGTTCAACATCCCTATGGAAGAGGATATGAGAGTAAGGGTCCTTGATGCTATTGGTGAGGCTGATTTCAGACTGGTTGAAGGAGCAGATGAGAGGATACAGATCGAAGCACTTCTTGCCCGCATACAACTTCTTGCAATGAAAAGATAAGCCTATCAAATGTCAATTGAGAGGTTCTGACCTTCCCTTTTATAACCAGAAGAAATGAAGAATTTAAATATTCCTTCGGGAGCTTTTATCAGGTCTATTTGTAGATGTTTCAGACCTCTATATTTGGAAAACCTGGCGATCTCAGCTAATCCCTGCTTTCCCACCCCTTTACCTCTATGTTCCCTCAAGATCCCCATGTCAAGTAATCTGGCCTGATCTATATTTATGACCGAAATTGCCGCAAATCCCAGATTGATCTCTCTGCGTCTGATCCAGATGAGATAGTTTATATCAGGTTCATTCCAGAACTTGGATAGCTGATCATCCCGCCCAGAATTGTCATGCTCGATACCCTGTGAGATCAGCTCCATCCTGTGAGCCATATACATAGCAAGGAAATCCTTCTTCTCGTCCATGGATACGAGCTTCAAGGTTATGGGACCTTCCTCTCCATCGTTCATGATATTCACCATCTTTCAAAGGTCGGAATACTCTTTTTAAGCTTTTCATCATATTATCAATAAGTGATGAACCATCGTGGTTCGGGAGTATCTTATTTTAAGGCCCTGACGATGAATTGAAGATGTGCTTCAACATCTCACTTGCAAGACCCGGAGAAGATGTCTCCGACAGGTTCGATGCTTTGTTCGACAGAGAGATTGTTTTCGATCCCATCTTTCATTCCTCTGCTTTCGACATTCCCAGTCATCCTGTAATATGCATGGATTCACCTCACCGATTGAAATGGCTGTCGTGGGGACTCATTCCAAGATGGATCGGTAATGATATGGAAGCTGAAAAGATCAGGTTAAAGACATTAAATGCAAGATCAGAGACAATATTCGAGAAATCCTCCTTCAGGTCAGCGATCATGGAGAACAGGTGTCTGATACCAGTAACAGGATTCTTTGAGTTCAGGGAGGAAATGGAAGGAAGTATCCTTACCACATTAGACCTAAGGATGGTAGGATCCTTTCCCTGGCGGGGATCTATGAAGACTGGAGGAATGGATCTGGCAAGGAAATTAGGACCTTTTCTATCGTCACCGCTGAAGCAAACCCTTTGATGTCAAGGATCCACAATACCAAGATGAGGATGCCGGTGATCCTGAAAAGGGAAGAGGAACCGATCTGGATGAGCAGCGGATCATCCCGTGATGACCTCGCATCGATAATGAAACCCTACCAAAATGATGACCTGGAGGCTTATCCAGTCTCCAATGATCTTTCCAAGAGAGAGGTAGAAACCGACCTTCCGTTCATTATTGAACCAGTTGATTACCCTGAACTCAGGTTCAAGGAATTGGAATCCTTCGGATAATTATACAATAAGAATTGATCAATGACCGAGCATATTATCTCTTAAGAGAGCCTCCTGAAAATTATGGTGTCTGATCTGGACCTTAATGATTTGGGCTGGAACGAGTTCTTCGAAAAACAGGTGAGCTCCCTTGGCCTGGAAGATGTATTTCCCGGAAGGGTAGCAAGAACCGGTTCGGGATCTGTGGAACTACTTACAGAGAATGGAGAGATCGAGGCCAGGATATCAGGTAGATTGAAACAGAGATCATCCACAGGTTCAGAACTCCCGGGTATAGGGGACTGGGTCCTTGTCAAGAAAATGGAAACCGGAAATGTTGTTTTTTTGGTCCTGAACAGGTCCTCGAAGATATCGAGGAAGGTGCCTGGAAAGGGAACAAGGGAACAGCTGATAGCAGCCAACGTAGACATGATCTTTGTCGTTATGGGGATGGACCATGATCTGAATATCAGGAGATTGGAGAGATATCTGACCATGATCTCTGGTTCAGGGGCTCTACCAGTTGTCATCCTGAACAAAGCGGACCTCGTAGAAGATCAGGATCCCAGATTTGATGAGGTGAAAGGGATCTGTGGAGATGTTCCATTGCTCTTGATATCTGCACTTGAAGGGAAAGGTTTGGAGTCAGGCACAGGAACTCCTTGAAAAGGGGAGGACCATTTCCCTTGTTGGATCCTCGGGAGCTGGTAAATCTACCCTGATCAATGCAATTTTGGACCGCCAAGTTCAAAGAACGGAGGAGGTCCGAAGGAATGATAGCAAGGGAAGACACGTTACAACATCAAGAGAACTCTTCATCATTCCGGGAGGGGGCCTGATAATAGACAATCCTCATATCAGGGAGATCCAGCTATGGGGAGAGACAGCTGATCTCGATGCGGCATTCCCAGACATATGCGAACTTTCGCTTGATTGCAAGTTCAAGGATTGCAGACATATTTCAGAACCTGGTTGTGCAGTGAAGGAAGCGATGGAGAATGGGACCCTCAATCAGGAAAGATATGGTAACTACCAGAAGATGCGAAAGGAGCTCGAGGTCCTTTCCATCAGGTCCGATAAGAGTTCCGAAGCGATGGAAAAGGAGAAATGGAAGCCCATAATGAGGGGTTTGAAGGGCTATTACAAGTTCAAGAAAGAGGGAAGATGATTAAAGATCGTTCCACACATGTACCACAAAGCTTTTTATCGTTCAGCGATAAGTCCATACGGTCCTTGGGAAGGAGGGGGCCTTTATATTATGGATCGAAGCGTTAAAGCTATCGTTCTTATCAAATCCCATTCATATCAAGAAAATTGATCGAATCTTAGGATTGGGTTTGGAAAAGGGGAGAATATTTCATCATCTGACCATAGTATATCTCTCAAGGAGCCTGCACAGCCTCTTATGGGTCTCTTCTGTGAGCTCTTGTTTCTGGTAATCTCATCAAGGTAATCCTTTGCATCTGAGATGGACCTCTGTCTTGCTTTGGCCATTATTGAGGCCTTCAGGGAGGGCTTCAGCTCATCCCCGATATCGGAACCATCTACAATTTCATTGAGATCGTATTTGAAGTAATCAAGCTTGCCAAGGTGAAGCATCGGTTTACGGAGTCTCTCTCCGGGATTCTTCTTCTTTGTTGTATATGATCCTTTTTTTCCACCTTTATACTTCATCCTTCTGGCCAAATCAAGAACTCCTGAGTTTCCAAAGGGACCGTATTACTTATACATTTCTGAAATCTTGAAATCAGGGTCCTCGATCGTTGGTCATTCAATGCGGAAATGATCTCTCGAACCGCCTTTTCAAGAGTCTGTCTGGAGTTCAGATCATACATCCACCCCGTTGAAATTATCTTATCAACAGCAAGGGTCATGAACTTCACATCACCTTTCCAACCAGCACCTTTATGACCTCCGGTATAGACCATTTCCACATTTTGCAATCCCATAGCCTCGGTGACTATTTCCGGGATCTCCCTGATGACAACATGGTCCTTGGTTCCTAAATTGTAGTATTCGAAAGGTGAGGATTGTGTTTGGGTCGCATGGATTACACCTTTGACACAGTCAGAGACATGAACGTAGGATTTCCTCTGATTACCATCCCCCAAAATCTCCAGACGGCTAGGGTCCTTCTTCAATTTGTGGTAGAAATCGAATAATATTCCATGGGTGGACCTGGAGCCCACCACGTTGGCGAACCTGAAAACAGATGATCTGATGGAGAAGTTATCGGAAAATGCTGAGATAAGGGCCTCCGCAGCCAGTTTGGATGCCCGTGTGAAATGGGCATGAGAGGACCATAATCCTCGGGGGTTGGAAGAACACTTGCATTTCCATATACAGTGGATGTGGATGTGAATGAAAGGGAAGCTGGATCTCCGGGTCTTACCTTTCTGATCGCTTCCAAGAGATTGTATGTTGCCAGTATGTTTTGCTCAACTGATATCCAGTATTATCTGCTCCTACCCTGACATCCGGATTTGCTGCTACATGATACACATGGTCCTTGTCCTTGAGAACCTGTGTAAGGTCCTTATCCGAAACAAGGTCTCTCTGGAGGAAATCAATTTCGTCCATGCAATCGACCGAGGATTTCCTTCTTCCCGCTTGAGAGATCATCATAGACAGTCACCTCATGACCTTCTTTAAGAAGGGCATCCACCAGATGGGAGCCTATGAATCCAGCTCCGCCTGTAACCAGAATTTTCAGAGATTCCATGGACGAAACTGGTCCGTATATGATAAAAAGGTTCCTTCGATGTTCATAAAATTATGAATTCAGTTCCTCTTTGACCTTGGATACTTCCTTCTCTTTTTTCTTAGGATAGAGCTTCTCGATCTCCTCTCCACCTTTGATTAGGACCTTTCCCGCACCCTCCATCCAGCTTTTGTACTTTTGATCCCTTCCCGTGTCGGGAAGTGGCCAGCTGGAACGATTGTGAACTGGCCTTCTCACCGAGGGCCATGGTCCTATCCACTGCGTCTTCTGCAATGTCATGGGCCTTGTCGATCTGTTTCCTTGAGAATTCCTTTGTGTCCCTTTTCAGCTTCTTACCGTCCCTTCCCATGAGCTCCATGGGCATTGTTGCGATCTCCAATCCGATATCAGTGAGTGCTCTGTTCCCCTCACGCATCAGCATCATGGATTCCTTAGTTCCCTTGACCGCGAAGTTGGTGGTCTTCTTCCTCTGCTCCTCTGCAATATCAAGGACCTTCTCTGAAACGTCAAGGGCCTGAGAGACCACTTTTGTCGTCCTCATAGCAGCCATTTTCGGATTCCTAATTATGTAGACAAGGAATCCAATTACGATCAGTACAGCCACGAACTGAAGAATGTTCAGGTTGGACAAGAAGTAGATCACAGGATTATCAGCCCCCAATATCCTTGTGAGCTGTTCGGAAAGCACTGCAAATCCCGTCGAACCGATCGATGATCCGATAGCAACAGCAAGAAGCACCTTGTATGGTGGAAGCCCCACCACCCTCCCGAATACGGTACCACCCACACCTCCAGAACCACTGAAAGGGACAAAGACTACGAAGGTTGTTAGGAAGAAAGTTGCCCTTTCCGAACCATTTTGTCTTCGCAACCTTCTCTTTACCTTTTGCCTCGGTCCTTTCCAGGGATGGGCCCACGATCGGTAGCTTCTTTACCCAATCATAGTTCCAGATAAGGAACAGGGACACGCAGATATCAATTGCCGATGTGGACATCCCTGCCATCAATCCTGGGACGCCATTTGAAACTGCTTTCGGGATCAGTGTCTCCTTCCCCGCAGGCGGAAGAGTATAGAAGATCCAGATATTGATCAGCTCCTTTCCGATATCCCAACCCATCCAGATAGTGAGGAATGTCACTGTTGCAACAGCAATGATAAGGAACAGGACCCATGGGAAGAAGAAATGGAATATCTTGGTGGTCTTGTCCTTCTTATCAAGGTCTGTCTCAAGAAGCCTTTTCCACATGGGTCTGGATCTGATGATCCCTTCAGACCCCTGATCCTCAACCGGTGGAACGGACCCTTCCATGACAGTTCAGTTGAAGGGAATTATTAATGATTATCGTAGGGAAGTCCCTTAAAATCCATTCGAGTTGAAGGTCCTACAATACATTTCCTTCAATTTCCCTGACGACCACTTATCTCCATCTTCCCCTTCGACCCCCTTTTGATCCCTCTCAATCTTCCGTATGATCGTCTCACATAGATCTTGAACATCTCCACAACAGGGATTATGGCAAGACCAGAAAGGACCGAGATCGAATATTGGAGTGGTGTAAGGGCGGAGAGGTCCATAGCATCACCCAATCCTCTGTAATACATACAGAAGGTAAGTGCCCCAACAGGTATCAAGGCCATTAGGACCGGGAGAAGCATACTCCTCTCTCTGATCTGTATAATTAGCGAGTCCTTCATTGAAAGGCTGTTGAAGAGATTGATGCACTCGGCCCATACGACAAAGGTGAGTATCATGGTCTGTATGGTCTCCTCTCCATCCCCTTTGATACCAATATCTATGAACTTCCCATCAAGTAGATAGAACATGGAAAGAGCAATAATTGCCATGGTAGCTATCATCACCCCTAGTTTCCCGATAACCTTGGAGGACACTATTCCTTCCTTGGCATCCCTTGGAGGTTCCTTCATCACACCTGCGGTGGTCCTGTCAATTACAAGGGCCGCAACCGGGAATAGATGTGTGGAAAAATACAGGAAAAGAAGATGCTTTTCGCTCATCATCTGATCGACGAAAAGGAGGGACCCAATGAACATGATCGACAGTTCCGAAAGATTCGTGTATATCTGATAGGCAATGCTTTTTCTGATATTGTCGAAAATTTGCCTCCCTCTGTGGACTGCTGTGACCAGTGTAGCGAAATTATCGTCTGAAAGTATGATCTGGGAAGCTTCCTTTGCCACATCCACACCGCTCATTCCCATGGCCACACCAACATCAGCGTTCTTCAAGGCCGCGGCATCGTTCATACCATCACCAGTCATGGCAATGATGCTCCCTTTTTTTCGATAAGCTGTGACAATATCGACCTTTTGATCCGGCGAGACCCTGCAAAAAACACTGACGTCGTCCAGAACATTATCGGATACCGGAAGTTCTCTTCCTTCGAGAACAAGGTCCCCTTTCTTCAATACTCCAAGATCGGATGCTATCGCGGTTGCTGTCCCCTTGCTGTCACCAGTAATCATAACAACCTTGATCCCGGCTTCACTGCATTTCCTGACGGCTTCTCGGACACCTTCCTTTGGAGGGTCCATCATACCTACAAAGCCCAGGAAAACAAGACTATCCTCGATCTCCCCATCATCCATCTCACCCAGTTCCTTCAAGGGAATATTGATATTCTTGTAAGCGAAGGCCAGTGTCCTCTCGGCCTTCATGTTTACTTCATGATTTGCCTTTTCGATTGTTTCCCTTGTATCCGGTGTCATCGGGACCGGTTTGCCGTTCACGATCGTTCTATCACACTTCTCGATCATGACCTCGAAACCGCCCTTGGAATGGACGAAGAGACCGTCAGGGATTTCGAATACCTTTGTCATCATCCGCCTATCAGAATCGAATGGTATCTCTCTGACCGCCTTTCCTTTGTTTACATCCTCTACGATCCCCGCTTTCATTGCCAATGTCTTGAGAGCTCCTTCAGTAGGGTCTCCAAGGACCTTCCATCCATCATCGTCCTTTACAACTCTAGCATCGTTGTTAATTGAACCCGATCCTATCATCAGCTTAAGGAATCTGTCCTTTCCATTCGTATCCTTAATATCGAATCCCTCGATCATTCCCTCCGGTCCGTAACCGGAACCAGTAACCTTCAGATATCTATCATCATGATAGACCGTCCTTACTGTCATGGCATTCTGGGTCATGGTCCCTGTCTTGTCAGAGCAGATCACAGAGACCCTTCCCAATCCCTCGATGGATGCGATCCTCCTTACTATTGCATTCTCCCGGACTAGATATACCATACCTCTGGCCATAACAGAGGTCGTGATTATTGGAAAGCTCCAGGGAACTGCAACAACGCTCAGGATAACTGAATTTACCAGAAGTTCTATGATCGAATCCATTACAAGATCGTCCTTCAGATACAGCCTGAACATCTGTATCAATGTTAGGACAAGGACAAGGACCAGCATTATCAGCGAGAAGGTCCTGGCAAGCTGGCTCATCTTCTTTTGAAGCGGGATCTCAGGTTCAGGGGCCTCTTTGATACCCTTAGCGATCTTTCCCAATTCTGTTTTCTGTCCCACCTCGGTGATGACACCCTCACCGCTTCCCCTTGCCACCACAGTTGACATGAAAACCATATTGGTCATTTCGTGGAGGGAGGGATCCTTGATCTCCAGAGGTCTTTTAACTTTTTCGACGTTGAGGGATTCTCCCGTCAAGGAAGATTCATCCACTGACAAACGAACACTTGAAATGATCCTTGCATCAGCTGGGATCCTGCTTCCCTCTCCCAGCATCACGATGTCGCCCTGAACGAGTTCCCTGGTCGGAACCTCGATCCATTTACCATCCCGCTTGACCTTCGCCTTTGCAGCTCCAACCTTTCTTAGAGCATCAAGGGAGCGTTCGGCAGAATACATCTGGAATATAATCAGGATCCAGCTCAGCACGATCACTCCGACAATGGCTATCGAGGTCTGAAAGGATGTGGACCCGTTGTCAGGGAACAGAAAGGCAAGTAGTGCAAGGACAAGAGCGATCCCAAGAAGGAGAATGATCACAAAATCAAAGATCTGGGGGGCCACCCTTGCAAGGAAACTTCTCCGAATCGTGGGTATCTCGTTGGGGCCATCATTGAGGAAGCGTTTCCGGGCTTCTTCCGAGGAAAGGCCATTGATCGATGATCTTAGAGATTTCAGAACATCTTCAATATCCGATGATAGGAGATCGATTATGTCTGAACCTTTCTCTGACAATGGACCCACCTGCCTGACCAGGTCATTCAGGACATGATGACCGATCAATTCCTGAACACGCCTGTTCCAAAAGTTCTCCAGTGACTATCGGGAACTTCCTTAATATCCGTATCCATTGGAAAATTGCAGGGAACTATGGACATTTACTGAAACCGTCCCTCCACCCTTCTTTGTTCTCTGGGTCTTCCATGATCCATTTGTAGAATGCTTCAGTCCTTTCTGCAATATCATCCCAAGAACAGTAATTCATGATATGCTCCCTACCACGTTTTCCCCATTCATCAAGGTCATCCCTGGAAAGGAGTTCCAGAGCCGCATCCGCCTGACCTTTGATCTCTCCAACCTGGACCAGCCTTCCGGTTCCCTCGACACACATCTCCGATGCACCCCCAACATCCGTGAGAACGCAGGGTGTCCCCGATGCAAGGGCCTCACCGAATGTCAGACCGTATCCTTCCCAGTATGAATGGAACATGGCAAGGTCCGCAGTTGCTACCAGTTTCTGCATCTCGGAATGTTCTGGAGACTTCAGCAGTATGAGGTTATCCTTTAGGCCGAAAGCTGACCTCTTTCTCCTGATCTCTCCTTCCATTGGCCCCCATCCCACCAGAAAGAAGGTCAGGTCCTTCCTTCTTCCGTTCATTTCCTTGAAGACCTGCAGGATCTCTCTGATACCTTTCCTTGCCGCCCATCTCCCAACGCTGACTATTATCCTGTTACTTTTGGCAATGGAGTATCTTCTCCTCAATCCGGGATCGAAGTTCTCTGGGGAGAACTCATGGGTATCTATTCCATTTTGAAGGTGTATCCTCCTATCATACTTGTTCTTCACACCTCTCTTGGCAAGAGCCCTGCATTCCGAATTAGAGATGGTGATAACACCATTTGAATATCTCAGTGCATGGTCCTCATACCTGTCCATGAAAGGACCCAGCATCATTACCGAAAGATCATTGATTCCAGAGATCGAAGGGGATACATGCTTCAATGAAATGGTCGACCTTTCCCCTTTCCAGGTCCCGTGCATGGTCGAAACAATGGGGACCTTGGATCTATAGTAGTAACTTCTTGGGATGAGTGCCATGTTCGAGTGGATATGGACGATATCAAAATCTATCCCTGACCTTTCCACCCATTTCATGGCATTCTTTCCAAATGATAGGGTGAAGACCATGGGAGCTCTGAGCCACTTGACAGGATGGATCTTGATGTTAGTGTGGGAGGACTTGTAGCCAATGTTCTGGCTCCGGGTCACAACATGAACCTCATGGCCTCTTTTCGCCATCCATGTGGACAGATAATACGCCACCACTCCCACGCCTCCCCATTTGGGCGGATATTCTGATGTTATGATGCATATCCTCATTTGATATCATCTCTTGATATCTTGGGCTAATATTTGGCATTTACCTATATATAACCGTGAATAGAGCTCATCAGAAGCGGAACGATGATCGTCAATATTATCAATATACAGCTTATTAGACCATTAATAAGGACCCATTTCATCTCCATCTTTCTATAAAACAGATATAAATTCAGACCCACAGAGAGGAAAACAAGCAAAGTGAAGGTTTCCTTGGGATCAAATGCAAACGGCCTCCCCCATGCTATCTGGGCCCATATCATTCCTGTGAAAAGCCCAAGGAAGTTGAATATCCAGGCAGTTATCCCTACCCTTGATACTACTTTCTTGTACCCTTTATCATTTCTATACCTTAGTAAAGTAAATAGAAGAGTGAATGTCAACAGATACCCTATGATCGCCAGAGGAGGATGGATGTACAGCAACCACGAATCAAGTGAATGGGATATTTCACCACCACCTGAGAAATGCAAGGTCAGTTCCCTCTTCCATACCATGGAAAATGAACAACAAGATAACAATAATGGAAAGCCAGAAGTGTATCCTTTTCCATTTTTGATCTCCTATCCATAGAATTATCTGTTTCTGCCAGTACCCTGTCATACCCAATAAGATCATCAGAATGAGAGGTATTCCTCCTGTTATCAGACCCTTGTATGTGTTGGAATAATATCCGACGTATAGTACTGAAAAATGGATTATTACGGAAATGATGACTGCAAAGGATATCACACAGTGCCATCTTTTTCTGTCCTTTGTCTTGTTATCGATCCATCTTCGCAAAGGGGTGATGTTCACTCCTGAAAGGAATGACCCGATGAATAGGGCTACGGTTACGAAACCAAGGACCCTGCCAACGATCCATAATGAAGAAGAGACAGTTACTATCTCCTCCGGTCTGGAGTATTTATACTCATCTCCAACTTCAATGGAATATGACCCGGTTGTTGTGTATGTATCCGAATCTGTCTCATCCTCAGAATGATCATGATGTGCTATTACTTCCAGCTCGTATGAAACAATATTTTCACTTTTCCCAATTGACCTTAGGGGTAATTTGATGGTCCCTGATTTCCCTGGCCCAATGGTTGAAGCATTGGTAGAGAATACCTCGATATCACTTGAGAAATCTATCGCGATTTCGATGGTGAAGTCCACTGACCGGGCTGGCCCTGTGTTCTCGATCATCCACTGATAAGGGCCATACTCCGTTTCACTTATCTCGTCTCCATCGATGATGATCTCATCTGTCGAAGATTCGGTCCATACCTTATTTTCACCGATGAATGAAAGTTCCAATTCACCTGTGAACAATATAGGTCTATTCCAGTCAAGATTCAATCTTATCTCCTCAACGGGGGAAGATATCATCACCTCCCCAGTTGAGAAACCTCTTGCAGGAACAATTCCTGTTTCAGTCATATCAATGGGTTCCTGAGGTTCCATCCCAAGAAATTCAAGACCTGGTGACTCAGTCAGATCAACAGTCAATACAAGGTTGTTCAATTCATGGGCCCATGGGTTTTGTACAAGCAATCCAAATTCGAATTCCATGGTCTCCGGTACTTCTGTTGGAGAATCAACTTGCGTGATGAAGGGTTCAAATTCTGTATGACATGTTTCACATTCTCCGTCCGAATATGTCTTGTTTAACTCCGAAAGGACTTCTGGAACCAATGTTGAGATCAGAACAAATAACAGAGATAGCAATGTCAAAGAAGCAATGGACCGTCCTGCTCCCATCCTCATGAAAACCATCTTGGATGTCACTATCACATACCTACTACACCATTTTATTAACTATTTTTCCAGAGTCCATAGAAGTATCAAGTAGAATGGATAAGAGGTAATTGACACACTCCTTAGTATTAGATTTTAACAATTACTGAAAACATTGATATGCTTACTCCAACAAAGTATATTATCATTGATAGGTATTTTAGTCCAATGAGACCTTTGTCCAAGAAGATTACATTCTACTCTATTATCACACTGGCCTTGGTTGTCCTCATTGTGTTTATTATTATTGTTGCAACTTCCAGTTCCGAAGTTGGCTACGATGGAGGAAATCAGGTTGATGAAATACTCCCTGTAACAGTTGTTGATTTCCAGGACCCTTATGAGTTCAACAAGGAAGGATATGAACCAAGCATTGCTGTTGATTCCACGGGGGCTCTCTTTTATACTGCCCACAAGAACCTGGATGATAAAGGCTCATGGGACTATCTTGCATCTTGGTTCTTTGTGAGCACTGACAACGGGATGTCCTGGAATTCACCGACTGACCCATTTCCTAGGGGAGCCCTCTGGCAGACCTACCTTGGTGATGAAGGTGATATAGGGGTTGACGCTCAGGATAATGTGTATTTCGTTGATACCTATCTAATAGACAATCATATCCATGTCTGGGCCGACCAGGGACAATTCCAATATTCAGTAAGGGTCCAGAAGACAACAGGTCTGGATGACAGACCATGGATAGCAGCCCAGGGAAACGGGATCGTCCATTACCTTGGAAATAATGCTGTGGAGGTCAACGGTGGGAGATACTGGTATTACAGGTCCACCAATGGAGCAAGGTCTTTCAGCCTAGCAGAACCTGTTCCTGGGAATGGGTGGGCCCATCTGGATAGCGAGAGGAACGGGGACCATGTCTATGTCGTCTCCGAAAGCAACACAGGAGCTGATGCTGATATCCTGATGTATGTGAGCGATGACAGAGGAGTAACCTGGAATTGGAACGATCCAATATACATTGGACACAGGAATGGAACAGGAAGGCAGTATCCCATCGTATCCACCCAGGATGGAGGAGCTGTTTGGGTCCTTTGGAACGATGCTGAAAACGGCGTAGAGAACGGGACCAGGATATTCGTTGCAAGAAGTATGGACTTTGGAAGGACCTGGGATTCCTGGGAGATCACCCCGTTCAAGGGTTTCATTGATTACCCAACGATCAACACAGGTCCGGATGGATCCGTGGCAGTGGCGTTCTATGCTTCCAGGGACCTCCCCATTTCCGATGACAGTGAATGGTACCTCTACGGAGGCATGGACCTCTATTCAACGTTACAGGACCCCAATATCAATTTCACCATAGCGGACCCTACACCATGCTACATCGGAACAGATCTTCACGCCCTTCATGATTTCTTCGAGATAGCTATCTCACCTGATATGGCCCTGAACATAGGCTACCAATACTATATCGGACCTGATAATGGAAGAAGCGACCTCTATTTCGTTAGGGGAGAATGGGGAAAACAGGAAATGCCTGTCCCGGAAGAGGAGATCGTTGAGGAGACCTAGATATCCACAGTAGACCCGATCCCCATCTCGACCGCCTTATCGTAAACAAGCTTCGCTGTGGCACAGTCCTGAATAGCAAGACCGTTGGACTTGAAGATCGTTATCTGTCCATCTGAGGTTCGTCCGATCTTCTTTCCTGTGATAATTTCACCCAGTTCAGCATGAATATGATCTTCTGTTATCTCACCGTTCTTCAATGGTATCATGATGTCCCCTGCTTCATTCAAGCACCCTTCTCTTGAATCAGCAATGAAAAGGGATCGCTTGATTATTGTAGAATCAAGCTCTCTTGCATTCGGAGAATGGCTTCCGATACCGTTGATATGTATTCCTTCTCCAACCAGGGAACCGTCGAATATCGGATCAGGGGAAGAAGTTGCTGTGCAGATAAGGTCTGCTGAAAGGAGCTTCTTCATATCACTGGTCGCCTCGATATCCAGTCCCAGCTCCTTGGACATTTCTGATGCGAACTTCTCGGCTGCTCCTTTTACCATATCATTAACGTAGGCTTTCCCCACATCTCTTGCCTCCACCATACCCCACAACTGCATCCGTGCCTGCACCCCTGCACCGAAGATCGAAGCAGTCTGACCGGGGTCTTTCCTTGCAAGATATCTGGTCGCAAGACCGCTGACAGCTCCTGTCCTGACAGCTGTCAGATATCCTCCGTCCATGATACAGATGACCTCGCCTGTGCCAGGGTCCTGTAACAGGACCTTTCCAATGGTCGTCGGAAGATCGTGTTTTGTCGGATTGTCCTTGTATACGGTTACGACCTTGCATGCCAGCGCATTCATTTCCCTGAGGTAAGCCGGCATGTATAGTGCCAGGCCCTCAGGAGGTCTGATACCGATCCTAAGGGGAAGCACTGCAGATCCGTTCGAAAGTTCTGTGAATGCTTTTTCGAGCATATCTATGCAGTCGTTCATCTTCAGTACAGATCTTAACATTCTCTCTATCCAGCAGTAATACCATTTTAACACCAGCTCTTTTCTCTCACATGGATACAGTTTTGAAGTGATAAATATTCGGTTCAAGGTTTCAGTTTCCTTGTGGTGGGGTAAGAAGAAGATGAAAGATCATCAGATAGATCGGCCAAAATGTATAAGTCATGATATCGATTGATCTCCCTCCTCCAAGGTGATATCTCCGAGGCCTTTTCATGAATAGAACAATGTTAGCTTTTGTAATGATCGCCCTGCTTGCTCCAGCGGTCCTGCCAACTGTCCAAACCGATGCTCAATCAACCGAAATAGGTAGGGAGGTTACTATCCACGACACATTGGATTTCCTTGTGAGCGAGGTTCCTGATTCCACAGGAGAGGGGTTTGAACCGCACATCATCGCGGGACCTGGAATTACTGGTGAGGAATGGATCTATATCGACTCCCCTACCGGAATAGGAGGTGGTCAGAGCGGAAATCTATGGATATCCAAGGACCATGGTGAGAGCTGGGAATCCCACTCGTACGGCAGGAACGCTCTGGGATCCGGTGATTCTTACACTGCCATTGGAAAGGACGGCACTATCTATTACACTGACCTGTATCTCTGGAGCTCTACTATTGATACGTCCAAGGACGGAGGAAATACCTGGATCAGGAATCCCCTTGCTACCGTTACAAGGGTAGGGGACCGCCAATGGCTCGATATGGGACCTACAGTAGGTACTTTCCCGGGAGCGCAATCCGATACCCTCTACATGGTCTACAATGACATACCCCAGGGTCTCGTTATACAGAGATCACAATGGACGAACAGGGGATTATTATGGACAATGGGCAATAACAGGCTTCCTGTCACATCCTCTGTAGGTTCAAGGGACCATTTCTGCGTGGATAAGGTCGATGGAACGGTTTATCTACCCAACAAGGATGGCGGAGGGATAGCAGTATATGTCTCCACGGACGGAGCTGACTCTTTTACAAGGCATCAGGTTGTAACCACCGGAGAGGATGTGCAAAATATCTTCATTGCATCAGATGTGGACATGGAAGGTAATCTTTATCTTACCTGGTCCAACCAGGACCATGTTTTCATGGCCGTATCATCTGATAAAGGCCAAGGTTGGACAGTTACACAGGTTACCGATACTAATGGGACGAGGGTCCTTCCATGGATAACCGTAGGGGAACCTGGAAGGGTGGCCCTGACCTGGTATGATACACCTGATGAGCTCAACCTGACATCGGATGAAAAGGAGGAGGCGAATTGGGGAACATACACTGCAATAACGACAAACGCACTTGCGGACAATGTGTCCTTCATCATTTCACCGGTCCTTGAATACGTCCACACAGGATCGATCCGAACCACTGGGACCGGTGGAGATTCCGACAGGGACCTTGGTGATTTCTTCACATGTGATGTCGATGAATATGGAAGATTGATCATCACTTTCGGAATGGATGGTGATGACGGGGCGGATGCTAGGCAGTCCGTTGTCATGTATTCCCATCAGCTTGAGGGGCCTTTCCTGAAAACAGGGGTGGGACCGGTAGCGGTCTTTGAATCGGATATTGACGGTTTGGATGTGAGTGTGGATGGCTCCAGGTCCTATGATCAGAGTGGAACCGGTCTTGCCGAATATATCTGGGATTTCGGTGATGGAACGAATTCCACCGGTGTCAGAGCGGAACACACCTATTCTAACTCAGGAGAGTATAAGATCGAATTGAAGGTAGTCAACGGGATCGATATGAGGGACTCGATCTCAGAGGATGTCGAGGTCAAAGGTTCCAGTGAAAAAGGTGCAACCTTGTTGATGATCATCATACCAGTTGGTCTTATAGCGATAGGAGCTGGGGTCCTATTCTATATGAAGAAAAAAAGGTCAGGATAGAGGGGCGGAACAACTCGCGCGATCAATGTCAAAGAAAGCACAGATCACCTGCCCAATGGAACATTGATAGTGCGATCAAACCAAAATATCATCAAGGGACCTCTTTGGAACATGATGGACTCCCTTTTCATCTCTGTAATATCTGATGTCCCCATCCTTCACGGGTTCGATAACGACCTCTTCTATGGGCTCCCCCAATGCGATCACAAGCAATATTTCAAGGTTCTGCGGAATCTCGAGGTCATCTGCAAGGGCCTTTCTGTCAATTGCCGCGATCATGCAACCGCCAAGATCCTTTTCAACTGCTCCCAGAAGTATGGATTGTCCTGCGATACCGTGATCCACATAGAAGTTGTGGGTTATGGTGGTGTCTCCAAGGATGACTATGTATCCAGTCGGTCTTTCTCCGGGGACCGGGCCATTCCAGTGGGAAATATAACCTGCCCATGCCAGCTTGGGAAAGATCATCTCATTCCTTTCCCTGCTGAAAGATAGAATGAACTTCAAAGGCTGTCTGTTCGCAGCAGAAGCTGAGGTCCTTGCAAGCTCCACAAGGTCCTTCAATTCACTCTCTGTAACATTTCTTTTCTCATTGAACCTTCTGTAGCTTCTGTTCTTCAATACAAGTTCCTTCAGCATTCTATCACAATCCTCCGAAAGACTTGTCTGTGTCAAAAACCTTTGTGCTTCCCGGTGTTAAGAAAATTGTACATGGACCCTCCACAATATCTGAAAGCCACAACCCCGATGCCAGTGATACTCGTTTCCACAAGGTTCGGGGAGGTCATGAACGTCGCTCCCTACGCATGGCATATGCCCATCTCTATGGACCCTCCCCTACTTGGTGTTGCTATAAGGAAAGAGAGGGATACCTATTCAAATATCCTGGATACAGGCGAGTTCGTTGTGAACGTTCCAGGAAAGGATCTGGTGGATGCAATTAAGGAGACAGCCAAACCATTCCCAAGGGATGTTTCTGAGTTTGAGAAAGCGGGTCTGACCCCTTTGAAAAGTAAAATAGTGAGTGTTCCCTCGGTTATGGAATGTCTGACCAGTATCGAATGCAAATTGGAATGGTTCAAGGAAGCAGGGGATCACGATGTGGTTGTGGGAAGGGTCGTGAACGTCAGAATAATTGATGAATTGATGGAAGCGGGTATTGATGATGTTCATCCACCGTCACTGATCCATATTGGAGGGGGGAGGAACAGATATGCCACAATCGGGGATCTCATCGGGTAATAAGCGTCACAAGTTCCCAAAAGGTTGAAATAAACTCGTTCTTCTCATCCGGTGTGACAGAAGAAAAGGAAAGAAGGCCAGGCCTTATCATTCTCCTGTTGGCCGTTGTGGCGGTCTTCGTCATTGTCGCTGTGATAATCCTCTTCCCTCCGGGAGGAGGGGGCGATGGAGACGGAAATGATACAGAGGAAGTAGGGCCTTGGAGGGACCTTACCAAGATGAAGGCATCGCTATCCGAGGTCACCATCTTCAATTTTCTGGAAGCAGAAGGACCGTCTGATCTGGATGCAGAGCTCAATCCTGAAGATACTGTGTACATGCTTATCGGTCTTCAGCAGAACCTCACATCCGAAGATATCGTATCGATCAAGGATTTCGCTGAGAGAGGTGGTAAGGTTATTGTTGCCGATGATGGAATAGCCGCAAACCGCCTTTCCAATTTCATGCAGGGGACCTCAAAGGGGAAAGTGGAATTCACCGGAAAGGCATATCTTGTGGATTCCCTCCTGGTCGAAGGAGCAGGTTCAGATCCCGGCTGGGTCCACAACATCAGATTCATCAAGGGCTATTCTCTAATTCGGCAAAATGATCCTCATAATGTACTAATAGACAGACCTAAAGGTCTTGTCATTTCGGGAGAAGGAAGACCCATATTGACCACGATCAAGAACCTTACGGTCATAGATATGAATGAAAACGGAGAAATGGACCTCCAGGATGACAATAAGGACCTTTATGCTCCATATGGACCCATGGCAGTAGAGTTCAATGTAGGTGATTCCGGTGGGAAGGTCACGTATTTCTCTTCAACCGGATTGTTCACGGATTCCATGTTCTCCGAAACCGAGAACGAGGAATTCATCAGAGAATACATCAGATCTTTGATCCCCTTGGGAGGAGATGTTCTCCTCGACGATTCCAAGCAGACAACTTCATACTCTCCTCACACTGCGGTGATACCCTCATGAGGCATCCCGGACAGGATGTCCGAAAAAAAATGGATTCCCTTTCCATGGTTCCAGAATCTGATGAATGGACCATATACGGTGAACCAGGAAGGTCCGGGAGGTTCAGAGCTGTGATCCTTGATAGGGATGGAGTGATCATAGAGGATAGGGATCCCATTCATTTCAAACATGAACCTCGTATCATTGATGGGGCCAGGGAGGCAATAGAGGGATTCAGGTCAATGGGATTCAGGATTGCTATAGCCACGAACCAGGGAGCTATTGGAATGGGTCTCATAGAACATTCCCACCTGATATCAGCAATGGAATACATAAAAAGGTCCATGTCACCGTTGGAACCCTGGGACCTGGCATATTATTCCCCCTTCTTTCCAGGTTCGATCATACCTGAATATGATATGGATCATCCAGACAGAAAACCGGGACCTGGGATGATCCTTAGAGCGGCTCATGATATGGACCTCGACCTGGGATCATCCATAATGATAGGAGATCACATCAAGGATATTCTCGCTGCCCATACTGCAGGGTGCAAGGGGATCCTTGTAACGACAGGAAGAGGGAATTCCCAGATAGAGACCATGATTGCGGAAGGGATCGGACCTGGTGACCTCGGATACCCGGATGCGATAGTTCAAGATATCAGGTCTGCATTTTACCTGTTGAGGGAAGGTTTTCCATGAAGGGAGCGATCCTCGATCTGGATGGTGTTCTAAAAAGAGGAGGTGAAGCCATCCCAGGATCCGTACAAGCCGTATCTGATCTCGTAGATGCTGGGATCTCGATCTGTTACCTGACGAACAATTCCACCAGGACAAGAGGCGAGGTGTTGTTCTCTCTAGGATGCTTTGGTTATCCAACAGCTCCGGTGATCACTTCCTCCTACGGAGCTGCCAGATACATTTTAGAGAAGATGGGGCCTTCCAGATGCCTCGTTGTCGGAGAAAGGGGCCTTGTTCAGGAATTGAACAGGATTGGTCACGAGGCTGTTCCTGCAGGTGAAGAAAGAGGTATAGCCTCATTAGAAAATGCTGTCTGGACAGGAGATGCTGGAGAGCCATTGAACGACCTTGACGTGGATTGTGTCGTTGCAGGTCTGGACAGGACCCTAACATATACAAGACTGGCAGACGCGCTCTGGGCCGTAAGGAACGGTGCTGATCTAATAGCCACCAATTATGATCCCACCCTTCCTTGGGAGGGAGGGAAAGTACTTCCCGGAGCAGGGACTGTTATCTCAGCCCTTGAGACGTGTACCGGAGTGAAAGCTAAGGTGGTGGGTAAACCAGATCCATACACAACAATACTCGCTTCCATGGAGATAGGGATCGAACCCAAGGATATCATGATGATCGGTGACAGGCTGGATACTGACATCAATGCCGGAAGAAGGGCGGGATGCCAGGTAGCAATGGTCCTCTCTGGAGATATGGAGGACCCAGAAGAAGAGGGATTGAAGGTATACAAGGACCTGAGAGCTCTGGTGAAGGACCTACTCGAGTAGAGGTTCAACTTTTTCCATAACTGACCTTCTGACGTTCTCTTCTGTGAACTCCTCAAGATTCCCCTCAACTGTAAGAATGGGAATACCCTCGTTTTCAAGAATGGTCAGACAAGGTATCACTTTATCGTAGAACTCTGCCAAACGAACCTTGATCTTATTCTCGGTGTCATCGGCCCTCAAGATCAATTCTGCACCACAATCATCGCAGTGGACATTGTCCTTGGAAGGTTTGTGTTCAATGTGATATACCTTCTTGCATGAAGGGCATATCCTTCTTCCTATGGTCCTTTGGATTATTAGCTTGTCCGAGTTATTGACCAGTATTATCATATCAATGGAAACTCCTTTTTCTTTGACAAGTTCTAGCAGATAATCAGCCTGGTCCGGTGTCCGGGGGTATCCATCCAGTACATACCCCTTGTAATCTTTCTTGGAGAAGTATTCGGTGAAAAGCTCATTTGTGGAGTTGTTGGGGACGAACTTTCCTGAGTTCATGAAATACTTTGCTTTCAACCCTAGAAGAACAGGTCTGACCTCCTTGACATCAGGGAGCTGTTCCTTTATCGCGTTTTTAATTTCCTCATCTGGAACGAACGTATCATTTTCAGCATCATAGAACCTTTCCAGATCGCCTTTGAATCCAGATCCATCAAAAGCGCCGACATATTCCCTGAATATGTTCCCCGTTGATAGCTGCTCAAGGCCGAATTCCTTTACAAGCACATCTATTCTGGGTTGCTTCCCTGCTCCGGATTTGCCTGTGACTATGAAATTGTTGATATTGTCTTTCTTTATCATTTGCTCGCACCTTGGGGTTGGATGTGGGTCTATCAAAGAATATTATAAAACATTTTTGAATCGAATGAATGTATCAAGGTTGAACCCAGAGATGATTGGTATATTTTAATTCGAACATCGTCCAAAAATTCAACGCCTGTCCAATAAGGGGTTAATATGCAGGAGGGGGTGGTTGTTCATGGTGAGACAATGAGACCATCAAGAAAGATCGCACTTATCGGATTGACCGCTCTGCTCGTGATGTCGCTTTCGATCGGTGCAACCTGGGCATCGGCCCGGGAAGATGAAAAGAGAGAATTGGATAACGAGAAGGTGGATCCCAACACCTATCCGGTTGCGAACGAAGGATATCACTTCGAGTACGATAGAGGCTTGTACCATGCCTATCTGATCAACAAGGTCTCTGATGGGAACAGCGGATCGTACTTCAAATTCGATCTAAGGTCTATGCAGGGACCTTCGCTTTCGGTGAATATGGGTAAGTACAATGCGAGAGGATCTGTTGATCTTGGTGTCAAGGTGAACTTCTACGGTCTGGTGGAGTTCAAGGATATGAACAACAACAGCGAATTCGACCCGCTTGTTGACAAGGTCGTTTCACATGTTCCCTTGTCAGATAGACTCTATACACTTGGTTATATCAAACAGGTGGAACCAAAAGAGCCTGAATTGGATAAAGAAGCATACAGGAAAGGATACAAGAATGGATACGATCTTGGATATGAGATCGGTATGAAGGTCGGTAACTATGGTATAGAGAATGGTCTTCCCTATTCCGATGATCCTTTTGAGAATATGCCTGATGAGATCCTTGAAAGGGTCAAAGCCCTTATCCAGGAACAGATGGATAAGATTAACAGACAGAGATACCGCTGATGAGAATGTTCTTAGGTCTTATGTTAAAGGATTCATTAATGGGATCAGGACCGGCATCCATGATGGATACAGGGACGCCTACAGGAACAATGTTGATGTGAAAGAGGAAAGACCTATCTCGAAAGATGAAGTAGTAAGGTCTTCATCCACAGAAAAGGATCCAAACAGGGAAATGGAAGATGAGAAGGGATCAGAGAGAAAACCAGAAATGCCCCCAGAGGAAAAACCTGTCAGGAGACCTAAAGCTTACCTGAAACCGTTGAAGGTCATTCAGGAGAACTTCACATCGGATGGATTCCACATAGCCTTTGGTATGGAGGATCTTCGAGGTATCATCAACTTCCGCATAGGGATCCGTGCATACTATGGCGAGGATGGATTGGTAATCCCCCAGGCAGGAGGTATAAGGATCAATATTGAAGGGTACCCCTACAGAGCCAGGGGCACCCAGGTCGCACTCATTGCCGAGGGAAGCTCTCATTTCCAGAAGAGGAACTTCAGAGGGATCCTTGAGGAAAATGACGACGTAGCCGTCATCCAGACCAACTCAGATGTATCAGAGACAGAGGTCCAGAACAATACCAGGTTCGATCCTCATACACTGATAAGGCACATCATCCCTGTGTTCGTGGATAATGATGGTTCTGTGATCCATCCCCTTTGGCAGGACTATCACAAGAGGATCGTCGAGGATCAGAACCTTTGGGGATATTCGTACACAGAGTATCACCTTGGAGGATTCTCCTTTACAAGGGACCAGATCCCCTCAATGGTAAAGGATGAGGAGGACCTAGAAGAAGAGGAGGATGATGTAACAGATGAAAGGGAAGATAATGATGATACGATAAGTATCATGCCCACATCCAACGAGGAAACCAAGACCAAAGATACGGGTTCCATTCTCTCCTCCAGCTGGGTCTGGGCTGCTGGGATCGGATCGGTCCTTGCAGCACTCGGAGCTGTTGCAATGATCAGTATAGTGGTCCTTTCAAGAAAGAGATAAACACACCCACACCTCAGATGCGCCGAAAATGAAATGCCACCCATCTTCGGCGTATCATTTATTTTTTCCATTTACAAGAAAATACCTCTCAATGAAAAAGAAGATCAAAGAAAAGGTAAAAATGATAGTCGATAAATTCTATATGCGTCCAATAACCGATTTATAACCATCAGTAGGATACCATACCAAGGAGCCTTAAGAATGAACTGGAAGATCAAAGCCATGGGAGCGGTCCTGATAATGATCATCGCCGCAACCATCCCATTCGCCGCAGATGCTCAGGAAAGTAGTGATCTGAAGCAGCCATTCCTTCCCGACAAGCTCAGGAAACTGGAAGAGAGGCAGATCTTTGTGAAAAGCGGAGAGGATTTCGTCAACCTTCACTCGGTGCAGGAAAGCGACAAAGGATCATTATGGTTCGATTTCTCTCTTTCCACCAACAATGACCTTGAGATCTCAATGAGATACGGAGGAGCCGATGTGAACGAAAGGGAGTCTCAGGAGCTACTACTCAGATTCTTGGGTCTTGTCGAATACGAAGATAAGAACAATAATAGCAATTACGACATATATAATGACAAGATAATTTCCAATTATCCACTTTCAGGATCATATTTGAATTCGGACCTTTACTCTAAGGTAGGGGAATACAAGGACCTTGAACCCGATCTGAATGTTTCAGAGATCTTAGACCAATTCGAGGAGTTCCAGTTCGCCGATGGATATGATTTCGGATTCGAAACTGGCTTCGATCTGGGATTCAAGAAAGGAGTAAATGATTATACCAACAGGAAGGAACCAAGATCCTCTCTTGAGCAGCATCTTGATAAGACATTGATAGAGATCCTTTTCGCGATACCCTGGGAGTTGTACAAACAGCAGTTCAACGATACCGCCAATGGTGTTGAGGTTCCTCCCAGGGATGTGATCTATATCTACTATCGAGCGTACGTTCTCGGTATGGATTCGGGATTCACCAAGGGATATGAATACGGTTATCACCTGGAAGATGAGGAGAATCAGATCTCTGCTGTGACCAGATCGGAGTCCTCCACCACACATCCTGTGAAGTCAGATGATTCGGATGCCAATGATAAAAACACGGATGGAATGAAAGTTGACACGACCGGAACAACTGATAAAGATGCGGAAAGTAAGGATGCACCCGAAACGGAATCACCTGATACATTGAGCGTTGACACGACCGGAACAAGTGAAAAAGATACGGAAAGTAAGGATGCACCCGAAACGGAATCACCTGATACATTAAGTGTTGACACATCCGGAACAACTGATAAAGATGCGGAAAGTGAGGATGCACCCGAAACGGAATCACCTGATACATTGAGCGTTGACACATCCGGAACAACTGATAAAGATGCGGAAAGTGAGGATGCCTCTGAAACCCGCGATACTGAATCAACTACCTCTGATAATATATCCCTTACTTCCAACAGCAATGATAATGTCAGGATCAACATCGACCGCGTTAAGGACCTTGAACAATATATTCCCGATGATCTTAAAGAAGGGATCACTCCCAACAGTCCTTCCTACAAGAAGATCTTCGTTGAGAGAGTGGACCTGGACAAAGAATCCTACGAGATACGGTTCTCTGTGATGGACTCCAGTAACAGGTTCGGGATCGCCTGCACTGTTGTAAATGATTTCAGCTGGATCGATAATGGTTATCTTTCACCGGGATCTTTGAAGGTGGACCTTCTAATCAACGATTACCCATTCAAAAAGAACGGTACCTCACTTGCACTCCTGATGGATACCGGAATGATCACCGATTCCTCCAAGAAGGTCACCTTCGACAGAGATGAGGACTCCTATGACGAGTCGATAAAGCTTGCAAGTGATGAGGCAATGATCAAGATCTCAACCGAAGGTTTCTCCGGTTTCTTTTCATGGACCACATCTGCATTGGCAGATGAGAGACCGATCGAGGTCGGGTTTTCTGACCATCCATCCTTCCTGGGCTCTGAATGGGAGATATGGGAGGGACATATTGAGCATTTCAAAGGTGTTGTATTCTCCTATCCCAGGGCCTTTAAGATCGAACATGATCCCAAGCTTGGTTTCATTGAGATCGGGGAGGATAACATATATAATATTACATCCGAGGAGATCTCACATCTCCTCCAGGGATCAATACCCCTATTCGTGATCACCTCAGTTCTTGTTGCTGTTGCTGTGGCTGTCACCTGGAGACGGAGGGGCCGCTGAAGATCTAACAGGGGGTAGAGAAGATGAACGAGGTGGCATGTAAATGATACTTGAGAATATTTTCTTCTCTGTGTTCACAGTCCTGTCCGGGGCGCTCCTGCTGATATCCATCCTTGCTTTCATGAGGAGCTCCTCGAAACGGATGCTGGTCCTTGCAGGTGTCTTCACTCTTTTCCTCTTGAAGGGGATCATATTGACGATATCCCTTTTCCTGGACCTGTTATCCCTTTACTGGCTCCTTATGATCGGGGCCGGAGTGGATTCGCTGGCTTTGATACTGCTGTATCTGACCACCATGAAGGTGTGACGGTATGCGGGAAGGGTGCCTCGAGGTGGAGACAAGGAGGCTTGTCCTGGACCTTGTCCGGGAGAAACCGGGCCTCCATATGAGGGAGATAGCAAGAAGGCTGAAACTTTCCACCTCCCTTGTGGAATACCACCTCAGGGCACTGATCTCCGATGAGATGATAACCTCCATGAAGGAGGAAGGTTACAGGAGGTTTTATCCGGGGGATGATCTCAAGGAACGAATCCCCTTAACGAGGGACCAGAAGAGGAAGCTCAATCTCTTGCGGCAAAACACCCCGCTGATGATAATATCAATGCTCCTGGAAAGATCACCTCTTCAACATAGGGAGATTGGTGAGACAGTCGAGGTCAGTCCATCCACATTGTCCTATCACCTGAAAAGGATGGTGAGAGTAGGTCTGTTGAGGAAGGTCCGGGCCGGAGAGGAGAAGGGATACCATCTTTTTGACAGAAGGGAAACAGTCTGGATATTGATGACAGGAGATGTTTCTCCACCTACGGTGGTTGATGGTTTAATAGAGACCTGGGATGAGTTCTATTGAGATCGATCATCTCTACTTACCATTAGTGATCTTCCATTTCAAGGATCATTCTTAATGATATCACTTGTACCTTGGGGTTTCCGGACTTCATTCGTTTGTTCTTCGAAAGTTGTGACCACAGGGGAAGGTTTGATAGGTTTTTGTTCTACGGGAGCAGATATTTCCTCTATCGGATCGGTCTTTACCCCAGCAGATATTGTCTGAGGTGGTATTGGTTGAATTGTGATTGGAGGCTGTTTGGGAAGGAAGAAATCCTCTTCTCTTTTCTTCTCCTTGGTCTGAGTCCTCCTCTTCATGAAAACAAAAAGGAATATTCCCGATCCTGCAAAAACCAGGAGCAAAAGGGCTATTGCTGCTATTACAAGTATACCGGCGGAGGAATCCTCCTCTTCAATGGTAATCTCAATTACTTTAGTGGTTTCCAGGCCGTCTCTATCCGCTGCCTTCACGGTTATCATATGCTTCCCGGGAGATAGGTCAAGTTCAACATCCGAGCCGGTTGCTATCCTCACCTGGTCCTCATCATACCAGCTATAGAAAAGAACGTCTCCATAGATTAGGTCCGGATCGGATCCGGTTGCAGAACATGCTTGTTTCTCATTGAAGCCATATCTCTCTTTGTATGTCACCTCGAGGTCTTTCGGTGCATCGTTATTAGGAGTGATCTTGAGGATCAATATCATTACAGCTGACAGCTCCCCATCGGTTGTGGACAAGTTGAATCTAACGATCCCATTCCAATCCTGTTGCGGATTAACTATCATGGTTCCGTTCTCAAGGATCTCTGCCTCGATGTGATCATCATCCATATCCATCAGATATGATAAGATGTCACCATCCACATCCGTGAAGAGATCTCCTAAGATTATTTCAAAATCCACGGAATCTTCCTCTACCGGGATCTGCAACTCCAGGTGCATTGGTACGGGGGCATCGTTCACATTGACCACCGTCAGATTGAATTGCCTGGTCGTGGAAACACCCTCCTCATCCGTGATAGAGATATTGAATATCAATAAACCTACATCCTTCTGTTCTGGAGTTCCCGAAAGCTCCCCGGTCAATGGATCGATGGAAAGGAAGGACCCAACCAAGTCCATGCTGAATTCGATCAGATCCGGAGGATGGTCCGGATCGTAGGCTGTTATCATCACGTTATAAGGTTCATCTTCAGTTGCATCTGGAAGTTCGTGAATAGTGAAGACAGGTTCATCGTTAGCATCTTCCACCCAAATGGAGAACCTCAGGGTATCGTTTCCTCCCAAGGGATCGGATACAATGACCGTGACCTCCCAACCACCGACATCCTCGTTTCCCGGCCTTCCTTTTAAAACACCTGTATCAGGGTCCATGGAGAGGAAAGTGGCATTTGTCTCAACGGTCCATGTCAGGACATCATTGGTAGGATCGCTGTCCGTTGCCTGGAATTCGAACCGATACTCCTCTTCCTGCCTGACCGTGTCATGAGGTTGATCAGTAACAATGACCGGGGCGTCATTAACATTCAGGACTTTGAGAATGAATTCGTGATAATCCCATTCGCCATGAATATCCTTTACGGAGATGTTCATGGTGTACGTACCGATATCATCCTCGGTGGGTGTTCCGTGAACCGATCCGGTGAGTTTGTTACATTTCAAGAATTCTGCATCCGTTCTCATGTACCATTCCTGCTGGTTACCATCTGGATCCGGGTCGAGGCACTCGTATTCTACCCAGTACAATTCATCCTCGTAAGCTAAAGTAGCATCTTCCGTCAGTATCCTGGGGGCGTCATTAAGGTTGAATACCTCAAATGTGTAGTTAACAGAATCCGTTGCTCCTCTTCCATCATCCACCATGATCCTGATCCAATGCTTACCAATATCCGGGTCATCAGGAATACCCCTGAGTATTCCATCGGATTCCCCTATCTTGATGAAGGAAGCTGTCGTCTCTATTGTCCAGTGAAGATCGTCATCGTCCTTGTTGACATACGGAACGATGTGGATCAGCTCATCTCCCTCATTAAGGTCCGGTATGGGGTTACCCTTCAAGCGGACGGGATTGTTTGCGACATTCAGCATGTACTCGAGATATGCAACACCTCCCTTTCCATCCCTTGCCGAGAGGTTGATCAGATAACTGCCAATATGTTCAGTCAGCGGTGTGCCGACCAGGGCAAATCTCATATCGTCCCAGGATAGGAAATCAGGACCGTTAATTATCTCGACCACTATCCTGTCTATGGGATTCCTGTCAAAGACGATGAATTCCTGGAAGTAAAGGACATGGGACATCGCCTCGGGGGAAGGATCCGTGAGGAAAATGGGATCATGATTGACCATTACCTGTGGATACATGTCCAAAACATCCGGTCCCGGAAGGATCTTCGGGAGATCAACGATTCCATCGCTATTGGTATCCGGCGACTGATGGTCCGACCAGAAGTTACCATGCATACCGTTATCCCACAAATTGACATTATTTGGATCAAGAACCTGTCCCAAAAGACCATAGTTGTCTATCAGGTAATTGTCAACGAAGAGGTTCTTGTTGGTATTTTCCCAAAGTACTATACCATATTCCGAATTGAGCATTATTGAATTATTATGTACATTATTCTGATTTCCAATTATCTCAAGTCCATTATTTTCATTCATTGAGATATTATTCCATCTTACCTCTGTCCTGAGACGATTGCATCCAGACACCGTCCTCTCCATTTCCAATAATATCGTTGTATGTTATCAAATGTGTAGATCCCTTCACATCAATACCGAACACACTGTTACTCGAGAATGTATTGTTATCAATAACGAAGTTGCTGAAATAGTCATCCATTATTAAACCGCTCATTCCGTTTGAGCTCATATCGTTCTTCACGATCTCCATTGGATAGTTGGAATCTCTGATCTTCATACCGTACTTTCCATTGTTCCTCAGACCGTTCCCGTAGATGAAGCTTCTTGAATTGACGGTTATGGCAGCACCGCTCATCCCGTTTTCATCCAATGTACAGTTGGCGATCTTGATTTTATACTCCCACCCTTGGAATTGAATCAGGTCCAGCCCGGTCTTCCCATTTCCAGAAAGGGTGGAGTTCTCCATGGAGAATCCATTCCTTACCCTGTTTATGGTCAATCCATTTCCACCGTTTCCCGAGCATTCGATCCCGAAGAACCTGATGTTGTCCACGAAATAGGGATCGCTTGCTCTGATCTTCACTCCTTCATATCTGCAGTTGTTGAAGGTCGAATTCTCCATATCAAATCCTGTCGGCTGGCTCTCATAGCAAATGATATGGATCCCATACAGGCATTGGTTTGTGGATACATTTTCAATGTTTATATTCCAACTTGATATTGAATATATTCCGATAGTTGATCTTGACAGATCCTGATCCATTATCTTCACATCGAAGCAGTTGATAAGGTATATTTGGCCTGCCCCTTGTTCGATCGCTATTTCATCCTTGCTGACCATTACAATCAGGTCTTTACCATTGACAGTGGTATTCTCTGAGACAAGATCATTTCTGATGTCCTCAATAGATTCTAGATCGAAGAAAACCCCGCATCTAATGAATTCGGTTTCCCTCAGATAGAGATCCTCGTGAACGGAGTAGATGCCTGACCTTCCATTTTCAGAGTATGGATAACCGCAGTCCTGGATCGTGCAGTTCTCCATCAGAAGCTGGGATTGGGTCACAGATATTCCGTCATACATGCACCTCTTAACGATTGAACTTGTGATCCTTCCTCCTCTCCAGTCATCATGGATCGCCTGGATATAGACTCCGATATAGTTATCATCGAATGAGCAGTTGTCAATCTTGTAATTGTCGCAATTGACCAGTTGAACCGCCACGGTTGTATTCTCGATGGAGAGGTCCTGTAGGTATACGGTGTCGCATTCCTTGACGATTATCTGTCCAGGATCCTCGGGAACAGATATGCTATGTTGATGGGCGGCGAATAGAACAGGTCTTCCATTGACTTTGTTGGAATCGTCAAGATCGATATCGTTCCAATTCCCGCCACCGTTGGGGTCAATGAAGAACCCGCAATTATTAAGCTCGTTATCCTTGAATTCAAGGTTAGATGCGCCCTTCATCAGTATTCCATACGTCTCCGCATCATGGATGATATTATCCTTAATGACCTGATTATCCGATGAGTAGCCGGAAAAGATGATCCCTGTTCCCCCAGAAGGTACGATACTGTTTCCGGTAATCTCTGCGTCTTTCATTGCAGAGAATGTCATTCCAAAATCCGTCGTGTTACTGATGATATTCTCCTTTAGTGTCAGGTCGTTGATGCTGGAAAGGTTGAAACCCCTCTCCCCTCTTTCTACGATATTATGGGATATATCATTCCAGTAATTATCATCGTAGTAGTTGCCGATCACTTTCAAAGAGTTGTTGCAATTGTCGAAACGGTTTCTCATGATATCGACTTCTCTTAATCCATAAAGTGTGATCCCGTAGTATTCGAATCCCGATATGGTGTTATTGGAGATATCGATCCCAGTGGAACTCGATGAGCTGGAATAATAAGAATTTATATTTAGGGCGGTCCTTCCCTCCGAAAGTGTATTGTATGCTATTTTCACGTCCCTTATCCAGTAATCCGACTCGATCAATATCGAAAATAATGTCCTCTCAATAGAACAATTGATAATGGATATATCAGAGATCGTGTCGTAATTCTCGTCACTTAAAAAATCGATCCCGTAATGATTGTCATCCAGTTGGCACTCATCAATATGAATCTCATCACAATCTACAGCAAAAAGACCGAATGTGGCATTGGACAGGTCCTGTCCAGATATCGTAACATTACTGCATTTATAGAGTAGGACCTGGCCAGCATTCTCGTCGATGAGGATATCACTTTCATATTTTATGAATACAAGGTCCCTGCCATTAACAGTGTTATCGAAAACTTCCTGTCCTTCCCATGTAGAAGTGAAGGGATAAATTGACATGCCGCAGCCAGTCATCTCATTATCTTTTACTGTGTTATAATATGAGGCATAACCGACATATATACCTGCAATCACCAGTCCTTCAAAGTTAGTTGCACAATCCGAAACTGAACAGTTCTCAATGGAATTGTAACGGCTGAAATAGACCTCAATACCATTTCCGGTACTCCTTTCAACTGTGTTGTTGTGGATCCTGTTTTCATCGGAATAGAAAAGGTATATCCCCTTTTCCAGGTCCTTTAGTTGATTCCTTTCTGTGACTATACCGGTGCTTCTCTCTATCTTTATTCCCACCATTGAATTGGAGACTATGCTGTTCGAAATGTTCGTACCAGTAGTGTATGATACTCCGATTCCCACCTCAAATCCCTTCGCGGCATTTGAGGTTACAACGATCATATCGCTGTTCCTTAAATTGATCCCCATTTCCCCATTTTCGAAAATATTCCTGGATATATTCGAATATTCCATTTCATTTGCATATATTCCGTCTCCAACATGATGGAAACTATTGTGATCGATTTCACAATACCTTACACCCTGAATGTAAACTCCGTCATTTATTGCGTTGTAGAATGAATTGTTCCTTATGATCATATCCTCGGAATGGCTGTAGGAATTATAGATGGAGATCCCACGATAGCAGTTCGAGAAGTTACATCCGTATATCCCGATATTATTGTAATTTCCACGAATATAGATACAACTGCTCCCTGACCTGAATCCTATATCGGAGATATTCACACCTGATGATTGTATCTGGATCGTGTTATAGCTGGACGAGAGGATTGTCGTATCGTTTCCCTGACCTATGATATCTATCGACCTGTTTACGTAGTAGATCCCTCTGAATTCTCCTTCCGGAAGGTAAAGTGCTCCTCCCTCCGGAGTTGAGTCGATCATGGCCTGGAGGTCGTATGAATCGTCCAGGAAATGATCTGGAATGACATTGGATTGACCTGTTCCGGATTGGAATAGCAGAACTGATTGTCCTAAAAGGACGATCAATATCGTGAAAAGGGCTCTCTTCCTCATATGAAGTCCCTGAATCGAGGAACCACTGGACCCTTAATAAAGATTTCACAAGGGAAGGTTTACCTAAACTATATTTCAATTATCCGGAAACTCCGGGATCGCAGGGAGTATCATCATCATCGAACCTGGCATGCTCGGCAAAGGCAGGATCCTTCACACATTCCATTAGCGGGACCTCCTTCATAGTCTTTCCACAGCATGTGGGGACCTCTCCATCTTTCCCCGTTTCAGTCTCATACCTCTTGCAATCCTCACATTGATATGCAGACATTTTCTCCATCAGCTCACCTGTATATCGATACTATAGGGGGTTAAATGGGTTATCCCCTAAAAACAATGATCTCTTGGTACCTAGTTCCCGCTGATCAGGGTATCATGAGCGGACCTCCTCACAGGATCGAGAAGGGTCTCTTTAGCATGGTTTAGCTTGGTCATCTCCTCCATTGCGATCCTCCTCAGTTTATAACCCAGGCTCTCGACCTTGTCCGGATGATACTGGGATGCGAGCTTCCTATAGGCTCTTTTGATCTCCTCTGGTCCTGCGGACTGGTCTACTTCTAGGATATCGTAGCAGTTGATACAATCCAGCTTGATGGATAGTTCCACATCCTCCATTACCCTGGTCTTGAGGTTGTAATAATCAAATAGATCGATCACACCATCATCGGTAAGTCTTTTTACTTCTTTCAATCGAGCCATAAGAAGAGTAAATGGGAATTCTCTCTCCACCTCCTCTATGATATCGAGGTCCAGATCGAACTCCTCATCGATCCTAACATCTATCTCATTGACCTCGAATTCAGATCCATCTGGAGGGAATCCATTCATCCTGCGACTGTTCCATCTATCTGGAGGGCTACCGGGTTCAGGAACGCCATGATGTACGATCTCATCGATCGTCGAGACGCCTGTCGCTCCACCTGAGAAGAATGCATCCATGCTCCTTCCCGAAATCGTATCTACCTGAACGGATCTCCCCGCGATGTTCTCTGCTTCTGTTATGTGTTTCTTGAAGGAATCCAGATCCGTATATCCCATGGAATCTCCAATTATATCAAGGGATTCAAGGGCAGTTTTCTTGATATTGCCATCAACCATATCAGAAGCAAGGAGAAGAAGCCTTGCCGAACCTGACCTGACTATATGAGAACCGAACCCCTTCTTGCCGATCCTTCCCAATAATTTCATTGATAGAATGCTGGTGAACTCATCTGGTGTGA
Source organism: uncultured Thermoplasmatales archaeon (assembly GCA_963807965.1). Lineage (GTDB taxonomy): Archaea > Thermoplasmatota > Penumbrarchaeia > Penumbrarchaeales > Penumbrarchaeaceae > Penumbrarchaeum. Next base: position 32,846 of record CAWEDU010000004.1, read on the forward strand.
CCACCAATTTTCCGATGGGACCTATACCTCCCACATTTGCTATCACCGATACTTGATCGTTCTCCACTAATTTATCGAAGATCGAAAGAGCATACCTTCTGGTGTCCGTCTCTTCATCCGAAAGAAGGGGCACAATGCTTGGGATCACACCAGCGGAGATCAATTCCGACGGGGGATCATCCTCCGATATCCAGCAAAGGGATCTGACCGCATATAATCTGACGTACTTATCAGAGTGTTTCAGGCACTTTCCTATTCTCTCGATCCCGTTGTTCAACGTGATCCTTCCGATATTCCCCTCATGAGCGATGTTGCCAAGAGCCTTCAGGGATTCAGTGACAACTCTTGGATTGCTATCTCTAAGCATATCAAGAAGGTCCGACGCTCTTTTTTCTTCAAGCAGCCTCATAATTTTTTTGATCTTCCTTCTTTCAATGGATGTTTTGATGAAGGAACCCATGTTTCTCTCCCCGTTTTCAATAAGGACACCAATAATATTTCTCTTGGATACTAATACATTTTCCGGTACATGAACATCAGTTACCATTATTACCGATATAGACCCATGAAGGTTAGGATGTAAATGATGGTCCGGGATATCTCGGAGGTCAAACAAGGCCTCGAGAAGACCCTTAGGGTCATTGACACTGAATTGAACGACAAGGACAGTAGAAGATATGAGAACCTTTATGCCAAGACCATGTATGAAAAGGGAAGGGTTCTTCGCAACCTATCTCTTATCTCTGATGATCCCGAGAAGAAGCTCAGATCGGCGATCTCGATCCTTACGGAATCCATGAACATCTTAAACAAAGAAAGGGACCCGCACGGATCATCCCGGGCGCACTTCGAGCTCGGACTGGCCTATCTGGAACTCTGGAAGTTAACAGGGGATGAGGATAACAAGGATATTGCAATAAGGGCCTTCGATGAGGCCAGGGAATTGCTGACCTATGACGATGATCCTCCTCTGTATCAAAGGATCGAAGAGGTATTGAAGGAAGCTTGGAGATCCTGAACAACGGATGCATGCTCTTGGAAATGGATGGGAGTGGTGGAACTGGTACTCAGAACAGCTAGGAGGATCGCGGGATCACTTCTCCCCATACTGTCCATAGGTCTTCTGATCGTGTCCTTTGTACTAGACGATTGGTATTCCATGGAATACCTTGAGGGTACGAAGGAGGAGGGATCCATCTGGAGGGAATATAAACTGGATTATGGTCTCTATGAATTCAGATACCTAGAGGTTTGGTCAGGGATACTTGGTGACAATTTCATAGAGATGGAACGAAAGACTACAGGAGACCTGGAAGACCTCAGCGATTATATCGTAACATCGATGTGCCTTTTGATCCTGCTTCTTGCCCTAACCACCATTTTCGGTCTGGTTACAATTACCGATCGGTTAGGGACAGGAACACCCATGGTGATGTGTTTGATCGTCTTCCTGGGAGTGCTCCTTTCAGGAGTTTTTTACACTATTTCCATTGATGATGCTGTCTCGGATCAATTAGAAAATGATGTCGATCCTGCCGGAATCGAACTTGAAGATAATGAAAGGTCCTCACTTGAGGAATCCGGACGAACGGGAGATTCGCTCTATCTGCTCCTTTCATCGGCCATTCCTGCCTTTATTTCATTTCTCCTTTTTATAGATCCTAAAAAGGATAGGGACCCTTCAATTTCAGATATCGAAAAAGGATTCTTCCGATAGTATTGAAAAATACCCCCTCCACATCCTCTCCCCCTGTTGCAGAATATCGATTTTATAAGGGTTTATGTAAAAATAATCAATGATAAACAAAAGGTTTATAATAGTTATAAGTCCATACTTCACCTAGAAAAGGGGATACTGATAAGAGGAATATAGATGAACACTAGTCGAGTACCTTATTGAGCTCCTGAGCGATGAGTATATGCTCAAGATCCTATATGCTACAAATGACAAACCCAGGTCCATTACACAACTCAGCGAGGATTTTGACATACCCATTACTGCTTGCTATCGTAGGATCGAGGACCTCAGGGCGAGGGGACTGGTTTTCGAGGAAGGCACCCAGGTATCTGAAAAGGGAAGAAGGATAAAATTGTACAAGTCATCTGTGAGCAAGATAGATGTCCACTTTCAAAACGGCAAGATGGTCTTCGAAATATCCACCGATGATGGAGAAAGGATGGCCAGAAGACTGGATGTACCTGACAGAATTGGATATCGAATGCGATCCTCCTTCGATGATCAAGGACAGAGCCTTTTCCGAGGTCCTCATTCACAGGATCAAGGGAGATATCTGAACAAATGAGACAAGGGTGAAAATTAAATACCAATTCTGAATTGATGATTCTCAATGGTGTCCTATAAGGGGTCGATCTCCAACTATTCAATAGCCAAGAGGCTTTTGATCTGGACATTGGTCATTGTCCTCCCTCTTAGTGCAATATCCCTATCCCTTGCACTTTTCATGCTGGTGGATTGGTGGGGTTTCGTCCTGATATTCGACATGATGGTCATCCTTCTGTCCCTCTCTCTTTCCGGTCTTGTTCTCAAGGGCCACAGGATCCATATTAGTGATGGGGAGATAAGGTTCACAAAAGGTTGGTCGAAGGGAAGGATCCCCTATCGGAATATGATCAAGACCTACAGGGTGGGAATGGATGGCAAGGATGCCATTCTCCTTGTATACAGTGAACCATCCACCAAGACCAATCCCAACAGGTGTCTGACCATAGAGCAGACATTCACCAAGAAGGATAGGGATGGTATCTTCATGAAGCTCCTGAAGGACCATGAACACTATTCGTTCCCTATCGTTGACATGGCCTCATTGAACCAGATAAGAAGGGACAAGGTCTCCATAGGTTGGGTCCCTGTTTAATTGGAATAGATCCAAAAGATGACCTTGGACCTTCAAATTCATTTGATCAATACCTTGTAGATATTTTAATAAAATACAAGGTAGAACAGTATTATCCGCCGTCATATTGGATAAATATTATTAAGGTTATGATCTAATTTATATTGGATATGTAAGGGAGTGATCAGATGCTACAAACCACAATTATTTGTCCCAAATGCAATGGAGCAATGGAAGAAGGAGAATTGGTGGATAATAATTATGCGGTATCTGGAGCGCAGGATTGGGCTGAAACAGCAGGGAGTTTGCTGGGTTTGGGCATCACAGGAAAGGTGAGGATCAGATCATTTCGATGTATTGAATGTGGATACCTCGAGAACTATGCCCCCTCTGAAAAGAGAAAGAAAGAGCTAGAAAGAAGTGAGGAACGTCACCAAAATAAGTATGTGGGAAAGCCCACTCCAAGAAGTTTGAGGATCGAATAGATTTTGAATACTTTTATTGAGAAGGTTCAAATTACCTTGAACAGACCGTCAATACATAGGCCGATGCAACACTGGCTTCGACCTTGGATATCTTTTCATCATGTCCCACGAGGACCTCAAAAGCAAGTCCGGTCCTGGCTGGAAGTCTTAGAACATCAGTACATGCGACCTTCTTCAGGTCTGTCCTCAATCCCGTTCCTATCATCTTCAGGTAGGCTTCCTTGGATGAGAACAGCAGGGTCTGGGCAAGTGGCTCGCCTATGTCCATTTCTTCCTGGATCCTCTTCATGAGCTGGACCTCTCCTAGATCGAAAGCTTCATCCGAGAAGGACCTGTCCCTTGACTCTGATAGTTCAATGTCGCATCCATGCTGTTTATCCCCAACGGAACAAATGGCCCATCTATGGGAATGTGATATCGAAATCTCTATTCTCTTCCCATCGAGGATCGCAAACGGCCTTCCTCCTTCTTCGGTCTGGATGTTAATATTGGTTAGAGGTATAGGTCTGGCCTCGCTGATGTTTACAAACCATGAAACCGCTAGTTTGGATATCAATCTCCCAAGAACATGCTCCCTCCTTCTCTTGTCACTCATCTTGTCGTTGACCATAGATGTCCATTCTTCCTCTGAGAAATGATCCTTAAGTGAATCAAGGTCTGTGTTGAAGGCATCCACATCCAACCTGAATACCTTGATCCATTTGATGGGGGAAAGGACCTCCTCGAACTGTATGGAATGGTCCCCCTGAAGGTCCACCTTGCTGGCCATAAGTCCCTTCAATCTGTAATCCTTGTAGGAGAACCTCACGTTCCCGCTGGGATCTATCAGGTCCACATCGAACGAGAACTCGTTGTCATCCTGACCCTTGAACCGTACCCAGGCGAATGCCTTTTCATCCGTTCGCATCCTGGAAGAATATGATATCCTTCCAACTTTAACCGGAAGCGCCATCATGTCGAAGCGATCGAGAACATAGGCACCTGCCACCTGGAATCCCAATTCTGTGTGTAGGGCAGGTGTTTGCAGGTCCCCATCTGTCCATCCGGTCTTGGGATCGAACTGGGGACCTTCAGGTATCCTGTAGGTTCCAAGGAGCTCTTCCGAGGTCAGGACCGACATCCCTGCGGTCACCTGGAACAACTGTCCATGGAAAAGATGCTGGTAGATCTCATCTCTAAGGACCTGTGCTTTGACAGAGTCCGGTCTCAAGGGGTGGCCGTCCTGTATCCTGCATACGTCCTCGGAATTCCCCATGATGACATTACCGATGAAATGGACGATCTCCTTCTTCTTCTTGGGATCTGTGGAGGTTAGTCTGATGTTGACGGTCTTTTCAAGCTCATCATCGTCCTCTATCTTCCCTGAGATCGTGATCTCCAGTGTGTCCTTAACATTGACCGGCTTCTTGAACTGGACCTCCGAAAGACCTATGACATCCAGGTCGGGTCTGAGCAATTTTGCTACCTCGGCAAAGACCTCCAATCCCATCACACCTGGAAGGACCGGGGTACCCATTACAGTGTGGTCCGGAAGGAACCTCTCCCTGTTGATATCAAGCACCTTGATAGCGACGATGGAGGTATCATCCTTCTCGATTATTCGGTCCACTAGAGGAGAAAGAGCATCCACTGAAGTGTTGGAAGGTAACTCTAATTGATCTTCTTCCTTCACTTCAACTATCTTCTTCCACTTCTTCCGCGACCACTTCTTGTACCTGCTTAATGGGTATCTCCTTTTCCAGTTCTGTGATATATTCATCAGATGGTACAATGATGCCTTCCTCCCATCTCATAGAACACTCACGATCCAGTGGTCCCATCGATCCAGAATAGAGGACCTCTCTCTCTTTCCCGGACCCAAGTTCATCAATCGCAAAGCTGACTCCCTTGTCAACAGGTATGAAAGTGATCCCGCCTATTTCCAGGATGGTCTTGACAGACCCTTTGCTGGCCATTCCCACATCGGACCAGGCCGACCATCCGACCGATTTTACAACACAATCCGGATGTAAGGACCTGACCGCGCCTGGAAGTTTGGAAAGTAGGTCATTGGCAGCTGCATAATCCACCTGTCCCGCGTTACCGAACCTGCCTGCAACAGAAGAGAACGAGAGGAACAACTTCAGAGGATGTTCCCGGGTCGCTTCCAGGACTGAAAAAGCTCCCTTGACCTTTGTATCGAAGACCCTTGCAAAATCCTCCTCTGCCTTGTTCGCGATCAGTTTGGATTGTTCGATCCCAGCAGCATGGACCACCATATCGAATGGTCCGAAAGTCACGGCCAGTTCTTTCATTCCCTCAACATCCGTCACGTCTATAGCATGATAGGTGCCTTCAGAACCGCTGGCTCCAATATCCTTCAACAACCGATGTATGGATATGGATTTCGTAATTGTTGAGAATTCCCGATCGATCTTTACGGGAGTCACCTTCTCTCCGGAGGCCTTAAGCTTCTCCTTGATCGCCTCCTTCTCGGATTCCAGACCATTTTCATCCATTGATGCGAACCTTTCAACATCCTCAATGACCTTTGTCCGTCCGGTAAGATGAAGCTTCAGGGAAGCCACATTCGAGAGTCCCCTTGCTATCTCTGCGGTGATCCCGGAACCTCCTCCGGTTATCAGGATGTTCATTCCATCCTTGATCTCCAAAAAAGAAGGCTTGCCTGGTTCCACAATCCTCAGAACAGGCTTGTAACCCATCGATCCGTCCCAACCAATCTCCGGAAGTCCATGATCGACAGATAGCTCATCAGCAAGTCTGGTCACAGCCTGGTTGAGATCGAACTCATCAGGAATGTCCAGAACCATTGCTCTGGTATCCTTGTATTCCCTGTGAACGGCCTTGGTGAAACCTGAGATGGCACCGTTGATCGGATTGATATCCTTTCCAAGTCCGAACCGTCCTCCCATCCTTGTTATGGAAAGGAGGAAACCTCCCTTCTTGAAAACCTTGTCCATTGATCTGACGATCCTGTAAAGAGCCTTTATAGCAAGATGGTTCTCCTTCTCCCATTCTTTCGGGTATGGTCCCCTGGACAATCTGAAGGAATAGAGGTTCAAGATACCATCATATCCGGAAAGGTCATGTTCATTCTCAGAGGTCTCATTGGGGTCCATCGGTTCAGCTTTACAACCCAGGATCCCCTCGAGGATATCGACCTCCTCCTTCAGACCGCCGAAGACGATGAATGACTTTCCCTCAAGGGGTTTTCCCTTTGAACCGGGGAGAGGTTCTCTCTCATCAGCCTGAAGGACCCATCTGTTTATCCTATCCTTCAGTTCCTCAGTAGAAAGGGTCTTTTCCGGATCCGGAGCTTCTTCCTTCTTTTCAACAACTTCAGATCCTTTACCCTCAAGGGTCTTCTTTGAAACAAATTCGATTATATGCCTAAGTGTGGGAAATTCAGATAGATTTATGGAATCGTCCCTTGGTATATCGAACTCACTTCTTGCCATGGCGAATAATTCAACCTGCTTCACAGTGTCTATACCGAGGTCAGCCTCCAGGTCAAGGTCGAGTTCCAGCATGTCAGCAGGATATCCGGTCTTTTCAGCAACAATGGTCAAGACTTTCTCCTTGACGTTCTCAAAATGGTAGGTTTCATCAACTTCTGGTATCTCTTCTTTCTCGACAAGTTCTTCTTTTGGTGATACCGATGTCTCCTTGGAATCTATCATTGCTTTAACATAATCCACTATCTTTCTTAGGGTATTGAATTCTGATAGGTTGATGGAATCGTCCCTGGGGAGATCGAATTCGCCCCTTGCCATTCCAAAGAGCTCCACCTGTTTCACGGTGTCGATCCCAAGGTCTGCTTCCAGATCGAGATCCAATTCAAGCATGTCGGTAGGATAACCGGTCTTTTCAGCCACAATTTCAATGACACGGTCCTTGACCGAATCCCAGTTGTCACGCCGGTTTCTGGCGATATCGCCTGTGTTCTTCCTCGGTCTCTTCTTCCACAGGCTTTTCTTCTTTCACTGGTTCAATTTCCTCAACTTCTGGAACCTCTTCCTCCACTTTCTTGGAGGCTTGGCCTACAACGTAATCCACGATCTTTCTAAGAGTATTGAACTCCGATAGATTGATAGTATCGTCCCTGGGAAGATCGAACTCGCTCCTGGCCATTCCGAACAGTTCAACCTGCTTCACAGTGTCGATCCCAAGGTCCGCCTCCAGATCGAGATCGAGTTCAAGCATGTCGGTAGGATAACCGGTCTTTTCAGCCACAATTTCAATGACACGGTCCTTCATGGAATCCCAGCTCTCTTCAGCAGCAGGTTTCTTGGATTCTGGTTCGGTCTCTTCTTCCACAGGCTTTTCTTCTTTCACCGGTTCAACTTCCTCAACCTCTGGAACCTCTTCCTCCACTTTCTTGGAGGCTTGGCCTACAACGTAATCCACGATCTTTCTAAGTGTATTGAACTCCGATAGATTGATAGTATCGTCCCTGGGAAGATCGAACTCGCTCCTGGCCATTCCGAACAGTTCAACCTGTTTCACAGTGTCGATCCCAAGGTCCGCCTCCAGATCGAGGTCGAGTTCAAGCATGTCGGTAGGATAACCGGTCTTTTCAGCCACAATTTCAATGACACGGTCCTTCATGGAATCCCAGCTCTCATCAGCAGCTGGTTTCTTGGATTCTGGTTCGGTCTCTTCTTCCACAGGCTTTTCTTCTTTCACCGGTTCAACTTCCTCAACCTCTGGAACCTCTTCCTCCACTTTCTTAGAGGCCTGGCCTACAACGTAATCCACGATCTTTCTAAGTGTATTGAACTCCGATAGATTGATCGATTCATCCCTGGGCAGGTCGAACTCACCCCTGGCCATTCCGAAGAGCTCAACCTGCTTCACAGTGTCGATCCCAAGGTCCGCCTCGAGGTCAAGGTCTATATCCAGCATATCAACAGGGTAACCTGTCTTCTGTGAGACAAGGACCACAACCCTGTCCTTGACAGAATCCCAGGTGCTATCGACCTGATCGAACTTCTCGACCGGTTCCTCCACAGTGGTTTCCCCTTCGACCTCCTCCTTATCGGTCCTGGGTTCTTTCTTCAATCCGTTTGTTGCCTCTTTCTTTGACATGGTATACAGGATGACATGACGAAGTGTAGGATAGTCCCTTAGGTTGACACCCTCATCCTTGGGAAGTTCAAAGGCGATCCTGGCTGCTCCGAATAGCTCCACTTGTTTGACTGTATCGATACCCAGGTCGGATTCCAGATCTGAATCGATATCGATCATCTCAATGGGTATTTCGGTCTTCTTAGAGAAAATATCAAGGATCCCTTCCTTGTAATGGTCAAAGCGTTTCTGGTCCACATCCTCCATGGTATCCTTTTTGTAACCTATGACGGATGAGCCTCTTTTAACGGCCATGTGCGGGATGAGGTTGTCTCTTCCACTGTCCTTCAACCTGAGATTGTTCATATACACCTCAAGTTCCACAGGTTGTGTTGTGGCCACCGAATTGAGCCAGGACTTGTAAATCTGCTCATCTTTGAACCTTCCACTGACATCAGGTTTCCTAATCAACAGGAATGCCAGCTGTGATCCGAAACCGGCTGCGATCCTAAGACCAAAATGCCTGTTGTGACGACCTCCACTTGAAAGTTGGAGACCTTCGAACTGTGGATCGATTTGATCAGGTGTGAGGTTTGCCAGGGGAATTGATACCCCTTCTTCCAAACATTTCACTAAGACAGGGTCCTCAATGCATGCTCCGAAAGCGTGCCCTGTGTAACCTTTGGTGTTCATGATCAGGATGTCTCGATATTTTTCCCCAAAGGTCCTCCTGAGAGATTCCACTTCGGCTGCGGATGAGCCACCCCTTGCAGGGGTATAGGTCTCGTGGGACATGAATATCATATCAGGTGCCATCACATTCCTGTCAATGGTCCATTCCCTCTCCATACATGATATGAAATGGTCCATGGACCTTGCGATATGAGCGATATCAAGTCTGGACCCGTGGAATGCTGAATTTGCAATATGGGATCCAAGGACCTCTACTATTGGATTCATCCCCCTTCTTCCTGGTTCTTCCTCGGCTTCCACTATCAGTGCAGCGGCTCCGGAGCCGATTATCATACCCTTCCTCCTTCTGTCGAAGGGAAGGGCGGCCTGGGTAACATCCCTCTCCGGCGTGAGCGCTCCCATAGAAAGAAGGGAGGAACCGAACCATTCGATCATGGTATCGGAAGCAGGATCATCTGCACCAAGGACTATGACCCTCTTGCAGCGTCCCATCTGTATCCAGTCCTGAGCAATGGATATGGCAAGAGTTGAAGAAGCACAGGCAGAGTTCACCTGGGTATTGGGTCCTTTCGCCTTGATGTATTGAGCGAACTGAGAATGGGCCATGGCCAGGACCTTGAACATGAAGAGCCTGGGGAAATCGTACTTCGATTCAGGTTCTTCCAAAGAGGAGCTATACCATGCGTCCAGCTCCTGTTCGGCATCGGTTCCCTTCACCTTTGCTCTTAGTTGTTCATATAACCTTGCCTTTTCCTCATTGCTCGATCTGGACATCTTCGCTTCAAAGTATGATGTTAACTCGTCTATCAGATTGTTCGTTCCCGGGAATGCGGAGGCGAATAATATGCCAGTATCCTCCTGCATCTCCAGAGGTAGTTCCCATTCCTCGGGGAGGAAGGACCCTGTGGAGGTCTGTGCATATCGCTTCACAAGAGGAATACCTGCATCTTTAAGGGCCAGTAGACCGGAGGCGAAAGCAAGCCTAGTAGTAATATCAAGAACATCGTTCAATACCTTTGGAACACCAAATTCCTCAACAAGATCGAAGGAACCCAATTTTCCTGAAAGTTTCACAACCATGGAGGGATTGTTCAATGTCACCATTTCTGCGCTCCCATCCGGTTTCTTATCAAGCCTTACAATATGCTTATCAATGAATCTGTCCAGGTAGGTATCGGCCATGTTGCTTATGAGATTCCTTCCCTTAACGAGATAACCAAGGTTGTTGGGGTCGAAGACCCCTTTGAATGTTCCCGGAAGACCCATTGCAGCCCCGGAGACCACAACCTTTACTCCCTTCCTTGAAGGAACCGTTGATCCGATACCAGTGAGATCGACATCCATCCTAGCCTGCTCACCGAAGGAAGAAGTGGTGGGGATCCTCTCGTAGACCTTCTTCAAAAGCTCATCTACGAGGTCAGAATTCTCTTGCCTGAACGTCTCAAATGATGCCGGTGTGCCACTTTCCTTTGTCACTGGAGATTCAATGACGGTCTTTGCATGGGAGGGGATCTTTTTGGTAAATGGTTCGAATGCCTCAATGAACTCTTTGTTGTAGTAGCTCTGATCATTGAGGTCAGGGACCTTAAGATCGAATCCCAGTGACCACAAAGAGGCAACAAGCTCGTTGAATGTCTGTATACCGCCCTTCTTGGGATGGTTGGAGGTGATTGGGAAGACCCGTCCCTTCTTCACTTCCTCCTCCATCAAATTGTAGGCAAAGGAGGTCAACGCCCTCTTCGGTCCGACCTCGATGAATGTTCTGCAACCTTCACTATATGCCCTGTCGATCTCTCCCATCCACTCGACGGAATGTGCTACCTGTTCCTTCAGAAGGTCAAGGACCTGTTCCTTGAGCTCCTCTGGAGTTCCTTCCATGGGATAGAGATCCGCTGTAACATTGGAGAGTATTGGGATCCTTGGGGGTTTTATATCCAACTTTGAAAGGTAGTTCCTCAATGGCACTTTAGCCGGGGCAACTACCTCACTGTGGAAGGCGTGTGAAACCGGGATGAAAACGGTTTCGATCCCTTTTTCCTTGAACTTCCTGACAGCTTCCTCCATTGGTTCTGTGTTTCCGGCTATGACGGTCTGGATGTGGCAGTTCTTGTTAGCTGGGATAACATAGCCTTCGATATCCTTCAGGACCTCCTCGACCTCTTTCAATCCGGCCATCACAGAGGCCATCTTTCCCACATCATCCACTTTGAGATCCCGCATCTCCTTTCCCCTTGCAGAAACAGCTCTGAGGGCGTCATCGAAGCTCATGATCCCTGATGCTATGAGAGCCCCGTATTCACCTAGTAGAATGTCCCATCACAAGGTCGGGTTCGACACCCAGCCTAACCAGCATCTTGTACATTGCCGTGTCTACGGTTAACATGGATGGCTGGTTGAACTCGGTCCTACGAAGGGTCTCGGCCGCTTCATCGAATCCCTCATCACCCCTTTTCAGGTCCTGGAATACATACGAAGAAAGAGGTTTCTCTATCAGATCGGACATGACCCTGTCAGCATCATTGAACGCTTCCATTACTGGCTTGAATTTTTCTGCTAGGTCCCGGAACATGTTGATGTACTGTGATCCCTGCCCTGGGAACATGAAACAGACATTCCCATGGTCTATTCTCTCTTTATCCCCAACGAATATACCTTTGTTGGCAAGGGCCATGAGGGCTTTCTCGTTCATTCCTACTTTTTTTAGCATTTCTAATTGTTTCTCGTAATGGTCAGGGTCCTTTGCCATGATCCCAAGCCGGTACCTTCCTTCATATGAGGGCATCTCGAAAGCATCCCTGAACCTTCCTCCTTTTTCAACGATCTCCTTTGCCTTTATTACAGAGGCAGAAGCCTGTTTGAGGAGGTCTATTGGATTATCCGATGAGAAAAGGAATGCTTCTCCTTCCTTGTGGCCTTCCGTTTCAAGGTATGCCCTTACCTTATCCATGTCAAGTGAGATCTCGGCTTCATTGGATACCGTTGCTGTCTTTACCTCTGGTTCGGGAGAAGGGATCGGGGATTTTCCTTGATCCTCCTTTGCCTTCTTCCAGGAATAATATATATCCCTGTCGAATTCCTCCAGAACTACATTGAAATTGGTACCGCCGAATCCGAATGCGGAAACGGCACACCTTCTGGGGATATCAGAAGATATCCTTTTCCATTCCCCTGGCTTGGTAATGACGTAAAAAGGTGTCTCCTCCCACTTGATGAAGTGGTTGGGTTTGTCGAAATTTATCTGAGGGGGAAGGACCTTCTCGTGAATTGCCATAGCAGCCTTGACGACACCAGCCACACCGGCAGCGGATTTGAGATGGCCTATCTGGGATTTCACCGATGTCAGTCCAATGGAATTCTTGGGAAGACCTCCAAAGACAGTGTTCAGTGCATTTACCTCGGCAACATCACCAACTGCTGTCGAAGTCCCATGTGCTTCGATGAACGAGATCGTCCCAGGTTCGATGTTTGCATCCTCCAAAGCCCTTGCAACAGCTAACCGCTGGCCTTCCGGATTGGGAGCGGTTATACCCTTCCCTTTTCCATCTGATGATCCGCCAATTCCCCTGATCACTGCATATATCTTGTCACCTGCTTCCACCGCATCCTCCAATCTTTTCAAAATAACTATCCCAGCTCCCTCTCCCATGAGGAAGCCATTCGCTCCATCAGAGAATGGTCTGGACCCGTCAGGTGTCAAAGCACCTATCTTGCAGAACTCAACGAATCCATGGGATGCCATCAAAGACTCGAGTCCTCCAGAGACTGCCGCATCTATTTGTTTGAGAAGAAGTGAATTCCTTGCTACGAACATCGCGGCAAGGGCCGATGCGCAGGCCGCATCGGTTATCAGGTTTGGTCCTCTGAAATTGAATATATTTGCCAGTCTTCCTGAAGCTATGTTCGGGAGTGAACCTGGCATGGTGTCCTCGGTTATCTCTATTGTATTGTCATCAACCTTCTTCCGGGTCTGGTCGTAGAGTTTCTTTCTGGCATCTTCGGGGAGGTCCTTCCAGATATCGGTCTGGGACATCCAGGCATGTACCTCCTCAAAGTTCACCCTGGTAGCTACCCAATCCCTGTTCTCTCCACCGGCGGAATTGGCGACTATGACCCCAACCCGATTCGTATCCAGACCTTCCGTTTCCAGAAGCTTCGAATCGTTCAATGCTTCCTTCGTTGCAACCAGACCGTATCTCTGGTATCTGTCGATAAGTTCTGCAACTTTGGGGGGGATCTTGAAATCGAATGAGTTGAACTCGAAGTCCGTGATGAAGGCCCCTATCTTTGAGTACGTCCTATTGGGAACTGACGGGTCAGGGTCATAATGAAGCCTCCAATCCCACCTGTCAGGAGGTATCTCCATACATGCATCTTCACCATCTTTGACCGCTTTCCAGAAAGTATTTAGACCTATACCTTTGGGAAAAACAGTACCCATGCCAACGATCGCTATGGATTTGTTATAATATTGACCTGAAACTGGCTTTCCATCGACAGTGGTCTCTTTTGGATTGGAGGGTGAAGTAATTGTTACCGATCCACCGATCATGGAATTTAGGTCGATGGAGGGGCCATTGAGGGCATTTTCTCCGGCTGGATAGAGGAGAGCGTTTCCATTCATTGTCTCCTCAAGAAGGCCCGTGGTCTCCTTTTTCAATGCCTTGTACAATTCCTTGGGCTGGGCATCATCGGATATCATATCCTTTTCGAGGTCTTCCAATTTCTTCTTTTCTTCAGAACCTGCAATGAAGCGCATGGTCCTGCCTATGTCCTTCATCAAGGTGATCAATGAAGCACCCTTTTTATCGGAGATCGAACTCCTCACAGGTTCGGGAAGGGATCCCGGACCAAGGATTTCCTGATCTATGATGTAACCTTCCACATCAAGTGTTCCGATGGAATCCGATCTGAAACCTCCGCGGACCAGAACAGGGATGTTCTTGGAAATGGTGCGGACTTCTTCTAATAGGTCAGCTAGGTTTGAGGAGGAAACCCTTCCCCCTCCTTCGAATGGTCTGATTATCAGTCCGTCACAGCCCCCTTCCACAGAATCCTCCGCCTCCTCCTTTCCGCATACCTCCTGAAAGACCTTGATGTTCATCTCATGGGCTGTGTCGTAAATACCGGACCTGACCATTGCCGGGAGGCCCTCTTTGGAGATGGAAATTAAAAGCTTCATCTCTTTGGGGACATCTCCTGCCATGAGGGTCATGAGCTTATCGCTCATGGGATCTATCCTCACACCGAAAGGAAGTGACGATCCGTTCAATGTCGAAACAGCCTGGGATATGGACTCGGCATTCAGGTATTCCATGTCAAGTACTCCCAGAACACCCTTTCTTGAGGCATCCAGGATAGACTGGACATCCTTTTGTGCTGGTGAACTGTATAAAAGTACATCTTTATTGATACTCAGTATAGTGCTTACTCTGTCGGGACTCATTGGGAAGATCCTCCAGTGTTTGATCGAGGTCGACTTCACTTTATAGATAAGACGCAATTTCCTTTAACCTGATTAGGTTAATAAAATTAATGTTCCAAAATGACTTTCATTTTCCCATTTTTTTACTTATTGACGTAAATATTTTGCAATTTTTGTATTGAGAATAACACTTTTTCCATAACAATATGTTATCATCAAGTGAATTATTGAGAATAAAGATAGGGGCCATTGGGTCCTCAGGGCATATTAATACATGGGAATACCTTCACCTGTATACGAACGTTATCATACATTTAATACAGCTTTAGCTAAAGAAGGTAAAAACCACTGGCTATCTGGAGGGTTTTGATTTGAATATGACATCCTATTGTCAAAACATCAGATGGATCGATAATGGTGATCAGGACAAATGAGGATCATTTAACATGAGGACTTCCGGGCCTCGAATTGAATTCTTCTCAGATAAAATATGAGTGGCTTGATCTTATCCGGTATCTCCAATTCTGAACCGGAATGCTTTAAAAGATATCGAGCAGATTGTAATCGGGTGAGTATATTTGAGGAGTGACATTGGGAAGAGGGGCATCCACTTTCTGATAGTCACAATGATATTGATAATGGGATTCCAGATAGTTTCCATTCAGTTTGATATCAACACAAACTCATTGAATGTAAAAGGTGAGGTAACATCACTTTCGGGGATTGTAAAGATCGAGGATGTTGCGGGAACCCGCATTATTGGACCTTATCTTGATCCTTATGGATTGAAACTGGGATTGTATTCAAAAATATTGAAAACCGATATTGGATACGATCTTATATTTTCTATGGATGATCCGTTTCTTCACCCGGGTATTCAACAAAGGTACAGGCAATACATCATTGAAGGTGACGGAAGTCGTTTTCCGGAAAAGATAGTAATTAATGAGAATACACCTTACACCCTAGTATCAAAACCGAACGAAATCACAGTCGTTGAAACCTATGAAGGGGATATCGACGGGAACGGTTACACAGATATAATAAAAGGCGAAGAGAATTATCCCGGCTTGCATAACCCAGATCGTCCCGGGAGAATAACAATTACATTCAGGTCCGCTGAAAGGAACTGGACATGCTCCTTCATAGGGATGGACAATAAGGATCTTCTCGGAAAGGACATTGCAGTGGGTGACATTAACGGAGATGGAATGGATGATATCCTTGTGGGTGCCCCTGAATCAGATGGTTTGGATAACAGCAGAAACGGCTGTGGTGAGATTTTTGTAATACTCGGGAAGGATAACAGGAGCTTCCCGGTTTCTGCCAGTATTGAGCAGGTAAGCGACCTTGTTCTCGAAGGATGCAATATGAAAGGGGACGGGTACGGAGATTATGGGGGAGATAAAATAGGAAGGGAATTCTCTCTAATCGATATGGATCAGGATGGGGAGATGGAGGTTTACATTGCAAACCATGCAGGTTGGATAAAGAACCAAGACGGCAGCATTTCAACCAGGTGTGGTTGGATCTCATCTTACAATATGAAGGATCTGATATCCATGGGCAAGGAAAGGCTCATCCTGGGTCACCCTTCCGAATTACTCACAATAAATGCTGTTGATGAAGGTGACTGCATGGGTTGGATCCTCATGGAAAGGGATTTTGACAGGGATGGTTTCCCTGACCTGTTCATCACTTCATCTTATGCCGACGGGGACAACAATTCAAAACCCATGTGCGGAGAAGTATTCATCATATACGGTTCCGGATACAGGTTCAGGGACCTCAAAGTGAAGGGACCTGCCGTTGAAGGTGACATGATATTTTGCAGGTCTGGAAATTCGAACTGGAATATATCATTCCTGGATTCAAACAAGGAGAATGATATCTGCGGGGTGGAGATGGAATTCATTCAGGATTCACAGACAATGAAATTTTTGATTGGACAAAATATCAAAGCACATTTGTTTGGAGACATGAGGGATGTGCAGATACTATCTTCCGGTTTCCACCACAATGGAAGTGGAATTGGTTATTGTGAACTGGACCTCTACTTCAACTGGTCCATCCCTTTCAACGGAGAAACGGATGTGAAGTTCACCCTGATCGATGACAAGGGAGATGAAATATATTCTATCCTGGAAGATAGGATCGATTTCAGAAAGGATCTGAAGTTGACCGGAACACCGATTGTGACAGCCGACGGGATTCCGTTGGAGGAAACAGGAGGGAACGCACTTCCCGGATCGGAAGTTGCAGTTTCAGGATTGGAGGTGATCTTCCAAGGATTCCCGGACAGGACTCCCCATCCCGGATCAGTAAGTATCCTGCTCGAAGATGATGAAAAGGTAAGGGACTCGTTCTTGAACGGAGAAACGCCCATACTCGAAACAACTGCAAGGGACATTTTTGAGGAGAAACTCTCGATCTCCCTTGCCCTTCCGGATCATCTATCGTCCGGAAGCAAACCTCCAGATCTCGGAATAGCAAGGGATGTCAGGATTCCCCTCGATCGGGAAGCTCCCATGAAACCGGAGATGATCACATACGACCTGGTAATGGATGACCCATATGGGAAATCATACAACCTGACAATGGATTGGGAATATCAAATCGGAAAGAATGGCGATAATGATGAATCGGGTGTGAAGTACCTATCAGCTGGATTGTGAAAGTTATCACAATGGCCCAGTGATGGAAGAGGGAGGATTGCTGGCGACCTGTTTCAGGGATCAGAGATTCATGGAGGAGGGATGCTCTCATATCGAAGAAAACTTCAATCTTGACTGGGGAATATGGGGTCCGAATCCCAGCGAGATCCCTCCCGGAGATTATTCCGTCAGATGGCACGGATGGCTGATGCAGGAGAGAACAGGTAGCATAAGATTGGTATTTGAGGGGAAAGGAGAGATCAAGGTATTACTGGGCGGGGAGAGGGTCCTGAACTGGACCGATCTTACCACTAAACCCATATTCGGCGGTTACGAGGTTGAAGAATTCGAATACGTTCCCATCGAAATATATTACAGATACGGCGGGGACGATTCCAGGATCTCCATCAAAATGGAGGACCCCTTAGGAAGATACGGATTCCTCGGAACCAAAGGCGTTTACCATCCGGCATCATCATTCTCATATGCTGATATTGAAGGTTCGGAGATAAGGACCTCCCTTAGAGCAGTTGACTGGACAGGCAGGGTATCGGATACATGGGGATATCAACAGAACATAGACAGAACACCCCCGGGATTCCATACGGATGCTCCCCGGTGGTATGGTAAGGAAGAGATCGTGATCAACGCATCTGTTTCCGATCCCATCGGCAATGGAATTGACCCGATCAGTCTTGATCTTAGAAGCATTCAATACAGGAAATGGGAGGAAGACGAGCAACCTTCCGATGACTGGACCAGAAAAGGGATCAAAGTGATGGCCGAACAGGGGAACCTTTCAGCGGATCTTTCCGTTCAGATCACCGGTACGAACGGATGGAAAGGTTTCATCCAGTTCAGAGCCTCCGACCTGAACATGAACATCGGAGAATCCAAAATGGTCCCCATCGGTTTCGACATGGAACCTCCCGCAATAAAGATCATGGTGCCCTTGGATGGAGATAAGTTGATTGAAGGGGATCTCAACGTCAGCGTGAGAGCGCATGACATCGGAGGATCCGGGGTTGATCCGGAAACGATGGAGATCAGGTGGAGGGAGGTTGAAGATGAATGGGAAGACTGGGTTTCTTTTATTGCCGTTGATGAAAACGGAGAGGTTCTTGGTTCGTATGTTCTCTCCGTATATCCCTCCGAGATCGAACTTCAGGCAAGGTGCTGGGATTGGGTTGGCATAGAAGGTATATCCGATATCATATCGGTCAATGTAAAGGATAGACCGGTGAACAACCCTCCGGTTCCAGTGATCGCAAGGCCTCTCAACGGATCCTTCCACTATGCCCCCGATATAATCCGATTGGATGCGACAGGGACAACTGATGACGGATTGGGGGAGTTCTCTGATATTCACCTTTCATGGTATTCAAACCTCTCGGGATTGATTTCCAATAAGGCGAGGACAGATATCAAACTGAGAAATGGATATCATAGGATCACGTTGTTCGCAGACGATGGTACTCCAGGACACAACGTCAGCACATATGTCGATATACTGGTTGGGATGGAGAATGAAGAGCAGACAGGACCTCCTGATGGATCGGATCCTGTCGGTAATGAGAAAAATAACGATATGATCTGGTTCATTTTATTGATAGTAGTGACAACGGTCCTGACAATCGGAGGCATCCTGCTCCTTCTCAGAAGAGAGAGGAGGTCCGGTGAAGAGGTTAAGTTGGAGATAGGACCTGAGAATGGTAAATAATTGATTTAAGCCTTTGAATTTCCCTGTTGGTTTTGGTCTCTCATTTTCTCCACTCCCTTCAGAAACAACTCCATCTCCTCTCTTTTTCTGTTGAAAGGGCAGACCTTGATGCATATCCCGCAGCCATCATACTTGGCGAATTCCGGGAGGCATTTCTCATAATTTATTGTGTATTTTAAGACCCCTCGCTCCATCTTTTTCTCGTAAGGAATTGCCTCTCCATTGCACTTATCCGCACAAATGGTGCAGTGGGAGCAGAACTCGTCTACTCCGAAGGTCCTCTCCCCTAAAATTGGGAGTTCCAATTCAGTTGTGACGGTTCCCACACGGAGCCTCGGTCCTAACTCAGGAGTTATTAGGAGCCCTGACCTCCCCACTTCTCCAAGACCTGCCCTTACAGCAGTAAGTGTATGGAGGACCGTTGGTGGGTCACCGAGAAAGGTCCTCACCTGATGTCCCTGGGCCTGGTATCCGAGGGACCTTATGAACTCGGAGACCTTCATCACGATCCATCCCAGCCTCCAGTAGGCCCTGAGGGCCTCTATTCCCGCAGGGGGGTCTGGAGCAGTATTGATTGCATCGAAATCCATCTCGAATCCGAGAGAGATGGCATACTTTCCTTTCACTTTGGTTCCTTTGAAAATGAGGTCCTCTGTGATATTCGTGAATCCCACTAGATCCGCTCCGCAAGCTTTTCCGAAGCTCCTGATAACCTCTCCAGCCTCTTCTGGGGAGTTGAATTCCTGTTTTTTATCGTTTACAGAACCTTCAAGCCTCTTGTACCTGGTTCTCTTCTATGTCCGCTACCCAGAACCTTTCGGTTGCCGAAGGCTTACCCGGAAAACCATAGAGTTCCATCATCTTCTGAAAGACGTTCTTGTAAACAGGAGGATCTACCATGTGAACGCATCTGGAACACATTGACCGTAAAAAGGTCTTCGTTCCTTTCGGTGTCTCTCCATAATGCTTTTTATACGTCACACTACTCTCCTTAAACATCGTTCCTGGTGATATCATGAGGAAATTCGTTTCGATAACAGCCTGTATGATACTATTATCAATGGCTGTTCTACCCTTCCAGGCTTCTAGTGAGGAGGACCTGGAAGAGAGTCCCGATGCGATCTGGACAATCGTAAACAGCTACCAGTTCGAGATGCAGATACTTCCCGGACAGGATGATGGAGTGTTCCTTGATGGAACCAATGGTGAGATCCCATCTCCCACCGGTCATTACGGTTTACCGGGCCCTTGCTGGGATGCTCTGGATATCGTTCCTACATGGATCCGAGACGACCTATTTCTGAAGTTCAGGGTCCTACCCTTCGATCCAGCTGTTGCCCTTGCCAATGAGATCCTGGCTGCTGAGGGTAATAAAACCCTTGATGAGATCGCTTTCGTTGCTGCTCATCTATCCGTTGAGACGATAATGAACGATTATTTCTTCCCCCAGATCATCACCGATAACGCCGAACTCGTCTATTCCCATGATGACCTTGTCCCGTATGCTGAAATTGTTGAGAAAGAGGACTACACAACTATCATTTACAACACAACCGAAGGAGAACTGGAGCTACCAAGGGATATCTACTACTGGTTCGTGGTGCACCCGGACCTGGGAGATGAGATACCTACCTATGTCGATCCCGATTACAACTATGCAGAGGACCAGCCCAGGGACAGGGATTATGGAGTACCTCCCCCCGAAGGAAAATTCTGGAGGGATTGGTTCTTTGTCAACAACAAATCCGGACAACCTCTTCTTCCGGACCTTTTAAACACGACCAAGACCCTCCTTGATGGGATCAAGGCTGTTAATCAGTGGATAGATAGGTCCATGACATTCACCTCGGACAACGAGAGGCCGAACCAGCCTGTCAGGATATATGAGAAGGGAATAGGCAGATGCGGAGAGTATCAGGATATGAGAAGCTCTGCTGCCAGGGCCGCATTGATCCCCGTGGTTCCAACTTCGAATTCCGCAGAGGACCATGTCTGGAACGAGTTCTGGTCAGGAGAATGGATCCACTGGGACGGAATGATAAACAATCCCACTGCATATGAAAAAGGCTGGGGGAAGACCCTTTCAACAGTCTGGAACCAGAGAGGGGATGGCTACACCTGGGATGTGACCGATAAGTATACCGAAGTTTCCACTATAGAAGTGGAAGTTGTGGATCAGGCGGGTCTTCCAACCGATGGCACACTTGTTGAGCTTAAGACGGAGAACTTTTACGCCGAGGACCTAAAAACGACTACTAATTTCGCCACAACCGACTACACCGGAAAACTCTCCTTCATGGTCGGGGACCAGAGGAACTACTGGGGTGTATCCGATGGCGGAGATTTGGGAAAGGACCCTTTAAATCCCAACATTGCTCCCAAAGAGATAGCTATGAACACCACCGTAGGTGCGGAGTATACTGTGAAATTTGAACTTCCCAGAGCTGCGGAAGCCCCAACTGCAGTGATATCACAAGACCAGGGGACCTATGATTTCATGGCGGATATTAGCTTCACTGTGATGGACCATACCACCAGGGGCAGGGATCCATTCACCGGAGATACGTTCGAGGACAAGGGAGAGGGGGGGGATATCACCGCCATAATAATGGAATCGCCATATATGCAGGCTTATAGGTCCGGTGCACCTTTCATTGCCACATACCTGAACGAGAGGACTGAGGGTGATTCCTTCGAACTCCCACTCTGGAACAATAAAGGATACTCTCTGGTCTTCGACAATCACTTCTCACAAAAGACCGTAAAAACCGTGAATGTAACCATCGATATCTGGGGATCGATAAGTAACATATTCACTTTGAAATCGAACTCATTTGAGATTGGAGGGAACATCACATTGCAGGGAAAAGCCACCTCCGTAGATCAAATTGATAGCATAGATGTAATGATAGAAGACAGTACCCGATGGCTTTCGGTACCTATTAGAGAATATGACAGATACTATAGCTGGGAAGTTGTGATAGAGGATCCTCCCACCGATCCAGGAAATTATTCTGCTTGGAGCCGTATGATCGTGGATGATATCACATATTATAATCGTGTGAACATATCCATCATCGATACGACCAGTCCCAGGATCTCGATAAATACCATGTCACCCGGTCCTTACCACGATGACGATACCATTACAATAGAAGGAGTGGCGGAGGATGCACATAGAATTGAAAAACTCATCTACATCGTTGACGGAGACAGGACCCAGATGTTCGATATGAAGGTGCCCCGGGAGGGAACCTGGTCGTTGACAATGGACCTCTCAAATATTGGATATGGTGATCATTCCATCTCAATAATTGCAGAGGACCCTTCCGGGAACCAGGGAAGTGTCAGGATCGATATGGACATCATCGAAGGAGAACCTCCGGTGGTCAACCTGAACAGTCCAGAAGATGGAACCCTCTGGCGTCTTGGAGATACCATTACTCTGGACGGATTCGCATCTGACAATGTTGGGTTGGATTCAGTTTCCCTTCTGGTGAATGACAGGAAAGTTGCCGACATCACTTCCCTTGTTCAGAGGGATGGGATGTTCACCTATCTCTGGAACACAGGAACCAACGGAGGCACTGATGGTATCAACGAGGTAGAAATAAGGGCCGAGGACCCATCCGGGAACGTTTATGGATTCTCAATCAAGGTTGAACTGGATGGTCTTGCACCTGAACTAACCCTGTATTCACCTGGAACGGTCCTGTTCGGACCTTCCTCACCTTATACCCTGGAGGGAACAGCAACCGATGAGAATGGCATCTCTCTCCTTGAATGGTCAGTTGATGGTATTAACTTCGAAGATGTTACAAGGAGCATACGTGGGGGAGGGGATTTCGAGTTGGAGATCGGAGAGGATCTTGCAAGTAATGAAGGAGATCTGGACCTCACGATCAGAGCATATGACATCGTTGGGAATATGGAATCATCCCGTCTTTCACTATTCTTCGATCCCAGCGGTCCTGTGATCGATATAATGGACCTTCCCGAGATCGTTCTCAGGGGAGACAACGTCACATTCAAAGGGACCATTGAGGACCCCTCTGGTCTAGGTGAGGCCATCTTCTCTGTCGATGGGATCGGAGAGATAGAAAGGGTTACAGATCTCAGTTCATATGCTTTCGACATCGATGTCGATACCTCGGATCTAAGGATCGGATCCATAAGCTTCCACGTTGTATCTATGGATGCTCTGGGAAACTGGAACGAAGGCTCTGTCGATACAAGGATCGTGACAGAAACCACAGATTCCGATGGTGATGGAATGCCCGATTGGTGGGAATATCTCTATGGTCTTGATATCGACAGAAGGGATGGGACAGAGGACCTCGATCAGGATGGCTATACCAATCTGCAAGAGTACCTTGGAAAGGACAGGTTACCGGGAAATGGGGATCACAGCGATCCCAAAGATGTTTCCTCCACACCAAAGGTTGAGGATGAATCGGATGGATCCGGAAGTGTTCTGAGCATTCTGTTATTGTTGATCATCGGTATAATTTGTCTGGTAATTGCGGTCTTCATAGTAGCAAGGATCACTAAAAAAGCATAAAGATCCAGGACCCTTCGAAATTAGATACTGAGATTATCTTATTTTGAATGAGAGAAAATGGGATTTGTTAAAGGACCCTTTCACAATAAGAAAAAAGATGCAAAGGGTAAGAATCCGTTCATACTGAATCCTTATGTTATTGAACGAATATCAAGTCAATGAGTTGATTTTTTTTGCGAAAATCGTGCGCAAGTCGGAAACTACCCTAGTAATCACTGGAAAACCCTTGAAAATGTTAATAACATCTTCTAAAATAAATGCCTCTTTTTGGGGGGATTGGGAATTATCTTTTTTTCTTTTCCAAACCAAGTTGTTGCCTCGGTGTAGGCCAACTATCTCCATAATATTCCATATTAAATTCCATAATTTTAGAGATTACATGAAAAAACCAAATAACTAATCCAATACCACCAATACCAAACCAGATCATCATAAGTGTTTCACCAACAAATCCGGTTAATATCCAGATTATTGCAAATATAACTGTAAATAATACTGTGAGCGCAATTAATTTAGGAACAGGTATTTTGATCCTAATTTTCATTTAATCACCATGAGGATTATATGATCACATTAGTTAATATTCTTTTTAGGATACATCTTAATTTTAAAATATAAATTCCCTTATATTGTGGGACTCGGACAACTATTGTAATGTTGAAGTTCATTTAATCTTCTGCTATAATATGATTGGAAACCCTATATATAAAATTAGAAATATCACAATGATTTCAAGGAAAGTCAATATTGTGATCTGTAATAATATTGTATCAAATCTAAATGATATTTTCATATATATTTTTGATTTATAATTATAAAAGAAGAATAGAATAATATATTTAATAATAATAGCTATGGGGATCAACAATAAAATATAATAAAATGGATAAGCATCAAGAAATATTCCAATAATAAAAATTATTAAATTTGTATAAATAAAGAACACAAATATTAAAAGATTTAATAAAAAAGTTTTATAATATTTATTATTCATTAAATATAGGAAAATGGTTTCTATGAATGATATTATTATTGAAAATATTATTAGAAATACTATAAAGAAGATAAATAATATTGTAATCATAATAATATATCTAGTTGAGACTTTTTATAAAACTTGTCTGCACATATGTGAATGAAATGCATAGTCTCTCCTAAAAATGATAATTAATAAATTTCTAATTATGGGGGTACTGAGAAACAATACACACATGAGATGATCTAATTTAATAGGGATAATGAGTCTCATTTATGAGGATGGAGAGAAGCTATGGGAAATAAATTACTAATGTTGACATTAGTTATCATTGTGACCATTAATTTCTTTGTAGGTTGTTTATCGGAAGAAAATAATGAAGAAGATAAATATCCATTTAAGGATATTGAGGTTTATACCATCGGAAATGTTATTATAAATATTTCTTGTTATCAATATTCGTATAATATTCATCCTGATAATTTAATCATAAATGTGACGATAACTAATGTTGCGGGGCAGGATATTGTCTTTACTAGAGACTTAGAATATAGAAATGGTGTATCATTCGACATAAATACACCAAGCAATCTTTCAATAAATTTATTTGGATATAAAGGTTCATCTGAACGAATTCTATTAAAAAAGAATCAGTCATTAACTTATAAATATGATCTAATAAAACAAGAATTTGCGGAAAGTCTTATTTTAGAAGATATAATAGATGAATATTATGAATTCAATTGGAATGAAACAGGAATTTATTCCATAAAAATGTCATATTTAGGTCCAATTACGAAGTATGAAGAAATATATTCAAATAAGATCTCTTTTGAAATAACTGATTAAATTTGATATTCCTTTCCCGGGGGGTTTGTGGAATTTACGATTTCTACATTCTTAAGATTTCCAAATCTACTAAATCATCTGAGAAAATCATTACTGTAAATTAATTACCATTTTGCGAGAGAAAATAAATACTTCAGAAGATATTCTTTCATCAATGAAGAAGGATGAATAAAGGGAATAGATTGGGTGAAATTTTGAATGACAATGGATTAACAAAACATGAAATTGATAAAATCACGAAGCAAATCGAAGGAATTCAAAATACCTTGACCTTTCTTAAATGGCATAAAAAGCAACTTGAAAATGCTATATTATCAGAAATTCCTGCACAAAGTAATAGATTACAAGTTCCAGAAAAAGATATTGAAATTGAATGGGGAAATATACCTGAAATTTTCATTGAAAATATAAAAAAAACAAAATTAGATAAAAAAATTCATCAATTTTATAACGTTCAATTTTTAATGAATATTGTTATTTCAAAAGAAATTGGACATTTCATATCAGATATGTATAATACTTTAAATCATATATTTAACTTAATAATTTTTGCTCATCCTAAAAGAATCATCAATATTGCAATATCTGATGAACTTAAAAGTTTATTAAATAATCAAAAATATCTTAATGGCTCTCTATCATCTATTTTAAACGAAAATGAAAAATGGATAAATGAATTCAAAGATCATAGAAAAATAGATGAACATAAATCTCCTATTGAATTTTTTATTGTGTTTAAGATTAGACCTGAAACATCAGTTGCTTCATTTTCTTTGAAAAATAATTACACTGACAATGAAATTGATTTGTTTGAAATATTTGAATATTTATCAAACATTGAATTATTTTTTGAGGATGTGAAATCTGAAATTCAAAATATTATGATGAAATGAAAAATTCCAATTCCCGCTGTTCCTGGAATTGCCGTATTCGGCGATTTCCGGAAGTGTCTAATCACATACATAATAGTCACGAACTAGGTTGTCATTTGTCGATATCACATAGATCCTGAGATGGTTGAATCCTTGACGTTCACTTAATACGATTATCCAGCAGGGACTTACAACCATCTCATAGGTCTCATTGTAATGATATAAATCTTGATGTGAATTATATCCACTTAGATGCTCATAATGATTGAAATAAGCTTTTTCACAATAACAAGGTAGACAAGCATAATCCTCACCATATCGAGAGACTAGCATATCAATGTATGAACCTAACTTCTCGGGATCCTCACCTTCCTTTTCGGCTTTATCTTTCAACCTCCTAATTATTACATTCTGCAATTCCTTAGAAAAATCATCGTCGGAATATTCCTTGCTAAAGTTTTTAAAAGCACTGACTGATGAGAAATTGATCCAAATATCATCATATGAATACGTGTTATTTGTCACCCTCAATTCTGGATTTGATTTGACAATTTCATTTTCCGGGTAGAATAATATAATTCGCTAGTATTGCAGAAGAAATGATCAATATAAACAAGATGGAGATTGATATGAGAATCCTTAACTTCCCATTTCTTCCCATTTATATTTTCCTCCTCTCAGATTCCTCCTTCGTCTATTGATGGCAACCATTCCTATGCTTGTTATTATATTGCATACCATTCTTAATAATGAACCTCGATTCGGACTGAAAACTCATCAATTCTCCCTTCCGCGATCCATGGATAAGCAGACAAATCGTGAGGGGATCAAAATAGGTATAATCATTTTGATTCAATGAATAATGAAATCTCAATTCCTCTCTGAAGACATATTGGGTCTCAGTGAATAGGATATGTAATTCTCCGTCCTTGCTAACAGTAACCCTCGCACCGATATCACCACTTGCAAGGGAGATATTTATGAAAATCTCGATTGAGGGTATTGTTATTCCACTTTCAATAGGAACGAAAATCCCTCTACCACTTTGAGACCTTAATCTGATGTCATAATGACCAGGGTAACTCTGTTCTCTGATTAAATCAGCATTCTTAACGGATATCTCTATTGTCTTGTTACCAATGTGATCTTTCCATTTTGCTTCAACATTAATTTGAAAAATTCCAGATTCATAATATGAGTGTTCGATACTTTGTCCAAAAGAGATATTTCCATCTCCCATATCCCAAATAGCATTACAATCATCGGGGATATTTTCGATTGAAATATTGAAAACGATCCCAACTCTAATATCTCTTTCCTCAATGAAGATATTTAATTCTTGAAATGTTCTTTTACCTGGATTTATTGTCCCTTTACCTATAACAAATCCCAAAATTAATGTGAGGATTACTCCAACTGCAACGGAAAATGCAATTATTTTTTTCTTATTCATCTCCTCACCAATTTGCCTTCTTCATCCAGAGTAGGAACCATTTTAGATCCCTACTAATAATAAATGACTGACTATATGATTCTTTTCAGTTATTGGGCTTGATATCAAAGAGCTTCTTCTTCCTTCTGAGGGTCCGCTCTGAGATCCCGAGCTCCCGGGAAATCATTCTATCTGTTTTCCCTTCATCCTTTCCACGGTTGTAATGTCTCTTAATCCAGTAATCAATCAATCCCTCCATCCAATCACTCTCCTATGTTCATATAACCTCCCTCTCCTTAACATGGGACCTTTCAATAGGCGATACATCCTCTTTTAAATGATCCTCTTTTTGAACATTCATTAGTTTCATAAGAATGTCATAAGTCGCTTTTGCATCTGATAAGGCCCGGTGAGCTGTTCCTTCTCTTGTGATTCCAAAGAAACTTTCAGCTTCGGATAGCTTCGGCCATTTTGGAGACGTAATAAGGATGATGGGGGAGGATCCCCGCTTCATCCATTGGTGGAATTGCCATTTTCATAACGTCAAATTTCCAAAGTTTTATCGAGAGATCCCAAGGAGACCGGGCAAGAATCGGACCGTCATAATTATCAGAATTGAAGCCGGCTAATTCTACACCATAACCCTTTTCATAATCAAAACCTACCAACCATTCCGTGAAGTCCTCGGCCACATCATCAATTGGTCTAGCTTCCAGGACCTCTTCCTCCTTGATCCCATTGATTCTTAGAGCCTCTTCACAACCTCGAAGATCTATTCCCGGATTGCACAAAGAAGAGAACCGTTGAGGTGTTCCATCTGGAGATATCCCATAAGCTCCTATTTCGATCACATGGGCCAATTGTGGTTTGTAATGTGTTGTTTCAGTATCCACCACGATAATCAAGATATCACTCCCTCTCTTTCTTTTAAGATTTCATCGATTTTTTGGACCTCCTGGAGAAGTCTATTCTTTTTTTCTCTAGATCCCGATTATTCATTGTATGACTTAGGATCCCGTTCTCTTCAAGGAGGTCATTCATTTCAGTTATAGAATATCCTTCATACTCCTGAAGTATGGTTTCGGCCTTGTCTCCCGTGAGATCCATCACGAATCGAATATCCCTTCCCATAGATCGAGATAAACGCATACAGGTTCTTCTGAGATCATGGAACCTCATTGGAGGCATTCCAGCCCGTTCAAGGACATTGTTCCAATATCTATGGTAAGTTCTCCCAGACCTCGGGAATAAGTGTTTCTCATTGGCTGGAAGGGTAGGAATGTATTTTTTCAGGACCTGAACAACAGGAGGTTCGAGAGGGACCTTCCACGGTCTATCCTTTTTTTCCTCCCAAAATGTGATTGTCCTCTCTTCGAGATCTACATTCATTAATTCGATACTTGCGAAGTCCTCTCTTCTTATTCCAGTCGTGACAGCTAATTTTATCATGACCTCCTCTTCGAGGGTTATACAGGATTCTATGGTACCTCGTCTCAATTCCTCAAATGTAAGAGCTTCTTTCCTGGTTGCCTCTTCCATGAGATCCGCTTTTGTTCGTTTCTT
>CAWEDU010000005.1:0-149063 GCA_963807965.1 uncultured Thermoplasmatales archaeon
TTCGGCGAGTCTGGGAATCTCTTTCTTAGACCTTCTGCTGTCATTATTGAGTTATATTGCTTAATGAAATTTTTCTTACTCGGTGAGGAACCGGATATTTCGTTTCAAGGTACCATGCTTTTTTATACCTCTTTCAATTGTCCATTCATCAATCTTTTTTTCCAAATCCGAAACATATAATAATAGAAGTTCAGTATTATTTCATATTGGGTTGGAGATATGATGAAGACATTCGAAAGATTAAAATGCTATGTGATATGTGGATTGCTACTTCTACTCATCATCGGTAACGTGGTATCCATTGATGGTACAAAACATCAAAATGGACCGCTCAATGATATCGATGATACCATGGAAGAATCCATGAAAGAGAAAGCGATGTCATTGTCAAGCAGCTACTTCATCCAGAACATGGGACAGATGGACTCTGACGAGATCCAGTTCTATTCTCGGGGAGGGAACATCTTCTTCACCCCAGATGGCGTTCTTTATCGGTTCAGTGAGATGGAGCCGATCGATGAAGATGGATTGGATCTAGATCCTTATTGGCGGACAGATTAAGTCAATCTGAGCGAATATCAGGAATGGGGAGTCGTACTGAAGTATTCCTTCATCGGATCGAATAACGTGATCCCTGAAGGCAGGGATCAATGCACATGGAACACGAATTATTTCAAAGGTAACGATCCAGAGAAATGGTACACAGATGTCCCCAACTATAAGGAGATAGTTTACCCAGAATTATGGGATGGGATCGATCTTGTATACCGACTTAAGGAAGGATCGATCAAGTATGACTTGATCGTTCATCCAGGTGCGGATCCCTCCGATATTCGGATCCAGATAGATGGCGCAAACGGTCTTTCAATAAATCCACAAGGGGATCTTGTCATTGGAACGGAATATTGGGATATCCTTGATAGTGGATTGGTTTCGTATTATGGGGATGGATTGGGTGAGCCGATCCCGTGCAGGTTCGAATTTATTGAATGAATGTGAATATATAGATCAGTCTGGGAGCATTTGATAAGAGTAGGGGTGTAGTGATCGATCCTGTTATTGATTACTCGACATTCATCGGCGGATCGAGTAGTGATTGTGGAAATGATATCGAGATCGATACCAGAGGGAATGCATACATAACTGGATATACTTAAGATGGAACAACCGATTACCCGACCACAACCGGAGCGTATGACACGACGCATAATGGAGATTATGATGTGTTCGTGACCAAGCTGAATCCTGCTGGTTCGTCGTTGGTGTATTCGACGTTCATCGGTGGATCGGAGTGATGATAATGGATATGGTATCGCGATCGATACCAGCGGGAACGCATACATAACTGGATATTACTGAAGATGGAACAACTGATTACCCGACCACATCTGGAGCGTATGACACAACACATAATGGAGTATATGATGTGTTCGTGACCAAGCTGAATTCTGCCGGTTCGTCATTGGTGTATTCGACATTAATCGGCGGATCGCAAATGATACTGGATATGGTATCGCAATCGATACCAGTGGGAACGCATACATAACTGGGTACTTGACGGATTACCCGATTTCCAACCGATTACCCGACCACATCTGGAGCGTATGACACAACACATAATGGAGGTGATGATGTGTTCGTGACCAAGCTGAATCCTGCCGGTTCGTCGTTAGTGTATTCAACGTTTATCGGGGGATCGAAAAATGATTATGGATAAGATATCGCAATCGATACCAACGGGAACGCATACATAACTGGATATACTAAAGATGCAACAACCGATTACCCGACCACACCTGGAGCATTTGATACGACACATAATGGAGATCTTGATGTGTTCGTGACCAAGCTGAATTCTGCCGGTTCGTCTTTAGTGTATTCGACATTCCTCGGTGGATCGGAAGGTGAATTTGGAAATGGTATCGCGATCGATACCAGCGGGAACGCATACATAACTGGAATAACTGAAATGGAACAATCGATTACCCGACCACATCCGGAGCGTATGACACGACACATAATGGAGAACGTGATGCGTTCGTGACCAAGCTAAACTCCTGCCGGGTCGTCGTTGGTGTATTCGACATTCATCGGCGGTCAGAGTGTAGATCGTGGAAATGGTATCACAATCGATTCCAGCGGGAATGCATATATAACGGGATTTACGGTCGATGACATAACTCATTACCCCCCTATTAATTACCCGACTACATACGGAGCATTTGACACGACACATAATGGGGATTTTGATGTGTTCGTGACCAAACTGAACTCTGCCGGTTCGTCGTTGGTATATTCGACTTTCCTCGGCGGATCGGATACTGATCATGGAAGAAGTATCGCAATCGATACCAGCGGGATCGCATATATAACTGGAGATAAAGGATGCAACAACCGATTATCCGACCACATCTGGAGCGTATGACACGACATATAATGGGGATTATGATGTGTTCGTGACGAGTTTGGCAACCGAGATATGAGCCCACCTGTATTCGGTTCAGATAGTAGCACTTTATCTGCAACCACCGGTGACAAGTTCACTTTTTCGATCGAGGTTACAGACAACATAGGAGTTTCCTCAGTATTTGTAGAGTATTGGTTCGGTACGGGTTTACCTACAAATGCGAGCATGATGGATTCAAACCCATATATGTTTTCGATAACAGTCCCGTCAAATTCCACAGCATCTCTGAATTATATTTTTCATGCTAATGATACGGTCAATAATTGGGATCAGACAATCAAACGGGTTGTGTCTGTCATAGATAATGATGTTCCATTTTTCGGAACTGATGGAAGTGACACATCAGGAACCACTGGTGAGAACTTCACCTGTCCAATAACAGTGTCAGATAACATCAATGTAGAAGAAGTATACGTCGATAACCGGTTTAATTCAGGTAACCTAACAAACGTCAGCATGTCTAATTCAGTTCCATATACTAAAAATGTTCTCATTTTAAATGAATCCCAGACCCTTAATTACATCTTCCATGCCCATGATACTGCAGGTAACTGGAATCAAACGACTCGGAATAAGGTATCCATAATTGATAATGACGCTCCTGTTTTTGGCACTGATGGAAGCGATACATCTGGAACAACTGGTGAGTCATTCAGTTTCTCTATTGGAGTTACTGATAATATTGATGTGACAGAGGTTAATCTTGAATACTGGTTCGGAAGTGGAATTCAAACCAATGTGAGTTTACCGGCACAGGACCATATTCCTATTTCATTATTGTTCCATCAGGTTCTACTGAAACCCTTCATTACATCTTCCATGCAACAGATTCTGGAGGAAATTGGAAGGAGACATCTCAGACAGATGCATCAATAACTGACAATGATGTTCCAGTGTTTGGGACCGATACCAGCGATAGAACCACTACAACCGGTGAGTCTTTCAGGTTCAATATCTCCGTGATAGATAATGTTGGAGTCACTGGAATGTACGTAGAGTATTGGTTCGGGAGCAACCCCCTACCAATATAAGTATGTCTGGCTCAGGGCTATATACTAATTTCATTTCTGTTCCATCTGGTTCTATTGATACCCTTCATTACATATTTCATTCAACAGATATTACAGGGAATTGGGTTTATACATCCCAGGTGGATATCACTGTAACTGATAATGATGCTCCAATATTCGGAACTGATAGACAGTGGCTCCTCTGGAACAACAGGTGATACCTTCTCATTCAGGATCGGATTATATGATAATATTGGAGTTTTTGGTGTATATGTTGATTACTGGTTCGGAAGTGGATCCCATTCGAATGCTAGCATGTTGGGAACGGGTCCATATACCTATTCTATTTCTATCCCATCTAATTCACTGAGCACCCTTCAATACATATTCCAAAGCAACAGATTCTAGCAGGTAATTGGGTTCATACTTCCCAGGTGGATATCAGCTGTAAAAGATAATGATGCTCCTATATTCGGAACTGATGGATAGTGATTCCTCCGGGACAACGGGAGATGCCTTCTCATTCAGCATCGCTATAACCGATAATATCGATGTGTCGGGGGTATATATTGGGTACTGGTTCGGAAGTGGATCTCAAACCAATTTGAGCATGTCGGGAACCGGTCCATATACCTTTTCTATTTCTATCCCATTTAATTCCATTCACACCCTTCATTACATTTTCCATGCATCAGATTCAGGAGGAAATTGGGGGGAAACCTTTCAGACTGATATCACCATCACAGACAATGTTTCTCCAGTGTTTGGCACTGATGGAAGTGATTCCTCCGGAACAACCGGTGAAACATTCTCTTTCAGCATCTTTGTAACTGATAATATCGGTGTGACAGAAGTATATGTAGAGTATTGGTATGGAACTGGATCTCAAACCAATGTGAGCATGTTCGGAACAGGACCATATAACTATTCCATTTCTATTCCATCTGATTCTACTGACACCCTTCTTTACATCTTCCATGCAACAGATTCTGGAGGAAATTGGGTAGAGACCTCTCAAACCGAAGTCACGATCACTGATAAGAAACCTATTGAGGGATGGATACTTGGCATAATTTCGGTTTGTATAATCATTCTGCTAATAATAATTGGTTTGGTCATCATTTCACGTAGGAAAAGACAAGAAGCCGAGGAATGAAAGGGAATGAAGTTAATATTATTCAACTACGAAAAAACACTTTCAGCTACGAGGATCAACTTTGCCGTCTTCGTCCATTTTAGGCAACGTTCTCATCGCTGTTCTCCTTTCCATCTTCCTCATCCTTGTATCTCTCTCCTTGTTTTTCTCTCTTTCCTTTGTCGGGATCTTGCCGTACTCGGCGACAGTCGGAAGCATCCCCAACTATTTTCTCCTTTTCACATTCCTATACCTTTAGTAATCCTCATTATTCATCTCTCTATCTATCGTTACTAATCAACGGCTACAGAGGGAGAGTCGGAAATAGTCATAGAAAATAGAGTAAACACATCAGGAATCAATGCAAATAATTTGTTTAAAAATCCATTAATGAAGATATTCAAATGGGAACTTGAAAAATATCAGTGATTTCCCTCTTACCATATGGATCAGATCCTGCTAAACAAAAAAGCAGTAAGGACTTTCTATCCTTCATTTCTTGCGTGATCTCTATCGATTTGATGTAGGTTTCGTTGATCATGTCATCTTCTTGGTAGGTTGACCCACTTCTTCCGGGACCTCCGAACATGGTGTAATGTATCTTCAGATCCCTGATTAGGAGTTTAGAGCTGATATTAAAGGTGACATTGAAGACCTCCGGATCCTGCTCATCAAAATACCAAGATACATCCCTTATACCGATTCCTGGATTGTCATTATACTCTTCCGGAATATTTGCTATCGTGAATGGTAGTGTTTTTTTCAGGACTGATTTGTCATAATATGTTTTATTATATTCATCCCAGGTCCTGTTACCTTTCTCATAGAATAGGATCCAGAAATCGAAATATCCAAAATCGAAAGATCTAAAGTAATAGTAGATATCATCAATGGAATCATATGAAAGAGGTCCCCCTCCCCCTCCTCCCGAGCTCCAGTAATCGATTGTTATCACATTCAATCTTTCCTCTTCATCATCAAACGTCATTGAGATATTGAGGAACTTCTCTCTTTTCCAACCACTTCCGTGGTATTCGACAACGTAGGAGATATTGGTGAATCCGTATTCGGTTTCATCAAGAAAGAGAGTTTCCTGTTTGATTAGTTTGATATCATCTTCCCCTGTATCATCCGAATCAACAGGTCCTTCATCGAGACATCCTGAGAATAGAATGGAAAACAGAATAAGTAAACAAGTTATCCCATTCGCCTTAATCATCCTTCCTCCCTCGACCTCTTTCAATTCAATTAAGAATTTCCGTATCTTCGTCCACTTCCGGAAACATCCTCACACCATTTAGATTTTACCTTTCCCGGAAGTATAGTAAAGAATTTCCTTTCTGCTTTCAAGATAGAGTAAACTGGATAAGATCCCAGATGATGTTAAGTTGTAATTGTGGATGATGTTATAAGTATCATCATGAAAAGGATCTATAATTATCACTGCTATATCAATGGAATAGCATTAAGTATTTTGAGTATGAATATTTATCTATGCTTGGGTGATCTATGTATTTTTTCTTTATATCCCCACACCAACCCCTTACCCCACACCCAAGCTCTTTTCTTTGAGATTCGGATAACTTTTTTCCTTCTTCGGCGAGATGGGGAATGAAGGATTAGTTCAGTGGTCTTAGTTGGAATTATAGAATTGTGACCGTATCAATATTTGATTGCAATGTCCCCTGCCAATAAGGTATAATTGCTCTTGAAGGACCACTTGAAAATTCTGCTTGGATTTTGTAAGTTCATTTTCATGATAATGCGATAACCTTGAAAAAACCCTCATGTCAATGCGAGAATCACCA
The DNA here is from genome assembly GCA_963807965.1 of uncultured Thermoplasmatales archaeon. Taxonomy (GTDB): domain Archaea; phylum Thermoplasmatota; class Penumbrarchaeia; order Penumbrarchaeales; family Penumbrarchaeaceae; genus Penumbrarchaeum. Next base: position 6,421 of record CAWEDU010000005.1, read on the forward strand.
GGTTTTAGTGTTTTAATTGAACTACTTCCCTGCCATCCAAGATCAACCATTATTCTCGCATAATCAATCGTGTTGTTATTAGAATCAATAATGAAAAATCGATATCATATGGTGGCATGTAATTCACTGAGTAATCACCGTTATTGGTTAGAATGCAGGTGACATTGAAAGTATTGTCATTAATATTACAAAATCGTTTATCAATATTTAAAGTAAAACTTAGATCTTTATCTGAGACCCAAGGCTGTGGCCTAATACATGCTAAATATAATATTGATCCTGAAATAATGATCAGTGCAGATATTGCAAGACATGTGAATGAATTTTTTTCATTTTGCTCCTCTCAATTTCTTCCTTCTTCGTCCATTTTAGGCAACGTTCTCATCACCGTTCTCCTTTCCATCTTCCTCATCCTTGTATCTCTCTCCTTGTTTTTCTTCTTTCCGTGGTCTGGATCCTGCCGTATTCGGCGATATCGGAACTCTCATTTCACAATATTAGGCATTTATATCTTTTTCAAAAGTGCATTCATCAATACTGATGTGTTTCAATAAAAATAAATATTGTTAGGTTTGTTTATTTATAAAGGGTGGAGATTTGAAGAAGGAATTCGGAAGGCTCAAATGCTATCTGATATGTGGATTGCTTCTTCTTCTCATTATTGGAAATGTTGGATCCATGAATGTTGAGAGTCATGAAAATGGACCGATCGATGTTATCGATGATACCCTGAAAGACTCCTTTAGAGAGAAAGAGATAGCATTGTCAAGTAGTTACTTCATCCAGAACATGGGACAGATTGAATCCAACGAAATTCAATTCTATTCGAGGGGAGGTAACATTTTCTTCACCCCAGATGGTGTTCTCTATCGGTTCAGTGAAATGGAGCTTATCGATGAAGATGCATCGGGCCATGACCCTTATAAGGGATATATGAAGGAAACACCGAGCGAATATCAAGAATGGGGAGTGGTCCTGAAGTATTCCTTCATCGGGTCGAACAATGTTATTCCTGAAGGAAGGGATCAATGCACCTGGAACACGAATTATTTCAAGGGGAGCGATCCGGAGAAATGGTATACTGAGGTTCCAAACTATAAGGAAATTGTTTATCCAGAGTTATGGAATGGAATCGATCTTGTCTATCGGCTTAAGGAAGGATCGATCAAATATGATCTGATAATTCATCCGGGAGCGGATCCCTCTGATATTCGGATCCAAGTAGATGGCGCGAATGGTCTTTCAATAAATCCACAAGGGGATCTTGTCATTGGAACGGAATATTGGGATATCATTGATAGTGGATTGATTTCGCATTATGGGGATGGACTAGGTGAGCTGATTCCGTGCAGATTCGAACTATTGAATGAATGCGAATATAAAGTTAGTCTGGGAACATTTGATAGGAGTAGAAATGTAGTGATCGATCCAATTATTAACTATTCGACTTTCATTGGAGGTCCGAGTTTAGAATATGGATATGGTATAGCGATCGATACCAGCGGGAACGCATACATAACTGGATATACATTAGATGGAACAACAGATTACCCGACTACACCCGGAGCATTTAATACGACGCATAATGGAGGTTCTGATTTATTCGTGACCAAGCTGAACTCTGCCGGTTCGTCATTGGTATATTCGACATTTATCGGCGGATCAACTGCTGATTACGGACGTAGTATCGCAATCGATACAAGTGGGAACGCTTACATTACTGGAAATACCGAAGATGGAGAAATCGATTACCCGACCACACTGGGAGCGTATGACACAACACATAATGGAGGTAGTGATGTGTTCATTACCAAGCTGAATCCTTCTGGTTCATCTTTAGTGTATTCCACATTCATCGGCGGACCAACCGATGAAAGAGGGTATGGTATCGCGATCGATTCTTCTGGGAATGCTTATGTTACTGGAACTACTTACGATACCTGGGGTTATCCAACCCATTTCCCGACAACACTTGTAGCGTATGATACGACACATAATGGAGATTATGATGTATTCGTCACAAAGTTGAACTCAACTGGTTCGTCATTGGTGTATTCTACATTTATCGGCGGTTCAAGTAGAGAATCTGGGCGAGGTATTGTGATTGATACCAATGAGAATGCATACATTACTGGTTATACATTAGATGGAACAACAGGTTACCCGACTACAGCCGGAGCGTTTAATACGACACATAATGGAGGTTCTGATGTATTCGTGACCAAGTTGAACTCTGCTGGTTCATCGTTGGTGTATTCCACATTCATCGGCGGATCGACTGATGATTCTGGGAATGGTATCGCAATTGATACCAGTGAGAACGCATACATAACTGGAAATACTGAAGATGGAGAAATCGATTTCCCAACCACACTGGGAGCGTATGACACAACACATAATGGAAGAAATGATGTATTCGTTACCAAGTTGAACTCTACCGGTTCATCGTTGGGGTATTCAACGTTAATTGGTGGATCGGACTATGATTATGGATATGGTATCGCGATTGATCCCAGTGGGAACGCATACATTACCGGTTATACCGGTGATGGACAACCCAATTTCCCGACAACAATCGGAGCTTATGAGACAGAGCATAATGGATATTTTGATGTGTTCGTGACTAGGTTGAACTCTATTGGTTCTTCTTTAGTGTATTCAACATTCATTGGTAGTCCGAGTGGAGATTATGGATATAACATCGCAATTGATACCAGCGGGAATGGATACATAACTGGAAGGTACTGATGGAGGGAACAAACGGTTACCCAACCACCTTGGGAGCATATGACACTAAGCATAATGGAAGATATGATGTGTTCGTGAGTAAAATCGATCTCACCGGATTACCGGGGATACCTCAGAACCTTTCGGCAGTTGTCGGCGACTCCTTCGTAGAGCTCTCTTGGAATCCCCCTGAAGAAGATGGAGGAGCCACAATTATTGAATATGAGATCTACAGAAGGAATAAAACCGGATTGCTTTCAAGTATAGCTTTCACGGGAGAGAACACTACCTTCAATGATACTTCAGTGGTAAACGGAAATCGGTACCACTACGCGATCCTCGCACACAACAGAGTTGGGCCTGGCAAACTCTCAAACGAGGTATTTGTGATACCAGTTACTATCCCCACCCCGCCCAGGAATGTTGATGCCCAGTACGGGTATAATTATGTGAACCTGACCTGGATCTCACCCGAGAACGATGGGGGCATTATGCTGATAGGGTTCAGATTGCACAAGTTCGAGGGTGGGTCCTCCGATCCAGAGATCTTCAATATAGATCCATATGTGAATACCTACACGGACGAGGAGGTTGACAATGGGATCAATTACCGATATTACCTAACTGCTTTCAATGCTGTAGGTGAGTCTCTTCCATCAATAGAGGTGAACGCCACACCCAAGAACAGACCTTCATCCGTTTTGAATTTTCAGATTTCATCAGGACCAGGGTTTATTATTCTCCAGTGGAGTCCTCCCGAATATGACGGGGGTAGCACTGTTACCAATTACACAATATTCCGAGCGGTGGGCTCCAGCAACATAGATACCTACGTCACACTTTCATCACACCAGCTTCAGTTCAATGATACATCTGTGGAGGATGGTGTTGTACATCGCTACAAAATAATAGCACTCAACTCGGAAGGATCAAGCGATCCCTCAGAGGAAATCTCCGCGATACCTACAGGTCACCCCTCAGTCCCTAGGAACCTTGAGGTAATGACGTATTCCAATTCGGTTAAACTCTCATGGGAGATGCCTTTGAAGGACGGGGGTACACCAATATTGGGATACAGGATATATCGGAGTGATAAGGACGAGATCTGGAACAACATTCAGGATGTGGAAGCTTTTGATATGTCGTTTGCTGATGACACAGTATCTAAGGGAACGACCTACTACTACAGGATCACAGCATTTAACGCTGTTGGCGAGTCGAATCCGACCCAATCTGTGAATGCTTCACCTTTGGGGAAACCGGGATCACCTATGGATTTTGATGTGAAACCTGGTGATGAAATTGTCAAGTTGAGTTGGGTAATGCCCCATAACCAGGGAGGAACCCCAGTTACGGAATTTAAGATTTTTAGAAGTAATCTATCAAGTGAGATGGGGTTTTACGCTCGAGTTACCTCATCCAAACTTGTCTATACCGACGGAATGGTGACTAACGGGGAGACCTATTATTATAAGGTCACTGCGGTGAACATCGTTGGGGAGGGTTCTTTTACAGAGATAAAAAGCGCAAGACCAAGGGGGAGACCATCCTACCCTATCAATATCCGAATCGTAGCAGGTGACGGATATGTCAATATATCCTGGTCCCAGCCTGTAAATGATGGAGGAGATCATATCACCCAAGTCAGACTCCATCGGGGTACTGATCCTAATTCAACAATCCCCATTTACAGTTCTGCGAACCTTCAAGGATTATACAGGGATTCAACAGTAGAAAACGGTGTCACATACTATTATTCCATGACCGCCCAAAATTCGCTGGGGGAAAGCGACAACTCACCTCAAATTTCAAAGATGCCATTTGGAAAACCTACCATTCCTTTGAATGTAAAGGTCTACGAGGGAAGAGAATCAATCAAACTGACCTGGCTTGCTCCAGAAGATAATGGTGGTCTAGATATTACTGGATACAAAATATACAGGACCTTCGCTAAAGGGAGTAGAGTAATCCTGGGCGAGGTAGAACCTGATACTTATGAATATATCGATCGAAATGTTGAGAGCGGTTTGAATTATCATTATCAGATTTCAGCCGTAAACGGGAAAGCTGAAGGCTCTCTTTCCAAGCCAGTGGAAGGGAGTGTGATTATAGCCCTGAGTGGGGTTTAATCATTGGGACGGTTGTTTGTATTATAATCCTATTAGTTTTCAATTCAATCGTCATTTTAAAACTAATAAAATGGCGTAAGAAAAATCTTCAACCTCCTCCAACAACTCAAATGAAGTCTCCAGACATGCCTGTTCCCGAAGACTTTACTCGAGCTTGAACCCACTCCGATCCAGAATATTACATCTCCAGTTCAGGATCCCCTCCCTCCCCAAGGGGATCAGTAATCTCATTCGAAAACCATTTGGATATTGTTATCCAAAGGAAATTTTTTAGACTAATAATATTCGAAAATCCAATTGGGGAATTGTGATTCAAATTGTCTACTCTGTTTAATGAAAAGGGAAAAGAGAATACATTCGATGAGAGGATTTTTTTTACATTCCATTTGTAAGGATTCCACTTAATCTTTGCCTTCTTCGTCCACTTTAGGAAAGGTTCTCCTATCTCTTTTATTTTTCCTCATTTCATTTATTCCAATGTTGATTACCATCCTTAAACTTCTTCCAAATGATCATAATCAGCTTCTATCTGGTAGGTAACACCATCATCAGGAACACCATTCCATAAAGATGGAGCAATCCAAGTGTCCTCACCTGCTAGCATGTTGGAGTTATTTCAACAATCCACCAAGTTGTTAAACTTTCATCTCCTGTATACTCAAATTCTATTAAAGTCAAATAAGTGTCTCTCCTCCATAGCTTCCTCAATATTGTCTGGTTCACCTCCACTCTCCCTCCACATCCTTATATGGTCTATATGATCAATATCGGTATCTGGATCACCATCCTCTATTGTCACATTTATCCTAATGCGAGTAATCTTGTTATCTTGTATTTCGAAGTGTATTTCCTCGGTAACTGTGACTGGGGACACTTGTGCTAAGGTTTCAACTTGACCTTGTGATTCGAAAATATCGTGTGCTATTGTTGTTTTCGAATCTGAATTTGAATTCTCACTACTGGAACCAAGACAACCTCCAATTAGAGCTGAAATAATAATCAGTAAAAAGAAGCAACTTGTATTTTTTTTTGTAACTCCATCATATCCTACTCCATAAGATATTTCATTTATGGAATTTAGAGGTGTCGAACGAACAATAAAAATTACATTCCTATTGCTACTATATTATCACATCCATCTCTTCATATTTTGCCGTTTCCGTCCATTTCAGGAAAGATCCATCCATAGCATTATCCATAATATCATTACCGCAGATCCTATCAACAAAAGGGACATTATAACAATATTTGTGAGTAGGATTGCACGGATATTTCCATTCATCTGTTCAATGTTTTTATTGATGTTTAATAGTATTTCATTATCACTAAATCCTCTTCCCATTTCTCGCCTCCTAATTTCCAATTACGTCCAAACCAGGAAGGGATTAGGAGCGATATATTTCTTCCTCTCTTGGGTGGTTTTCGGAATATAGTACCATCAAAGCTCTCTTTCGTAGATGTTCCTCCTATGACCAACAGCGACTACCCAAAGTTCATCTCTATCCTTTTTCCAATTAATTATCACTCTGTAGTCTCCAATTCTTAGACTGAAATATGGAACTCCTTTCAAAGGTTTCAAATGATGATCTGGCCAATCTTTGATACCCTTTAATTTGTAAATTATCCTTCTTCTGATATCTTTTTCCAATTCCTTTAGTTGATCGAAGGCTGGATCAGTAAACATTATTTCAGTCATCGAGTTCCAGCTCCACTTCTTCCAATTTCCTACCTTTTCCTTTTTCAACCTGATCTTTTCCTTCCTCTATCACACGAAGAGTCTCCGTAGAAAGTTTGCTCTCATCCTCAATTAAATGTCTTATTGCATCTCGGACCATCTCACTTTTATTCATATAATAAGGATGAGTCTCAAGGAATTCATCGATCCTATTATCCATTCGCGGGGTAATCTTCACATTTATCGAGGTCATAGTATCACCATGGTAACACCAAGGTAATACAGCATATATATTTTATTCGCTCATTTCTCAATGAAATACAATGGCATATCATGGAATTTAATTGCCTTTCCCGTCCAAACCAGGAAAGGATTAGAAGCGATATATTTCTTCCTCTTTTAGGTGGATCTTGGAATCTACATGGTGGAAATTATTTTCTTGAACACATATCCGGAAGGTGATTTTTTATAAGCTATCCCTTTCATTGCTTTCTCCACTTCACTCTTATCAATCTTGATATTTTTCTTTGGAATGAGATATTCGTCCAATCTTTTTGAAGAAATTGAATATTGTGTATCAGATCGCCTATTATATACTGCGACTAATTCATAATCAGAGTCCATTGAAGCCAGGGTGGCATCTCCATGAGAATTATTGCAAATAAGGAAACCACCTTTCCTAAGATATTTCTTTGTAGCTTGACCAACAAATCCTCCATATTGTGAGATTAAAAGATCAAACGATTCCATTTCTTCTGGCATTTCCTTGTAATAATCTTGAAGATAGAAATAAAATTTCGATTCTTCAGCATATTGCTTGTTTTTTCCTATATATTCCTTAATTTCTTGACTTTCAAAGAATTTATTCGTATTCCTGAATGAATCAACATAAGTAACATCTGGAAAGACTAACGATGGTGTTATGTGAATATAGGATCCAGGATAGAGAACTCTGCGAGGATTATACTCATTTTTTACTGCAATGAACAATCCTATCATGGTGTATTCTCGATCCAAATGGTTCTTCTTGTACATATTCAATTGATTCCGCATTGAGGAAATAATGATGAATGAGTATTATAATTCTCTGGAAAAACAGGTAGGTTTCACAGAAATCTTCTGGAATTAGGATGATCATTGAATGCTCACTTACTTTTTCATCTAATATTGAAACTCAGTTATTTTTACAGAACCGAAATAGAAACTTGTTTGTCAAATATAATTCAATCGTATTATGGTTTGCGGATCGAGATCCCACACTCCTCCCTAGTCTCTCGTTATCCTCCCCAATATGTTCTCGGTCCGTTCCTTTCTTGGGTGGGATCGGGAAAAAATGAACAGGAGTTAATCTTCTAAATTATTTCCTACTTTGGTTTTAACATAAAAGCCTAGCAAATGAAAACGGTGACATAAATCTTTGATTGCGCACAATGTACCAGATTATTATTTGAAGATAGTGAACTAATGGAAAAACATAGTTTTTAAATGATAATATCATTATGTGGAGAATATGATTAAGGAGAGAGATCCTCACAAGGCAATTAATCATCCTACCTGTGAGGAAGATTTCTTCTTATCTGAAGATGTTATTCGATCAATTTTCAATAATGCACAGGAATTAATAGTTGTATCCAAGATGGCAAAGTTAAGTTCATTAATAATCTTAGCCAAGATACTTGGAGGATATTCTGAAGAAGATATCAATAATATTGATTTTATAAATTTCATCCACCCTGATGATAGAGAGGCTGCTGTGGAACGTTACATCCTTAGAATGTCAGGCAAAGAGATTTCAGGATCTTTTAGAATGAGATTGAAAAAGAGTGATGGAAGTTACATTTGGACCAGTTTAAAAGCTGTAAATATTAATTGGAATGGCCATCTTGCCACTCTGAACTTCCTTTCTGACATCTCAGACACCATAGAAGCTGAGAATGAACTCATGAGGATCCAAGAATTCAATAAAATCGTAGTGGAGAATGCAATGGAGGCTATTGTGATTATCCAAGATCAAAAACCAGCTTTTTTCAATGAATATGCTCCTCAACTACTTGGATACTCGAGGGAGGAGTTTGAAGATCTGAACTTCCTTGAACTCATCCACCCTGATCAGAGGGAGAAAGTTATTGAGAGATATATCTCAAGAATGAGTGGTAATAAAGTCCCAAATAGAGATCGATATAGGTTCATAATGAAAAATGGGACAATAAAATGGGGTGATGTGAATACAATTCTTATTGAATGGAATGGAGAAAGAGCTACTCTGAACTTTATTGAGGACATATCAGAGAGGGTGGAAGCGGAGAAAGCAATCCAAAATGAAAAATATAGGAGTGAATTCTACCTTGACCTCCTAGGCCATGATATCAGGAACCTCATACACGGTATTTCTATGTGGATGGATTTGGGAAGAAGAGAACCTGATATTAGTGATAAATTGAGCCATTATTTAGACCAATCCTGGTATCTAACAGAGCGGTCAAAAAGACTGATAAGGAATGTTTTGTTAATTTCAAAGATCAGGGATCGGGAACGAGAATTATCTCAAATTGAACTTATTCCAATATTGGAAAGTTCCTTAAGAGAAACCAAGAGGAATTTTCCAGATAAAAAAATAATATCCGAAATGAAATTCGATGGATGTAATCCCTTTGTCCTTGCTGAACCGATTATTGAAGAGGTTTTTACTAACATCATTCACAATGGTATCAAGGTCCAAACATCTGAGAATCCTCGCATATTGATTGAATGCGAAATTAGCTCGAAAGAGAAGGTAAGGATTTCCATCTATGATTGGGGACCAGGTATTCCAGAAGACATAAGAGGAACTATATTTCAAAGGATTAGTGACCTATCCGGGAATAAACTTACTGGAATCGGTTTAGCTTTAACTAAGGAGTTAGTTGATCGATATAACGGATCAATCAATGTGACCGATAATATTGAAGATGGGAAGGTTATTGGTGCTAAGTTTGAGATCGAATTCCCGATTGCTCAATAGATATGGAGAAATTGTATCAATTATAATTGGTGAATTTTGTTAATGTCCGACTATCGGGGATTAAGGACAAAATGGGTTAAGTGGAAAAGAACCAACTTACCACTAACTATATTCTTGAAGGATCTCTCCGATAGTAAAAAACAATAACTTTTGACCGTTTTCTAAACATAGTTGATTAAGTGTTCAACCTCCTTGAATAATATAGTGCAACCCAAGCAGTGGACACTCTGATAAGCTATTGTAACAATTTTGGTAAAATATGAATTATTCCTTTCCAAGGTTACATGAAGTAATTGAAGATTTATCTGATTCATGGAAGAAACCTTCATTTTCCAATATGAAAATCAGATCTTTCTAAGTAGTCTTTTCTTGTGTATCTGGAACTCTTCTTCCGTGATAGCTCCCTCAGATCTGAGCTCATTAAGCTCATGAAGAAGCTCAATTGCAGACTTGGCATCGTTGGTCACTCTATTCTCAACTATTTCCGGTGACCAGATAGGACTTTTGAACTCCGGATCGACACTTGTACTTTTTAATGGTGCAATATTCGATTCTTGAGAACCCGGTTGAGAAAATTCATTTCCTGCAAACATCTGGTCAATCACTGACGAGATCGTCGGAGGATCCCCATCATTGAAGTAGCTTGTTGGGACCTCGGGTGCTGAATTGGGATCGGTTTGAGATGTCTGTGAGACCATCCCTTCTGGAGAAGGCGGAGTGTGGAAACCTTTCCGGGAAATGTCAATTTGTGGTCTGACATATTCCGATCCCTCTATAGTGGGTTCCGGGTAATTTACAACAGGGGGAAGTTGGCTAACAGGCGCACCATCCAGGTTGGAGGAAGGAGCGGTAGGAAGCTGATCGGCTTGCTTCATGAAGGATTGAAGCTCCGGAGAGGAAAGATGACCACCACCGACCATTGAGGCGGAATAACCATTTGCATTACCAATACTCAAATGATCATCCGGGTTGATATCCTCATTTTCATTATCGCTCTCCTTCCTTGACTTATTCTTGATGATGAGAATTCCAATCATCAAAAGGATCAATAAAACGATTACTATCAATACTACGATCCAATAAGCATCAAAGGTCGAGGTCTCCTCGTATACTTCAATGAAGATACTTGTCTCCACTCCCTCACCATCTTTATCCGTAACATTCAAAACAAGTTCATATTCACCTTTTTCAAACTTGAATTCCATGGTTCTTCCCTTTCCAAGGGAGGTTTCTCCTTTGGTGAACCAGGTGAACGTGAGCTCATCACCATAATCAAGATCTACATCCCGGGCGGATGAGGATACAATGATATACTCATCCGTTCTGAATCTTGTTTTCTCTATTGATATCGATAGGTTCGTCGGTGCATCGTTTACTGGAAGGACCTTTATCGTAACATTCCAATCCAAATAAAATTCACCGTCAGAAGCCTGGAAAGAAATGGTCTCTTCTCCATTCCAATCTGGAAACGGTTCAATCAACAGTTCGTCCTGGTCTGTTATTGAGACATTAAGATGTACAGGTCTCGAATATTGGATGTCCAGAACATCACCATCCTCATCCAAATACCAATCAGAGAATGCTTCCACAGAATAATCGGAATCTTCGTTCATTTCTATGATAGCAGGCGGGAATCCTAATGAAGGAGGATCATTCGTATTTACAACAACGAACTTGAATTCAACCTCATTGTTTCCTCCATTCCCATCTGATACGTTGAAAATGATCGAGTAATTCCCAACATCATCGTTAATTGGTTTACCTTCTACCAATCCTTCGGATTCCTTAAGTGATAGGAAGGAGGCATTCGTCCTCATGGACCAGGTGAGAATATCGTTACTTGGATCGATATCGACTGCTTCAAGTTTAAAATTGACTTCGGAATCCTCAAAGATAATATCCGGAAACACACTGATGATTTGGGGAAGATCATTGACATTTTTGACATTAAATGAAAGGTTCACCTCGTCAAATCCACCTTTTCCGTCAGAGACATTCAAGAGGATCCACCAGGTACCCACATCATTGTTCATGGGAATACCGGTAAGATTTCCCGCTGCCGAATTGTAAGTTAGAAACACTGCATCGGTTCTAATGCTCCATTCCAATTCATCATTTGTCGGATCGATATCGATTGCATCAAGTTTAAAATTGACTTCAGAATCCTCAAAGATCATAGAGGGAAACTCACTGATTATTAGTGGAGGATCATTGACATTTTTGACATTAAATGAAAGGTTCACCTCGTCAAATCCCCCATTGTGGTCAGATAAATTAATTCGAACCCATCTTTGCCCTACATCATCGTTATTGGGTAACCCGGAGAGGATGCATGTTTCGGAGTTGATTTGGAGGAATTCCGCATTAGTTTCCATTGTCCAAGATAGGATGTCATGATCAGGATCATCACCACACAATTCAATTGAATATTGGATTTCCTCAACTGGATCCGGTAGGAATTTTGTGATGATCACAGGATCTTGGTTCACATTTTCAACCTGATTATGGACAACTGCTACCGGTTCATTCTCGGTATATTTTCTCACCCGGATCCAGTCTAATTCAGCTATGGTTTCGGTTCCATAAGAGTTATGATGATCTGAATTAAGCTGTACTTTCCAGTTTGAATAATCGGAAGGTTTTACATCACAATCCAAGGTTAAAATGTCATCCAAGTTGTCTAGATTATCTCCTGCGTACAGTTCTGCTTTCCCATCAGAACCAAAATCATAAAGGATCATCCGATACTCTTTCCAAGCTGTAGTATAATCAAAATTCTGATATTTATATCCCCATTCTCCTCTTAGACCAAAAGCTCGATAATCAGATCCATACCTAGTGCAATGATATTCACCTATCACTTCTTCTGGCTGTGTAGACCTTGCACGTATGAAAGTTGAGTAGCCGCCATCGTGATATTTGAACTTGCTTTCAAAAATGAATGGAGCTTCAAATGTACTCTTGGACTCCAATACTTCATATATATCGATGTATTCAGACCCTTTAGTCACTATCTTGATCGTTCCGTCACTTTCCTCAACGTAGGAATCTTCATTATCACTTCTGGTTAAATCCCATTTATCCGTCCATACACCATCATTAAAATCATCAAAAACAGAAAAAATTCCATCACTGTTGCTCTCGGAACTCGCTGACAGATTGCCAAAATACATGGAAATGGTCGAAGTACCGGCTTGTGGTATCTTCACCCAAATAAAGGAAGTACCCATTGGATTCCATGTATCGATCCAATAACTCAACGGATCCTCACTTGAACTGTAGAATCTAATATCATCTCCATCCATCTGAACTTTCGAATAATCAAAATTGGTCTGATTCAATACGATTCTCACCTGAAAATTCGGTTCAGGTGTTGCAGGGTTCAAGGTGATCTCTATTTGATATTGCCAGTCATTCAAAGATTTCGATGCATTTTCGTTCTCAATTCCTAAAAATGATGACATTAATATTGTTGCGAAGAAGACTAATATTAACTTCTTCATTATATCACCTCTATTTACCCAAATTATTAACATTTCCGTTAATACATTTGCCATATAATTGGTTTTCGACAATAAGCATCATCTTAACCACCTGCGATAAGACAAACCAGATGTTGAAAGTCTTATTGACCGTAATCATGGGGTGGGCATTCTGAAAAACATATTAAAACAATGGAATTATTTGTTCGGATTCCTTAGAGGTTGACTTGAATCGAACAAACGTAGGTCTTGAGATTTTTAGTTCCCCACCATTTCTGAACGATTAAAGGCTGATAAATAGTTGCTATCCATATCCAGCCTGGCACCCTCCCAAGAAATAAAACACAATTTTCTGAATGTGATTTGACTCCTCCCATTCAGAGTCGATATCTTTTCAATTTCTAAAAATATTAGGAAAATGGTTTATTCGAAGTTATTGAGGTGAACAATATATCAGGTATCTCCATGTTTCTTATTTCCATAATTTGTTGTTGATTGGAAATGTCCGGTATTCGAGGAAAAAGGACAAATATCACTGAATGGAAGGAAAAGGTCCTGCATTCTTTCACAATAATTCCGATGCATTTGATCTGTCGCATGTGAATTGTAAGGATAACAACTAGCAACCGGTCCTGAACTTCCCCTTCGAACTTATCTATTATCGGCCTTCTAGAAGGAAAACCCTTTAATCACTAATAGAGAGATAAGGTATCATGGGGTTCCGCGGGGTAGAATTCAGATCGGTCATTTTATTTCTTGTCCTCATCTCATTATTCCTTTCAGCCCTTCTTCCGGGTGAACAGGCCCTCGAGGAGGGACAGGAAGCTCCTCTGATCACAGGTATCGAAGAAGGACGTGGATACGTTCTCGTTACCTGGGAGCTTCCGGAAGGGACGAACACAACAAACCTGACAGGATTCAGGATTTACCGAGGACCTTCAGAAGGAACATTAGAGCCATTGAAACTTGAAGGAGCAAGCAAGACATCATATAACGATACCACCGTGGTGGACGGGACACTTTACAATTTTGCTGTTGCAGCTCTTTATGGTGTGGATATGGAGGAGGCCCTCTCTCTGAGCTTCCCAGCTGCCCCAGGAGGAGAACCCTCGGCTCCGGAAATACTTGAGATTAAGATCGATGGCCAGGGGTTGAACATCACATGGGAACCACCAACTGATGATGGGGGATTCCCTATCAAGTTCTACACGATCCAGAGAAAGGATGAAAACGGAGTTTTCCAGAACCTTGGAACAAAATCAGGAGAGGCCACATCCTATCTTGATCTGTCCGTTTTGGAAGGAAATAGCTACACATACAGGTTGATCGCTGTTAATGATAAGGGTCCATCCGGCTCCAGCAATGAAAAGACATTTGATCTGCCTGTAAGTCCCGAAGCTCCGTCGTCACCGATCGAGCTCAGGGCAACAACCGGCAAGTACTACATTTATCTTCAATGGTCACCCCCATTGAGGACCGGAAGCAGTGACATTCTCGGATACAAGGTATACCGAACAAATGAAGATGGGATCAATGAGAAGCTTACAACACTTTCCTTATTGATCACCGAGTATAATGATACCAATGTTGAAATGTTAACCAACTACACCTATTCCGTGGTTGTCTTCAATTCAGACCTCGACTCTGAACCCTCCACACCACTGACCATTTCGATCCGTCCCCCGGAGGAGGATACACCTGATGAAAAAGGCAAGGACTACGGAACGAGGAATGCTGTCCTCCTTGGTGGGGCCATAGCCATAATTGTGATTGCAGGGGCCATTGTCTTTTACTTGAGGATGACAAAGGATGTTGATGATCAGGAGCTTGATACCGGCCAGCCAGAGAACCTAAGACCCGAGGATCAACCCTTATCGGAAGATGATCCTGATCCGGAAAAGACCTGATTCATATATCACCTTCACAACGATTAAATAATCCACAGATGATTGAAACGGTCATGGGGACCGTTCCATGGTGGTTGGGGGTAGCCTCCTTCTCCATCGCAATTCTCATCCTGATCCTAATGATGGTCCCGTTGATAAGAAGGGAGAATAGGGTCCTTGTGCGGCTGGGATGGAAGTATTCCATGAGCTCACATGGAGAGGCATTTGGTAGGGTCCTCCCGGTCTCTCTTCTGGTTGCAGTTGTTCTCGCCTCCCTTTCTGTAGGAGACGGTCTCTATTCCATGGTCGAGGAGAATACCAATAGCAATCTTTCCGAAGTAGATCTGGTCCTTGAGGCACCGGGATTCGTGGATCGTGACCTAATAACAGGTGATTTGGATGATGTGAGGACCTCGGCTCCGATCATCCTTTTAAATGGTGCAGCCCGATCGGAACTCACCACGTCCTCGAAGATCAGGATGATAGGTTTCGATAATGATCTCCTTGATCTTGGGCGGTTAGAGCTCAGAGACGGGACGAAGGTAAGGGAACCTCCTGAAGGATTGAACATACTTGTAAATTCAAGAGCATCAAGGGACCTTTCATTGAAAGTGGGGGACTGGGTCCTTGTAAATCTCGATCCACATATGAAAAGCGAGGATATACTTCTTGGAATGACCGATACCGGATCGATCAGGATCAACCTCACGGTCTCAGGGATCGTAAAGGATGCTGGGCTTGGAAGGTATAGGGAAGATGCTCTGGATGAGGTCCTTCCCACCTGCTTCATGGACCTCGGTAGGCTCGGAGAGATGTTAGGGGAATCCGGAGTGAACAGGTTCCTACTGGATATGAGATCAGGATATTCCGAAGAAGGTCTGAGGAATAATATCGAGGATGGACTCACCTTCCAGGATGTTGGGTTCAAGGTTATTGAGGCTGAAGATGCAGGAGGATCTTTGTTGATATCCGATCAGTTCCTCTTCGATTCAGGCGATCAGGATCCTGACAACAGGACCATTCAGACCCTATCATATTTCGTGGATTCGATCTTCTCCGAAACCGGGAATCTGTCGTACTCGGTAGTCTCAGGGATAGAGGACCTCTCAGTTCCAGGAGGCGGACCCTTAAAGATCGGAGAAGCAGTTGTGAACAATTGGACAGCAGATGAAATGGGCCTTGAGGTCGGTGATACCATCGATCTGGACTACAGGACTGCCGATATATCTGGCCGGTTATCAGGTTCCACCAGAACATTCATAGTGTCAGGGATTGTGAATATCTCCGACCTTTATGCGGAAAAGGACCTTCTTCCCCCAATAGAAGGTATCACAGATGAACTGTCTTGCTCATCCTGGGATCCGGGTTTCCATGTTGACATCGACTCAATACAGAATGAGGACCTCGATTACTGGGAAGTATACAGGACCACTCCCAAGGTATTCATCACCCTGGAAGATGCAAGGAATATGTGGTCATCACAATGGGGGGATACGACAGCTCTATGGATATCCAAGGATGTGGATGCAACTATTGAAGCTGTTGAGGAAGGACTCACACTGGAGACAGTTGAGGTCTCCATAATTCCTGTAAGAGAAAATGCTCTTTCATCTTCCAGGGCCGTTTCTATCTTTCCCGGCATGTTCCTCACGTTCGGAATCGCTGTGATGGCCTCTACAGGGTTGATCCTGTTCGCCATCACAAAGGAGCTTTCACTTAAAAGGGCAGGAGAATGGGGAGTCCTCAGGTCCCTTGGTACTAGTAGGAAGAAGGTGATCCTTTTTGGGATCTATGAAAATCTCAGACCTCTCATCTGGGGGTCTCTCTTTGGTGTCCTTTTAGGATTTATCATATCCTACATCCTGAACCTCACTCTTTCAACGATCTGGTCCGACACCGTGGAAGGATCTCAGGTCCCCCTCACATTTGCGATCCCAACGGTTCTGATCTCCGTCTCAGCAGGGATCTTGATCTCCACGATCATTGTCATCGCAGTGGTGATCAGAGAGGTCCTGAAAGTACCGGTCTCCAACACAAGGGGAGAGGAACCAGGACTAAAAGGAAGAACGAATAAATGGATCCCTCCTTTCATCGGAGCTATCATGCTAATAGGCGGTCTCCTGACCCTTGTTTTCGCAACCAAAGGAGGGGGGACATTCGATGTTGCCGGTCCTTTTGTCATCGGTTCCATGCTCTCAGGATCGGGGTCAGCTCTAATTCTGATATCACTTCTGCCAACCACCATTGATAGAACGGATCTCACTCTAATGGTGACGGCATCCCTTTCCAGAAGACCGGGTCAGACAAGATTGGGTATCGCTTTCCTGGCACTCGTTCTTACGGTGGCACTCTCACTTTCAGGAATGGGAACCCTGCTTGTATCCGGTCTTGAAAAAGAGAAGGAAAGCTACGGTGGAGGATTCGACATGGTCCTAGAGACCTCTCTTGGGATCAAGGGATCCGACATCACTATCCAGGGATTGGAGATTGTACCGGTCCTCACCTACGGCAAGGAGGGCGGGACCTGTTCCAATATCAATGCTGTTTACCCACCCAGACTGGTCGGTCTTCCAGAGAAGATATTGAAGGAGAACGATTTCGATCTCAAAGCCAAGAAGGATGGATCGAGCGATGAGGATATCTGGAACGAGCTGGGATCAAATGAAAGGATAAGGATCCCGATCCTGGTGGATGAGAACACTCTAATGTGGATATACTTTGGGAATGTGGGTACCATATTCGAATTGGAACCTGTACCCGGAAAGACAATCGAAGTTGAGGTCATAGGAATATTGGGTCCATCCATACTTACGGGTACATTTGTAATGTCTGAGGAAGCATTGAATACACTTTATCCATCCTCATCATCCCAAGATCTAATACTTGTCAAAGGGGAAGCATCAAAGAAGAACATTCAGAGACTTAATGATGCATTTTCGGATTTTGGACCTGAAGTGAGGACCGTTCCCGACCTTGCCAGGGAGAACCTGGACTATGAGATGTCCTACCTCTCACTATTCAGGGATTTTCTGATATTCGGTGTGATCGTCGCAATGGCGGCTCTTGTAATGTTCAATCACAACAGGACACTTCGTTTCAGGAAGGAGATGGTGGTCCACAGGTCACTGGGTGTAGCTGTATCAAGAGCTAGATCTTACCTGTTGATGGAGGATCTTGTGGACTATTCATTTCGATCACAGGCGCCATCATAGGTGCATTCATCTCGATATCCATAACGGGAAGCATTATCAGTGGATCGACTGCCTGGGGAGAGATCATAAAGGGATCAGCCCTTGTCCTACTTCTGCTCATAGCGGTTTCTGTGATCTCATCGGTCATCTCATCATGGTACTCTGTACGGGATTACGAACATCAGGTCCCCAGGGGAGATGCATAGGTGGACAAAGATTACTTATCCCTCCTTATGGAATTGACTCATATGATGGGGAAGATCGGACCTGTCCTTTTCATTCTCCTTGTTCTCACTGTAAACAGTGCATCCGGATCCTGGACCTCATTTAGAGGGGACTACGAGAATTCCGGTAGCTTCCTGGACGATATCGGGAAAATATCCGATCTTGAAGTGGAATGGGAATTCAAGGGGGACGGAGCCATCCAGGGAGCGATCGTTGGCAACGATGAATATCTTGCATTCAATACTCTCAACGGTTCTCTATATGTTTTGAACATGGATGGAAAGCTGGTATACAAACGTCAGGTTGAGGGGAGACTCTTCAATTCTCCTCTTCTGGATGAGAATGGTCACAATATCTTCATCACCACGGGAAGCGGGAAGGTTATCTCCTATTCCCTGAACGATGGTAAAAGAGTATGGAACACAACAATCGGAAGAGGATCATCCATCCAATCTTCTCCAAAATTAAAGGAAGATACTTTGATAGTAACATCGTATGATTCAAACGTTTACTGTCTCGATCCTGACACAGGCCTTGAGATCTGGAACTTCACCGGATGCGGAGGCCAGATCCATACTACACCGGCATTCTTCGAAGATAATGATCGGGACCTGGTCATCTTCGGATCATGTGATGGGAAGCTATATGCCCTCAACAGGGAGACCGGGACAGAAGCCTGGTCCTTTCAGGCCGAATATATCCCTTCTTCACCTTCACTGAGAAATGGGAGGGTCTATTTCGGGTCCTTCGACGAGAGACTTTACTGCCTCAATGCATCTGATGGAATGGAAATATGGAACACAACACTGGGATCTTCAATATTCTCTTCACCTTCCATCTCAGATGATCACGTATCCGCGGCAAGCGATGATGGAAAACTCCATCTTCTGGACCCGACCAATGGGGATCTTCTCTGGTCAATTGAGATCACTGATTCATCCCTGGAAACGAGTCCTGTGCTTATTAAAGAACACGTTCTTGTGACCTATAGTTCAGGTCTGGCCATCCTGTCATTGAAGGATGGTGCCAGGGTAAGGGGTTTTGAGCTTGGAGACTCCTCTGAAACCTCACCATCCGTGATCGATGGATCTATCCTTTTCGGAGATTCACTTGGATATGTCAGGGCTCTAGCAATTTCAGAGGATCCCGGAAAAGAAACACTCGACATTGGAGTCGAGGACGATCCTGACAGGGATATCCTTGTCATTTTCATAGGGATCATTATCCTTCTGGGGATCGGTTCCCTGCTTTATGTGGGATATCTCAGGATCAGAAGGGATGAATGACCAATTATCGGGACCCCCCCCACAATTCTTATCTATTATCATATTGAATGAGCTTTGAACCGCATCCAGCATGCGGCAGGGGGCATATTGAATGAAATCCGGAGGGCCGAAAATGAAGAACCTTCCTGCCCTCCTGCCCATGATTTTTGGAATTTTGATCATAATCCCCTCTGCTTCCGGATACTGGTCAGAGTGGAGAGGGGACCCTCTTCACCAGGCTGTGGAAGAAGGAACACCAACCGGGATCGGGGAACTAATATGGAAATACAACACCAACGGCCAGGTATATTCCTCACCGTCCTTCTACGATGGTGGAATGCTGATCGGTTCCGATGACTGGAACCTCTACTGTCTCGATCCAGATACGGGAGAGCTCAATTGGAAATTCAAGACAGAAGGAGAGATACAATCAACCCCTTTCATTGAGAATGGAAGAGCCTATTTCGGCTCCTTCGATGGGAGCTTCTATTGTCTGGAACTTCCAGATGAAAAATTAGGAAGACCTACCCTGCTCTGGTCTACAGAATTGGAAGGGGATGTGATCTCATCCTGCCACCCCTACAAGGATTCTCTGATAGTGGCGGATACAGGAGGTTTCGTTCACCGAATAACAAAGGATGGAAATCGTGTTTGGAATAAGACCCATTCCGATAACGACTACTGGTCATCTCCACTTGTGGATGCAGAAAATGAAAGAGGTATCATCGGTGATGAGTTTGATAACCTTGTGATCTTCTCCCTTGAAGACGGAAGTATGATCAATAACATCTCATACGGAGAATCCTCCGAACTGTATTCCTCAGGTCTCCTGAAGGATGACATTCTCTATATCACCGATGGCGAAGGGAGAAGATTGATAGCTGAGGACCTCACAGGAAGAGGAAGAGGTTGGACCTTTGATATCGGATATCCATCTTATTCCACACCGGTCATCGAAGGTGACAGAATATTTTTTGGCTCCTTCGAATATGCATGGTGCCTTCCTTTGAACGATCCTGATGGTAGCGGGACCATCGAGATGGATGAGATCATCTGGTCACATCCCACCCATGATTTTCAGGGTGGATCTTCACCCCTGATCGCCGGAGATCTTATGTTCATCGGATCGGACGATTACAACCTCTACTGCCTGAACAAGTGGACAGGTGGGGAAGAATGGACCTACCAAACCAAAGGGTATGTCTATTCATCTCCTGCACTTTACAATGGATCGGTGTATTTTGGTTCCAATGACAGGTCAGTTTACTGCGTTGGAGAGAGACCTCCAGGGATCGAATTGGAAGTTACCGTGGAACCGCTCGAGATAACCACGGAAGAGACAGCTCAGATATGGATCAATGTAACGGATGGGGATGGAGATCTTGTTCAAAATTCTACTCTTTATATTGACACTTCTGCAGGTTTCGTGACAATGAATCACGAATATCCTATCTCGGGAGGGATCGTTCTTGGATCCGGATGGATCTATTTCGATTTCGTTCCCTTCTTCGTTTCATCCAGATCAACAATTGACATCACCATTTCAGCTGAAAAAGAAGGACTTACAAGGGGGTTCACCACAATTCAGCTCATTGTTGAACCTGGAGAAGGAACCGAGGAGGACACCCCGGAAGTGATCGACAGAGAACAAGAGAGAAGGCCTTTCATCTTTGGCCTGATCATTGTGGTGATTCTGAACATATCACTTCTGCTTGTCCTGGTCCTTTTCAAGATAAGGGACATCAATACTGAAAGGGAGGCTTCAAGATGAATCATGCTAGGGTCATTGTGATCACCTTCTTACTGGTCCTGACCATACCTCTCTCTGCTGGATCCAACGGACAGGAGGTAGACCCAAACTCAATTGAGATCCTCTGGTCCTATACCAAAGGTGATTCTGAAGCAACCTTCTGGAAACTGGACTGGTCACCGGATGGTAAATTGGTGGCTGCCACCTTCTTTGACAACATATGCCTCATACTGAATGCGGAAGATGGAACCCTTGTGGAAACCCTTGATATGGGAGATTACTCCACAAGATGTGATGGTTTCGCCCCCGATGGGACCCTTCCTCTCAGGACCTGTGCATTCTCACCGGATGGAAGCTTCCTGGCAACTGGAGGTGATGACCTCAAGGTAAGACTGTTCAACACGGAAACATGGGAGTTGAAAAGGACCTTCCTCGGACATAGCGGATCGATATTATGTCTGGATTTCTCTCCAGACTCGAAATACCTGGCATCTGGATCAGGTACGGACAAGGTGATCCCACAGAATGCAGGGGAGAATCTCACAAGGATCTGGAACCTTGAGACAGGAAGACAGGAGATCGTCCTCGAGGGACATCTGGATGGTGTACTTGCTGTCGAATGGTCAGATGACGGTACAAAGATTGCTACTGTTTCAGATGACAGGACATGCAAGATCTGGTCATTTCCAGAGGGAGAAACACTCCATTCTATGAAGGGGCATACCTCAGGTCTGCTGGATGTGGACTGGTCACCGGACGGAACCAGACTTTACACAGGATCCAGGGACTACAAGATCAAGGTTTGGGATTGGAAGAACGAGTCAGAATTAATGTCCTGGCCTGACTATAACTGTGTAAGGTCCGTGCAGGTCCATCCAGATGGAGATTATATCGCTACTTCCGGTGTGGACCTGACGATGAAGATCAGGGACATAGGTTCCGGAGCGGAACTGAAGGTCATCAAAGACGGTGTCGAACAGAAGGCAATGGTGATGTCCTCGAGATGGTCACCGGACGGAACAAAGCTGGTTGCGGGATTGGGGAAAAGCCATACGGTGATCATGTACGGATTCGGAGGTTCATCATTCTCTGAAGATGGAATCGATAACACTCTGATAACCACCCTATTCCTAATATTCCTGGGGATCCTTGGGATCGCAGCCATAATGTATCCAGCGATCAGAGAGATAAGGAGGAGAAGGGATTGAGGTCACAATTTGCCCTTCTGGCATTCTTCACAATATTTACACTCATTATCAGACCTGCAGTAGGTGAGGTCTCTCCTGATGACCTCACAACAGGGATCGGGAGGTTCTCCTCCATCATCTGTGATGATATAGACGGTGACGGAAGAAAGGAGATCGTCTTCGGATCATACGATGGATACATTACCTCTGTGGAATACAGAGGTGGAGATTACCGGGTCGATTGGACCTCTGACAAATATGGGACCCGCGCTTGGGGTCTCATTACCGGTCAGTTCGATGATGATAGCGGATTGGAATTGATCATAGGGGATGGAGACGGAGTTGTAAGGGTCCTTGATGGCAAGACCAAACAGGAGCAGTGGAGGTCCATAACACTCGATAGGGATGCACACGGACTACTTCTTCACGATATGGATGGGGATGGAAGCAACGAGCTCCTGGTCGGCACTGGTTTCAAGACCGATCAGGGGTGGGGGCAGGTCTACTTCTTCAAACAGAACTCTTCCGAACCATACATGACACTTCCGGAGTCATGGAACTCAAGATTAAGGGAGTTGGAGATAGCCGACTTCGATGACGATGGTGAAGAAGAGCTTCTTGTCTGCTCGGGAGCGGCCCTTGGGGATGTGAAGGGAGAGGGTTACTTCAGGGTCTATGAGCTCAATGACCTGAACGATCACTGGACCAGTGAGGACCTTCAGGGGTGCGTAGAGGGGATGAAGGTAAGGGACCTGGACAACGATGGGACACTTGACATCATTGTATCAAATGGTTACAGATACCGTGAAGGGTGGTGCTATATCTACTCATGGAACGGTGAGACCTACGAAAGGAAATGGAAAAGCGACAACATAGGACCCAAGATATACGGTATGGATGTCAGGGATATCGACGGGGACGGAACCCTTGAGATAGTCCTGTCCAATATGGGAGGATTCATCTATGTCTATGACGGAGAAACAAGGAACCTCGAATGGAGGTCAAAGGAACTTGGAAGAGACATACTTGGTCTTGTCATAGAGGACGTAGATGGTGACGGACAGATGGAGATCATTGCCGGTCAAGGTGGATATGTGGGTAAGGGAGACTACACATCGGGATACACCACGCCCCACATCTATGTGATAGATGGGAAATCCAAGGCTATGGAAGCCGTCCTTGGAGAAGTGGATGAAACGAAACAATGGCTGGTTTTTGCTATTATCATCGGGATCGTCCTTGCTTTCGTTCAAATTGCGATCATATCCAGGATCTGGCTCAAGAAGAGGAGGATCTGGGGTTGAGCGGAATGTTCAAGGGGCGGAATATAAGACCTTTCAGGTTCGTTATCCAGCTCTTAGCCTTTGTTTTTGTCCTTGGACAGCTGTGGGGTCTACCACCTTTTGGTACATATCCGATTTTTCGCAGGATCTTCCTTCCTAACGCATCCTGCCGTTACATCAATGACGCACCAACCTCCTGTTACTACTATCAACTTCAGGACGGTATGACAACGGGATGGTCGGAGAACTACATCAGCGTGGCCATCATGTTGGCGGTAATACTGCTAATGATAGTTCTTCTTGGTAGACTCTGGTGCTCCTGGTTGTGCCCCTTCGGTCTGGTCCAGGATGGAATGGACAAGCTGAGGGAATTGCTCCATGTTCCGAGGATACGCCTGAAATTCAAGACAAGGGTGATACTTAGAAGGATCAAATACGCCCTGATCTTCCTGACCGTTCTCATTTCGATACCAATTGGGATATCAGCACTTGGACTAACCGGATACCAATCCACTCTGGCCCTGCCCTTCTGTCAGATATGCCCGGCCAAGGGTTTCTTTACGATCACACAGCAGATATTCGGTCTGGAACCATGGTCCACAGAACTCCCCATTCTGGCACTACTATCCCTTACCATTTTCATGATCTCCACATTTTTCATCCCAATGTCATTTTGCAGGATCTGTCCCATGGGGGGATTGATGGCCTTGTTCGGCAGGACCTCACTACCACTTTTAAAGAAGGATCCTGAAAGATGTACCAAATGCCGGATCTGCACCCGTGTCTGTCCTCTTGACCATGATAGGGTCTATGATGATATGGAGAATGACGATGTAGGTGGTGAGGACTGTACCCTCTGCGGAAAATGCGTGGAATACTGCCCCGAAGAGGGATGCCTATCCCTCAATTACGGACCCTTAACCTTGGTCGGATCCAAGAGACCAAAGACAAGAAGGGGTCTGATGGACCTCATCAAAAAAGGAGGAAGGAACACATGACACAGGGTAGATACCTGAAGGATAAGGAGGGATACTTCTCCGAGGAACAGAGAAATAGGACAATAAAGAGGTCCAAGGAGATGGAAGAGAATTCCCGAATGAAATTGACATCTCAGAAGGTCAGAGCAAAGACACTTTCCTATTTCGATGAGGTCATGAGGTATTCTGGTGTGAGGTCACAGGAGCTGGAGGATTACAGGAAGAAGGGAGGGAAGGTCGTAGGCACCATGTGCGTGATGGTACCCCTGGAACTGATCAATGCTGCAAACGCAAAGAATGTCAGGCTATGCTCTGGATACTATGAACCTGTCCATCCTGCCAACGAGCTACTCGGGGATGCAGGTCTTTGCCCCATGGTGAAGGCCACTCTGGGTTCCAAGATGGTGAATGCGAACCCTTTGACAGATAACATCGATATGGTGGTGGGACCAGCAACATGTGATGGAAAGATGAAGCTGGCAGAGGTATTGGAGGACTGGGTGCCAGTAGTTATGATGAACATACCTCGTGTGAAGATGGGAGAGACCGGGTCAGAGCTCTGGGTAAAAGAGCTGGAATACCTTGGAAGGAAACTTGAGGACCTTACCGGGAAGAAGGTAGGCAGGAAAGCCCTTGTCAATGAGATCAAGAAATGGAACAAGGCCCATGAACTATGGACAAGTATGTTAAAGCTCAGAAGCTCCAAAAACCATCCCATATCAGGCCAAGATGCCATGCTTGTCATACAAGCTTCACAGGTGGATGATATTGAAAGATGGTCCAAGAAGACATCCGAGCTCATAACTGAACTCGAAGGAATGATGAAAGAGGGTAAGGTCGCAGGTGAAGCGGGAGCTGCCAGGATACTGCTGGCAGGATCTCCCATGATGTATCCCAATTTCAAGATACCTTCCATAGTGGAGGAGAGTGGAGGAACCATCGTTCATGATGAACTCTGCACAGGATTTAGACTGATGTCCGATCCAGTGATGCTGGATGGGATCACGAAGAAAGGTATCATGAGGGCCCTTGCAGAGAGATATTTCTTCCCCTGCACCTGTCCGTGCTTCTCTCCCAATGATGAGAGGATCAGGAGATTGAAGGAGTCGATCAAGGTATTCGGTGTGGAGGGTGTTGTTTTCCACACTCTGAGGGGATGCCACCTGAACAACCTGGAGGCCACAAAGATCGAAGTGGCACTTCGGGAGATCGGTATGCCCATGGTCAAGATCGAGAGTGAATACGATGATGGTGACATAGAGCAGGTAAGGACTAGAGTGGAGGCCTTTGTGGAAATGCTGAAGGCCAGGAGGGGGGTAGATGGAGGCTGATGCAAAACCTTACGATGTGGGTATGGATGTGGGAGCCATCGCCACAAAGGTCCTGATCCTCAGAGATGGTGAAGAGGTCTTTGCTTCTTCTGTCAAGAACACTACAATGGAACCTGGTAAACTTGCTGGGAACATTCTAAAGGACCTAATTGTCAGTAAAGGGATCAAGAGAGATGATATAGGGCACATTGTTGCAACCGGGCAGGGGAGGAGGTCCGTAACTGAAGCTGATCTGGCAAGGACCGAGATCACGGCGTTTGCCAGGGGAGCTTACATGATCGATCCGGAATGTGAGATAGTTGTAGATATCGGAGGCCACGGTATCAGGGTCATGAGAATGGGAGAGATGGGAATAATCGCAGATTTCAGGACCAATGACAAATGCTCGACAGGGACCGGATGTTTCATGGATACCATGGCAATGGCCCTGGAGGTTGAGATTGGAGATGTGGGTGAAAGGTCTCTCCATTCGAAGCTTGCAGAGCATGTGAATGCTTCCTGCACGGTTTTTGCTGAATCAGAGGTCGTATCCCTTATTGCAAAAGGAAAAGCAACTGACGATATACTTGCAGGGCTTCATCAGATGGTTGCGAGGAAGATAATATCCCTTGTGAACACCACAAGGTCGAAGGGAAAGGTTCTGGTCTGCGGTGGAGTTGCAAGGAACAAAGGGGTCATAAAGGAGATAAGTAGGGAGATAGACAGGGAAATGATAGTCCCGAATGATCCACACTTTATTGGCGCTCTAGGGGCTGCCCTCCTCGCCCCAAGACCTGTTCCCAAGGTATGTGTTCCCGAACCTATGGTGAAAATAGATGATAAAGAACCCTTCTTGAAAAGATTCCTGAGGTGGCCTGCTTGATAACCGCGGGAATAGACCTTGGATCCACCTATGTCAAGGCTGTTGTTCTCAAAGATCAAAAAAGGGTTGGTTATGGTGTCGCACCTACGGGCAATGATCATGATCGATCATCAAGGGAAGTCCTTGACAGGGCCCTTGAAATGGCGGAAATGAAAATATGTGACATCGAGCACATTACCTCCACTGGTTACGGAAGAAGGGTCACAACCCTCGCCCAGGATAATATTTCCGAGATCTCGGCAAATGCCAGAGGTGTCCAGTGGCTGGGAGCGGAACTAGGTGTAAGGACGATCATTGACATTGGTGGACAGGATACCAAGGTCATAGCCATGGACGATGACCTCAAGATGATCAATTTCGCCATGAACGATAAATGTGCTGCCGGGACTGGAAGATTTCTCGAGGGTACTCGCAAGGGTCCTGGAAGTACCATTGGATGAGATGGGCCCTCTTTCATTGACAAGCAAGGACCCGGTGGATATCACAACTACATGCCTTGTATTCGCAAAATCAGAGGTGGCCAACCTGATATTCCAGGGAGTTCCCAAGGAAGATATAATTATGGGAATTCACAAAGCTGTAGCACGGAGATTGGTAGCTATGGCAAAGAAGGTTGGTGTGAAGGATGTCGTATTCTTTGATGGGGGACCAGCGAAGAACATAGGCATGGTCCGGGCTATGGAAAAGGAGCTCGGAAAGAAGATGTATGTGCCTGATAATCCACAGATCGTAACAGCCACCGGAGCTGCGTTGCTGGCATCGGAGACCCTTGGGTGAGGATGTAGCCCTCATTTCCCGATCCTGGGAATATGAGCGATACTTTTACATGATTTTGAAATGGATGGTTCAATGGGAGATGAAATAAGATCGACAGGCCGGATCTGATCGGAAAGGGGAATGATCGATGGACAGACTGAGATGTGCTCTGATGGGCTCGACAGGAATGATGGGGCAGAGGTTCATCCAGCTCTTGCATCGCCACCCCTTCTTCGAACTTGATCTTCTATTCTCGTCTGAAAGAAGGGAAGGAAGAAGATACGAAGATGATGTCACCTGGCTTCTCGAAGGTGACATACCATCAGAGGTATCCAAAATGGACCTAAATGGATTTGATATCGATCTTCTAGAGGACCACGGGATCGATGTTCTGTTCAGTGCTCTTCCCTCATCGATCCCCCGGGATATGGAGAAGGAGGCTTCAAAGGCAGGTTTCCCGGTATTCTCGAACTCCGCAACCCACAGGATGGACTGTGATGTTCCAATAATGGTCCCGGAAGTCAATGGGGATCATCTGGAGCTGATCACATCTCAAGACTCATTTCCAAATGGATTCATTGTCACCAATCCAAATTGTTCCACATCAGGATTGGTCATGTCGCTGAAACCTCTGATCGGATCCGGGATCTCCAGGGTCTTTGTTTCTACATACCAGTCGGTCTCAGGAGCAGGTTATCCCGGGCCCTCATCGTACTCTATGATCTCGAATGTCATTCCCTTTATTGAACATGAGGAGGAAAAGGTCAGGATCGAGACCGGGAAGATCTTGGGTGATCTCTCAAAAGGTTCGATAATGTATCATTCTGTCAAGGTCTATCCGAGTTGTGTGAGGATTCCAGTTAAAAATGGTCATCTACTTTCAGTTCAGGTAGAGATGGAGAATGATATCTCTGAAGTGGAAGCTATGGACCGCTTCCGATCGTTCAAAGGTCTGGAAGGGCTTCCCTCCTCCCCTGATCACCCAATCATTCTCATGGAAGGAAATGATAGACCTCAACCTGCTCTAGATGCCATAAGGGGTGATCCGGTCCAAGGAATGTCTGTTTCTGTAGGACGGATCAGAAAAAGCGGGAATGTTCTAAGCTTCTTTGCCCTGGTAAATAATACCATCAGAGGAGGGGCAGGAAATGCGATCCTGAGTGCGGAACTCGCCAAGATCCAAGATCACCTGGGAGGTGGATACGGTTAAAGTGATGAAGTTCGGAGGATCCACCCTCAGATCCCCAAAGGATGTGAACAGGGTATGCTCCATGATCGGATCCACGGAGGGATCAAAGATGATCGTGGTATCCGCCATGAACGGAATCACTGATCTGCTGGATTCCATTTTTTCGAAGGGTGGCCCAAAGAAGAAGAATTCCGAAGGAATATTGGTGAGGATCGAGAAGTTCCACATGAAAATGATAAAGGACTTGGTCAAGAACCAGGATATCAGAAGGGATACTATCTCATCTATTCAAGGTATAATGAGGGATCTAAGAGAGGAACTGACATCAATTCCTGACATGAAGCAGGTCCAGCCTGAGATCAAGGATGGGATATTGGTTTTCGGAGAAAGGATCTCCATACAAATCCTTACAGCGGCATTGAATGATAGGGGGATCAAGGCGATCGCACTAACATCTGAAGATATTGGACTAAAAGCCCTGGGTTGTTCCTTAAGCGGATATGCCGATATCGAAACCTCAAGGAGGGATCTTTCAAAAAAGATCTCCCCCTTTTTACGTAAGAACATAATACCTGTGATAACCGGATTCTATGGCAGCGGACCAGATGGGAAACCTCTCTGTTTCGGTAGGAATGGAAGTGATTATTCATCAGCGGTAATAGCGAACCTCTCAGGAGCGGATGGTGTTGAGATCTGGAAGGATGTTCCTGGATTCATGAGTGCTGATCCAAGCATTATTAAAAGTGCTAGAATGATAGAATACATGACATACGATGAAGCTGCTGAATTGGCTTTCTTCGGTGCACTCATTATCCATCCAAGGACTATCGATCCCCTTAGAGAAAAAAAGATCCCCATGATGATAAGGAATGTCCTGGACCCAAGGCAATGTACAATAATTATGGATGCAACCCCTTTGAGGAAAGGGGGAGTTAGGTCCATATCTTTCACAAGGAACATCGGGATACTGAAACTGAAAGGAACCAGTATTGGAAGTAAAATGAAGGTCCTAAGAGATGTAGCAGATATCCTCGAAAGGTCAAGGACGAAGATCAGGTCCTTGACAACAACGAACGGCTGTATAATGATCATCATGGAAAGGTCTGACCTGGACCTGTGTGAAGATCTGATCCGATCATCATCAATTAAAGAAATTGGATCCATAGAGGCCATGAACGACTTCTCAATGATCGGGATCGTTGGTGAGGGATTGTTCGATAAACATGATATGATCTCGAATATCCTTCATACAGTATCAAAGAAAGGGATCAACATCGAGATAGTATCCACAGGCCTTTCCAAAGTTGCCTATTATTTCATTGTCAAGGAAACCGATCTGGCAGCGGCTATTGGTGCTGTTCATGACGACCATATTATTAAGGTCGTTGAACAAATTCAAATAGAACATGAGAAAAGGATCAGCAAGGATATCTCAGAGGATACATCCGCTGTTGATAGAAGTGGTATAGCAACATTTTCAAGAGGATAAGAGATTGTTACTTTGAGAAATTATTCAAATTTCCAAATACAAATACTGAAAAGATCATTGAAAATATTATCCCAAATAAGAAGTAAATCACTTTTGGGGTCCCAAAAATCAATGGGTGTGCCCAAAACATTGTTATATATAATTCTGAACAATAATCATTATAACAGGGAATATATCCAATAGAAATTGGATACGTTCAATATAAAGCGAGGTGATCGATTGAAGAATGAATTCGTTTCCTCGATAATGGAAAGCCGCATTGCAAGATCGATAAGATCGCGAATTGTGGAGTTCAATCTGACAAATGAGATGTTACTTCGTATCAGGCTCATTCTTCTATTGACAGCAGTGCTATCATTCTACATTGCGTTCGAGATGGGAGATGATTGGTATGTCAGAGAATATGCCAATTATGACTGGGCCAGGCATATTGGCTACTAATTGAAATGGTGGGATCTAAAGATGGCAAGTGATCTGGGCGTTATCCTGGGGTTGAATACGGTTATCATTGTCATATTGCTAACGATAATCAGGATCGGAGGGGTGAGGTTCCGCCTTGGGATGCAGGTATTTGCCTTTGCATTTCATAGATTGGGAATTTTCAGGAAACTGCCAGGAGCATGGCATGCACCCATTCCAAGGACAAGCGGGATCACATGTACGTTGAACTGTCAGGCCTGCGAGCTGGCCTGGCTCGGATGCCCTATAGGAATGTTGCAGAGGTTCCTGATATCATCACGGATCCCCTTCTATATTTACGGGGTCCTTATTGGTTTTGGAGTTGCCCTTGGGCGCGCCATCTGCGGGTGGATATGCCCCTTCGGTTTGATCCAGGACTTGCTGGATAAAGTGAGTACTCACAGGTACACTCCTCCTCAATGGCTTAGAGGCGTGAAATACGCCTTTGTGGGAGGGGTCATATTTATGGCGCTGACCACAGGCACAATATTCTGGTGCAGGTATGTCTGCTTCGGGGCTCTTCTTGGAGTGATCCCTTATTGGCTTACCTGGCAAACTGTCAGTGCTTTCTGGCTCTTTTATCATATTGCGGTCTTCTCAGCCTTCGTTGCTTTCAGTTACATGACGCATGGTCGTGCATGGTGCAGGTATTTCTGTCCGCTTGGAGCAATACTATCGATCGTGAACCCGATCTCCCTTGTAAGGAGAAGGATTGATAAGAGTTCATGTATCGAATGTGGAAAGTGCAAAACGATTTGCCCCATGGACCTCGATCCCATCAAGGACGATTGGAAAAGTAAATTGGACTGCATCAAATGCGGTCGCTGTGTGACCGAATGTAAAACCAATTCTCTCTCGATCACAACAACATTCTCTGGAAGTTTTGATTCCAGCGAGGGTGTTTCAAAACCTAACCCGCAGGTATCGACAGGAACAAAGAACCTGAATTAAGAAAATTGAGAGATCAGGACCCCTTTCATAAGACCGTTGCTTTGGTATGGTTTATTCTGGTCTCAAGGGTTCCTTCATATCCTATTTTTTTAATTATGGGTTCCACATTGAACTTCTCGCATAGTATCACTGTAGCCGGACCAGTCCCGCTGATCCCTGCTGCCAAAGCCCCAGATTCGAGAGCCATCCTTGCGATCTCCGTATCCAATCCCATTGCCTGTCCGTAGGATATACCATTCAATACCATGGCTTCTCGATATTTTCCTATATAGGTCAGGTCCAAGGCTTGTTCAATGGTATTTCGGATACCAGCTGTTCTGCTTACATCTACCTCTGTTTTTCTTATCTTATGGTCAGGAATGTGTATGAGAACGGCAGGGTCATCTTCAATATTGTACCTGTTTGATGATCCTTCTTTGCTGATTGTC
The DNA here is from genome assembly GCA_963807965.1 of uncultured Thermoplasmatales archaeon. Lineage (GTDB taxonomy): Archaea > Thermoplasmatota > Penumbrarchaeia > Penumbrarchaeales > Penumbrarchaeaceae > Penumbrarchaeum. The sequence goes on from CAWEDU010000005.1 coordinate 38,664, forward strand.
AGCCATTACCAAGCAGCCGAAGTAAGTCGCACAGGCATCATCGAACGCTCCTGTTATTGTGACATTTGCCTTTATTGCGGCATTGACACCCAGGTTGATGATCTCCATATCATTCAATTGCTCATCCAACGCTTTCAGGGTGGCTAAGATAATTGCATTCGCCGATGCACTGCTGCTCTTCAGGCCTCTCGAGATCGGGATGTCCGAACGGGTTAGCAACTTCCCACCATATTCGGATTCCAACCCGAAATATCTCAGTACTTCTGCAACGCATGCCTTTGATAGACCATCATCCTCTGTCATATCACTAAGGATCCTTACATCGAATCTACCAGGTTCATTCGTTAGTTTGACCTTTGCTGTGGTCTTCAGACCAATACTGAAAGAGGCACCTTTACCACAGACGATCCCGTTAACTATCGTAGCGCCACCATAACAACATGCTGTTCCTTCCATCTGTTACACCCTGTTCCTATCCATTTTCCTTCAATCGATCCAGGACCGTCTTTTCCATCAATTGTCCGGGGGCCTTTCTTTTGGTCCATAGTTCATAGGATCCGATACCTTGCTGGACAAGCATCTTGTACCCATGAATTACCTTCGAACCTCTCTTCCTGGCCTCCATAATAAGTGGTGTCTCCATAGGATTGTAAACAATATCGAATACAGTCATCCCCTCGGTTATCATTTCCGGTAGAAGTGGAATTCCTGGTGGTCCTCCCTTCATCCCAACTGATGTGCAGTTGATCACAAGATAGATATCATCCATATCTGGTCCCATCTCTTCAGGTCTCACAGCTGTGACCTTGGTGATCACATCAAGGTCACGGGCAAGGTCCTGGGCCTTTGAAAAGGTCCTGTTCGTAAGAACGAGAGTCACCCCTCTTTCAGCAAGAGCGGATCCGATGGACCTTGCGGAACCACCCGCCCCCAAAATCAGGACCTTTCCATTTCTTCTTAGGTCGACTCCGGATGATAATAGGGCCCTTAAAGTTCCTTCACCATCCGTGTTGTATCCCACAAGCATTCCATTATCATTGACTATGGTGTTTACTGCTCCGATCCTGAGAGCTTTCTCATCTATTCTGTCCAGATATCTCAAGACGGTGCTCTTGAACGGTATAGTAACATTTGCACCGATGAAGTCCTTCTTCCTCAGCTCTTCTATTTTTGATCCCAATCCGTCTTCTTTCACCGGGAAAGTATGATAGATGAAATTCAAACCCTGCGATCTAAATGCCGTATTATGCATTATGGGAGAGAGTGACTGAGAAACAGGATCGCCGATGATCCCACAGATCCTTGTTTTCTCATCGATGATGTTGTTGATCATCAGGTCCACCTCCTTTTCCTGTTCTCCAAATAGATCTCAATTGTTCTATGGATATCTGCCCCTCTATCAATGGATCGCCATGAGAGCAGTAAACGATATTGCTCCCGATCTCACCTGCGAATATCCTTGACAGATGACCGAATGGTCCCATTCCCATAAGTGAAAAAACCTGATCGGTGGATCCCATTAATGAACCTGCATTCAAAATGGTGATGAAATCATCGATGGAATCGCACCGGAAAACGACCTTTGAAATATCCGCTCCTTCCTCCCAGCATCTCTTTATCCTTTCAACAACAACATCCTCAGTTACCGGAGCTTTTGGATCATGATAGGATAGGATGACTTCCACACCGGTCTCTTTCGCCAAGTTGACCAAATCTTCTCTATTTACCTTATCCATTCCGAGTTCTATGTCAATATGATCTGGTTCAAGGAGAATTGCCTCTCTTAGAAGCTCGCATCTTTCCGATTCCGACCCATTGAAGTGTCCTCCTTCCCATTTGGGTCTCAATGTTAAGATTGTCAGAAGACCCATCTCTCTGATCATTCTGATATCATCCGATCGGACCTGACCTTCTTTTAAATGGTCCAAACGTATCTCGACAATATCTGCACCTTGTAACCAGCAACTGGCAATAAGGGAAAGGTCCTCCTCAATGGTCCTTTCGGTCATTGTCACACAGATACGGGTCATGATATCACATCATCATTTCTCAATAATTGTCTCCTCGACCTTCATTCCGAAATGCCTGCCTCCCCTGCCGTTCTTTAAAATGACCTTATCTCCAACTTTCAATTCCACTATGGAAACCGGTTTACCATTGGATATCAATCGAACAGTTTCAGCATTCTGCAGGATTATGTTGTAAACACCTTCACCGGATTCCGCCTTGATCAAAAGAAGCGGTCTCCTTTCGATCTTCAACCTACCAATGGTCACAGCCCTGGTCTTTCCATCCTGATCCAATACGATGATCCTATCCCCCACTTTGAGGTCTGAGAGATATCTAGTTCTATCTCCGGGAATTAGTACATAGGAATGGATCGAACCTGCATTGACCCTGAAAGGTCTTGTATCAACATATTCACCTTCCACGGACTCCGAATGTATGAAGAACATTCCGGATGACTGCGATCCTACCAACATCCCTTCTCCCACATTCAGGATCGAGCAGGTGTCTATGCAAACCCTGTCACCCGTTCCCACAGGTCTCATTTCTGTGATCTTCGCCTCATGAAGCTCAAAATGTTCGTTTTCCATCCCATCAATAACACTGGCGATCTTCAATACCTCATTAGGATCGTTCGGTCTCAGGACCACTCCATCAACTCCCACCTCGAGAGTCTCCAGGAATAGAGCCGCTTCAACTGCATCTGACACTTCGGCAAGGAGTTTCGTTCCCGAACCCTGGAATCCGGCAATCAGGTTCTCCATGGGAATGACCTTCCAGTTCTTCGCAGAAACCACTATCAGATCGTTACTGTCCCGATCGTCCAAGATCCTCTTTTGATCTTCTTTTGATTCGATCTTCAACAGGGTCCCTTTTGATCCATTGTTTCGGACCTTTCCGTTATCGATGGATATCGGATTGAATCTACCTAGCTTCTCCAGTCTATCCAATTCATCTTTTAGGACCACAATATCCGTTATGTCACTTTCCAGAGATGTCCTTACAATATCCTTTCTGGATTCGAAATCCTCGGCCAGATCGGCCCTTACCCATACCATCTTCTTCATGGAGATCATCTATGCAATTCCTCCAGTGCAACTTCAACATCCTTACCTTCAACCACGATCTTCCTCACAGCACTCACCATTCCCCTTGGATCCGAATGCTGGAAGATGTTCCTCCCGATGGAAACACCCCTTCCTCCCCCATCCATGGAATCCTTGATCATCTGGAGGACCTCTGCATCTGTATCCATCTTGGGGCCTCCAGCGATAATGACCGGGACAGGGCACCCTTTTGTGACCTTCCTGAATGATCCGATATCTCCTGTATAGTGGGTTTTTATGATATCAGCTCCCAGTTCTGCTCCTATCCTTGCAGCATGTGCAATTGCTTCGGGATTGTGTTCATCTTCTACGTTCTTTCCACGGGTATAGATCATTACCAATAGGGGCATGCTCCATTTCCTGCATTCCCTGGAAACCGAACCGAGGTCCTTCAGCATCTCCCGTTCGGTTTCTGCACCTATATTGACATGGACTGAAACAGCATCCGCACCTAGCTGGATAGCTTCCTCAACAGATCCTACAAGCACTTTAGCATTGGGATCGGTCCCCAACTTGGTCGAAGCTGAGATATGCATAATGAAACCAATGTCTCCCCCACGGTCCTCTAATGCTTCAGGTGCCAGGCCTTTGTGCAACACTATTGATGTTGCTCCGCCTTCTGCGATCCTATTCACAGCGGACCTGATATCGATAATACCATCGACAGGACCTATCGTAACACCGTGATCCATGGGAACTAAAATGAAATTCCCGGTACTCCTATCGGAGATCCTTCTGATCCGGATCTCATGTCCATCTAATGGCATTTTATGTCACCTCTCATAAGGTTCCCTCGATGTATGTCAATAACAGAACACAGGTCAATGTCAGAAGATAACCAAGGTGAAGCTGTCTTGCCCTCTTCTTTGAATAATCCTTTGCTATTGAAACGCAGAGGAACAGGCTTACACCTATCCAAGATACTACAATGAAAGAGATCGGAACAAGAAGGAATATCCCCGGATCATATACCTTGAAATAGGGATATGCCCAGAGAACTATACCCAATGTGGATATACAAAATGAGATCATCGCCGATCTTCCAGGACCTATGAAAACAGTTGTCGTCCTCTTTCCCGAATCCCTATCGTTGTCAATATCCCTCAGGTCCTTTGCCAACGTTTCAGCGATCGCCAGGAAAAGGACCATCACAGAGAGAAAATAGAGACCGTTGATGATGTTTTCAAATGGTATATTCTCATAATGGAGAAGATAGGCTGAAACAGCACAGTAATAGAGAACCGCAAACGCTACCCAGAATATCTGAGATATGAAAGGGCGTCCGTTCATCTTCAAAGGTTTCATGGAGTATTGATGGGAAAGAATGACAAGGGAAAAAGCAAAGATGAAAACGTAAATGTCAAGATAAAGAGCAAGTAAAAGGCCCATGGAGAAAAGAACATAAGCTTGTATCTTTGCAGCTCTTTTTCCCACTGTACCTTTCACCATGGGTCGATCTGTTCTAGATGACTCCGAGCTCAACCTGTCGGAGTCCACATCCCCTATGTCATTGAGCGTGCAAGCTCCTGCATCAGATAGTAAAGAACAAAGAATGAAAAGTAAAAAATGGGTGGTTGGGACCCCCCTGACCAAAACAGAAAATGAGGCAAATCCTACAAATACATCCAGCCATAGAAGCTGGATGGGCCTCATGATGATCAGGTGTCCTTTGATCTTGTCAAGGATCCCATATCCATACGATCTATCAGTGAAGATATCACGCCCCCTCGATGACCTGTTGAGTACCAGAAATATTGTCAATTACTCTGGAAAGGGGTTTCCCTGGCCTGACCGACCTGTAATCATATAATGTTCCGGGTGATGTCAATTCCACCTCAACTTCCAGACCCATCTCTTTTTGGAAATTCGATCCGATCTCATCTTGGATCCTCCTGTATTCATCTTTATTCCTGTGCTCGGCATGGATCTTGAGAACATCCCTCTCGATCATGATCTGATACCACACACCCGATAGGTCCGATCTGTAGAGAATATCCTCAAGTTCAATGGGGAATATCCTCCCAACAGGAAGATCGATGGCAGTTCTTCTTCTCCCTAATATCTCCATGGTTGGAAGAGGCAGTCCGCACTTGCAGGGCTCATTGATTATCTTGACCACGTCCCCTGTTTCATATCTAAGTATTGGTTGCGCTTCTCTCCATGTAGGTGTAACAACAGAATTCGCTTTCTCCCCAGGCTGAGCTTCTGTCCCATCATCATGGTAGATCTCTGTAAACATCACAAATGAAGGAAGGTGAAGTACATTCCTTTCGCATGGGATCGCCATTCCAACCTCATTCTGACCTAGAAGTGAAAGGGCTTTGGCATTGTACATTCTCCCCAGTACCTCCGCTCTATTACTTGCACAGGGTTCCGCACCGGAGATAATCAATCTTATTCCAAGGTCCTTGGGATCCAATCCTCGATCCATCATGATATTGGCGTAGGAGAAGGCATCTGTTGCAGCTGCGCCCAGAATGGTAGGCTTGAGCTTTATCAATGTATCCACGACCACCTCTGGAGGATACATATTGTTCCTGCTTCCCATGGGGATGATGGCGACACCAGCCTTCTGATTGATCAGATCGGCCGTTCTTCCTGCAAGGGTTCTTGTGTACGGATAACATAGTGCCACTTTATCCTGAGATGACATCAGGTTCTGGAATACTGGGAGGCAAACTGCCAGGTCTACACTTCTTTCAAGTTCATCCTTTGTTACCCAGATCGGAACATGTCCTCCGGTTGTCCCTGATGTCTGGGAATATATCAGACATTTGTTCCCGGGATGGACTGCCAGAACGTCATATGGATCGGACCCCACAAGTTCCTCCCTCGTGGTGAGTGGAACCTTTTCTTTGAAATCCTTGATGGTGCGGATGTCGTTGGGTCTTATTCCAGCACTCTTGAGCTTCTTCTGATAGAACTTGCTCTTGTATGCATAGGCTAAAGCTCTCTTCAGTTTGCGTAGAATGATCTTTTCATTCTCCGAATATTTGAGGATGGTGGGAAATCTTTTGAGTAACTTTGCCTGAAAGCTCATGTCTTACAACTCCGGACCTTCATTTCTCAAGGAGTATCCCAGCCTCTCCTCGATTGGAATGATCGAATCATGGGCCAGATGGCCTGAAAGCATCAAATGGTCTACGGTGACTATTGTCGAGATAGCCTCAGCTATGACCAAGACACGCGGTGTATAATTCACATCGAATCGACCTTGAGTCGAGATCGAAGTCTCCTCCATTTTTCTAAGATCGACCGTCCTTTGTTCTTTGAGTATTGAAGGTGTAGGTTTGACAACCGCAGAGAAAACCACTGGATCCCCATAGGTGATCCCTCCAAGGACCCCTCCTGAATTATTGGACCTCGATCTTATCTCCCCTTCCTCCAGATACAATCCATCATTATTTTCAGAGCCGAAAGATGCCGATGCGACCCTGCTGTTGCCCAGTTCGAAAGATCTTACACCAGGAATGTTTAAAATGCCATGACCTAGGTCTGCCTGGAACCTGCCGAAAGCCGGGGCTCCCAAACCCTTTGGTAGATTATCTATCGATACCTCGATCGATCCCCCGGTGGAGTCCTTTCTATCCCTGCAATCATTGGCAATCTTCTCCGTGAAAGAATCCATATCCCCATCTTCAAAGCTATTACCACCCATTTCCAGGACCCTGCTTCTTACCTCTATCCCTTTCATTGAACAGATCTTCCTGGCAAAAGCCCCAGCTGCTACTACAGATATCCAGGTCCTTCCACTTGCCCTGGACCCACCCCTCCAGTCAATATGACCATATTTCATTCTATATGTCAGGTCCGCATGACCTGGCCTTGGAAGGTCCCTGTTCTTCTGATAGGTTTCACTCCTGATGTTGTCGTTGTTGATCATGATCGAGATCGGAGTCCCAATGGTCTCACCCTCAAAGATGCCGCTAAGGACCTCGAAATTATTACTCTCCAACCTGGAGGATAGAATTGGGTATGGTGTATCTCTTTTAAGCTCGTCCGCGATCTCTTTTTCACTGACCTTCAGTCCAGCCGGACATCCGTCAATTACGCATCCGATCGACCTACCATGTGATTCTCCCCAGGTGGTTACTTTGAATATCCTTCCTAATGTATTCCCCACCATCGATCCTCACTCCGCACTATTTGGGACGAGGACCAATCTCGATAACCTTCTTGGTGTCTCAATTTCCTGTACGAAAAATCTCCCCTTCAGTACCGTCTCTGTAAGGATCACTATTATCGGGGGAAAAGCAGCAGTAATGAAGAACCCAACACTGAACTGCCAAACAGTTGAGATCCCGTAGATCATTGCTATGACCACAATTACCAGGATTATAGGTATGTATATCGCTATAACAAATGTGCCATTGAGATCGATACCCTTCTTCATTTTCTTCCTTGCACGGATCACATTGTAAATTGTCAATCCTGACATGCTGATAAGCCCTAATATGAAACCTAAGATCAGCATCGTCGTATTGTATCCATAATATCCTGGATATTCAAGGACATATTTTCTTAACATGAATATCGATACGATCACATAGAGTAAAGGGAGGGCACTTCCCTTGAGGATACTTACCCAGTATCTGAATTTCTCACCCTCGTCTTTCACTTCCTTAATGGTCCTTTTTTCAGAAACAGGTTTTTTAAGGAACAACCATTGAAGATTGGATTTTCTTCTTGGATACCACACTACCAGATCTATCCTCTCCAGTGACCGCTTTTCCTGAAGGTGAAGGTTTGGTTTCCACTTGACTGGTTACCCTAACCGGATCAGAATTGTATTCCCCAGCGGAAGTTCCTGCATTTCTTACTCCATCCATATTATCACCTCTGATTCTTCTTACCTGACGGGTTTCTTCCATCCTTTCTATGATCAAATAATCCGAAGATCGTTCTGTGACCCTGTGCCACAATCAGCATATCCAATGCGATAACAAGTCCAGATAGGACAACGGTAATGACGATAGGATCGGGCATTCCTCTCATTGTAGGAGGTGTCAGACCAGGGATCAGGTCTATACCTTGTGCAGAATACACATTGTCCCTGTCATAGTTCAGGAACACCATTACGTTCTTTGCAGCATCTACCTTGACAAACGATCCTTTTGTAATGTTCTCTTCAGAAAGGAATATCTTATCTCTTTCACCTCTGTCAACTGCTATCCTGGGGATCGAATCCAGGATAAATCGATTGTCAGGATCCCTGAAATTCCATTCAGGTGGTTGAATGAACCCGGTGTCGCGGATCACCATGTCCATGTAATAATAGGAATCCTCTGAGAACTCCAGGGTGATCGATTCATATGGGTCCATCTTCGTCTTAAAGGGCATTAAAAGCTCTGAAAAATCAATTTTCACATCATTTCCCTTGTTGTTGAGATTAACAACTGTAAGGTAAGCTCTTCCCCTTATTGGTAGTTCAAAATCTGAACCTGCGGGATAGGGGACCCATCCATGTGAGTAGAGACCTGTTATCTTCTTGTTCTGAGTGACGTTACTCTTCACCGGAGATAATATCAGTCCTATCCTCATCCAGATACCACTGGCTATTTGCAAATGAGTAAACATTGATTGGATCACTGGAACGAAGTGTGGCCCATTCGAACGATGAATACCTCCTAAGCTTATAGGCGACCTTAAAATCGTATACTCTTGTTTCACCAGGTTCGAGGCTTCCCTTATAAGAACCCTGATTGCCGTTCGTATCCTCCAGGTCTATATTAGCCCCGGAAGGAGCATGTATAAGGATCTTCCCGAAACATGGAAAGAGGAAATCCCTGGCATCCTTCCCATGTACCTGGACGAAGCATTGGTCCGATTGAATACCTGCAACGATGGAAACTGGCTTATCAGCACTAATTAGGACTTCATCATCATCAAAACCGTACCGCTCAAAAATTGGATTTCTACAGTAAGCCCATCCCTCGAACCTATCAAGTTCAAGAGTAATATCGTCGTTCCTATCAGAATAATCCCATATTTTAACGGTCGTGTCAGCTTCAAGGGCACTGATCCAGCAGTCCCCTGTTATTCTGGTGAATAGCTTCTTACCATAGGCAGAGTAGATCCCATTCCAGTTGTAATTGATCATCTCATTACCCGTATTGTCTAAGGTTCCCGTTGGATACAACTTATGGTGCATGACGGAAATGGGAAAATCGCTGGTTATCTTGATCACACCTGATAGGATGCGATAGTCATCCCATACCATCCAGTTATTCAACTGGATCTCCCAGGATTCATATTCATCCAACTCCACGGTTCGCCTCAGACCACCCTTCCCTTCAAGGTTCTCGGTCCATTTCAATGAAAAATCCTTTGATAGGACCCATGATTGACTGCTTTGGATGAATTTCGCTTTGTTGATCACTGTTGCGTTCAGCCATTCAAGCTGAACCTTGGCTCCGTTCTCATATGAGAAGAGCTGTATACAACTCAGGTTGGCCATTATATAATTTCCAGATTTATACTGGTAACCATACCAACGTGAGGGATTCTCCAAAGCTTTTGTAACCGGAGGAGGAATGTAGAAAACAAAGAGATCATTGGTGTATGTGGAGATATCAGTGGAAGAATAGTCTGTGTGTTCGGTCTTCTCTGTAGTTTCCCTAGGATAATCCTTTATCGACGAGATCAGAGGTTCATTATATAGAAGAACATTGGACATGGGAATCAAGAATAATCCCACGATGCATGTGAGCATCAGAACCGCCTTAACCACTCTTATTACCATTTTAACCAACCTTTTATTTTGATCTCTTGAAGAATCTGGATATGCCTCGTTTATCAGAATAGGAAAGAGTACCCACTATACCCTTCGAACCTGAGACCACCAATACCATATCTATTGTAAAGAGAACAGTGAGTGCAATTGGAAGTGGCCAGAAATTATCACCACTCTGGGACCTCTGTATACTTGGTTTCAATGATAGAACGATATCCATATCCTGAGGTTCACATGAGAAATCCCTTGCATATCTTACCTCAAGCATCACTTCCTTGTTGGCATTTACTTTCATCATTTGTATGACGGATTCAAGTTCATCCTGATTATCCGGTTCCGTATCATCGACTTCATCACCATTGTAATCCTCATTGGAATCCACAACGATCCGGTATATCTCATATTGATCCAGCTTTGCACCTGTGGGTTGATTGCTTAACCAGGTACCGGTCCATCCGACATCCGTATCATCCTCCAGTGCAATGATGTACACTATACATCTGTGATGAATTGCCAGGTTCCAGTTTTCCATTGCTGGATAGAAATCGAAACCTTCCTTGAAGGTGGAGATCTGAGTTTCATCGAATGCATTGTCATCATTTGCCATCCAGAATTCGACCCGGATGGGCCAATCGCTGATGATCTGAACCCAAGAAACCTCGGCGATATAATTGTTCGAAAAGGGTCTTGGTGCCATGCTCTTATATGTGTACTGTTCACCAGGTCCAATCGTGAATGAACAATCATTCTCGGATTCCTCATCGAACCTCATCTCCACGTGAGATTCCCTTTCAAGGCCCGTAATTGTGATCGCCGTTGAAATTGGCACATAATATCTATGAACCCAGGAATCCATAAGCCTGGGAATGGAAATTGTTATCCCAGATACCTCCATAGATGGTTACAGGTTTCTCAGACCTAACTATCACCCAGTCAGACTCAAAATTACCGGAATCAATTGCATTTTTTATAAGGTCCGAATCCATAAATTCCTTGACCTCATCGTCCCTGGACCAATTGAGATCACGATAATAGGTATTCCAATCCAGTTCGTTGTTATCACCCGCGTCATCCCCTCCACACCAGGTGTCCTCAACGAATGTTGAGACCCATTGGAAGTTTTCCCAGGCATCAAGTGTTATCTTCTGCGAATCATCACCGTCAGTGACATCGATTATCTCAATGGAATTTTCATCGTCATAGCTCGCTATCATCAGGTCCCTATGGACGAAACCGAAGAACTCGTCCCCGTAGAACGACCATACAGCATCATCGCTCATACCATTGGCAAACCAGGCAGTATCTACACCATGTGATGTCTCATCATCTCCATTGTTGTAATTTCCATCATCGGGATCACAATCATCCCAGAGATCTGCTATACCATTTTCATTCTTGTCAATATATCCATCTGTAACCGTCATTTTCTGAACGGTAACCTGGCCAGTGGAACTGACCTTGACCACACCATCCCACATCCACCAATCCCTAGTTGTGTAGAAGATCTCACCTTCATATTTGTCAAGTTCACCCTCCCATAACAAAGTGTCCTCAACCATTTCAAGGTCTGGAGAGTTAATTGGTGCTCTTGCAGGATCATACAGATCGATCTTTGTCTTTGAAGGATCCCTGTCAGGTTTTCCGTTATCATTCTCATCTGCGTCGAAAACAAGACCGTCACTGGAATGGATCGTATTCTCTGGATAATCATTCTTGAAGTTCTCAGTGAACAAATGTCCTCTTTGAAGTGTAACGGTGATCTTGTTGTTGTCATCATAGCTTCCTATTGAGATCGCACCCTCATCGCTGATATAGGAATCACCATAGAAATTGATACCCCTTCTTTCTTCATCATCTGTCTGACCGTTGTTGTCATCATCATTGTGACCGTTCTCTATTCCCCAGGGACAGTTCTGTTCGGTATCAGCCTGATCATACAATGGGTCTATTGGACTCCAGTAAAATACGAACTCATTATTCACAAACGGTGTATTAGAACTGGGATTCTCTTTACCAGTGATCTCATCCCATAGACTGACATCATGTACCATCACATGTGAGGATGGTAGTAAAAGGATGCCGAACAACATTAGCATTATTGAAAAGGCCAAAAAATAATTCTTTAATATGGTCTTGGCTCCAGGACCCTTATTTTTCCCTACAATTTCTTTGGCCATGGTTATCACCGTTATTTAGAATATTATTACTAGCTCGGTTGAAGAAATCCATATGACCTTTTTATATTATTGGGGGATGCCCATGGTTTACCCATTTTTCATCATATTACCACTAATAATAATCCAATTTTAAAACCATAAATATATCATATAATGTTTCAAAAACAGATATATTTGCAATGCTAGGTTTTGATCGTTCACATCGAAAAAGTGTAATTAAAGTGTGCTTGCGATTAATGATCCATTCCGAATTTCTTCATCCAATTTTTGATGTAAGATACCTTTGCATGATCAGGTTGCTAATTGGATAAAATCCTAGTTCTAACCCCTCAATACCTCACATTATCAATGGTTGGAAGGGTAAATTATTTATCCTTGGGGGATGTGAACCTTATAGCGCTTGGATCATTCAAGCCTAGGGAATCTATATATGTTTGACGAAAGAAGAAGAAGCAGTGGTCCCAGGGACGGTCCTCCTAGAGAGATGCACGATGCAACCTGCGCAGATTGCGGACAGACGACGCAGGTGCCATTCAAACCGGACCCGGACAGGCCTGTCTATTGCAGGGATTGCTACAGAAAGAGAAGACCTCCCAGATATTAAGGGAAGGATTCGAATAACAGAATAATTGAATGCTCCACTGGAGCTTATAACAACAATATCGGCCTGTCTGATAAGAATCGTCTGCCCGATCAAACATATTTTAAGTGGGATCGGGATATTTTTTTTTAGTTTAATTTTTATATACATCAACTGTAATTATTATTACCATTAGGTAAAGCAAGGCCTTTCTGGGCAATTCTTAATTCTCAATTATTCGAATTGCAGGTATTATGATCTCTTCCTTTGAAAGGCAAAGAGAACCAATCCAATGATACATATTATCGGGATCAATCCAAAACCAGGACTATCATCCTTCGTGGAAGATCCACTATCGTCGTCATCATCAGAAGTGGTGTCATCGGTCGTATCATCATCGGAATTATCCACGATTGGGTCCTCGAACTTCAGGAACCTGAAATAGACGTCATCTCCTGATTCCTGGCCGTTCCTATCGTCTTCGAAAAAAACACCGAAACCATCCTCGACCACGGATACCACAGACGGACCTACATCAGGTCTGTTCACATCGGTATCGGTGATGAAAACCTCCTTCGACCAGGTCGTGCCATTGTCATGACTGATATTTGCAAGGAGAGATACACCGTACACATCCTCGTGACCCCTCTTGTATGTGATCACAACATCGCTGCCCTTTGCTGAAACAGATGGATGGGGGAAACCAAGGTATTCTGCTATGATCATATTCGATCCGAATGTATCCCCTCCGTCATGGCTGGCTGCAAGATATATCCCGACAGGAGCAGAGGTCCTGTCATCATCCCATACAAGGTAAACATGGTCACCGGATACCGCCAGGGATACGAAATCCTGGGCCTTATTATCCCCATCATCGTTGATCACAACGGGATTGGAGAATGTTCCTCCATTATCCGTGCTCTTCATGAAAACAATATCACCAAGGAAATCCGAGGTCCTATCCCTGAAGGCAAGGTATACATTGCTTCCTTGAGCCTCCAAAACCATATCCTCTCCACCTGTAGCGCTATTTGACGGAACGAATATATTCTGGATATCACCGAAGTTCTCACCCTTATCATCGCTTATGACCATGTTAACTACATTGTTAGTCGGATCGCTTCCGTACCCATAAACGATATAGACATACTCCCCGGAAACTGAAATATCAGCATCCCTGGAGAACCCTGATTCGCATCCGATTAGCTTATCTGACTGGAAGGTGGACCCGCCATCGATGCTTCTTGAATAATAGATATCATTTCCATCAAGCTGATCGTTGACATTCCTGGAATCGGTCCAGACCACATGAATTGTCCCATCATCTCCAACTGCCATGTCAGGTCTGCTGTCCATATCCCTGAATGGACCTCCCGGTACATCGTTTACTCTCACATTTGTCGAAAAGGATGCATTACGATCATCATCCAATACTCCTTTTGAGAAGTATATGTCGCATTTTTGGAATTCCTCAACCTCATCAGAATAATCCCTGGAGTCCTGCCATACAGAATATATATTGTCTCCCCTGATGATCATTGAGGTCTTTTCCGGTCCGATGTTCTGAGGGCGGTCAGTCGTATCATCGTTTACCTTCACAATTCCCTCAGCATCCAAGCAATTCCCCATATTAGCCATCAGAAGTATAGCTATTCCTATTGAAAAAAATGCGATTCCAATCCCTTTCATGAAAAAACCCCACTGCCTCATTATTCTCTTTATCATATTAGAATATTACTTTTCAGTCGCAATAGATTTACAATATAACAAAGGATCGGAAATTTCGTGTAGATGACGGTTTGGAAGAAATTGTGGCCCATAGGAAAATAGGAAAATCAAAAGATCTGTGATCGGTTCACAAATGAAAAGGAGCTGACCCGTGCATATCACTTGTCCTCCCCTGGAAGTGCCTGTAGAATCCTGCGATCCCGACTGCAACCCATATCAATTCCAGCACTATGAAGGGAACGAACCAGATCATGATCGAGGCAACACAGGCGATAGCCGCCCCAAAGATGTTCATAATGAGATAAGAAAGACTGCTCTGTGAAATGAAATTGAAAAGGTTCAACAAGAAAGCCAGAAGTAGAAGAGAGACACCAATGGTCCCTACGATCGTGGAAGGTTCCATGGTCTCTTAATCACCCGCATTCCCTTTAATGTAGCGGTCCTCAATAATCTTCCAGATCTTCATTACTGTTTCTGAGATAGTGTAGAGGTAACCGTAACTCCCCTAGCCTGGACCAGGTCCATTCTGCCTTCGATGTCCCTCAAGTCCCCTTCCCTTCCCTCGGGAATTTAAACCAATAATCATTAAAAAAACAGATCCATTACTCCTTCATTGTTCTCCGTGATGTCCGGTGACCGTTGGTGTCCTGGACCGTTCCAGTTTCCCCTCATCAAGGTCTTTCAGCAACCGATCCACATCTCCGCCCTGTGACCTGAAAACATCAATACCAGCGGAAGAGATCACTTTGAAGGCATTTGGCCCAAGGTCGGGAGCAATAAGAACTTCTACTCCTTGGGATACAACCGATTGAGCTGCCATGATCCCTGCACCCCCCATGTCCTTGGCCTCGTTTTCCTTGCTGGTCCTCTCTCCTGTAATAGTATCCACGAACAGGAACCTCTCGCATCTTCCAAACCTTTCATCCAGGACCTCTTCTCCCATGGGTCCTTTTACAGCAATTGCAATTTTCATCTTTTATTCCTCCTTTGGTCCTTCATCCTTTTTATATCTGAAATCTCCGCCTTCTATCCTGATGGCCATTCCACCGGTCAAAGCTTTTAGGAGCTTTTTCCTCCCGCTTTTAAGGTCGGTTGCATATGATCTCCGGGAAATGCACATCCGTTTCGAGGCATTCTCCTGGTCAAGTCCCAGTAGATCAATTAGCCTCATGGCTTCCAGCTCTTCGTGAGTAAGGATAACACTATCCAGGTCTATCATGGGGACTCCAACAGGTTTGAATGTATTGAAATAAGGAATGAATCCAACGGTCCGAGGACATCGGTTCCGTCCAGGACCTATTCCATCTCCAGATCGAGGCATAATTCACCCATATGGGCAATATTATTTATAATTATCATCATATGGGGGTATTAAGACCCATTTTACTCCTATCATTTCAGATCAATATAGACCAAAGAATGAACTGGAACAATAGGATCGCTGATTACGACCATCTATCCAAGACTATCCTTTAATAAATGAGGGAAACCAACTCAATATTGTTTTCGTTGATGTGAAATCAGATCAAACCGGCATCTGTGAGTTCTTTTACAACCTCTTTCAGTGCCAGATCAATATCCTTGATCTCCTTGGCCCCGGTACATACTATCTTTCCGGATCCGAAAAGAAGCATCACAACCTTGGGCTTATCAACCCTGTAAACGAGTCCGGGGAACTGCTCCGGTTCATACTCAACCTTCTCCAGACCCAGGGAAATTGCAATGGTGTTCAGGTTGAGCTCCTTCTTCATATCAGCTGTGGCGACGATGTTCTGGATCTTTATCTCCGGTTCGTTCGTTACATCTATCCCGATCTTTCTGATATTGTTAAGGACGATCCTGACCGCTTCGTTCACCATCTCGATGTTCTTGGCACCTGTGCACACAAGCTTTCCGGATGTGAAAAGGAGCATGGCGGTCTTTGGTTCCTTCAATTTGTAGATGAGACCAGGAAATTTCTCCGGGACGTACTCTGCATCGTCCAAGGCCATTGATATCTTCTGCAGGTCTAGCGTGGTTCCGGCAGAGCCGGAGGCAACAACATTTTCAACCTTTATGTCCAAAGGATCACCCTGTAAATTTGTTATGGAAGGGTCCTTCTCTCTGGGCGGTTGTACCCACCCAGGGACCATCTCCCTTTTTAAAGGCTATAGCATGTTAGTATATAAAGTTTAAATAAAGATATTTCATAGATACCTTTGTGGGACTATGATCAGCATTCGGACGGAAAGGTTGGAGCTATTGGAATATCAGAAAAACGATATGGAAGAGATAGTGGAAAAGATCAACGATATAACAGTTACAAGATATACCCTAAATATTCCCTATCCTTACAAGGAGAAGGATTTCTTTGATTTCCTTGAGATCATTAAAAAAGAGAGGGAAAATGGGTCCTCATTGAACCTGTGTTTGCATTTACGTGAGGATGGGAGTGCGATTGGAGGCATAGGCCTCCACAAGATCGAAAGCAAGAACGAAACAGCAGAGATCGGGTATTGGATCGCAAAAGAGCACAGGGGGAAGGGATTGATAACAGAAGCAGTGAAGGCATTGATCAGATATGGATTCTCTGGAAATGGGCCTTCACAGGATACAGGCAGTGATCTTCCAACCGAATGATATTTCAAAGAAGGTACTGGAAAGGGTTGGGTTTACTTATGAGGGGAAGATGAGGGAGAGATATCTCAAAGATGGCCGAAGATATGATGGACTCATGTTTTCGATCATCTCAACGGACCCGAATATTTGAGGCATCAATGATATCACCACCTACTCGTATTCTTTTTCATGGACAAAGATGAGAAAATATTGACACTTCACCCGGAAGGGAAGAAAGGAGTGAACATTTCGAGAAAGAAGTATGATGCCATGAGAGAAGCTGTCCTTCATATTCTGGAGGAAAGAAGAGAAGTGGCATGGAAGGAAATGGTCCCACTCGTGAAAAAAGAAATTGGACCTGATTTCGATGGTTCCGTACCATGGTATTTTGAATCTGTGAAGCTCGACCTTCACGCAAAGGGTGAAATAAAGGTGGAGAAGGTCAACGGTCTCCAGTATCTCTACCCTTTGGGTTGATAGAATTCTGCAACAAAGTATAAGACAATGTACAAAGTAACGGAGATCGATACATATGGAATGGACAGAGATAATTTCACTTTGGCTGAAAGAAGGAGAGGACGGAGCGGAAATGCTCCTTGACTACCCATGGGATATCGAAGTAAAACCGGTAGAAGGGCCCATCGAAAGGGAGGTAGTGGTGGCAACTCATCCAAAGATCCCCTTCAATGTGGAGGTAGTTGTATCAAAGCACTTCACAAATCTTGTGATCAATCCCGTCATACCATCGGATGCCCTTCCAGCAGAGGACAGGATGAGATTGTACAAGAAGCTCCTTCACTTGAATACTGACCTCAATCTGATGAAAGCTGGACTGGTGGGATACGATGACACACCCATAATACAGGTTGACCTGGACCTGGAATCCATCTCCAAGAAGGAATTCAATGACGCCCTAACCCTCCTGATCGTTGGGGCCCAGAACCTGATCAATATACTTGGTATTACGGATAAGGTACAGATATTCATGGTTGAAAGGTTCAAACAGTTCATAGCCTTGAAGCTGTCATCCGGTGAGACCGAAGAAGATATCTTGGATTTCCTCACAGATAGGGGCGGCCTTGAAAAGGATGTCGCAAAGGAACTTTACGATCAGGTCACCAGGATTCTAAAGGAGGAGGGGGAAGAAAAAACAGATCCTGAAGCTCAACCTGTGGATTACGATGGACCAATGTATGGTTGATCCACCCATTTTTAATAATCCGACTCGAAGTTAGGTTCTTACGTTCATCGTTATTATTCCAATTATTTAAATATTAATCTATAAGGAAATTACCCGTGCCTTTATACTCTTGATTGATCATTCATCGATCCAATGTTATCTGTATATTTTATTAACGTAGATTTCTAACATTCCATAACCAGAGGATCTATCCCTTAGAAATCGTTCCATTAGTATCATGATGGCATAGGCTTCCTTTTAAACAGTGAATATTCATCAAATTAACTGTTAAGTGGTTTTTCAAGCCCACAGAAAGTGAATTGGACAGAAAAGGTTGAAATATACAGCCATTCCTGATAGACCTGAAGAAAATAATGGGGTCATCACATGAGATCATTATTCGCATTAATCTCCGGTCTGATAGTGGTTCTTTCCATCCTGATCTCGGTCCCTGCATCAGGGATGGAAGACCAGTTCATAGAGGATGATCAGGGGGATGTCATGATGTCCGAGACCATTGAGACGATCATTGATGGTTTTGGGGAGATAGACATCCTCTCTCTCAAAGCGGAAGAGGACCTTACAACAGTTTATATCACTCTTACTACCAAGGATGATATCAGTTCGGAAAGCGGTTATTCCTACGATATCAATGCAGGTGGTCTCTATGTTAGCTACTCCGAGGGAGACCTTGAGATCAATAGTTATTCTGATTCAACCTCAGCGTTCGGGGAGGTTGTCGACAATACGATTACTGTAACAGTTCCAAAGTCAGAACTGGAGGCAGCATGGTTCTACCTCTCGGCAAGCACAATGTACTATGATTGGGAAGAGTTCTTGGATGAAGGGATCTCTACTTACAGCGATGAGGTTTCCGAGGACATGTTCGATGATGACACGGATGATATCACCAGGATCGGTCCCATTGATCTATTCGCAAGGGAGATCGAGGATCTCGAAGGGGATGTTGTCGAGTCAACCAATGTGGAGACCCCGGTATCGAACCATCCGGAATTGGATATCATCTCTATCTCTGTCACTGACAACGGGGATGGATCGATCATCGTGGAGATGGAACTTTACGGGGCTGTATCCACCGATGATAACGTCTCATATTCCATATACATGACCGATGCCTCAATAGATTACTCAGGTGGAAATGGACAGATCTTCTACTATGATGGGGGAAGAATGACAACGGCCGTCACACATTCTGAGAATACCATCAGGGCGGTCCTTGTGGGATCGAGGATCTCGGTTATCTCCTACATCAACGCTGATGCAAGCTTCACGGATATGACAGAAGGCACCTGGATATCTGACCAGGCAGGAACGGAAAGCTGGTGGGATGATGGCTGGGAAGGAATGTTCAACATGGAGATATCCATCAAGGTCATCTTCAAGGATATCGATGAGATCGAGATCAGGTTCCAAACTACCCACGGGGCTGGCAATTATACAAAAATGATTAGATCGGGTATGGACACCGATGGAGATGGGACCATCACCCAGGACGAGATAGATGAATCATTTGAAGAAGATGATGTGGAGGAGGTCTTCGATCCGGGTACATTCACCATGGATGGAAAGGACCCTCATGTGGAGACCGAGACTGATTATAACGGATTATTGGGACCTGCTGACAGCAACGCATCCATCGAAATGGTCCAGGTCATGACATTGAAGTTCGATCTGGATGACCTAGATTCCCACACCTTCAGGATCGATCCAATTTCAGAGGAAACGGATCCCGATCCCGAAGAGGATGGATATGATGATGGAGAAGAGGTAGTAGAGGATCTTTTTCCCGTGACCCTGGAAATAATACTCCCGGATGGATGGATCGCCGATCCCGAAACCCTCTCTCCCGTGGACCTGAAGGACCATATCGATGAGGATGGGAATATACTGATCGATGGAGAGGACCTTGGTATCCTTGAGAATGATGACTCAATTCTCTCCATTACATTCATCAAGGATGATGGAAGCTCGGGGAATGATTCTGGATTGGTTCCAGTGATCCTCATGGTGATGATCATGTTATCATTGATCATCCTGGCAGGAAGAAGGAAGAGAGATTAGATCTCAACGACTTTCCTTTCCCCTCATACCCTCGACGTCCAGTCTAAGGACCATCAATCTTGAATATGCACTGTCATTGGCCAGGAATCTTTCGCTCAATGCATCAGGGTCCTTCTCGAGGTGATGGAACATTGTCCTCATACCCAACTTCTTCTCCTGAAGATCTTTGACAGGGTATATTTTACCGTAGATCACAACGGATCTGAACTTATGCGAACATTCACCATGCACATAACCCAGGTCATCTATCACAGTAGCAGCACATTTCGGGTTCTCTTCCAATATCTTCAGTTTCAGCCCTTCCATCGCAGTGTGAAAAAATAGACGGTCCGGGTCCTCTGCGAATCCATAGCTAAGGGTGACAATGTAAGGTTCGTTCATAGATGATAGAGCAATTACAGCAAACCTCCCCTCCCTCAGGATCTTCCTGATCTCCTCCAAAGAATCGATCTCTTTTTCAGCTTTTTTCATTCCATGATATGCCATTTCCAATATTATACCCCCGCAGGGTCTCCTAAACTGTAAAGGGTCATATATATACACTCATCAAGGTATGATCATGACCATGGAAAGAGTGGACATTCCGCTGAAGAAGATGAATGACGGTCATTCAATCCCCATGCTGGGCCTTGGAACCTACAGGTCAGGTATCGGCAGGCAGACCAGGGATTCAGTTCTACATGCATTCAAGGTTGGTTACAGACACATTGACACAGCTTCCGTTTACGGGAATGAAAGGGATGTTGGAGAGGCCATCAGACTCTCTGATCTTGAAAGGGAAGAGGTATTCATAACAACAAAACTCTGGAACACGGACCAGGGATACGAACCCACGATCAAGGCATTTGAAAGGAGTCTAAAGGTGATGGAACTGGAATATGTGGACCTTTACCTTATTCACTGGCCTGTTTCAGGGGCATGGAAGGGATCCTGGAAGGCCATGGAACGATTGAAAGAAGAAGGTAGGATAAGGTCCATAGGTGTCTCCAATTTCACAATGGAACATCTGGGAGACCTCCTTTTGGAAGCCAATATCTTTCCCGCGATCAATCAGGTCGAGTTCTCACCATTCCTCTATCAAAAGGACCTTCTGGATCATTGTAACGAAAAAGGGATCGCCATAGAAGCATATAGCCCCTTAACAAAGGGAAGTAGACTGTCCGATCCTATATTGATCGATATCGCAAACGACCTAGATATGACACCTGCCCAAGTATTGATAGGATGGTCCTTGAATCATGGTCTGGTCACTATTCCCAAGTCCACCAAACCTGAAAGGATAGAGGAGAACCTCTTAAGGCCCTCACATTCAAGATCGACCGGTCTACAATGGAGCTCCTGGATGGTCTTAACGAGGGATTGAGGACTGGTTGGGACCCGTCCAATGAATGATCGGAAAAGGTCAAAAGGCAAATACCTGCTCGTTCATTCAACATCCATGAAGGGTGCTGGACGGATGAACGATGCATCAAGGGCCAGATCGGTCCACAGACGCATCAATGAGGGAAGCGAACCAGCTGATCTTAAGAACGATGTCGAACGTATCCGTGACCCATACCATCAATCCCTGGCCTTCCTCTCCCTCGCCCTTTCTCCAAAGGCCGATCCGACCAAAGCATTGAAATGGCTTGAACTATCGTTCGATAAAGCCAGATCCGTGAAGCAGGAATGGAGAAGAAGCGAACTTATTACAAGCCTTCTGAAGAAGACCTCCCAAAGCAACCCTGAAATTAAGGGAAAAGCAGAGGACCTATCGATCGGTATTATTGAGAAGATGGAACCTGGAAGCGGTCTTTCCCAGGCTTTGAGAGGGATCGCCCCTTTCATTGATAAAAGAGGATGGCCAAGACTGCTTGATACAGCTTCGAATAACAGAGGGTTCGAGAACGGAGATATGAAAGCTATAATGAGGTCCACCCTTGGTGGAAAGGATAGAAAACTTGCATACGATCTGCTTCTCAAGAGATCCGGGAAGACCAAGGACCCTGAAACAAGGGCACACCTCCTCTGGTACCTTCATCTCCAGGCAAGAAAGGCTATGGGGGACCATACTCCATCCTTTGCCTTGGATCAAGCCTTGGCTGCCCTGAAGGAACTTGACGGAGACAAAGCAATGATAACATTCTCATACCTTTGCCGGAACTGTGTCTCCATATTGGACCTGGATGAACTTGAAAAAGTATCGGAAATGTTCAAGGACCCACTCCAGAGGATCAAGGCCCTGGGAAACCTCTCCACCGCAGCGGACAGGACGAAGGAAACCGAAAAGGCATCTGGTTTCCTTGATAAGGCAAGGTCCATCGTAGATGAGATCGGATCCAATGAATTGAAGGTATCCGCACTGATGGTAATCGCATCGGGATCGGCCAGGTTGGGACATGATCAGATCGCAAGGGAGTTCTTTGAAAAGGCCCTTGAGTGCGCTGATGGGGAGATGATGCCGAAAGACAAGATCGAATCCCAGATGATCAAGCATGGATTGAAAGAAGCCCCCTCTGAAAAAATTGAGGAGAAAAATCCACACTGTTGAAGAGAAGAAACGTCATATTCTGGCTCTCTACGACACCTATGAAGGTGGACTCAAGCAGGTACATTCAAGAGCTGTGGCAAGGGCGGCACCGTTGTGTATGGCATTCGATCTGGACCTTGCTTTGATGGGATTCCCCTCAGAGGACCTCGAAAGGGTGGTCAAGCTTTCATCAACTGAGACCAACATCGGAAAAGGCGGATCATATCTGAGGGAGCTTCACAGATCTGACAGGGTGCATCTTGTCCATTGCACAGAAAAGGAACCACCAACTGACTGGTCAGAATTAGGTCTCCCCGTTGCAACAACATCCCATCCGGATCATGAAAAGGCAATCGATCTGACCCGAGCAAAGGAAATCTCCAAGACCAAACATCCTATGGGGCGCATCTGTTTGATCATGGGTCTTGGAAGGAGAGGACTTCCGGAATCACTGCTTGCGAGCGTCCCTTACCACCTGGAGATCACCGGGGCCAAAATCCCACTAGAAACAGCAACAGCAATGGGGATCCTGGCCTACATGGTTTCCGGGGAGGATAGGATTTGAAAGGAGCTATCTTACTCCATGGGTGGGGCACGGACAGGCATGTCTGGCATAAGTACTGGATGCTGGACAATGAAGCTCCAATGCTGAACCTACTCCGTAGTATTGACATGGAACCGGTAGTACTTGAGCTCCCGGGCCTCTATCTGGATAGGGACAAGGATTTCAATTGGTATGCGAACTATCTAGGCCATGTCATCCGGGAGAGGGAGGATCTGGAAAGTATCGCTCTCATCGGCCATTCCATGGGTGGTATAGTGGCCAGAACATACCTGGGTCTGGACAATGAGAAGTTCAAGGAGGGACAGATGAGGGTGGAAAAAACGATCTCTCTTGGAACTCCAAACCATGGAACATCTGTTCCCCACTTCGACATCATCTCCAGATTCTTCTCCACTATAGCCGATTTTGTCCTTCCCTGGAGGAATGGGATGGTCAAGGGAGAGGAACACAATTTCTTCATGACAACACCCTGTTACCGGGATGTCCAGCTTGGGTCAGATTTCCTGGTGAAACTGAATTCCAATGGGATCGATAGCCATGTGGAACAGCACGTTATCTGGACCAATGGAGATACCGTCGCTGAACCTCAGCATACCTGTGTCCTTCCAGGGACAGATAACCATCTTATTGATCGTGTAATGGTGAACCATTTCAATATGACCTACCACCAGGAGGTCATGGATACCATCGAGGGGATCTTGAAGGGAGAAGCAGGAACTAATGGCCTTCAGACCTACCCTCCCAGAGAAGGATGTGCTCATCCATCCGGTCATTATTGGCTCCCGGACCCTGGTCTGGGATCCAGAGAATCTTTGAACATATGGAGATGCTCCTCCTGCGAAGAGACCAGGTACTGCCTTGCCCTTCCGCTTCAGCTCTCATGCAAGTATGATGGAAAACTTCCTTCCATCCATAAATGGATCCTCAAGGGGAAGTTCTATAGATACAGGTTCAGGTGCTCCCGGTGCAGGGAGATCACATGGTATCCTGATCCTGGAAATGAAAATATTACCATTAAAACGATCTGAAATTCATGGACAGGTCATTGATCCTACAGCAGCATTGGGATCAAAGACAGGCACCTATCCTTTCCAGGGGCAGTCCTTTCTCTGGGGACAGGTATCACATCCCTTTTTTCTGGCTGCCAGAGGAAGGTAGACATAGGCAACCATGATGAATACTATCAATAGGATCAACAATACTGGATCGAACTTCTTAATAAGGAAGAATATCCCACATCCGGTGGGTATGAACCATTGAAGTGCAACCGAGATGATGTTCAGTTTGAAAGCTCTCCTGAAATCTCCCTTTCTTTTCTTGAAGAACCTTTTGGAGATCAGTCCATACCCGCTTGGGCACGACTTGTGGCCATAGGCATTGCATCTGGTGCAGATGAATGCAAGGAACCATACCATCCCCAAAGCTGCAATAATGATGTATATCAATCCGAGAAGTATACTGCATCTGAACATCAGGATCGCTCCGAGTGAAAGGGTCAGTAAATGGGGGATCGTGTCCCATGACCACCTCACTCCACCTTCTGCCAGGTCAGCCACTCCCCTTTCTAAAATATAAAAATAATACCATTGTCAGGATCGTGAGCATCAAAGGGACCAATGTCCATGCAACAGGATCGATGTCCGCATGGACAGGATAAGATCCGATCATCTGTAGAGCTGAACCTTAGGACATCGGTGTCCCCGGTGGGATAGTTGCAGGCTTTACCACCGGTGACCACCACCGTTTTACCGCTAACCAAGTTGACACCGCACCATTTCCTTCCGATTATCAAATGGCCGGAATCGACCCAATTCCCCGATGATAGGTCGAATATCTCCAGGTTCGAATGGCATCCTCCTGTTTCGCAATTGGACCCACCTGCAATAACTATACATTGACCAGGCTACCTCCACCAGACCGTGACCGTGTCTTGGAAAGAGGAGTGTACCGAATTCAGACCAAACATCCGTATCAGGATCATATACCTCAGCATCGGAACGGTCAGGAGATCCTGGATCGCTGAAACCCCCGCTGACAATAAACCTGCCATCCTCAAGGAGGCAGTATCCGGGGTAACCTCTCCCATGGAGCATGGGCGAGACCTCTGACCAGGATGCTGACTCAATGTCGTATCTGTAGGCTTTGGGACTGGACCTTTTCTCTATTCCGTCGTGACCACCGACCACAAGAATATCACCATCTTTCAGGATACAGATCGCAAAGCGCACCAGGGGAACAGGGAGGGAGGGGAACGAAACCCATCTACCTTCGGAGAAGACCTCACAGGAGGGAAGGGCCCCTGATGTGATGTTCATCCCCCCAAGGACCATCAATCCGATTTCCGGATGGTACAATTCTGCATGCCAGAACCTGCCTGTGATCAAAGAGGGGAATTTGGACCAAGATCCATTTACAGGATCGAATATCTCGCAGGAATCCAATGAACTATTACCGGAACCATTGAAATCACTGATCAGTGAAGGATGTCCTCTGCCGATGAAACCACCTGTCACGATCACAGAGCCATTATTGAGAAGTGTAGATGTATGCCTCATTCTGGGTATGTTCATTGGCTGGATCTCCGTCCAGATACCAGATGATGTGTCCAGCATCTCACATGAAGAGAGCGATCCAACACCATCAGAGGTCCCACCACAGACCAATACCAGGTCTCCCAGTACCGTTGAGGTATGATTGTATCTGGGGGTCACCATCTGAGAATTAGTATCGAGCTCACCATATGATCTTGTCCCATCAGAAACGGTGAACATGACCGACAGGGTCAGTAAAACCAAGATGAGAGAGAGATGGAACGCCTTCATCGATCTTCCCTTCAGCGGTGGTATTTACCGCATTTCTCGCAGTAATGCTTATTGAAATCAACTTTGAACTCCATAGAAGCTCCGCAATCAGGGCAGACATTGGATTCCTCTTCTTCACTGCTATCTTCCTTCTTTCTGGAAATAACAATGAAGGCCACCACACCACCTGCTACCATCAGTACAAAGATGATCGGAAGGACAACAGGCCATGGTCCGTTATCATCCTTGCTGCTGTTGTTGGTATCATCATCTACAGGCAGGTCATCATCGTCATCGTCATCATCATCATCATCGTCTGCAGGTCCTGGGTCATTCTCCTTCTCCAATCGCGGTATAGGACCGTCCGTATATACGATCGATCCGTCTTCTTGGATAGTGATATTTAACGGTCCAAGGAGAATTCCTCCATCTTTTAAAAGTTCAATGGTGTAAGGTCCAGGAAGTATGTCTAAAAACGAGGACGTCCCATCCGAGATCACAACTCCCAGAAGCGGGTCCCCTTCTAAAGGAGACAATCTCAATTGGGTGCTTGCTACCGGTGTATTATCCGTATGGAGGAAAGGACCCAACTTGATGTCTACAAGTACCACAGGTATATCTGAAACCGTTATTATGACCTCATCATCAGGGCTCCAGGCCCCATCGTTGTCGGAAACAGCAAGGGTAAAGACGTAGATCCCTTTCATTGTTGGAATGAAAGAAGGTGTGGCCGTCAATTTCTCGGAAAGCTCGATCTCATGGGATGTGCAGGTCCAGTTGTAATGGACTATCTGGCCGTTCGGATCCAGACTCCCGCTCCCATTTAGAACCACTGTCTCAGATACAAAGACATCGAGGTCGCCTCCTGCATCCGCCACAGGTCTGATATTGAAATAAGGTTCTACTGAGATGATCTCGACGGTATCAGGATTTGACCAGGTGTGATTGGAATCCTCTACCCTGAGGGAAACAATGTATGTCCCATCTTCCTCCGCTTCAAAGAATGCAAATGATGTGTTCTGGCCCGAGAATGATACCGAGTGGCTCGTACATGTCCATTCATAGCTGATAATGGTCCCATCCGGGTCCATTGAACTGCTTCCATCGAGATTGATGATTTCTCCACGGTATACAGTTGGGTGGGTACCTGCATCGGCTATAGGGGGAAGATTCTCTCCTAAAATCGTGGCGGTAACGTTGACCATTCCCACTCCCAAAGACCATGTCATATTGTTGTCCATTACCCTCAATGTGAACTTGTATGTCCCAGCCTGGGAAGGGTCGAATTCTGGAGTAGAGGTGGTTGGATCCTTTAGCGTTACAGTGTGGCTAGTGCAGGTCCAGTCATAGGCAGTGATCGTTCCGTCGATATCATATGATCCTGTTCCATCAAGTTCAAAAGTATCTCCGACATAGCCGGAGAGATCTGCCCCTGTACGGGCGATCGGAGGATCATTTGGTTTGATCACTGTGATGGTGATCTCATCCTCATCCGATTCGTTCGACCATTCCTCTCCATCATTGACAGCAAGTGTAATTGTGTATGTTCCGGGACTGTCAGGAGTGAAGTAAGGTCTGGCTACCTTATCGCTGGGTGATAGGTGGTTATCATTGATCGCCGAGGAGGTAGGGGCAGATGTGAAGTTCCATTCATATTCCAGCACAGAACCTGTGGTGTCACCTGAGGGGGCGTCATCCGGATCGGTCGAATTCCTTCCATCAAGTTTAACGATCCCACCCAACATCATATGGATATCTGCTCCGGCATGAGGCATAGGTTTCTGGTTCACCGGTGGGGGTGTGCTGGTATTAGTAACGATCCAGGCATCAGCACCGCCTCCCCAGGAACATCCAACGATATCCAGTTGCCCATCTCCATTCCAGTCTCCGAAATTGGCACCATAGGCATCAGCACCTGAACCAAGGTACAGAGGTGCTGATGAGAAAAGTTCCACCCAGGAGCTTGGCAGATTGTTAATGTATACCCTTGTCCTGTTCTCACTGCTCCTTGAAGATATTATGTCCAGGTCTCCATCTCCGTCTATATCCCCCAATTCGACCTGGGACCAGTCCCCACCGCTGAATGGAAGTCCTGAATTGTTATTGGTCCATGTAAATGAGGTCCCCCCTATTGAACCACCCCCGTTGCCTCCCCATACCTTGATCCCACCGGACCTTGTCCCGACTACGATATCATTGTAACCATCACCATTGAGGTCTGCGACCTTGGCTCCGAATGACACACTCCCTGCGCTTTTGGTGATGGATGTCCATGTTCTTGAGGACCCCTGGATGTAGATATACACATTTGAATTCCCATAATTGGTAGAAACCATATCGAGGAGCCCGTCGCCGTTAAGGTCCCCAACACCAATACCATCCATCTCCCTCCCTGATGCAGTGGGACTCTTGTCCGTCCAGGAGGTTGCAGAACCAGATCCGAACTGGACCTTGACACCACCGTCATAGGTATAGACAATATCCATGTTGGAATCTCCATCCAGATCTGCGATCTCGGCTTCAGATGTTGATTTACCAGGTGAAAAAGTATGTGAAAGGGTGAATGCACCCTGGGAATTGCTCGTGAAGACCTCTACCTTGTTTGTACTTGTGGAATACCATTTTGTCTGACTGGGGGCAATGATGTCCATATTTCCGTCCTTGTTCACATCCCCTACTCCCAAAGCACCGTAATAATCCCCGGAAGAACCATCCGGAAGGCCGGAGCCATATGCAGACCAGGTCTTTGCAGAAGGATCATATTCATAGGCTCTGATACCCTGGGTCTTAGGATTGTTCCTTCCGGCTCCCCCAAGGTAGATCTCGTGCTTTCCATCATTGTCGTGATCATAAGCCTCTACAGCCGTGAATGATCCACTTGAAAGGAGACCGCTGGAACGGTAATCCTTTCCAGTGATGGTCCTAGTCGGTGATCCTTCACCCGATGCTAATGTGGACAACGATCCTGCTAGCAGGATGATCGTCGTTAATAAGGCGATCCTTCCTTTCATACAATTTCCCCCATGGAATCTATATCCGTCAATCCCTGGACCTTTTATAAAAATAGTGGTGGTTGTAATATATATAATAGGGGAGTCCCCGGGACCCTTAAAATGGATGTGGTTTTGTGATTAAATGGCTAAATGGCTGAAATAATCGGGGTCCTCCTAAAATATCCAGCGTGGATTCACCTGATATGGAGAAGCTCCCGTTATACATGCAGTCCTACGGATTCTCCTGTGGGCCTGCAGCGTTGATGATGGTGATGAAAGGGATCAGAGTGGACCTTGTCCTTGACAGGGACCTCGAGCTGGACATCTGGAGGGATGCCACGCTCATGGAATCAAAGGCCACATCATCATTCGGACTGGCCCTGGCGGCGAGGAGAAGAGGATTCGATGTGTTGGTCAGGACCGATTCGGATCAAATCGGTTTCACATCGAGACTCAAAAGCCATTTTCCAAGGATCAATGTGGAGTTCATGGAGATGCTCTTCGATCATACAAGGGAGAAAGCACTGAAAGAGGGAGTTGTCTGGGAAAGGGAAAAGGTAGGAATTGAAAATATCAAGAAAGAGGTCGATGAGGGCAGGTTCCCCATAGTGCTGATATCATCTAAGATGATGAGGGAGATTGTGGGAATACCTCATTGGGTGGTCGTCACCGGATATGATGAAAAATATTTCTGGATCAACAATCCGGAATCTGCAAAGAAGGAGAGGTATACAAAGAAAAGGTTCGAAAAATACCTGGGATTCACTGGTTATAGATGCTTGGTAGTTATTTCCTGATGCTTTGCTGATCATATACCATATTCAGAAGTCAGGGATCAAGCGATCCTGTGGGCTCTGAAAACATCCCTGATATTGGCCCTGTCAAGGACAACTCTGTAGTATGTGGTCCCGGCAAGCCTGACAGGATCGAACCAGTCCATCTTGATGTACCTCTTTACGAGGTCCCTTCCCCACCAATGGACCAGATTGATATAACCCCTGTCTATCTCCAAGGTGGTAATTCCCTTGTTTCCTATAGCCGCTCCGGAGTTGAACAGACCGGGAACACCGTCATGGTTTCCGAAAAGGGGTCTGTGGGTATGACCTATGAATGTAAGGACATGGTCCATGGAAGCAAATCGTGAAAGTCTGTGCTCCTTCTTTGTCACAGGTTTGTTGTCAAGTGTCAATGCAAAGTTCTTGAACTGGAGAGGATTGATGATATTACGTAAAAGTGCCTTGTTCAGATGATGGAGTTGTTCGAGCCAATGGGAACCTTGATGACCGTGGAGAAAGAACATTTCTCCACCCATCAGTCTCATCCTAATGGCTTCGAACTGACTCTCTATACGATCATGCATGCTGTTGAAGTAGAACTCCCAATCATGATTACCTATGATCTTGAAGAGTCCAGGACCTTCCTGGAACCTCTCGAAGAGGGAGTAGACATCCTTCCATTTCTGCATCACACTCTTCAATCTGAACTTGAGAAGTTCTTCCACATCACCGTTCAAGACCAGCTTGAACCCCTTGTCCAGGTAAAACCTCTCGAAAATCCCTTTAAAGATCTCGGATGTCTTCCTGAAATCATCATTGAAACCCCCGTCACCCATATGGAGATCTGAAACCACTACCATTCTCTCAGAACCTTGAAGATCGAAGACCGGAGACCTCTCCCTGAGAGATCGGACATTTGAATGTATAATTGCCTCGTCGATCTTCATCATCTACACCGGTAGTTGTCTGCCATCGAAAGTGATCCCACCCTCGACATGTGGATGGTCCTAATCTGGCATCACTTATAACCATTTCCGATTAAATACTGACAATATAAACTAAGGATGGTCCATGAAGGTCATCACCTCATCGTCCAATAGGAATGGTTAGATATCTAACCTGAATACGCCTATCCCTCATTTCCGGGAGACAGGGTCCTTGTCTCTATAACACCCTTAGTCTTTCCTTTCAACATATGTTGATATGCGGTCATCTGTGCTTCATGTTCCATTCTCTCCCTTCCGGTCTTGTAGTCCACCACCACAAGGGAGCCATCTTCTCTCTCTATAAGCAGATCCACCCTCCCCTTCAAAGGGACCTTTATCCCATCTTTTGTTGTGAGATGGCCCACGAGTTCGACCTCCCTGTATTGTCTTCCTTTAAACTCAAGCACCTTCTCTCTCATATCATCAACTAAGATGCTGATCCTGGCCTCGATCCCATCTCCGGCAAAACCGTACTCCCTCATCAATCTCTTCAAGGGAACACCCTCCAAAACCCGGTGCACGATCTCGCCCAGTTCATCAGGAGCAGGTCCATCAGCAGTTACCCCTCTCCTGGGATATATTCCCATATCCGTGTCCATTCCAAGCATTGACAGGACCTCACTTCCGGTAGGGCTGAGGAACTCAGGACCACCACGTTCAACAGGACCGCAGGATCCGGGCTTGGTTACTTCCTTGATCCCGATCTCTGTCACAGTCTCTGCTTCCTCCTCTTCTGGGACAGTTTCTTCACCTGGTTTGACACAGAACAATCTAACCTCAACATCACCAATGGTCTTTGTTGGCTCTTCTAGGTCTTCGAGAGAAAGGTCCATTCCAGCTTTCAGGAGTTTCATGAGACCTCTCGGTTCCTGCTCCATCCCGTTCCGATCGACAGGTATTACACCGGATAGGACCAGATGGTCCCTTGCCCTCGTGCATGCAACATAGAACAATCTTTTTCTCTCCTCCATCTCCCTTAGGTCATTCTCCTCGCCTGCAAAGGACCAAGCTGGAGTCTTCACCATCTCACCGGTCGTTGTATCAGAGTACCTTCAGAGCGATCCCATGGTCTGGATGGACCCTGTAATTGGACCATTGATCCCCCCTGCCTTCATGGTTGAGTCCCAGGACCATCACCATGGGCCATTCAAGTCCTTTGGAGGCATGGACAGTTAGAATTGTAACCGAATCATCATCTCTGGAAACAGGAGGTTCTCCCTCCTTAGGGGGTTCCTCCATCATCATCCTCAGTTCGTTCCTTATCTCCCACAAGTCCCCACTTCTACGGCTTTCAAGGATCCACTCCAATAGCCGGTCAATGTTGCGGTACTGCCTTCTGCCTCCAGATGTGGCATGGATACCTGTCATCTCGAAGATCCTCTCAAGGACCAGATATGGCAACTCAATACCTGCCATTTTAAGACCGATCTCAAGGACCATTGATATTTCTATGAA
This sequence comes from uncultured Thermoplasmatales archaeon, assembly GCA_963807965.1. Lineage (GTDB taxonomy): Archaea > Thermoplasmatota > Penumbrarchaeia > Penumbrarchaeales > Penumbrarchaeaceae > Penumbrarchaeum. Next base: position 70,940 of record CAWEDU010000005.1, read on the forward strand.
TTCATCGCATTCAAGGAGCTTGGTCCATAGTGACCGGCCCGAGCAGGATGCGATGTTCATCAAATCCTCATCGGAAAGGGAGAAGAAAGGTCCCCTGAGGAGTGAAGCCAGTGCGATATCGTTATTCGGATCGGTCAGGAACTCCAACAGTTCAAGAACATCTGATATCTCCTGTCTTTCGAAGAAACCTCTTCCATTGTAGACATGATAGGGTATGGAAGCGCTTCTGAGAGCTTCCTCATATCTTTCGAATCCCCTTCTTGTTGGGATAAGTATCGCTATGTCGGAGAATCTCATACTCCTCCTGACCCCTTCCTCTTCGATATCCCAACCTCTAATGGCCCTTGTAATGATCTCAGATGCCATCCTGCCTTCTCTGGCCTCAGCTCCCTGCTTACCAACAACTCCCACCACGCTCACCGAACCTCCACTGCTCCGGTAAGGGTCCAAAGGATCAAATGGAACGGACCAATCATTACTTACATCCTTGAAGATCTTGGGAAACACGGAATTCACGAATCCCATCACCTCTGTTTTCGACCTGAAATTCCTGTCCAGGACCACGACCTTTCCCCGATCGTTCTCCCTCAATAGACCAGTGGCCTTCATGAACAGCCTCACATCGGCGGATCGGAATCCGTAGATCGACTGTTTTGGATCACCTACAACGAAAAGAGTGCAACCTTTTCCTTCATTCCAGAGAAGTTCCGCAAGCTTCCACTGTCTGGGATCAGTGTCCTGGAACTCGTCGAAAAGGACATGTTTGAACTTCTTTCTGAAACGGGAAAGTACATCATTCTCATTCCTCTCCAGAAGGCGCATTGCATAGGAGATCTGATCGTCGAAGTCTAATCCGTTCGCCTTCCGCTTCTCTTTAACATATCTCGAATTTACAGCTCCAACCACCTCCAGGAGATCTGCGATCCTCTCCCTGGTCCTGTCCATCAATCCTTCCTTCTCCACGAATATCAGAATATCCTGGTAAGCGTGGACAAAAGAATAGAGATGGGCCATGGAATCCTTCAGAACCCTGATATCACCTACCCAGACCTTTGAGTTCCCTAACCGGGAAGAGCTTCTCTCCTTCCCATTCTTTGTTAGCAGAACATCCCTTGACCTGGATAGAGCTGCCATGATCTCTCTGCCCTCGGCTCCTTTCCTGACGAGGGATAGGACCTCGGAGATCCCTGTTATCGCTTTAACACCCGAATCTCCCGGCTCAGCTGGGATATCCAGCCTGGATAGATCGTGTAAAGATGAGATCATCTCACCTAGATCACTTTCAGCTCTGTCAAGGAGGTCCTTCGCTGTCCTCGAATGGAACATCTTGGAGGTTCTTATGAGTTCGGGATCATCAATATCGAAGGGAAGCCTTGCCCTGTCCCGTATTATCCCCTTTATCATGTTTATAACAGCATATTGGCCGATGTCAACAATAAGCCTCCTCAGGGAATCGGATTCCGGACCTGGAGTGGTGAATGTTCTCTTCAAGACCTCCTTTATCATGAAAGAGGTCTCTGTTTCGGATAGAACGACCACATCAGGATCGAGACCCAGGGGTATGGGGTCTGCCCTGATCATCGATGTACAGAAGGAGTGGATCGTGGAGATATCAGAATCATCGATATCATCCAATATCTCCTCCCATCTTCCCCCTTCACTATCGGATAGATCGGATACCTCGTTCCTTATCCTCTCCTTCATCTCAAGGGAGGCTTTCTCGGTGAATGTGAGGGCCAGGATATTTCCAGGAAGCAGGTCCTCTTCGTTCCTTAGAACGGACATATATCTTTCCACCAGGACCTTGGTCTTCCCCGAACCAGCACCTGCTGTGACCACCAGATGGCTTTTGGTATCAAGTGATTCGATCTGCCGGTCCGTCAGAGTCAAAGGTCTTCACCCCTTCGACATATATCTCTGTAAGGACAGGTTTTACTCCTGCAAGATGGGTCCGGAGCGAAATCGCCCAATCTGATGGAATCTATCATCAAAAGAACTGTCTCAATATCCTTGCTGATCCTCTCATTCAAAATATCGAGGTCCTTGTGGGTCCTTTCCCGGTCGAAGTTCTCCATCTCCCATGTGCCCTTACCTAGGACAGGGTCCCTTCTGACCGACCCCTTTCTCCTGAGATAGTAATAACCCCCACCACCGGAGAAAACCTCAGGATGAAGCTTCCTCAGAGCTGCCAAGTACAGAGGGACCTGAAGGGAGTCTTCAGAAACATCGGTCCTTCCTGTCTTGTAATCCCAGATGAAGAAAAGGTCACCGCTTTCAGTTGATAGCTTGTCAACCCTGTCCATGGATCCCTGCATCCTGAAGCTATCGGGACCTCCATCCTGACCGGGGATGGATATGGATACGGCATCCGCTCTTCCAATGGGACCGAATCCCATCTCCACACTATCAACATTGAATAGTCCACTATAGGATGCTTCCACTTCCAGGAACTCATCCAACAGACCATTCTCCTCTTCCGTCCCGAGCAGCAGGTCCTTCAATGCGTCCCAGTAAGGTCCTGAATAGTTATGTTTTGAAAGGACCTCAAAGGAGACCTTCTTCATGAAATCCCGGGCGAGGGCAATGTCCCCTGAAGTGACCCTTTTCCGTCCCGCAGAGGTCCATTCTTGGTAGAACTTCTCTGCTATGGAATGGAATATGAGTCCCTTCCTTTCAGGAGGCACACCGGGCTCCAGATCCTCCCTCTCCTTCACACCGATCACATATTTGATGAAGAAAGCATAGGGACATTCCCTGTACGTCTCAAGCCGGGAAGCTGACCAGATGTGGTTCGGTCCGAACCTGCTCCTGAGACTTTTCACATTGTGGTCCTCCATCACAGTTCCATTGTAAGGGTTCTTCCCAGATGACAACCTCATGGACCTGGCGATCAGACCTTTCCTGGTCATCCTGGATCTGTCCATTCCAAGCATTCCGATCAGAGCCTCGGCATCGTACATCAGCTCATCGACACTTTCCACCCTCTTATCATAGAGATGAAAAGAGGGATCGGAAAGCTCACCAATTCTCATGGAGACATCGGTCAAGGAAAATAGACCGGCGGGGACTTTCAACTCATCTTTTTCAAGATCCTCTATGAACGGAGAGATCATCACAGGTCTCCCATTTTCTTCATCATGATATGAGATCACTGCTTCTTCAGAAGAACATATCACAGTGCAAAGGTCCTCCAGCTGTTTCCTTCTGCTAGTTATCTCATTCATTCCGAGGTCTATCCTTTCCTTTTCGGTGATCATCCTGAAACCTGAGGGGGGTGAGGGTATTGATCCTGAATTGAGGCCTCCGATGAGGCACAATCCCAAATTCTCTCCAACAGCACCTTCGAGTCCCAGGACCTTGATCCCTTTTCCCCTGGGAAGTGTTGAAAGCTTCTCTTTTTCGAGCTCCAGGGAGAGGAGCTCCATGAAATCTTCCATGCCCATTTTACCCTGGCCAAGAAGAGAGGACCTCCTTATCAAGGACCTCAAACTGATCGAAAACTTGTCAAGTCCGTCAGTCTGTATATTTCTCCCATGTTCATCCGGTTCGGGAAGAGTCTTCTCCACCCCGAGGAAGTTAATCAGTGAATCGACACCCTTGCATCTGTCCCTGACAGTTACTTTTCCATCACATACCTCTACCAATTTAGATATGAGGTCGGACATCCAGGTCGACCAGCCGTTCGCCTGATCCCTGATCGTTCTATCCTGATCCTCATCGTTTGACACCTTTCGCAGTATGTTCACCCAATCATGTGATGGATCCTTTCCCCCTCCGAGAATGTGAAGGTCCCGGGTTATCCTCTCAAGGTACTTCCAATCGAGATCACCGGGAAGATAAATCAAACCGGTGGAAAGGGGTTTGAGAATGCTATCCCTCGGATAGTTGTCAATGTGGCATCTGAGAATGTCTAAAATGACCTTGACAGAGGGAACCAAATCCAGGCGAAGGTCCTTTCCCATCTGAAGAGGTAATCCGTACCCTCTCGAAAAGGACCCTTATCAGAGGATCATACTGCCTCCTGGATGGGAACACAACGGAGATATCACAGGGTTCAAGGTCTCCTTTCAGGATCCTGTCCTTGATGTACCTGGCCATCCATCCGACCTCCTCCCATGGGGTGGGAGCCCGGAGGATCTTAAAACTGGTTTGTGCCTTCAGGACCTGACGTCCTCTTTTTCCTCTGGGTGGTATGGAGATCTCGGAGGGGGCTCCTACAGTTGAAGCATGCTCCACTGAGATCACCTTGTCCATTCTTCTCATCAAGGATTCGATGATCCTCATATGGGAGGGCGGCTGCTCCCCGAGAATATACAACGCCATCCTTTTCCAGGGAACATTTCCTCCCTGATCGACCCAATCTGCTGCAAGGAAAGGGACCTGTTCCGGATCAATAAGTTCCCTTGTCTTGAGTTCTTGAAGATACCTAGATAGGACCGATCTAAGATCATCTCTTCTTCCTCCTTTCAACTTAGAGGGATCCACATTTCCCTGGATCAGTTCACCAATCTCCTTCGAGATATATCTGGCCATTATTAGTCTCGGAGGTCCCCTTGCCTTTAGTCTGGGGAATTCTCCAGATCTGAGAATTCCCTTTACAAGTATCTCCCTTGCGGACAGGTCCAGAACAGGCATTTCGCACCCTGAAAGATCATAGATCCTTTCCGATAGTTTCCTGGGAGTAAGAATATTGCCGGAAATACCTCCACCCCCCTCAAGAAGGTGTACCTTCGCGGAGAGTGAAACACCCTCACCAGGCATCACAAGGAGGTTTTGGTACTGTTCGGATAATGGACATGAGAAAAGTTCAGAAACGATATCTCTCCCACCGTCACATCTCTCTACGGTCCTCCTATCCACTGAGTTCGAAAGTAACAAGACAGGGTCCTCCTGGGGTGTATCCTGTTCCTGATATTAATAGGAAAAGACCTGAGAGGTGGCCGAACTTAAATTAGAGACGATAGGTCCTGTGGTACGACGAGTATTGGTGTGTTGCAGTCGCAGAGGAGTTCGAAGGTGACCCATTCAGCAATCAATCGATTTGCAGAGGCCCCTACAAGTATAAGGTCTGCATGGTTCTCTTGTGCGAACTTCTTGAGACTATCCACCAGCTCCCCGCTTGTGTAGAATGCTGTGACCGGTACTCCGGCCTCCCTCCCCTTCTCCTCAAAGACCTTTAGGGCAGCCCAACCCTCACTTTCCCTGCTGGTTGCGACCAGTATCGTTGGGTCCCTGATATGGACCACAAAGACCTCGGCATCCATACGCCTGGCGATCTCAATTATTATATCCCCCCTCTCCTTGGCGGGGAGGTAACCCGAGGTGGGGACAAGTATCCTCTTCTTACTCTCGGCCATCTTCCCTTGTACCTCCTTGATCAATAATGAACATTTTGGAAGGATCACTTCTGGAACCTGGTTGATTCACGGAGCTCTCCAAGGGTGGATATCCTTTCAGCGAAAGCATCGTGCTTGTGGATCGATTCTTCCGAAACTGACCTGACATGAAGTGTGGCATCGTCAGGGAGGTTCCTGTACCTGTCCAGGAAGGAATCGATGATATCCCTGACTATGTCTTCCACGAACTTGGGATTCCTGTGGGCATGAAGTACGATGGAGGCCTCTCCCTTTCTCTTCAATATCTCATATGTGGGAGATGATAGGTTTGATTCCACCAGGGTTATGAGGTCCTCAGCCTCGATCTCGATCTTTCCTTTCATCCCCACCTCAATGAAAGCTTTGTTCTTCTGATTGTGAGTGGGAACAGGTACCTGGTCCAGAATTGAAATGCTCTCCCTGGAAAAACCCTTGTCCTCAAGTTCTTCCTTAATAATGGCCCTTACGTTCTCCATGGCACAGGGACATGCACTCATACCTGCCACCTCGACACCGATTGATCTGTATGGCTTGCCCCCTCCCCTCTCGATCCTTGCTTCGGCAAATATCCTGTAATTCTCAGTAACGTTCCTACCATCCGGCGAGGTCTTCTTCATGAAGTAATCCGCATTCAGCTTTACATCCGCATATCTGGCATAATCATGAGAACTTAGTAGTTCCTCAGCCACCCTTTCAACAAGTTTCTCAAGGGAATCGTTCTCCCTGTGGACAACCTCATCCACAGAACGGTGGATGACCTCAAGGTGTCTCGACATGTGGGAACCTTTCTGATCGGCAGGCAGGTCCACAGAGATATCGAAGGTGGGTATCAGGGTCACAGTCCTATCCGGTCTTCTTATAGTCACTGGTCTCTTAACACCTCTTATTCCTACCCTGGATAGTATGAAGGAGGATAGCATTTCACTTGATTGGACATCGGTAGGATCTGTCAATCTGTCACCCCAGGAGTTCTTTAAGATGGTCTACTATGGGACCGGCGGCCGAGATCTTCATGGTGGGGTTCTCTATGGTATCAGAGGAGAATAGGCCGTCAAGAACTGGCTCCAATCTCTCGATACCTCCACCGGTATATAATCCGTGGGCACCACAAGCAAAAACCTTGGCTGCACCCTGTTTCTTCAGGGTTTCCTGTGCTCTGAGTATCGTCCCACCTGTGGCTATGATATCATCAACAATGGCTACAATCTTTCCCTTGACATCCAGTTCCTTCACCGTCATCTTTACGGTCTCACTATCGATCCTGGTCTTCTCCAGATGATCGAACATACAATCCGCTGCCCTTGCTGCCTCCTTCGCGTAATTGATAGCTCCCTTGTCAGGAGATAAAATGAAATCAACATCGAGATCTCCCAAGAAAGTCCCTATCTCCTTCATAAGGGAGAGGTTTACCTTGCTCTTCACCTTATCGAAAAGTTCCAGAGTGGAATCCTTATGCAGGTTCATGCATACGATATGGTCCATGGAGATCTGAAGATGCCTTGCCATTGTCCTGGCTGAGAACGACTCCCCCTCATTGAATACCCTATCCTGCCTGGCATATCCAAAATAGGGTATCACACCAGTGACAGTCTTGGCTCCAAGGTCCTTTGCCAGTGCTGCAAGTATCAAGGCCTCCAGAGCATTCTCGTCTGGATAGGTCGACTGTATTATGACCACATCCTCTCCATCTATCGGTTCCAGGACCCGAGAATATATCTCACCGTCGGGGAACCTCCTGATATCTGTCATCACCAGTCTTGTCTCCAGCAGGTCTGCCATTGAATAGGCCAGACTGGGATTTGAAGTGCCTTGTAGGACCCTCATTTAAGAACCCGTTGAAGAGAGTTTCTCTTTATAGAAAAACGTTTCCGAGACGTAAGGGAAAGGGGTTCTTTCAAAGTTCTTCCTCTATCCTGATGAGCTCGTTCAATTTTGCTATCCTCTCACCGGATACCGCACCGGTCTTGATACAGATCGATGAGAAAGCAACTCCCAGATGCGCAATAGCTGGATCTGTCGTCTCACCTGATCTGTGTGAGATAACCGTCTGATATCCCGCCTCTTGTGCTAGTTTTACAGTATCAATTGTCCCGGTCAGTGTTCCTATCTGATTGGGTTTGATCAGAATGGCATTGCATGCTCCGAACTCGATCCCTTTCGTTAGCCTCTCCTCGTTGGTAACGAAGATATCATCCCCGATTATCAGACATTTATCCCCGATCTGTTCGGTCAGGTCAGCAGAACCCTTGAAGTCCTCTTCGAACATGGCGTCCTCTATGGAGAATAGATCGAATTTGTCAGCTAGTTCCGCCATGTATGAGATCTGTCCTTGTGTGTCAAGTACCTTGTCAGAATAGTGGTATTTGCCATCCTTGAAGAATGAGGAAGCTGCAACGTCGAGTCCGGGCTGGATCTCGAAACCCACCTCATCTGAGATCTCATTGCTTGCTGTGGAAACGATCTCAAGAGCTTCATCATTTGTGACCTTTGCTACCCAGGCCCCTTCATCTCCCTTTCCCAGAGCCACTCCCGGGTATTTCTTCCTCAGAAGTTCTGATACCCTCTTATGAACAGAGGCTCCCGCAAAAACCGAATCAATGAACGTCTCTCCCTGGGATATTACAAGGAATTCCTGAATGTCGGTTCCCCCGATCGCGTGCTTTCCTCCTCCAAGGACATTCCCCATAGGATAGGGAAGGTCCGAATGGAGCATCCCACCGATATATCTGTAATAGGGAAGGCCAAGAACCTCGGAGGCAGCTTTGGATGATGCGATGGAGAGGGCAACTATCAGGTTGCCACCTATCCGGGAAAAGTTTTCTGTCCCGTCAAGATCTGTCAACAGGAGGTCCAGATTCTCCTGTTCTAACGTATCCATTCCTATCACCTGAGGAACTATCTCTTCCCTGAACAGGTGTATGGCGTGGTCAATGCCTTCCTTTGGAAATGCCGTCACCTCATGAATACCAGGTACCTGGCACCACTGGGAGCTGAGAACCTTCCGCTTCCAGTATCAGTGAACACATCTACCTCAACGGTTGGATTGCCTCTCGAATCTAGGATCTTCCTTATCACGACGTCCTCGATCATTGTCATGTTAAACCTCTGAGGTCCATATGAACGACCCGTAAAAGACTTTCGCAAGTCAAAGCCATTCCATGTGGAATTTACAGGACCGCTATGACTTTATCCGGGATCTCCATTTCCCTCATATGGAAGAAAGCGACAGGTTCTCCGATCTCAGGAAACTGGTCAGGGAATTCATATCAGACAGGGACTGGGAACAATTTCACAGACCGAAGGATATCTCCATGGCATTGTCAATCGAAGCAGGAGAGCTGATGGAACTCTATCTCTGGGACAGAAAACCGGAAAGGGGGGACCTCGAGGATGAGATCGCTGACATTTTCTTCTTCCTTCTTGATATGGCCGACAGAGAGAGTGTGGACCTCGAAAAGGTGCTTATAAAGAAGTTAGAGAAGAACAAGGAAAAATATCCTGCAGATATTGTTAGAGGTAAAGACCAAAAATATACCAGCTACAATCGATAGGAATGATGTTAATAGATACGAAGTTAACCCTATTCAGAGACACGATCCGCCTCATGATCGTTATACCAAAACTTTATTCAATATAGACCAGTTAAAGAAATGCCAAGTTAACATTGTAACTCTTTGAAAGAGGATCTGATATATGAAAACACGGGGTAAGAGAAATGAGTCGTTCTAAGGGTCCAAAGAAGATCAAAAGCACTAATGATCCCGATCCAGACAGATATCATGTCTTATTCGATACCATAAAACATGGAATAATCTATTGGTCTTCTGACCTTCGAGTGGTGCAGGCCAACAAAGCTTCCGGGGAGATACTTGGTGTATCAATAGATGATCTCATCGGAAGGACACCTGATGATATCGGATGGAAAGCTGTCCGAGAGGATGGGACACCTTTGCCAGGAATGGAATTCCCCTCGATGATCGCCTTCAAGACCAAGGAGGAGGTCATAGGCACCGTCATCGGGATCCATAATCCTATAGTTGACAGAATTATTTGGGTGAAGGCGAATGCGATCCCCCTCTTCCATGGGGAGGAAAGCGAACCCTTTGAGGTTTACTCTGTTTTCGAAGATATAACGGAGAAAAGAAAGACCGAAAAATCCCTCAAAGAAAGTGAAGAAAGGTTCAGAAGAATGGCAAATAATGTCAATGATGTATTCTGGACAATGGACCTGAACCTGGATTTCACTTATGTCAGTCCATCTATCGAGAGGTTCACTGGATTCACCTCAGAAGAGTTTTTAAGAACTGGACTGTATGGTATGATCACTCGTGAGTTCGTTGAAAATGTATTGTGACTTGATCTCGAAGACTTTGGAAGATGAATCAAAAGGGGAATTCCCAATTGATGGATCCCGCCGGATTGAGTTCAAAATGCCTTGCAAGGATGGTGGTGAGGTATGGGCCGAGGCGGATGCATCATTCTTAAGGGATAATGATGGAAATCCGATAGGTATCATGGGATTGACAAGAGATATTTCTGAAAGGAAGGAATATGAATCGGCCCTCATGAAGGAGGAGGAGAGATATCGAGATCTTTTCAACTCCGCTGGTGATGCCATAATGATCGCTAAGGTTACTAAAGAAGGACCAAAATTCATAACCTGTAATAAAAAAGCAGAAGAGATGTTTAAGGTCCAACCTGGTGGTTTTATCGATCTGGATCCGATCGTCTTTTCACCACCTATACAACCAGACGGAACAGATAGCATCACCGTTATCAGTAATAATGTTGCCAAAGCCATGAAAGGAAGGACTGTGACTACCCAATGGATCCATAGGAGATCGGATGGGACAGATTTCCCTTGTGAGGTCACTCTTTCAAGGATCGACCTGGAAGAACAGCCCGTAATCCAGGCGATAGTTAGGGATATTACAAAAAGAAAAAAAGCTGAAAATGAACTGAGAAAGAACGAGGAATGGTACCGAACCCTTATTGAGATTTCACCAGATCCCATCCTCATCTATGATCTCTCAGGGAATATCCAATTTGCAAATGATCAGGCAAAGGAAATGTACGGAGTAGATACAATAGAGGAGTTTCTTTCCGAAGTCAAGAACATTGGAGATCTGATGAGCGGTGTTGATAGGAAGAATGCCTTTAAAAATTTTAAGGTCACTCTATCGGAAGGAAGGTCAGAAAGGAACAAATATATCATCAAAGTGAAAGATGGGTCCAAATATCTGATCGAGGTGAACTCGTCCGTTCTTTCAGATCCTAATGGAAAACCGATCTCCTTCATCAGCATCATTAGGGATATCACAGAACAGAACAAAACAAGGGAACTAATTGAGCTTGAAAGGAACAGGGCAGAGTTTTATATGGACCTTCTCTCACATGATATTGGCAACTTACATCAGGGACTCCTGGCTTGGACTACCATCCTTAAGGCCAGATCCAATAATGAGAGCGAAAGGATCCGGGGTCTGGAAAAATTGGAGGAGCTCGAAAAGAGGTCCATCAAGCTTGTCAGGAACGTTCTCCTTCTATCCAGATTGAAGGATATGGGAGCAGATCTCTCCCCAATCAATCTGTTACCCTTGATAAAGAAAACCGTGAAGGATATCAAGTCCCTGTTTGGGGACAGAGAGATGGATATCACCATTTCTTCAGACTTGAAACGGGCGGAGGTGATGGCAGAATCCATCCTCGAGGAGGTCTTCTTCAACCTTCTTCACAACGGTATCAAGTTCCAATATGAAGATCCTGTGATGATCGAGATCGATGTCTCGGAGAATAAAGATCCTGAGGGAGATTCCCTTTTTGTATCATTTGCTGATCACGGAATAGGTGTGTCAGATGAAAAGAAGGACAAGCTTTTCGATCGGCATATCAAAGGCTCAGATTACGGTTACAGCGGAATTGGTTTATCTCTGGTAAAGGAGCTTGTATCCAGATATGGAGGAAGATTGGAAGTGGAGGACAGGGTTCCCGGTGACTATTCCAAAGGAGCTAAGTTCGTGATCCACTTCCCTTTCATAAAATAAAATGATCCGCCAGTAATACCTTTTTATCTAGTAAGGCTCTACCCTGTTCATAGGATGAGACAAAGGGGATCCCTATGGAAGAAAACAAGGATACTTTCTTGCTGCACAATATTGGAAAGCTGTACACTTTTCCCGGAGAGGGACCCGTACCAGGTTCAATGATGGATTCTCCCAAGGTCATTGAGAATGCGGCCCTGACCATAAGGAATGGATTGATCTCCATGGTCGGAACCTCCAATGAGGTCTGGGAAAAGGCCGATCTGTCCGAGGATGCCACCTGTCTGGACTGCAATGGAAAAGCTGTGGTCCCTGGCTTCGTCGATCCTCATACACATGCTGTTTTTGGTGGCACCAGAGAATTCGAACTGAAGATGAAGCTCAAAGGTTCCTCTTATCTGGATATCCTGGAGGCCGGAGGAGGGATACTAAGGACGGTAAAGGAAACCACATCGATGACAAGGGAGCAGCTTGCCAAGGAACTTGATGAAAGACTGGATAGAATGATGACCTATGGGACGACATCGGTCGAGATCAAATCCGGTTATGGACTGGATGTCCTTACCGAACTAAAACTCCTAAGAGCTATAAAGGAATCAAAGAGTCCACTTACCAAGGTGTCCACATTCCTGGGACCACATGCGGTCCCACCTGAGTACGACGGTAGACCTGGTGCCTTCATCGACCTGATGATATCCATCCTTCCCACCATCAAAGAAGAGGAATTGGCCACATTTGCCGATATCTTCTGCGAGAAGAATGTATTCGATCTTAGTCAATCCTCCAGATTCCTGAAGGCCGCAAGGGATGCGGGTCTGAAATTGAAGATCCATTCGGACGAGATCGCAAATCTGGGTGGAACGTCAATGGCATCTGCTTTAGGGACTACATCTGCAGATCATCTACTGGTTTCGGAGGATACTGACCTTGAAGCAATGAAAAAGGGAGGGACTATCCCGGTCATTCTTCCCGGGACACTCATGACAATTTTCGAGGAAAAGGTTCCCAGAGTGAGGAAGATGATGAAAATGGACCTGCCTGTTGCGATCGCAACAGACCTCAATCCCAACTGTATGGTGGAGAACATGCAGTTCATACAGACATTGGCGTGTTACCGTCTTAGGATGACTCCGAACGAGATCCTTGCAGCTTCCACTGTGAATGCCGCAAATGCGATCGACCTTGGTTCCAGAAAGGGAAGGATCTCACCCGGATATGATGCTGACCTTTTGATATTGAAGGATACATCCTTCGATCATGTTCTCTACCATTTCGGGGTCAATCATGTTGAAAAGGTAATGATAGATGGTAGGGTGGTTAGAGAAAACAAGAGGTGGTAAGATTGGACCTGGATTCGGTAATGGAAAATAGACATTCCGTAAGAAGCTTCACGACCATGGCCCCGCCTGATAGGGATATCGAAAGATTGGTTTTTGCAGCCCAGTTGGCTCCCACAGCGGGGAATCTTAATGCAAGGAGGATCTTCACTTTCAAGGGGGGGAAAATCTCGGGAGCCCTGCACCAGGAATGGGCTGCCCAGGCACCTTATCTCATTATCTTCTGCGCTGATCTCGATGCAATTGAAAAATTCGGTGAAAGGGGAAGGGACCTCTATTGTATCCAGGATGCAAGCATTGCTGCCACCTATTCCATGCTGAAAGCCACCGATCTTGGTTTGGGTTCATGCTGGATCGGATCCTTTGATGAGGAAGAGATCAAGAAAGTTGCAGGTCTCCCTGAACATCTGAGACCTGTAACGATCCTTGCCGTAGGGTATGAGAAGTGAAGAAGATGTGGACCTATGTGATTGCGTTTACCAACGACCTCTCAGAATTCATGATGGTCAGATCGAGAAAAAGGGGAGGTTGGGAAATGCCGGGTGGAAGAGGAATCCCTGGAGAAACGCCTCTTCAGACCTCAAAAAGGGAATTCCTTGAAGAGACAGGTCATGAACTGATCTCAAGGAATAACCTTTCAGCTCCTCTTGGACAAGGGATGGTCCATTTCGGTATTATCGGACCAGGTTCATCATCTAAAAGGTCCATGCAGGAGATACTTGAGGTTTCACTCCATCCCCACCTTCCAGAGGATCTGGCATATCCTTCCGAGGAATACTTACCACTGATTGATCTGGGTCGCAGTCTTCTGTCATGAAAATCACCTTACCATGGGAATATCCCATCTGTCCGGACCTCGTGGATGGAGTTCTTTGCTGTTTTCCTGTCCAGTTGGAGTTCTAAGGGTCTGGAGCTCCACCTTACCATCCTCCATTCCGGTAACGATCCCTATGAGATCTATGATGTTGGTCCTGGATGGGTCCTCCAGGTTGCCAACGAACACCGTCTTCTTGGAACCGTCCACCCTCAACATAAGTGCATCAATGAAGGGCTGCGTCAGTCCTTCTTTTGCTCCTTTGGGAGTGACCAGGTTTACCAGGAATCCTTTCCCAGTTTTTGGATCTCTCTTCAGGAGTCCACATGAGATGAACTCATCCGCTGCCTGGTCCGGTTCTGCAAGATAGGAGCCTCCCACGAATATGGTCCCTTCATTCCCCTCCTTGAAAACGGATCTGAGATCTGAAATGGATAGTGACCTTGGAGTTCTTCCGAAAATGACGTTCGAAAGGGAGATAACGATCCATGAAAGAAGGGCATCAAGGGCCTCCATGGTTCTCGAAAGAGGTTGATTGCCATTTATCTCCTGAAAACGATCCTGATCAATGGTGAGGATATTGAAATTGCGCCTTAACATCCTGTTCTTCGAATGATTGGCTATTGTCCTCTGCATGGATTCCAATGTAGATGAGGGTATCATTAAAAAATTAATGACGAGGGCCCCAAGGCCCTCGCCCAGGGTTGCTACCACATGGCTCGCCCCGCTGGCTGTCCCCTTGCCTAGCGTTGCAAGCTGTATAATCAACGGGTAACCTTGAAGGTAGGGCTCAAGGTCCCGCTTGGCATCTTCTGCTGATTTCTCGCCAAGTTCGGTTAATCCCATAGCCCCTTTTCCACCGCAAAGCCTCCTTCCTATCAGGAACTTCACATCGGCCTTGGTCTTTTTCAGGTCCGATTCGTCGGTGGTGATGTAGAGAGTGTCAACATGGTCCTCGGATCCATTGTGGATGAGCTCTGTCATCCTCCTGGCACCGCTGCCGATCCCGATCACCAGGACCTTCCGGGACCTCGGTCTTGGACCCCCTCTATCCATCATACTGAATGCTCCTTACTTGCTCCGATAAATGGTGTGCTCAAGTTCTCCGTACCTCTCCTCAATGACATGGAGGGCCTGGGTATACATGGCCATCGCCCGGATGTATTCAGGTGTGTTCTTAGTATTCTCCGCATACGAGTTGAGCTGCTCAAGGTAGAGCAGGTCGCTTTTTGCTTTTTCCGTCAGGTCGGTCTCAAAATGCATTCTCCAAATCCCCCTGGTCTTCGTTTGCCCGGAAAGGCCTATAGACCGCTTTCTGCTCTTCATTGCGGTCGGCTCCTGACGCTCCAATGGCCGCGTGCATCCCTAACGTAGCCTACTATCCTCAGCTCGATATGGAATCCTGCTGCATTTCCACAGCTCTGGCGTCCATATCGTCCTTTGCAAGCTGAAGGTCCTCCTTCCGGTCCACATCGATCTTCTTACGGATCTCTCTCACACCAACATCGACAGCTTCTGAAAGAAGCATTACGAGTGTAGTACCATATCCGTAGGTGACGTGAAGCCTGGAAGCCCTCATCATCGTGGAGGCGGAAATCGGGACCTCGACCTTGTTCTCCCTTCCCACTCCTTTGGTTGTGGAAAGGTTCTCAAGTGCGAGTTGTATTACATCTGTCTTGGAAAGACCCGAATCCCTTTGAACCCGTTCCAGCATACCAAAATGCTGATGGTCCAGTCTTGCAGAGATCGTTGTCTTTTCAGCCATTTGCTCCACATTCCCCATTTCACAGCTGGCAAGTATGTATTATACTTGTATTACATCTATTGACTATTTAGTATATAATTATTTTTGTTTCAGTTCACTCTCTCCTTTTAATGTAAGGATGATAAGGTTTTTCTCAGCTGGCAGCCTTTCCCTTTACATGTACCTTACAAAGGAAGAGGAAGCTGTCCTGGAGGGAGAAAAGGGGGAGGGCCTATCCTTTGCAATGAAGATACTCGTAAACCTGGGAGATCTGGAAGAGGCGGAAGGCTTCGTCCCGATAAGGTCGGCCCATATATCTGGAGTATCCTATCACACAGCGGGGGAGGCACTAATCACCCTGTTGAGGAAACTGAACGGTATGGGGGCAAAGGTTCAGGTCCCATCATCTCTAAATCCAGCCGGCATGGACCTTTTGAGATGGAAGGAACTTGGATACCCCGAGGACTTTGCTTCCAAACAACTGGAGATCATAGATCTCTATGGCAAACTTGGGATTGACCTGACATGCTCTTGTATACCTTATGAGACCCCTCAAAGGATGGAACCGATCGGTCTTGGAGATCATCTCTCCTGGGGTGAGTCCAATGCCGTGATATTTGCCAATTCAATGGTAGGTGCAAGGACAAACAGAGAGGGGGGAATCTCAGCTCTTGCCTCGGCTATATTAGGGAAGACACCAGATTGGGGTATGCACAGAGAAGAGAACAGGAACCCCACCTTAAAAGTTGAAGTGGTCGATCAATTGGGATCCTTCCATTTCAACCTTCTTGGAGCCTTCATAGGAAAGAATTTCAATTCCCAGATCCCATATTTCTCAGGGATCGACATACAAACGATGAGGGCAGATCTGAAACATCTTGGAGCAGCGCTTGCAGCAAAAGGGGGCCATGCAATTTTCCACGTGGAAGGGATCACACCCGAAGACCATTATATCAAGAGGTCAGAGGAGATGGGAATCATCAAGGATACTATCTCGATATCAGCAAATGAGCTTCTATCAATGAAAGATGAACTTTATCCTTACCATGATAATTCCCCGGATATATTCGTCCTTGGTTGCCCCCAATTCGGTATCACCGAGTTCAGAAGATTATACAAACTTCTTGATGGTAGAAATCTTTCGAAGGAGAAAAGGATTATTGTATACACGAACAAGGCCCTCCGGGAGATAATGGACACAGAGGTCCTCAAGGGGATCATAGATTCAGGGGTAGAGGTCTACGACGATACCTGCATGGTGGTCACTCCACTTGACAGGATCGGTATTAAAAGGGTGGGAACTGATTCAGCGAAAGCTGCTCATTACATCCCGAAGATGAGCCATATTCCAGCAGATCTTATACCTCTTGAGATGATAGTTGAAATCGCCTGTGAACGATAACATATATAGTGCCGATTATAATGAAAAAAATTCAACCAATGCATGATAGTTAAATTTCCTTTGATGATTGGGATTATTTCTTCTTCAAGGATATTCTTTCTGTGGCCTTCTTTGGAGCCTTTCTGAAGAAGCTCTTATGATAGTTCCTGTGTTTGAAGGATTGGAGGGCCCTTGTAACAAGGTCTCCGTTTGAGAGGCCCTTGTTCTGTGATGCAATAAAATCGAATGAAAGATGGGCCAGTCCACACCTGAGATAATTTGTAAGCTTATCCTGGGTTGCTCCCTCCTTGTGAAGGATCATCAGCCAATCCCTCAGAGTTGCATTTCCCTTATCGAAGTTCTTCTGGGTCAGGATCTTCCCGGACCTCCTCATGTAACTGTTCAACATAATGTGAACGATTTTGTAGTCTTTGGAATATTCTTTAGAGATCACTCCTTGCTCGATCAGCTTCGAGTCCAGGACCTTGACTACCTTTGAATCTGCCATTATCACAACCCCTTTGTTCAACGTTCAATTACATCTATATAATGTAAATCTTTCCTTTGATATATTAGATATCCCTGGGAAAGAACCGTCAATATTGGATCTCCTCCTATTCTGTTGGGAAAATAAGAAATCAATGAAATCTCTTTTACTGCAAGAAGCTAAGGATGGAAAAACATCTATTTGTATCCATGGAGTGATATTCATGAAGATAGGAATAATCGTTTTCTCCTATACGGGGAATACCGCTTTGGCTGCGGAAGATATCAAGAAAGACCTTGTGAAGAAAGGGCATTCGGTCAAGATCGAGAGGATCGTAACTGATGGCGACGCTCAGAAAATGAGAAATGAAATAAAATTCAAAGCGGTCCCAAGGACTGAGCCTTATGATTCTTTGATCTTTGGATCACCGGTTTGGGCCTTCCATCTGAATCCGATCATGGCCAGATATCTCACTGACCTCCCTTCATTAGACGGAAAAAAGGCGGTTGTATTTGTGACCAAGGGCCTCAAATACAATTGGACCGGGGGCAACCAGTCGGTGAAGAAGATGAGGAAATTAATTGAAAAGAAGGGTGGAAAGGTCCTGGGATCCGGCGTGATAGTCTGGAAGAAGACAGGACCCACCGATGAGATGCCCCAGGTTGTAAGAAACATAAGTGATGTTTTCTGATCATTGAAGAAGTGTGATATGGATGTCCATCCGGGAGATCGGCTGCTGTGGGGCATATTGCCGAACCTGCAAAGCCCTCAAAGAGGGATCTTGCAGAGGATGCAAGCTCGGTTATGATACAGGCGAAAGGAATCTCGACAAAGCAAGATGTAGGATGAAGATCTGCTGCTTCAAGGAGAAGGATCTCGAAACATGTGCTGACTGCGGGGAAATGGACACATGCGATATCATTCAACCCTGGTTCGAGAAGGGATACAAATACAGGTGTTATAAGGCACATCTGGAATTCATCAGGGAGAATGGTTATGAGAGATTCCTGGAGATATCGGAAGAATGGAAGGATGCCAGAGGCAAACTTAGATCAGTCTGACCAACATTTAATAACATTATACATATGGACCCTTCGATAATATGAGGATAGCTTCTCTCATCTATGACAGGTGCCAATCAAGGAAATGCTCCAAGGAATGCTACCATTTCTGTCCCAGGGTCCGTGCGGGTGACGAAATTTTCTCATGGGACTCCAAGGATAAACCGATCATAGATGAGGAACTCTGCGTGGGCTGCGGTATCTGCGTTCATAAGTGCCCTTTCGATGCGATCAGGATTACCAATCTGCCAGAAGAACTGGATACCGACATCATCCATCAATTTGGTCCAAACGGCTTTAGGATGTTCAGGATCCCCTACCCCCAGGAAGGAAGGGTCCTAGGTTTGCTTGGGTCAAATGGTATCGGGAAATCCACGATATTGAATGTTCTTTCAGGAACGATGATCCCCAATTTCGCCCTTGGTATTGATGGAGATAAAGATGACGGGAATGAACCGAAGGCCTTCGGCTCAAAACAGCTTGAAGAAGATGAGGCCGAGCTTCCTCCAAAGGATTGGAAAGATGTGGCAGAGAGGTTCGGAGGAACAGGACTTCACGAGCATTTTTCCAACATTGCCAAGAATGAACTGATCACAGCTTTTAAACCTCAGTATGTCGACAATATTCCTAAGATGTTCAAGGGAAAGGTAAGGGAGATGCTTTCCAAGATCAATGATAAGAAGCTACTGGAGGTGGTAACTTCTCTGGAGATCTCCCATGTTCTCGACAGGACCCTTGAGAAGCTTTCTGGAGGGGAGCTGCAGCGTGTTGCAATAGCAGCAACTCTGCTCAAGGACGCCGATTTCCTGTTCTTTGATGAACCATCGTCCTACCTTGATATCAGACAGAGGTTGAAGATCTCCCAGATGATCAAGGACCTTGGAGATGACAAGCAGGTAATGGTAGTGGAACATGACCTTGCTATCCTGGATTTCCTTGCTGATAATATATCTTTGATGTATGGTGACCCGGGAGCCTTTGGTGTCGTTACAAAACCGATGTCTGTCAAACAGGCGATCAATGTCTTCCTTGAAGGGTATCTGAGGGTAGAGAACGTCAGGTTCCGGGACAAACCTGTTGAGTTCTATGACCATCCCCCAAAAGCAGAATGGACCGGAGGGGACCTTCTTACCTACGCTGCCCTGGAGAAGAAATTCCCATCCTTCCATTTCAAGTCCAAAGCAGGAACCATACATGTGGGAGAAGTCGTTGGGTGTGTGGGACCAAATGCGACGGGAAAAACGACCTTTGTCAAGATGCTGGCAGGGGAATTGAAACCTGATTCCGGTCATGTTGAAGCTGATGTGAAAATATCCTACAAACCCCAGTATATAAGGCACGATTTTGACGGACCCGTAAGGGACTATCTCATTATCGAACTGAAAGAGCAATTCGGTTCGGGATTCTTCCGCGCCGAACTCGAAGGGCCGCTTGGTTTGAAGCATCTTTACGACAAGGAGATGTCAAAACTCTCCGGTGGAGAACAGCAAAGGGTTGCTGTTGCCAGAGCACTTGCCCAGGAAGCCGACCTGTACTTGCTTGACGAGCCCTCGGCCTACCTTGATGCGAACCAGAGGATGGAAGTGGCAAAGATCATCAGGAGGGTCATCGAGAAGAGAGGGCGTTCCGGCCTAATTGTTGACCATGATGTATACTTCATAGATCTGGTTTCAGACACCCTTATGGTGTTCAAAGGGGAACCCTCTATAAATGGTACAGCAGAAGGTCCTCTGGACCTCAGAGATGGAATGAATCTATTCCTATCCGATGTTGGGATCACATTCAGGAGGGATATGGAAACAAAGCGGCCTCGCATTAATAAGCTTGGATCCAGACTTGATGAGGAGCAGAGAAGAAAAGGGGAATATTATTATGCTTAGACCGTAAGTGCTGTAAGAAGGTCCGATTCCAGTCCCACCTTACTCTTCATTCCGTCTCTCAGGGTCCTTGATGCCGATGACAGGGAGGCCAATATCTGCATCATTTTGATCCCTTCCAATGTATCGATCCCCTTCGGATATACCAAGAGGTCTTCGTTCTCGGTTTCTGACAGACCTTCATTGTATCCTACGTACCAGGGAATTCCTGTTCTTCTCATACCATATGGAGGATACGATCGAGGTCAGGAACACGTATCTGAATGGAATATCCCTTTTCCTTACCATCAGGAAGGTGTTGAGGTCCCTCATCATGGATGTTGAACTCTCCTTGGCCAGATTGTCCTCAAGGAAAAGGATGTCGAGCATTCCCAGGTCCCTTCCTCTGGAAACTCGCTCCATCACCCTGGCTGAGGAGAGATACCTTGCCTTCTTTAGAGAATTTAGCACCAGGGCAAGATCTTTGAGTGGAAGGACCTTTGTGACCTTAGAACCTTCTCTGCTATGAAATGTCCAGTCGAACTTTCGAAAGATGGGTTTGAGATCATCCTGGAGTTCAATATGCTCTAAAGAACAATCAAGTCCCGAAGGTACCAATGGTGATCCCTTGAATTTTCTAAGCAAAGAGAACCTTTCCCTAAGCACCTTGTGCTTCTGTGAAAGGGAACTCCTTAGAAGTGA
Organism: uncultured Thermoplasmatales archaeon; assembly: GCA_963807965.1. Lineage (GTDB taxonomy): Archaea > Thermoplasmatota > Penumbrarchaeia > Penumbrarchaeales > Penumbrarchaeaceae > Penumbrarchaeum. The sequence continues at coordinate 91,738 of CAWEDU010000005.1, forward strand.
TAGCCCTTTAAAGGGATCCTTTTGAGGTAAGGACCTTACAACACGCTGTTTTCTTCCCGGAGCAATGGTTTGTGTGGCAGTCCCGATCTCCCGCATGAGATCTACCTTGAGCTCCTCGATATACCCTGAAACCCGCCCGAGGGAGGAACCGATGTCTTCCATCCCGAGTTGCTCTTTTGTGAACAATCTCAGTATCCGATCTCCTTCAGAATCTCCCAATGCTCTCTTACCATGATCCATGATCAGGCATCCATGAAGTTCCCCGATCGCCTTACCGATCCTTCTTGAAAGTCCATAGGATACCCTATCATCGGACCTAGTGAGATCAAGCAGGAATCCATTAAGTTCGTCACTGTGAAGCCTAATGGATGATGAAATCAATCTGTTGAGGTCTGAAAGGAAAGGAGAGAAACCTGAACTGGTTCCCTCCGGATATCTGATCATCGTCAACCAGGGAATATTCCTGCCCTCAAGCTTCCAATAGCTCATTCCCAGCAGGTCGACGCTGTAACCGAAGTTCTTTGCATTGAGCCTGGAAAGGATATAGGAAGGAGATGGGTCCTTCATCAGTTGCGCTTGACAGATCATTTCATATCTTGAACCACCTGATGTTATCCTCAATCTCTGACCCCTTCCCTCGGGAACCGTCCCAATGGATACATCCTTCCTTTCGAGGTCAGCAAACGCCTTCTCATCCCACCTTGGAAATGATAGATATAAGAGCTCGGAGGAATCCTTTCCCCCAATAGAGATACAACTTACCTGTTCGAGGGCTGCATCAAGAAGATCCTCTCCTTTCATCGAGAAAACAGGTATCTCCTCTCCGTCCTTGAGGACCCTCCAATCATTCTCAAGGTCCCCCGAAACATCGATGAGCCTAAGGACAAATCCATCCTTGGTGAATCTGTGTATGGTCCTTCCGGGGTTGCGGGTTTCCTTTCCCGCTGATAAGTTTCCGTTATCATCATCCCCGCTGGAGGTCATAAGATCACCCTTGTTCCGGTCCTTGGATCGATCGGATTACCGGATTGTACGATATATGTAATGACCCTTTCCCCGGGCGCAGGTTTTTTCTAATGCCTTCACCTTGGATGTTCATGGAAGACCTCTTAAGGGATCTGGCCGAAGGAAGGATAGATGTTGATACTGCCAAAGAGGAATTGGAAAGAAGGCTTTTCGGTTCGGGCGTATCAAACATCGATCCGCACAGATGGGACAGAACAGGTGTTCCAGAGGTCATATTGGCAGAAGGAAAAACAGACGATCAGATAAAAGATATCGCCTTTGATTTCCTGAAAAGGTGTAATAGGGCCATAATTTCAAGATTGGAGGAAGAAAGGTCCCTTGATCTGATCGATCATATCCGTTCAGACTTTCCTGATATCAAAATCAGATACGAACCACTGGCCAGGTTCCTTGTAGCCCATTTGGATGGTCTTGAGATCAAGACCTCAGGTGGAAAGATCGGGATCCTTACAGCAGGGACCTCTGATGTAGCTGTGTCCCTTGAAGCAAGTCTTTTGGCCCAAGAGATGGGGTGTGAGGTGAAAACCTACAATGATGTGGGAGTGGCCGGTGTCCACAGGTTAATGCTCCCCTTGAAGGATTTGGAGAAATGGGGTGCCTCTGTTCTTATCGTCGCTGCAGGAAGAGAAGGGGCTCTCCCCACTCTGGTCTCTGGTCTCACAAGGATCCCGGTAATTGGTTTACCTGTTTCAACAGGTTACGGGATACATGGAAAAGGAGAAACTGCCCTCTTTGCCATGCTTCAATCCTGCTCTCCTCTGGCCGTTGTTAACATAGATGCGGGGTTCGTGGCAGGAGCAATGGCAGCCAAGATCGCAAATATTGGCTATACCCCAAGGGAATAGTTCAAGTATCAGTTGTCATTTATTGCCTTTCCCTCAAGGGTGGTTTTAAATATGTCACCTGACGAAATGCCCGAGGAACTTTTAAAGGATCTGTCCAACTCTGAGAAGAGGCTCACTGCTCTATTTGAGAAACGAGACCACTTCAACGATGAGAGCAAGGTAATCCGTGAGATGAGGGATGACCTTCACTTGAGGAGAAAGCGGATCCTGGACCAGCTTAGCGACCTTAGAGATAAGAAAGGGCAGTTGCTAGAAGAAATGAAAGCAGCGAAGGCCAGAAGGGACCTCTACAACCAGAAAGCAAGGAACCTCAGGGGTGTTAGGAAAGAACCCGGGAACAAGGAAACCATATTCTACGAGGATATAAACACCATCGATAGGGACCTGAAGAAGCTGGAAGAGGAATATCAGACAAGGTCCCATTCCCTTGAAAAAGAGAGAGGGATCGTAAAGGCGATCGATGAGAAGAGAAGAAAGCTAAAGGAGCTGAAAGCCAAGGAGCCAGAGTTCAAAGCTGAGAGGGTTCAGGCGGAAACAGCAGACGATGAGATCAAGGAATATAGGAAACTGGCAGACCAGGAACATCAGAAGGTCCAGGAGATCTTCGAGAAGCTGAGGGACTTGAACGATCAACTGGATGAATTCAGACCCAGCCTTGATCATCTCAGGAGCGAGGCTGACAAACGCCATGAGGAATACCTCAAGGTCCGTAAGCAGGCGGATTCATACCATCAGAAGGCTACCGAATTAAGAGAGAAGGTCCTTCAGCTTAGAGGTGAACGGGATAGGATCAGAAGGGAATCAAAAGTAGTGATCGATGAGCAGAACAAGATGGTCTCCCGCAGTCTGGACGATGAAGGAAAGCTGGATGAGGCCGCTGAAAAAGCTGTTGAAATGCTCCTGAAAAAAGGCAAGATCTCCCTTTGATCAAGTCGATTTCAGATAACTATAAATACATTAGGGATCAAGAAAATATGCACCCTATCGAAGAGAAGAGCCAAGGGGTACATTACCTAGAATGATCAAACAGGAGATGGATTTAAGATGAACATAAGGTTCGGCCCAGCCGGCATACCACTATCCTGTAAGGGGAGAACCCTTAAGGATGGTATTGAGGACATTCATGCACTTCAACTGGATGCAATGGAGGTACAGCTTCTTCGCCCCATGAGGGACCTTCCCGAGGACCTTGACCTGATAAAGGAGCTTGGAGAGGAGCTGGATGTCAGCCTGAGTGTCCATGCTCCTTACTACATGGACCTTCTGGGGGACGAGCACTATGTCCAGAGGTCCCTTGATAACGTTCAATGGAGCGGAGAGATCAGCCAGAAGCTCGGAGCGGACCTCTGCGTTCTCCATGTTGGAATGTATCACGACTACAACAAGGATGAAGCCATGGAGGAAGCCATAAAGAGAGTAAGATGGCTGAGGGATAAGTTCAAGAAGATGGGATTGGACATAGAACTTGGTCTCGAGACCTCAGGCAGACAGAAGGTCTTTGGTTCGGTGGACGAGATCCTTGAGATCAATAAAAGGGTCCAGAGGACGATACCGGTCCTTAACATTCCAAACATCCATGCACGAGATGGAGGTTCCCTCAGAGAGATACAGGATTTTGAGGACCTTTTCAACAAGGTGGAAGACCAGATGAAGACCGGTAAGTTCTACATCCACTTCTCCGGCGTGGACCATGCTGATGGTGACAAGATCATGGCCACTCCCATCAAGAAGGGGGACCTCAGGTTCGATCCACTGGCCGAGATGATGCTGGACCACGAAGAATGGGATTACAGGATCATCTCCGAATCACCTCTTTTGGAGCATGATGCAGTATACATGAAGCTCATATTGGACCGAATAATGCAGAGAAGGTTGCAAAAAGAGGAGAGACAGAAGGCAAAGGATGTTCAGAAATAACTTTCACCCTGGGTCCAAAAGATTAAAAAGCCTCTTAAACCAATAAGCCGGTACCCAAAGTGAAGTCAGGGCAACCAAAGGTGGGAATGATGGCAAAACCCAAGAAGGATTCCAATATTAAAAAAATCGCGATCATTGTTACGGTGGTCATCGTTGGTCTTATGGTCCTGGGGATAGGCTGGTCCACCTTTGGCGGTAAAATAATGGCCCTCATAGAACCTGATGATGACGGGGGCGGCCTGAACAATACAGATATGTCCAATGATAAGCCTCCGGTTGCGATCCTTACTGCAGACAGAACAAGGACAACCTTGGGAACAGCAGTATTCTTCGACGGGAATGAATCGTTCGATCCCGGGTATTCCGGTAACCTTTCCAACAAAGGTATCAAGTTCTTCGTCTGGGATTTCGGATATACCAATGAGGAAGGATCAAGAGCATTGGTGACAACTACGAACGGCACATTGGATCATTCATTCCCTGAAGCGAGGTCATATATAGTCACTTTAACCGTTTTGGATGAGGCCGAACAGGAGGATTCCACCCAGCTCAATATCACAGTGGTCCCCCAGAACCTGACGATAGGACCTGTCAGCGGAGTTATGATCGAACAGTCTACCATACCTATCCAATTCAATAACATGACAGAGTTAAACTGGACCTTGAAGAAGGGTGCCACCAGCATGAACTTATCCATCACCTTCACAGGTGCAAAAATCCTGGAATTAGGAGCAAGTAAACTGGATGTTTACCTCGAGAATCCCTATCTGGATATTGTTGAAAATGAAACCCTCGAGTTGATCGGGCAGAAGAACATTGTATGGATCTTCGGCCCCTCCGATCTGAGAGTGGATGGGATTTACAACCTTGTTATCAGAGCACTTGAAGGATCTGCATATGTCTCGGTTACCGGTTCTGCCAGTTATTTATAGGATGATATGTTCGCACTAATATGGCAGGGAGCTGGAAGCTCAACATAGGTGTGGCCTCCTTCCTGGCTTTTTCTATTTATCTCGGATTCGGGATGATCCTCCCTATCTTCCCCAACTATGTCGATCTTCTTGGGGGAGGGGGTTTTGAGGTAGGACTCCTTCTTGCTTCCTTTATGTTTACAAGGGCCTTTCTTGCAAGGCCTTTCGGGAAGCTTTCTGATCGAGTGGGTAGGAAGAAGGTCATCATCACCGGAATGTTCCTCTACGGTCTTCTTGCATTCCTTTTCACCCTTCCTCAGAACTGGTGGGGTTTGATACTTGTAAGAGTTCTACAGGGAACCGCATCCGCAATGGTCTGGCCTGTAGGTGAGGCCCTCGTTGTGGATTCTGCTCCACCTTCCAAGAGGTCCCGGTCGATATCCGTGTATATCTTCCTTACCAACATAGGAATTGTAGCTGGACCATTGATCGGAGGTCTGATCCTATACATTGCCCAGGATATTGGAGGACTTTCTGAACTCGCCTCGATGAGGACCCCATTCTATTTCACCAGCGGAGTATCCTTCATTGCTGCCTTTTTCGGTCTTATTTTCCTCAAGGATAAATTGACAGTTGTGAAAGACCAGGTCTCTCGGCGGGTGAAAGAAGAGAAAGCTGAAATGGGGATCGGAAAGAGGACCAGGCTTTCCCTGAACATGCTCTATGCCAACTCCTTCTTCGAGGGATTTTCCTGGTCTTTGGGTTCCGTTGTGATGTTCTTCTTCATGGAACAGAACTTCGGTATCGGAGCCAGGGATTTTTCCATACTGTTCGGCGCAGGGATGGGATTGGGACTTTTGTTTGTCATACCTACAGGATATTTTACTGAAGGACCCCATAAGAAACCGGTGATAGTACATGCTTCGATCTGGGGAAGATATTCAACTATCATATTGTCCTTGACACCACTTCTTCCGTTTGGAAAGATATTTGCAATGATCACATTCGTTGGGAAGGATATTGGAAGACAGGTCTCACAACCTGCAACAAGGGCACTTCAGGCAGATATCGTTCCCACAAGGATCAGAGGAAGATTGATAGCGACTATACAAGCGATATCAAATGTAGGAGCGACGATAGGCCCTATCCTTGGAGGGTTAGTATGGGACCTCACCCACGAGAGAGAGTATTCAATGATTTTCATGGACCTTCCGGGATATTCCATCCCATTCCTTATATCTGCATTTATGGGAATTGTTGCAGCTTTACTGGTCCAGAGGTTCGTCCATGAACCGAAGGGTAATTCCATTAAGAGATCAACAAGGTAGGATCTTTGTTCCAATAGATTTCCTATATTGATCGGATATCAGGAGAAAAATGTATTGAGAACTGAGATCGTTCAACAACAGAAGTTTTTCAGTTGTAGGGAAGAGATGGTATAGTTAGAAATTTTCAACTTCTTTGGTCCTTTTATTCAATATTGATCTTCCAACCTTGATCAGGACCTCAACAATAAGGATCCCAAGCATGATAAGATAGGTTAATACAAAGAATAACAAAGAAAATATCATAGGGAACTCTAAATTGTGATGAGCTGGACAAGGCAACTCTTGAAATAAATACTCCATATAATAGAATAAGAAGAAGAATGGAGTTGCGAATATCCATCCCAACTCAAGGAAATTTTTAAACCGATATTCATTTTTAACAATAAATATCATACTAAAGAACACTAAAAGGAAACTTATTATCGAAATTTTTCTCATCCATATTGATAGCGGTGAAGTTTCTGCTGATAGTGTTACACTAACTGTTACTGAAACATTATTGGGTTCTCCTTCTTCTCCCTTTTCTACGGTTTCAGTTACTTTAAGGGGGAGAAAGAATGAAATGAAAAAACAAGAGACAAAGAGGATCAAACATATCAATAAAATAGCGGAAATAGTTAATTTAAATCCTGATAAATATCTATTCACCTTAGGTGAGACCTTTATCATTCGCATATTCAGAAAAACATGAAATTAATAGTATAAAATATAGCTGTCTAGATGTAGATTACAGTATCACGAATTTCCCTTTATAGGGTTTTCGGACAGTTCAAAGTTGAAGAGAAATAAAATATATATATATAATGTATCTATTATGTATATGTGATACGGTGGAGATCCATAAGCTTCCTATAAAAATGAAGAAACATGCAGCTTTGAGATTGATCGAAAGGTTCGACATGAGCATAGTTGAACTCCATCATTTATTCAAGACAGCATAATATGTCAAGAAACCAAATAAAGATGGCGATATTGGCATATTAGAAAGGAAGATCGGTAATTCATTCATCAGGATCATCTTCAAGGTCCAGGATGGAACGATCTGGATAATCACTGTTGAAGGAGGTGTATGAATGACAATATGTCCGGAATGCGGAACTACCCTGAAAAACGAAAAGAGGGAGATATCCCCTGGCATCTATGCAGATGTGGAAGTCTGTCCCAAATGTGAGGAAGAATGGGTGGATGAGGGTGAGTATGAAGAACTCAGGTCCCTCTTTAAAAGAAAGGTGTTCAAGGTAGGTGGTAGTCTGGCAGTCAGGATACCAAAAGAGATCGCTGACCTTGCTGGAGTTTATGATGGTGATGACCTGTTTATCACAACAAAGGACCATAGAATCATCATTGACCATAAGTGATTTAATATTGTCATCTTATGCGTTAAGAAATTTTTTCTTAACCGAATACTCCTTTTCTACGATATTCGATTATATCAAACAATTTTCCATCAATATAAATATCAATATTACATCCTTTCGATATTCCCAACTCTTTAATTAAATTGAAAACAATTTTCACGTTATGTACCTCTTTCATCCCCACTTTGAATTTTATCTCATTCCCCTTCTTTAGATTTGGATATTTAGAAAACAATAACGGAAGTATTGTGCCTCCCTCAAATAACTCCGGATTACCGAATCTCTTTCCACTAATAATTTCACCATCGATCATAACTACATTTGAATATCCACCATACTCATAATAAAATTGAACATGGTGAATCTCGTTTTCACCCACTTCAAAATCAAAATAGTCTATCATTTACATCTCCTATTTATTCCTAAATTACTTCCTAATTGAATCCATTTTCCTTTTGATCGGAGGTTCGTTTAACCTTCGTACATTCTAAAAAACCCTTTCTAACAATATAGATATTGCCTCGTCCAGTGAAATTTGGAATTGATTCTATCAATTCTTAACATTTTTTTCAATACCATTCTTCCTTTCAATATTAGATGTCTTTCGGAATAATGGTGCGCTTCTGACTTGATCGTTAACTTTCAATTTTTTTTCTTTCCAGGCCTTATATTTTTCCTCTGCATATTGCCATGAAAATAGTCCTATTATTAGTCCAATAATGAGATATAAAATCATTTCGATCATTGAAATTGTACTTCTTTCCACTAAAAACTCATGTAATGAACCAGTGATTACAGAAAACGAGAATCCGTAAATCATAACCCAAATTGAGATATAGGGCAAGACTCCCCTATTCCTTACTATTTCCCAATTAGACATTTTGACATCTTCAGGAATTGATATATTCTTTCTGATAAGGAGATATAAAAATAGAAAAAGCAGTCCTTGTGAAATTATGAATATCAGTAATACAACAAATAGGACAATGATCATCTGTGTCAACAATTCCATTTTTCACACCATCATTCAATTCATTCCTATCCAGTCCAGATTAGAAATGGACAAGGTGCGATATATTTTTTACTCCTTCAAAGGAAAGAATACCTATTCAAACCTGAACCTTATTTCTTCTCAGTGTTAGAAACATATCAAAAACTGCAAATGCCACACCAACACCCATGAAACCATAACCAATAAACCTGCCTCCTCCAACGAACATACCTGTTATTATGAAGCCGAATGCAAGAATTGTCAAAGGAGAGAGACTTTTCTTCCTCTCCTTCTTGCAACTCATTAGAATGATACCCATTATAATGATCAGGACCAGGGTTAAAATGGATATTGCAATGAAAATGATCGATGCATCCATGAATTCAAATTAGATAATTCAATATTTGAATTTTCTTGTCTATATTTTCCTTCCTCATTCATGAAGAATATTGAAAAGGACCTCACCACATTCAAGTTATTATTTTCCTCAATATGATCAGGATCGAATCATTTTCTTCCATTTCTGTATATATCTCCGATCTGATCATCTGAAATCTATCTCCTATCAATTCCTTCAGTCCATCCACGGTGTGGTAAACGAACAAGAGATCATCCATCATTTCTTCCCGATCTCCCTTCCAGAAAGTATGGAAAAGTATTCCATTATCATTTAATATTTCCCCTTGCCTCTGGAATGATGCTTTCAGATCATCCTTCGAGATGTGTTGAAGGACCTTGTTCGAATAGATACAATCAAATTTCCTTGGGGTTTTCAAGGTTACGGCATCGAGAAGTAAAAGGTCGGCCCCCGGATTCTTCTTTCTATACAGATCGATGAAAACCTTGGATAGATCGGATCCTGTCACCTTGAAATTCTCACTTAGAATATCAAGGTCCTTTCCGGGACCCATCCCAAGTTCGAGTACCGTTGAAGACGGAGGCAATATTCCTTCAAGTATCGATATCAGCTCCCTCCCATCATACCCTTCCGCGATTTTGATATATTCAAAGACATTCTTTTCAGTATCAAAAAACCCCAATGTACAACACCATGAAAAGAGAGCAAAAGATGTCATAAATTACTTTTCATTGAAATGATAGTTAGAGAATATCCAATGTTCTGATTATGAAGGAAAGGTTACCATACAGATTCCAGGGTCCTCCAAAAACACGTATTTTTTACCAGTTATTCGCAATCAATAAATACCATCTCGTTTCTGGGTAAAGTACCATGGCTTCGGTAGAGACCATATTTCTGATCAATTTCATTCTGAACATCGCCATTGCTGTATCAGGTATAATTGTGTCAATGCTGATCCCTAGCACCAAAAGGATCATGGAAGGTGAAGCTGGAACCTCCATGGGGGCTCCCTGGATCCCTGTTGTCATAGTAATCATGGTCATTGTATCGATCATTGTATTTCCACTGAGCTTTTTGGCACTGGATGGCAATAACCTGATCTTCGCCTTAATCCTGGATGTTATCGCCATAAGTGTTACAGGACTTGCCCTCCGTGAGTTCATAGCTGCCAGGAAAGCCTACCGGGAATTGGAACATGAAGTTGAAGAAGTCCATGTAGTGGCCAATGAAACCTCTCCCCAGGTATACCAGCAGCCAATGCAGGTACAGCAATCACATCCATACCATGGACAAAACCCTATGATAACAGTGGAATGCCCGCAGTGCGGAAACCACCTCCACATTCCCGAAGGTTCACATCAGATCACATGCTCGCACTGCGGTCTATCTGGTACGATCTAATATCTCACCACTTCAATGGATCCTTACATTCCGGACAGAGGAACCAATCCTTCTGAACAGGTGAGCCACAGTTAGGACATCTCACACTATCATCAAAATGTTCTTCCCTTGCAGGTTGCTGGCTATATAGAGGAGAAGGAGACCGAGCCCTTACCTCTCTTGATTGAGGACCGGAGAACCCTTGGGGAGATACTCCTTCTGTGTCAGCAGGAGGCATCTCTGATCTTCTTCTCATCCCAATGAACAAGACGAGTGCAATAATAATGAGAAGCAGAAGGACCGCTCCCCCAATAATAAAGGGAAGAATCGAGGTTTCTTCTTTCTTATCCTCCTTGACCACAGGGATCATCAAGGTTACTGTCTTTGATCCTTCAGGTGTCATATATTCATCAAGAACCAACTTGAGTTTGATGTTGTAAGTGAAGGTCGTCCCATCACCGGATGGTGTGAAAGTATGCTCGAATTCCCTTCCGGTGATCTTATTACCGTCACTCAATACCCAACTGTATACCCATGCAGGATCGTATTTTGTATCGATCTCTTCAGCTGTTACCGTTATCTTGAGACCTTGATCACCCGGAGTATCCGGGTCCTCATCGGTCACGGTTATTGTGAAATCTGGTACAGCTGGGATCCATGGACCATTCTTTATCATGGTGAGGTTTACCACTTTCATGTCGGTCCTACCATCAGAATCAGTAACAAGCACAACAAAGGTCACTGTCACCTCTTCAAGCAGTGAATTTGAAGTTTTCCAGATGTTCTCACCCATAGGGGTCAGACTGAGGTATCCCGTCACTTCATCGAAGTCGTATCTGAGGTCAACCCCAAGTACTGCTTCGGGTAGTTGATCAGAAATGGAAGTGTAATCTGATCCTATCTCTTCATCCAAATTAATGGAATAGACGAAGGTTTCACCTTTATCCACATCTTCTGCGGAAAGGTCCATTGTCCAAGTCGCTCCCTCCATGACAGTTAGACCCTCGTGAGAGGTCGAGATCACAGGATCATCCGGGGTGTTCGAAACATCCATCCACAATTTCACATCGATCAGATCGAAACCGTCAGTGATCCTGAATGTCATCCACCCATTCTCCCTTACATCAGAGTTCTGTGGTGTATATTTCAGAACTCCAGTGGAGGGATCGATCTGGGGTGAAGAGGACCAGGATCCTTTGCCAACACCGACAAGTGAAAAGGATATCGGTGTCCGATCCTCTTCCGGATCACTGTCACTTGCGAAAAGGTGGACCTCGAACTCCTCCTCTTCCTTTATACCATATGGCTGAAGGTCAACTTCCAGTTCAAGAGGATCGGATCTATCTATAGAAACATCTTCTCCATTGAACTCAACACTATCCAAAACAGGAGGATCGTTGACAGGCTGAACCGTTAATGACAGATTGGCATCTACATAGGAATGGTCATCAAAGGCCAATATCCCTATCAACTCCTCCCCATGTTTGTTCTCAAGAGAGGAGACCTCGGCATACCAACCATCCCCTACTCTGTAAACGATCTCTATCCTAACGATATCTTGCTTTGAATCATCCGACCATTCCCCCAGAGATCCATTCCATACTTTGAATCCGACAAAGGACCTCTCAGGATCCCGGAATGGACCTCCATTGAACTGCTCCAGAGGTATCATTATAAGACCCTGGTCCTCGGACATAGGATCAAGGGAACCGCTGGGAACGTATTCCACCTCATCATCATCCCAAACCGAAAGCGTTCCGTTAAGGTAGAGATTATTCGTGGTAAGAGAGGTCCGAAGAGAACCCATTTCCATCCTATCCGAAGCATTGACCATCAAAGAATAGGTCCCATCCTTCTCTTCAATGTCATCACCCTCAAGGATTAGGTAGTAGGTCCTGCCTGTTTTCAGGCTACCTCCGTCATCTTCTCCCAGCATGGAATACACTTTTTCATCCTTGGTTCCTGGATCAAGGTAGAGGTCCAGGAATGAAGGTTCATCCCCATCAGGGTCCTGATATGTAACCTCGAATGAAAAAGTGTCACTTACATCTCCTCCGCTTCTCTCGAACTCATTATCGGAGGTGACATCAAGGTCCTTTACCTGGGGCCGCCTGTTCACGCTTTCTTCAATTACAGAGAAATCTATGGTATAATCAGAGAAGGTTGTCCAGGAGGTGTAATAATAACCTGTGATCTCCGTTCCCTCAAATCCTGCTGTTATTGGAGTGACATAGGTCCCTACGTAGACTCCCCTATCCGGATGATCGGTCCATGTGTTGTTCAGAGTGAATCCGAAGGTCTGGTTACCAGATATCGCACCAGGACCCGTTATGAAAAAGGTGAACTTCCACCAGAGATACGACCAGGTGTCATCCTCGGTATCCCAGATCTCATCTGCACCGGATTCGGGTATCATAACAAAGAAGAATTGGTGAGTATCATAAATCCTCTGAGAGTTCTGATCTACCTGACCCAGTCCGAGGGTCCTGTTAATAGTGAAACTCATCTTCCAGAGCTTTTCCGGATCAGAACCAGTGAACCTGTACCAATCCACCTGATCGTAGGCTGATTGCACCCTTCTGGAAAGGTCCCCCTCGAAAGGTCCTGCATCTTCAATAACATTAGCTCCGTCATCTGTAACATCCCTGTCATCAGTTCCCACATCAAACTCATACTTTACAGAGAATCCGGTTCTATCAGGAGCTCCGATAACCGCACCCCAATCCATTGAAAATGAGATATAATACCACCCGACCTCATCCAATCCGCCCTGGAAACCATTGGTGTCTTCAGGTCCAGTGGATGGGACAGGAGTTGAAAACCTGAATGACCAGTTCCCAGCATGCTCCCATGAATCAGATGGGTCCATGTCGTCATAGAGGAATTCCGTTCCTCCGATATCCACCATCCCCATCCACGGATCGTAGTATCGGACATGGATCAAGATATAATCATAATAGTCAGATTCAAGTTCGAATTCACCAGGTACAGATGAGGGAACGATATTGTATTCATAGAGATCGGCATGACCGTCATTCCCGTCAAGATAGCTTGTCATGGTAATGGAGATATTATGAGGACCGTTGGCTAGCACCGGGAGAGGGATCCACATCATCTTCTGAAAGCTTATACCAATCCTTGAAATCAGATGTACCAGAAGGATCATAGGTCAGCGTACCGGATATCTTCTCTCCACTGCTAGTGATCCTTGAACCGTTTGCATAATCATGTGCATCTGTTTCCTTTTCAGTGTCCGATTCCCTTGATGGTGTAGGTGATGTCAACAGGACATCACTTCCTTGATCGGCAACAAACCTGTCCTTTGAATTGATAAAAGAAAAAGGCTCTCCTAAGGACCTATCACTTCCCATGACATTTAATGGAGATAGGACAGATGGAATGACATTGTCCTCCTCTCCGTTTAGAACCTCCGCATTTGTATCGGAATTCGTAAGAACCGTGATCGTAAATGCCATCATGCAGGCCAAGATCCATGCAACTATCTTCGATCTCGTCTTGATCCCTCCTCGATCGGGAAGGGACCCGGCAGGTGAGCCCTGCCGGGGGAGGACCTTACCCGATCCTATGGTTATATTGATATAAGGAGTAAATAAGACCTGGGAGAGAATGGTCCTTCAAGAAGTCATGACAGATGGGGGATGCACAGACGAACCTCCAGATGTCTGTTGCCTCATGCACTGAGTTGGAATGATCCAAGGATCGCCTATTTTTCTATGACTCAAATAGGACTGAAGGTCACTCTCTAAGATCGAGTTCTTTCTCCATTATGAAGGATCCGACATAATCACACCTCTTGCAGTGGTATACATGTCCTGTCATGAATCCCCCCTCGTAATATAGTTCATCATTACCGCACTCAGGACAGATCTGTGCGATCATTCGACCCCCAAGAACTACCGATCTTTTAAGGTCACCTTTTACAGACCTCAATTCTTCCTTGTTCAGAAGTGAATTTCCCTTGGTAACACCCACACCCTTCAAGGAGGATTTCTCATCCTCCTGTTCCTTGTCCTTCATCTTCTTTATCGTCAATTTGGATACAGAGTAATAGAGTTTTCTCAGATCATCAGAGGAGCCTCTGAATTCCAGAATACCTGAGGGGTGCTCGATCTGAAGTACCTGTTCCATCCGTGAAAGGGAAAGATAGACAACTGCGGCAAGACCCATACCAGCAGCAACCGAGATTATCGCAATATCCACCCTACCAAAAAGCGATCCTATCACCATCGATGTGATCACTAACCCTACTACAATGATTATGGTATAGAGTATAGGGATCACCCTTTTCGTATCTAAGGAGGCCCTCAGAGGTTTAATGGTCTTCATCCCGGCTATTTTCATTTCCTTACCGGTGAAGATGACATCAACGGTCTCATCATCAAGCTTCAACCTCATCTCCATCATTCAACCTCCCAGATGCTCAAAACATTTGAAAAACCGTTGTAAAACCTCTTTCCCGCACCCGCACCAAGGAGTTTTCCTTTAAATGGTTCTGTATCTCCCTTTTCGGAATGGTCCATCCAGAGCTCCACTATCGCTGATACGGCAGCCACTCCTGTGGGAGTGGCGAGCTCTCCCTCAACTGGTCCTGCCCTGACAGGAATGGACCTGATCATATGTCTTACAGCAGGAACCGGGACAGGAAGTGTCCCATGAGATGTTTCTACAGTCCCCATTCCCAGAGAGATTGGTGTGGCCTTCAACCATTCTCCATCCATCTCCAAAAGATCATAAACCAATGTCATACCAATGATATCCACAAGAGTGTCAGGAGTACCTGTCTCGTGAAGATGTACCTCTTCCAAGGTTCCGCAACCATGGGCGACCATCTCCGCTTCAAGGATATTATCGAGCATCCGATTGGCCTTCCTCACGATCCTGTCATTTGCAGATATTATTTTCAGACCGGATCCTAAATACTCCTTCATCGCAGTTCCTGGAACACTTTTCATTGGGAGAGGGTCCCAATCAACAGAAATGTCCTTTCCAATGATACCGGGTCTCTCCACTCCCCTCAATGTTACCCTTGTCGGGGACATCACCGATGCCGCCTTCTCGATCCTTTCCAGGACCTTTTCGACATCTCCTTCTCTGGAATAGATATCCATGAAGGCTCCAAGAAGCATATCACCGGAGACACCACATCTCAGGTCCAGGGCGATCGTCATCTTCTTTCACTCCCGTACCTTGTCCTTTGTGGAGGTTCATCGGTCACATCCTTTTCCTTCTTACCGCCGATCAAACCGAAGGCCAAGAAGACCAGGATGATAATAACAAGGGAGCCGAAGATGATTATGACAACAATGGTCCAATCGAAACCATCCTCCTCTTCTTCCCCCGGTACATATTTGTATTTGGAATATGGGAGGTCAAAGGAACAGGTACTCTCACCATACCCCAGGTAAAGTAGGACATCAGTGTCGAGATTATCGACACGCTCTATCATTAACTTCATTCTCCCTCCTTTCTCACCATCGAATCTCTCCAGGAGGTCCTTGTCGATCTCAATATCACCTGTGTAGGTCCTCCTGTTCGAATCAGCCTGGCCCACGATGATGAATGAAAATTCCACATCGAGGTCTGACCCCCGCTCTTGCGCAAACTCCAGGGTTACCTTCAGTCTGAACTCGATATCCGAAGCATTTTTTGGAAGGACTGCAGAAATGGTGAAATTGTATTCACCAGCAAGTGTTGAATTGTATTCGAACTGGAGAAAATTGCTATCTGGGTGGGTTGGGAAGTAAGCTGTAAGCTTGCTGGTTTCCTGACCCTTGGAACCCAGAGCATGTCTGAATTTCGGATCGGATGATACGGTATCATCGATCTGGACCGGATAAAAAGAAAGTGTGGTCAGGTCCTGTGCGGGTGATCTTTTTAACCATAGATGGAGGGGTTCTCCTTCTTGTACACCTGATGAGGTCTGTCCTGATATCATTGTTACAGAAAGGAATGAAAAGGCCATTACCATGGATATAAAAAAGATCGCTCTTCTATTCTCGAACATCCCCTCACCTCACACATTCCATTAACGGGACCGGGCGACCTGCTCTATCCCTGTGAACCTTTCCGAACTCTTCCATCTTACCAAGCATATCAAGGTTGAAGATCGGACCGTCCATGCAGACCCTTTTACCTGAAACGGAGCAGGAATCACATATCCCTATACCGCATTTCATGAACCTTTCCAATGAGAACTGGCCCTTAACTTCGAACTCATCTAAGACCTCTTTCACAGCTATCAACATGACCTCTGGACCGCATGAAAAAATAATGGATTTCTTTCTATCGGCCTTCTTCATTGAACCGAGCAGTTCTCTCAATCTATCAGTTACAAAACCCTTTTTCCCCAATGTTCCATCATCGGTCGTAAGTATCAATTCTGTGGAACAATCTTTCCATCTTTCCGCGAAAAGGAAATTTTCCTTTGATCTGGAACCAACAATGTTCACGGTCCTGAAACCATTTCCAAAGGCCCATTCTATTGGTAGTATGGTGGAAGCTCCACCAACACCTCCGGATACCCCTATGATCGTCTTGACCTCCTTCTTCAAGGGAAGTGAGAAACCATTACCGTAAGGTCCTCTGATACCGATCCTATCCCCTTTCTTGAGGCTGCAAATGGCTTGTGTAGCTTCACCTATGTTCTGGACTGTGAAGCCAATGACAAAAGGTTCCTCCTCCATAAGAGAGATCGACATCGGGACCTCGTCCACACCAGGTACCCAAACCATGAGGAAATTACCCGGGACCATCTCCTTCCATCCCGGGTTGTTGACCGGTTCGAATTTTATGGTGAAGATCTTATCAGCTTCCTTCACCAAGTCTTTTACAATAACGCTCTCCATCTCGGAGGGGGCCCTCATCTTCTCACCTCCAGGGAAGCTCCTACAAGTTCCTTCACAGACCCTATCCCCTGTTCGGATAAGTATCCGGAAAGGCCTTTTGAAAGTTCCGAGAATACCCCCAGATTGCCCCAGGTAACAGCAGTTCCAACCTGTACTGCTGAGGCTCCCGCAAGAAGATATTCAACGACATCCTCCCATTTCGTTATGCCACCAACACCGATAATGGGTATATCGATCTCAGGATCTGAAGCAATGGAATGTACACATCTAACACCCACAGGTTTCATGGCGGGTCCTGAAAGCCCTCCATATACATTGGTCAGGACAGGCATCCTTGAATGTATGTCTATCTTCATGGCCTGAAGTGTGTTCACTGCAACCAGACCATGGGCACCAGCTTCCTGTGCTGCCAGCGCTAGAACGTTGATGTTCTGAGTATTGGGGGTCAACTTGAAGAAGACAGGTATGGAAGTGGAGCATATCACCTCCCAAACAAGGTCCTTGATAACCTTAGGGTCCTGACCGAACTGGAGCCCCAGACCCTTTGCGTTAGGACATGAAGCATTTATCTCCAGACCGTTCACTCCCGTTTTCTGGAGTTTTCTGGCAGCCTCGGCATATTCGGATATATCAGAACCAAAGAGAGAAGCGATGATAGGGGCCTTTCCTCCGGTCCTTTCAAGATAGGTCTCGATCTCATGGGTATATTCATCTATGCCAGGATTGGGGAGACCCATAGCATTGAGCATCCCATAGGGCAGTTCGTATATGCAGGGATTGGAATGACCTTCTCTGGCCTCCAGGCTCAAAGATTTGGTTACAACTCCCCCTGCACCGTTGTTCACCGCTTCTACCATTGACATTCCTGTCTCATCTGAGATCCCCGATGCAAGGAGAAAAGGATTGGAAAGTACCATTCCGGAGATATTGACCTCCAAGCCAGGTCCGTTACCACCTTTTTTACTCATGTACCATTGCGATATATTGATCTGTATTTCTATCTTGTTGTCACGGGTGACTCTATCATTGAAGGGGCCAGATTAAATATCCATTATCGAATGACCTCATTGTAGAGGCATTGCAGATGAAAGGACCGCATCTTTTCGATACTATGGAAGGTGGGAGGAGGGAGATCATCCCCAGAGAAATTGGCAAAAAAAGAGGTGATGGTTCGCCAGAGACACATATCCCGGCATTCAATGGAACTACGGAGATATCATCCTCTCGCATGGTTGTGATGATGAAGAAAAAGTTTGTTGGTATAAGGTCCTCATGGTCATTTTCTGAGTGTTTCCCGGAAAAGGATTTATGAGGATATGAACAATGGCCCTCCGATATCTGGAACGGGGGTTATATTCTATGAAAGAAATAATTAGTTGGATCAGGACAACGATGGTCCTGGGTGTTGCATCCATCCTGCCGCTGGTATTGATCGTATGGGTGCTCTTCTGGTTGTACAATTTTATTATCGACCATGTTAAGCCTATTGCAGAACTGATCACTCTCGGTGTGAAGATCGATATCATCGTAGCCAGTTTGATCAGCGTGGCCCTGATCTTACTGCTATGCTTCCTTCTTGGGTTGACAGTAAGGACCAGGGCAGGTAGGTTCTTTCACAATCAGGTGGAAAAGAGGATCCTGCGTAAGATACCAGGTTACACCGTCACCAAAGAGGTTGTCCTTTCATTTTCCGGTGAACAGGAAGCACCATTTTCATCCGCAGTCCTGTGTAGCCCTTTTGGAAATGATACGTGGATGACTGGATTTATTACTGATAGAACCCAGGGAAAAGGAGTGATAACAGTCTTCGTCCCAACCGGACCTAATCCAACATCAGGGAATATCTATCATCTTCCAGAGAGGAAAATCATTGAGCTTTCACAGAAGGTAGAGCAGGGAATTAAGACCGTTATTGGATGTGGAGCGGGTTCCAGTGGATTGATAGAACCAACCTCCCTGACCTTCAAGGTGGGAAGAAAGGATGCTTGATGTCCAATACAGGAAAGCCACCTGTGATGACATCGATGTCCTTACAGATTTCAGGATCAGATTCCTGAATGATTACAAGGGCCATGAAGAAGATGAAGAAACAGAGGTCTTGAGGAATAATATTCTGAAATATTTCCAGAAGGCCATGCCAAGGGAGGAGTTCGTGGCCTTCATTGCTGAGGTCGATGGAGAGGTAATTGCTTCAAGCGGTATGGAAGTGAGAGAAGTAGCTCCAAGGTACGGACCTCTCCTGAATGGAAGAATGGGGTATGTCATGAACATGTACACTCATCCCCGATCTGAGAGGAAAAGGGATCGCATCCTGTTTGCTTGAACTTCTCCAGGAAGAAGCTTCCAGGATGGATATTGGTCTGTTACATCTACATGCTTCGGCCGATGGATCGGGTATCTATAAGAAGGCAGGGTTCATAGATGCTGAACTCCCCGAATTGATACAAACCATACATAAAGCATCAGAACCTTGAAAAGGGTTTAATATCACACAATATATCGTTTATCGATGGAGAGAGAGCTGCACTGCGAACTCCAATGTGAGCACTGCAAGGATTGGTTCAGATCACCCTTTCAGTTCGGTTATCCGGAAGCTTTCTTCGATCTTGCCAAGGAGACATGTACAATTAACTGTCCTAATTGCGGATCGAGGAGCAGATACTGTAAGGAAAGGATGAGGTTCCTAAGAAGAAGTTCTGATGGCTCCATATCCATGATCGAAGGAAGGTTCATGAACTGAGGGGAGATCCTTCAAGCACTGATCCTTCCGTTCTTCTGTTTCTCATAGAGGTCCTCTCTTGCAGACCTCACGATGAAGTTCAATCTGTTAAACAGATTTACCTCAGATGATCCAGCATCCATATCGAGATACAGAACGTTGAGGTCAGGATACTTTGCCTTCAACGCTTTTTCCACCCCTTTACCGATAATATGGTTGGAGATGCACCCGAAGGGCTGGACACAAACAACGTTCTGGACTCCACTGGCTGCAAAGGCTCCGATCTCAGCTGGTATGAGCCAACCCTCACCGAATTGGTCCACAAGTGTGACCACATCAGAGGAGTGTTTTGAGAGACTGCCGATATAATGTGTCTTCCTGTGGAACCTGAACTTCCTCAACGCTTTCTCGTACCGTCTCATATGATATCTGACATACCATTCCTCAGGCCATGTACTGATATACTTCCACGAAACACCTTTGGTAGTGCAGTCCACATGGAATCTTGGATTGAGGAACTCCTGTGCAAAGAAGTCGAAGATAGGTGGTACAATTACCTCGATCCTGTTCTCTACCATCCAATCAACAACATGGAAGTTACCGAATGGATTGTATTTGACGTAGATCTCACCCACATAGCCAACAGTAGGGATCTCATCTTCTATGATATCAACGGAATTGAATTCCTTGACAGCCCTTTCAAGAGCATCTGGGAGCTCCATCTCCCTTCCATACCTGACAGATTCGGCTCCAAGAGCAATATATCTGTCCGATATCTCACGGGAGGTGCCTCTGACCTTCTCACGCGGAGCTATAGCGTAATAGAGTTCCATGATAGAGTCTGAAAAAAGAAGTCCCTGAACACCTCTTCTTAACAGCTTCCCTTTATCTAGTTTCAGACCTGGCTGATCGTTCAGTTTCTGGTTAGAAAGCGTTACCGTTACAACAGGTATATCCTCATATCCTGATGTCTGGAGGGCTTTTTGGAGAAGTGACAGGTAGCTTGATGCTCTGCACTGACCGCCTGTCTGGGTAATACCCACTGCAACATTACCCAGATCATACTTGCCTGACTGCAGGGCTTTGATGAGGTCACCGATCACGATGATAGCGGGATAGCAGATCTCATTGTTACAGTATTTCAGACCCACTTCAACGGACTCCCTGTCCGGTTCTGGCAGGGTCTCGATGTTGTATCCCATTGATTTGAACGCGGCTACTATGTAAGGAGAGAAGAATCTGGAAAAGAATGGGACGATCATAGTCCTATCGCGATCCGAGGCGGAAAATGGAGGTGTCCTCTTCCTCGGGATGGGCTCATATCTAGATCCCAATCCTTTCCTCTCAAGGGATTCCATCATGGACCTGAGCCTTAACCGTATGGATCCTGGCGAGGAGACCTCATCTATTCTGATCAACGTGTGGTTCTTACCGGCAGATGCAAGGATCGCCCTTGATTCATCGCAGACTATGGCATCAGGACCGCATCCGAACGAATTGAGCTGAACGACCTCCACGTTGTCCTGGTCCTTGGCCCATTTAACTGCGTTGTATACCCTGTTGGGATATTCCCATTGTGTCAATACCTGGACACCGTCCATACCACCCCTGGCATCCGGAACGGAATCCTCAGTGATCACATCAGCTCCCAGTGCTGATATCATCTCTGTTATCCTGTGATTTATCAACTGATCAATGTGATAAGGTCTACCTACAAGCAGAACAACGACCCTTTTCTCCGATCGAGCCTTCTGAAGGATCTCCGACGCTTCCCTCTTGACGATCTCCTTGTATTTCTTCTGTGCGTCAATTGCGTTATTCAGCGCTCTTTCAAATACGCGTTTTTCAACCTTCAGTTCCTTGAGATATTTCCAGATCCCCGTCTTCATGATCTTCTTGTTCCTGAAGGATACAGTAGGGGAATCAAAGGGAATGTCTGCCGATCTTTCAGGTGCAACAGCTGACCTGACAACGTCAGGGTAACCTGAGACGATTGGACAGTTGAAGGTGTTCAGGGAACCTTCGAACTCATCCTCTTCGAATACCACCATCGGGTAAAAGATCCTGTCGACTCCCATTGAGATAAGTTCCTTGATGTGGCCATTCACTATCTTTGCAGGGAAGCAGATGTTCTCGGACATGATAGTCCTGGAACCGAGCTCCGCTATTCGATTGGTGGAGGGAGGTGATAGGACAACATCGAAACCGCATTCCCTCAGAAGAGTATCCCAGAAGGGAAAGTTTTCGTAGATGTTCAGGACCCTGGGCATTCCTATCCTGCCCTTGATATTCCCCTTCGGAGAAGGTCTCCCCTCGAAGAGCAATTGAAGTTTTCTTTCTGTCAGGTCTATTCCCTTTCTCCTGTCCCCACCAATGTTGGTAAAGATCCTTTCACACTTGTTACCAGTGTAGAAAACCTTCCCATTGCCGAATGTCATCTTTGTGACAGTGCAATGATTGTGGCATCCCTTACATTTAATGTACTCATTCTTCAGGTCGACTGCTTTTTCAAGGGAATTAAGACCTATGAAACTGCTGGATCGGTTGTTCCACCTCTCTGCCGCTGTCAAAGCTGAACCATATGCTCCCATCAATTCAGGCATATCAGAGCAGACCACCCTCTTTCCAAGGATAAGTTCCAGTGCCCTGTGGACTGCTGGATTTCTGAAGGTCCCTCCCTGAACAACGATATTGTCACCAAGGATATCCGTATCCTTGATCTTCAGGACCTTGTAGAGACAGTTCTTAACCACCGAGAAGGCGAGACCGGCAGAGATATCTCCAACGGTGGCTCCCTCTCTAAGTGCTTGTTTCACCTTGGAGTTCATGAACACTGTGCATCTGGTTCCAAGATCATAGGGGGCCCTGGAATGGCAGGCCTCTTCTGCAAAATCCTGGACCTCCAATCCCAGGGTTCTTGCAAATGTCTCCAGGAACGATCCGCATCCCGATGAGCAGGCCTCATTGATCTCTATGTCATTGATGATACCTTTGTGGATGAAGACAGCTTTCATGTCCTGACCGCCAATGTCCAGGATGAAGCTAACATCCTCCAGGAACTCGGTTGCGGCTCTGAAATGTGCAAGTGTTTCGACCATTCCAACATCCATACCGAAGGCGGCACCTATCAGGTCCTCTCCGTATCCGGTGACAGCAGTATAGGCGATGTCAGGGTTTATTTTGGACCTCTTGGCTTCTTTTTTAAGGACCTTCAATCCTTCCCCTACTGCTGTAATTGGATCTCCCTTGTTTCCAGCGTAATAATGGAAGGCTATGTTCCCCTTGTCATCAGTAAGGACCACCTTGGTGGTCGTTGAACCTGAATCTACTCCAAGGAAACATTTCTTCCCCTTCAATTCCTTGAGGGAAGAGGCCCTGCCTATGGGCCTCATCCTGCTTGAGGACCATTCCTTGTATTCATCATCATCACGAAAGAGTGGATCCAGTCTATTGCCAATGAATTCATCGTTCAGAGGTCCTTTTTCCAATTTGACAAGGAGTCCGGAAATGGTGGTCTCAAGCCGGTTCATATCATCGTAAAGAGCTGTACCGATCGCCGGGACCATTTCCGGTTCAGCCGGTACCTCCATATCATCCGGCCCGATCTCAGGTACCTCCATGAAATGGTCCTTTAGGGATGGAATGAACGTGAAAGGTCCTCCGCAGAACAGGTACTTTTGGTCTCGGATCATAACCACGGGAAAGTGTTGAAGTTGTCTGGAGGGCCACTGCATGGAATACAGATGATACGATATCCTCCTTTGAGATCTTCCTGGCAAGCAGGTTCTGGACATCGGTCTTTGCGAAAACACCGCATCTGGAGGCTATTGAATGGACCTGGGTCGATCGTTTCGAATGATCTTCAAGACTGGAGAGCTCAAGGTCCAGAAGTGTTGCCATCTGGTCAATGAAAGCTCCGGTGCCTCCGGCGCAGTTGCCGTTCATCCTGATGTCTACCCTCATCCGATCATCGAAGAAGATCATCTTCGAATCCTCCCCTCCGACATCTATAAGGGTACGGACATCGGGATGGAGGGTCCTGACCGTCTCTGCTGCGGCTATTACTTCCTGAACGAATGGTATATCATACCTTTCGGAAAGACCAAGGCCTGCGGAACCGGTAACCGCTGCTGAGATCTGAATATCGCCAAGGTCCTCCTCAGCTTTCCTCATCATCTCTATCAGGGTATCCGCTACCCGTGCATTGTGTCTTCTGTAATCCTTGAAGACAATATTTCCGGTCTTATCCACCACAACCATCTTTGCGGTTGTGGATCCCAGGTCTATTCCCAATCTCATTTTTACCCTCACCCTATCCACCAATGGTGAGTTCTTCAACTATCTTTCCCGATTCATTCTTACCCTTTATTGTTTTCTAACGGTGGAAGATACTATCCTGGCCCAACCTCTCCATTTAGGGAGTAGGTGTAAATCACCTTTTACGATATGTTAGCCATGGGAGGCGAAGGAAAGGCCAGATTGACCGAGGGCAGTGTTAGAACAACATTGCTCAAAATGACCGGACCAATGATGTTCGCTCTGGTCTCAATGATAGCATTCAATCTGGTGGATACGATCTATATCGGTAGGCTGGGGGCCAAGGAACTTGCGGCTGTAAGCTTCACTTTCGCCCCGATCTTCTTCTTATCCTCGATCGCGATCGGGATCGGGACGGGAGCCACCTCGGTGATATCCCGATCGATAGGTGAAGGCGGGGGCAAGGTAGTCAGAAGATTGACCTCGGATACAATAATACTCGGTGTTATTGTTTCAATAATTTCCTCGATCATAGGGATCCTTACAATTGGTCCTACTTTCGATCTTTTGGGAGCGGATGACAGTCTGATCCCTTTGGTCAGGTCCTACATGATAATCTGGTACATCGGACTCCCTTTTGTGATGGTGCCCATTCTTGGTAATTCGATCATCAGGTCCACAGGGGACATGAAGACCCCGATGTACGTGATGCTGATAGCCGTAACCATCAATCTTGATCCTTGATCCAATACTGATCTTCGGACCTGGTCCGATCCCTGCTATGGGAATTGAGGGAGCCGCATGGGCAACAGCCATCGCCAGAGCTTTCACACTTCCTGCCTCCGTTTATATCCTGAGACATCGTGAAAAGATGTTGATATTCGGAAAGATCACGATATCCAGATTCTGCGGTCCTGGAAGGAGATCATGAGGATCGGATTCCCGGCTGCGTTGTCAATATGATGGCCCCGGTCAACACAGGAATTATCACTGCGATCATCGCCTCCGAGGGAGATCTGGCAGTAGGCGGTTTCGGAGCAGCCTCAAGAGTTGAGGCACTGGTAATAATGCCTGTCATCGCCCTTGGTATAGCTGTGGTCCCGTTCATCGGACAGAACCTTGGTGCAAAAAGGATGGACCGTGTCAAGGAAGCAGTGGATTTCTCTCTGAAAGCAATAATCGTATTCGGCCTTATTGCATGGGGCATGATGGCACTTACAGCCGGTGTTACAGCCCGATTGTTCAACAGTGATCCCGCTGTCGTGTCATCATTTATTGCATATATCAGGATAGGGGACATCGGATTCTTCATGCTGGGGATCGCTCTTTTCACCGCTTCGGCCTTCAACGGTCTGAACAGACCTTTACCCTCAGCTGTCCTCTATTTCATCAGACTGCTTGTACTGATGGTCCCGATGGCTCTCATAGGGTCCTATTTCTGGGGACTTGAAGGTGTCTATCTGGGAATGTCTATTGCTAATATCATTGCAGGATCAATGTCATATATCTGGTTGAGAAGAGCGGTCAGGCACCCGAAGAAGGTAAAGTGAAGGGGGCCCTGAAGGTCGACTGCGAGACCGATGCCATCTGGAGCAGAATGATCGGAAGACCGAGGGAATGTACTTGAAAATATTCTCTCCGCACAAATAATAATAAGTTTAATATTTAATTGGATCATTCAAATATCGAGCGGATTGTATTGACAAATGATCTGACAAGAACTCACCTGCTGATATATACTTTGAATTCGATAATCGACCTGGGAGAATTGCCGGATAGAGATAAGATTGCAGGAATATTGAAGATCAAGAAAACCACCCTGGATAAGAACCTGAGGGAAATAAAACAAAAGAATTTGATTATATCCAATAAAAATGAAATTGAGAGAATAGTCTCATTCCAGATCACCTCTTCCGGTATTGTATTATTGGATCAGATCAATGCAATCATATCAGAGACAGTTCTTGATCCGGAATCCAGTGGTCTTTCCAGGAAAGTATCCCTTCAAACCGTCCTGGATCATCTCAAGGATCCATATGAAAAACTTGGATTTATGGAAAGATTTCTTTTCGGAAAACAGAAAGATGCAACGTTCATCCTTGAGACAATAAAAGACCAGAGACCGGATTCAAGGATTTCCAAGTATATTCAAGAGGTCCTTTCAATAAATGGTGATAGCGATATCGAAACACTCGAGGGAGTGCTCAAATCCTCGAGCATATACCATTCTGTTTCTTCTTATAAAAATATCGATGGGATTTTTTCTGGTTCGAATGTAGACCAGTTAATAATCGAAGCGGAGATCCTTCGAAGAAAAGGATCAGAGGAAGAGGCCATATGCATCTATAACGGTCTGCTTAAAAGAAGCACTTGCCTTGAATCCAACAGATGGATATTGTGTTTGACAGGTCTTATCCAGTGCATTGCATACATGAACAGGGAAGTCGAAGGTATTGAACTTCTGGAAAAGATGAGGATATCCATCACCAATCCGGTTGAGAAGGGATTTCTGAACAAGGTCAAGGCGGATATCCTGCAGGACCTGGAAAGGTTTGAGGAGGCATCTGATTTGTACAAGTCCTGTCTCGGCGTTTTTCAGGAGAGCGATCATCCGCTGATAAGGGTCACAATACTCAATAATCTGGGAGTTCAATACTTCAGGAACGGCAAGGTCAAGATAGCGACGGATCTCTGGGAGGAAGCTCTGAAGATATCAAGCAGAATTGATCTTCCCTACTTAGTCTCCATTATTTCCATCAATCTTGCAGATGTTTATGCACTGGACAAGCGATTCTACAAGGCAGAGGAGCTACTCAGGAATGCAGGAAAGATCCTCGAATCATCCGGAGACCTTGAAGGTCTCTCAGGGGTGGATTTCAACAGATCCCTTCTATATGTCGAGAAAGAAGAAAAGGAGAAGGCCCTGAAATACTACAATAAAGCCATGTCCTTTCCTCTCACATACAAGAGAAAAAGGGAGGAAAGGAGGAAGGTATTCGAGGGTCGGATGAGGGCGAAGGGATTCCTCTGATGGCACTTTACTTAAAAACCCCCCCTCAAAAAATCCGCTAGTCGGGAAATCCTTATATGCTCCATTCCGATATTTTTGGTTTCGATGAAGATGAGAACCATTTACGGAATAATTCCCCTTATCGGTGCTATCTTACTTTCTGTAATGATTGCGGAAAGGACCGAAGGGATCACAACAATGCCAAGATGCGCGATCATAATCGTATCCGACCTCGACGGATTCGATACCTATGAATTGGAGAAGGCAGATCAATTCTACCAATACCTGCTGGATCAGGATTACACCGACGAGGATATCTATTTCCTCACTGAAGATGGTAGGACCGGATGCGATGATGATCCGACAGTTTCCAACATCCAGGTAGCCTTCTCATGGCTGGAAAACACTTCACAACCTTCGAGTCAGCCCGTGATCTAATATCCAGGACCATGAAAAACTCATTTCAGGAATTGTTAACTTTCAATTCTCGGATGGCAACGTATCAGCCAATACGATAGATGGTTGGCTCGATTCAACCCAATATCAGGACCTCACAATGATCCTGAACGGAAACAGATCAGCCCTTGCAGGACCTGTTCTGTCGTCTTCTTCACGAGACATTTTCTGTTCAATGAGATACAATCAAGAATTCGACCAGGACCTCTTCAACATCACAAGAGGATTGACGGACCTATCCAGCTGACATCAACTTCGACGGGGAGGTCAGCTATTATGAGGCATACATGAAGGAATGCTACAACCTCGATTCGAGGATCAGTACCACAGATGTGGGTCGAATAATTAGGAGTGATGAAACATGACAAACAGATGGACGATAGGAGCTTTGCTAATGGTAATGATTGTAATAGCTATGAATATCCCTGTTGCAGAAGCAGCCCATTCGAACAGCCAGAGAATATCAGGAAATCCTGACCCAGGTTGGTTAGCTTGGAAGGATCCTGCCATCAGTTCCAATGGAGATGTTACGGCAGCCGTATATGTAAGGAACAACGATATACGAAATCCCAACACGGTATACCGAGTATGGATGAAAATATCTGTGGATGGGGGGTCAAATTTCCTCATACCAGCAACACAAGTATCAAGTGAAGATTTAACAAGTGAACAGAGGCATCCGGACGTTACCGTCGTAACTATGCTCGATGACGGCGTGGAAGAAACGGAAATCTTCGTCACCTGGCAAGAGAAGGATGCATATGGTCGATGGGAAGTGTGGGTCAGAAATTATACAGTGGATGGTTCGGAGGTATTGGCAACGGGTGTACCGGAAAAGATATCTGTTTACGGAGGACCATATACCGAATCAATGTATCCAAGGATCAACGGTTCATATATTCCCGATGAAAATGATGATGATCCGGCAACGTTTGTCATGCTGGTTTTCCAGCAAGGTGCTGGATTCCCCGGAAGATATACGGTGAAATACTCGTACATGGTCCATGACGCATCGGACAATCCGATGGATCCATGTGGATGGACAACACCGGTGACTCCCCTTGGGTTGGAACTGAACGAGGTAAACAGCTTCGAACATCCATCCATTGATACATTTGGATATTTGAGGGATATTGGACATATAGCAGCCAGCTCATTCTTCAGTATCGTATGCGATGAAAAGGACTACGATGGACCCGGATCATACAGATGTTGCTTCTGGGATGGAAAACTCACAATGTACAGGCCATCAAAGTGTATCTTATATTTGTGATACACCGGAATACTTTCAATACGGATTCGGATGAGTATGGATACCCTGATTGTTGCATAGAATTCTATGATGATCTTGTGAGAGAGGTTGTTGTCTGGCAGGCGGATAACGATACAGCAATGGCAAAAAGTTATACTTATTCGAATACAATAGCTTTAGGACCCTGCAAATCTCCTACAATGAGAGGGATATCAGTCGATCACATCGAACAGCAATACGATTCCGATGCTACAAACGCTACAAGATTAACTTGGACAAATCCTGGCGGGATAACCGTCATCTGGAGAAGCGGTGAATTGAAACCAAGTTCACAAGAAACATACGGAATAGACTCGATAAATATAGAACATAAAAATGGCAATCTCAGGATATCACATGACTACTGGGATGATGATGATGGAAGCGATGATTCAGATGCAGGCACAGATTATCAACCAGTAAGTGTTTACCATGAAACCACCAACTCAGATGATAAATACATCGATATATCATCTATATTTCCTGATGAGTCCCATGTGAGCTACCTGAAGGATGACAATGAGATATGGTATTTCACATTAGATGACTATATTGAAAGAATTTAAAATAGGAACGCCCTTCTTCTTCAAGAAGGGCTGTATTATTTATCTATCCAGAAAAAAGACAGGTTGAAACCTTATGAAAAGAAAGATATCAAGTCCAATATTATGTATATTAGTTATTATGATTATTATTCCCTCAATTATTACGATCATCAAAATAAATAATGGAGTTAATGGGGACTCTTCCTATTTAAATTGTAATAAAGTTATAGGAAAGACATCTCCGGAGAATTTACTTGAAAACTTCACCGGCTTTGAATTGTTTCCAGGTCAACCAACAGACATTGTCAGTATATCAGATATCGATGACAATTCCCTTGTCGATTTGATCGGCCTGGGTGGGGATAGGAGAGTGAAAATCGAATGGAATCCAGAAAATCAAACTTTCACTCGAGTTGAATTCGGAGAACTTCCAGGAATAGAAATAAAAAACCGTCCTTTCTTTGAGGATCTAAACGGAGACAATACTATCGATCTGCATAATGGTGAATCACTCTTCAACTGGATCAATAACTCCCTCGTTCTTGTAGAGGAAGGAAACGGGTATGAATTCGGAAGCCAAGATTACGGAGATTATGATTCGGACGGAGATATAGATATTATCTGTAGTTCAGGGCATAGGGGTGGATTCTATATTGGAAAGAATTTCGGAAACGGAACCTTTGTAGATGCACCAAAAAATGGCCTTCCAAGTTATGAAGGGCCCGGAACAACTACATATTGGTCTCCATGCGAGATGTTTCAGGATATCAATGGAGACGGATGGATGGATGTAGGGAGTGGAACTGCAGACCATTTGTACAGGACACCTGGACCATACCTATTCTGGATTAATGATGGAAAAGAAAGATGGACGGCTTTCTCTGAGGGTTGTCCAACCTATGATGCAGGATATCAAATTGATATGGCAGATATGGACAATGATGGTGATTTCGATTGTGTCATGTATTTCGAGAATAACAAGACCAAGATTTTAGAGAATAACTTTCCTCAACCTTGGAGGATTCACGACTTACCCGACGATTCTATTCTTGAATCCGGTTTCACACCATTAAATCTTGAAGCAGGTGATTTAGATAACGATGGTCTGAACGATGTAGTTAGGACATATTACCAAGTTGTGAAAGATAATGAGGGAAATATTCAATACTCAAATGCCATAATAGCGATCTATTACAACAACGGAGATTATACATTCGACATTGAAAAGACAGAATCCTTCATTCAAACCTATCCTAGATTGCTACCACTATCAGACATCGACCTAGATGGAATGCTTGACATCATTACATCACCGGGTGGAAAAAACGACCCGGGCATTAACCCGATTGTGTTTTTCAACAAGAGATCCAATCAAGATGATTTCTTCATCAAACCATTGAGAAGAGGAGATATCTACAGGGCAGGGACCTATGAGAAAATCGAATGGAGTTCCAGCAGAATGAATGAATTGCTAGGTCCTGACAACAGGTTCAATTTATCGATATCATTCTTCGGTGAAACGGGTAATTACATCCCGTTGATCAGCAACCTCACCAAATGGTGGACCTACTGGACAGTGCCGGATTTCCCAACAAACAACGCATACATCAAGGTTGAAGGAATGAACCTCTCCGACACCTATGGACCGATCAAGATCCATTCCAAGGACGACCAATTGTATCCAGTGGATGTCAGTTTCGATGTGGATCACAATTATGTAACATCAGGGAGAAATGTAGATATTATACTAACACCGGACCAGGCAATGGATCAGAATCTCTCTGTTCATGTCTGGTTGGATCACTCCAATGGCACGGTGGACATGGGTTCCCATAATGTGACAGTGAATTCGCAAACCGTATTCTCCTGGTTCGTGCCATCGGGGATGTTCGAAATAAATTGCAAGTTCAGAACTTCTTTTCAGTACAAGGGCAACAATGCCACATTTTACCAGGAGGATGGATACAACATTCTATCCGATGACAGATTCTTCGAGAATGTAATTCCACCATTCAATAATAATTTCCACAAGGGATTGAACGGAACATTTAATTTTATCTGTCTTGCAAGGGACGATACCAATATTACTCATTCAACACTGTTCGAAGTTACAGGGGAGAGTGAATATTTCACAATTGAAAATTTAGGTGATGGCAGATTCTCTATCCACGGAGAGAAGATCGGGTCGGATATGGTATACTTCAAGATGGATTGTTTCGGGGTTGTAAAATCCATAGGTAAGCAATTCAAGATCATCAGATCGATTTCAACGATAGGATTGGGTACAACCCAGGAAATTCATCACACCGGAGATAACATTCTGATCGAATGTTATCCTCTTGATCTGGACGGAGATCCGGTCGAACTCACCAAGCAGGAAATTGAATGGACCGTGTCCGGACCCGCAGAGGGTAGTTATCCCGGGGTTGAATTGTTTGCCACAACGGCAACGGCTCCCGGAATCATCAATATTACAACAACATCGAACCTGGGACATGGAGAGATAAGGGAAAATATTTCTGTCATTGTGGAGGGCGCAATAAGCGATATTCATATCCAAGCAACTGAACCCCTGGTGGTAGATCAGGAAACGATGATCGTCCCGGAGGTGATATCCTGGAACGGATCGAAAATGGATTATTCATCACTGGAATGGAATATACCGGAAGGAATCCGTTACACTGAGATTGGTAACGGATCGATCCTTATCACGCCCACTACTTCAGGAGAATTCGAAATTTCTTGCCAGGCGGGATTCCTGAATGAAACCTATTCGAAGTTGTTCACCCTCTCGACAAATGTTTCACTTGTCTATATAGAATTGATCCCGGAGTATAATGCCGTCCCGATAGGAGGAATGACCGAGATATCAGTATTATTAGAAGGATCAGACGGTCATAATTACACTCTCTGGCATCAAATCTCGGTTTCGATTTCCGGCGATGGGGAAGCTAATACAAGGATTGAAAACAATATTATCCAGCTGATGGGAGTTACAGAAGGAATGGTTGACCTTGACGTTCTCGTGGAAACCCTCCACGGATCATCGAGCAATCAGATATCACTTAAGGTATTCAGAGCACCATCGATCATCGAATATGAAGAACCCGAAAAAATCATTAGAACAAAATCATATCCGATATCTTTCAAGGTGTTGGACAGGAAGGAACTGGAAATCTTTCCAGAAAATTACACTGCCACGGTTGATAATTCCTCCTTCGATCCTTCATCAAGAAAATGGATGATTGAATCCGACAACATAGGGGAACTCAGAATAACAATCAACGTTCAGGTTGAACATATTTCGATTCAGAGCGTTGAAAATATCCAGATCCTGCCAAAAAGTGTGGGAATCGAAACCGGAGAGTTGCCCCATCCTATCAGGGAGAATAACAACATCACCATCACACCGAATATCAAACTCGAAGACGGGACTGATACATCCGATGTAAACTGGTCAATTAACTAGTATCTCCAAGGAAATTGGATATCAAATCAATGAAGACGGATCGATAGAAGTCCAAGGATTCCCTCCGGGAATGGTTAACCTCACTTTAGCAGGTGAGAGATACGGGGAAATCACATCAAAGGAGATTTCATTCGAGGTCCTCGAATCACCCGAGATCCGGGATATAATCATTGGGAAGGAGAAGGGAGATGTAGGAACGCTGATTCGTATACAGGTCTTGGACCAGTACGGTTTCGATATATCCGATCTATGTATTTTCCGATGGAGAGGTGACTATAATTGGGTTGATGGAAACACATCTTTTATCGAAAAAGGGAAGGTAATCGTGTATATTGAACTGGGCGATAGTTCTGTCAGAAAGGATATCGAGATAGGGGAAGATGACAAACATGAACTTTCTATCATATTTATTATTACGATACCCTTGATAATCGTCATTTCAGTCCTGATTATCGTATTCTTGTATCTGAAGAAGCGATTCGATAAAGATCATGAACCAATGCTGAAAGAGAATCTCGAAGAGTAAAGTAAATTTGCTAAAGAGGAGAGAGGAAAGAAGGAAGGTATTCGAGGGTCGGATGAGGGCGAAGGGATTCCTCTGATGGCACTTTACTTAAAAACCCCCCCCTCAAAAAATCCGCTAGTCGGGAAATCCTTATATGCTCCATTCCGATATTTTTGGTTTCGATGAAGATGAGAACCATTTACGGAATAATTCCCCTTATCGGTGCTATCTTACTTTCTGTAATGATTGCGGAAAGGACCGAAGGGATCACAACAATGCCAAGATGTGCGATCATAATAGTCTCGGACCTCGACGGATTCGATCAGGAAGAGCTGGAAAAAGCCGATCAGTTCTACCAATACCTGTTGGATCAGGATTACACCGACGAGGATATCTATTTCCTCACAGAGGATGGTAGGACCGGTTTCGATTATCTTGCGTACGAATCTCCTGATACTGATATATGGAGTGTGATCTCACTCTCTTATACCAATGTATATTCTTCTGATGGAGGTGATTACTCACAGAATTTTCCTGATATTGCAGCGGTTGAGGTGGGAGAAGATATCATTCTTGATTGTGTCTGGATAGAAAATGATGGCTACAATGATGAAGTCTATTATAAAAGAAGTTCAGACGGAGGAGGAAGCTTTGAAAGTCAAATCCAAATTGATGACGATGGTTTCATGGAACTTCGTTCTGTAGCTGTGGATTCTTTTATTGTCTTTTCAGATCCCCCAGTAAAAAGATGTCATGTAATTTGGACTACTGGTGATGATGTGTATTTTCGTGATCGAATAGATGATGGTACGGGAGACTGGAAATCAAACTTCGAGGATCAGGAAAATGGTGCAACCACACAATGGGAAGAATATTTCGTAGATGTATCAACAAGTTCTCCTGATTCCATCTCCATTACAGCTTATGCCGCTTGGGGAGTAGAAGGAACAGCTGTTTTTTTTGGATTCGACCCCTAAATATCTGTTATCAGGTGGTCTTTACCACCTGATTTTCTCTTTTTATCTCATGCATCGGTAAATATTAAATATTTGAATTAGATAAATAAAAGGTGGAATAAATTTGAAAAACTCTAACAAATCTTATATTCTTTTTTCTCTATTAATTCTTTCAATCTTTTCTTTATCATTTAGTGATTCTTACATAATGACAACAAAATCTCAAATGAAGGAAAAGATACAATTAATCAATAATTCTACTTCAATATTTTCCACACCTGAGTTAATTATAGACATGAATGCAAAGGAAATGATAGTCCATGATTATGATTACAATGGTTTTCCTGATATTATACATTTTGATGGAAAGTACAATGAAGAACCTAAAGGTATTTTTCACATTCAATTTGATGAATCAAAGGAATGGAATAAATCCAAAATCAACGATTTATTACAAATAGAAGAATATTCAAATCTTACAGGCGATGATACTCTTGATTTTATTCATCATGTAGGAGAATCAAATAACCATGCATTAGCATTATCTGAAATAAGTGATAATGGTGGAATCATAAAAACAATAATCTTTGATGATGTAATCTACCCGATAGAGGATCTTTTAATAGATGATGTTGATTGTGATGGGGATTATGATATATTTTTTGCATATTATACCGGTTATGTTCAAGTATATCAGAATCTTGGAAGTGGAAAATTCAACATTGATTGGGACAACGGAATTCCAGATAAACTTAAAGATCCAACTCTTCCGAATATGAACACTCTTCAAGTCAAGGTCGGAGATCTCAACTGTGACGGATTACCAGACATATGCACTGCAATGAAATCCGGCGGAGGTTATGGAACACCAGCAGGAGCGAGATATTTCCTATGGTTGAATAATGGAAATGGATCATGGACAGACTCTTCAAAGGAATTCCCCAGAGGAAGAGAAATCCTAAATATCGATCTGGCTGACATTGATAACGATGGAGACCTGGACTATGGAATCCTGGGTCAAGATGAGGGATGGATCTATGAGAATATTGACGGTAAGAAATGGAATGTCAGACCTTTTCCTAATTTTAATCCTCAAATGAATTTCTTTACTTTCAAGGATATTGACCTTGATGGAAATGCAGATATCTTCACCACGGATTTAATGTTAAAAGGCAATACTTGGCATAATGAATTGAATATTTCAT
Organism: uncultured Thermoplasmatales archaeon; assembly: GCA_963807965.1. Lineage (GTDB taxonomy): Archaea > Thermoplasmatota > Penumbrarchaeia > Penumbrarchaeales > Penumbrarchaeaceae > Penumbrarchaeum. The sequence continues at coordinate 127,134 of CAWEDU010000005.1, forward strand.
TTGGAAGAGGAGATTTCACATGGAACAATGTGAACCAATTGAAGGTTCTTAATACTTCTTACAGACAACCTGTTTTCGAGGACTTTGATAGGGATGGAGATCTGGATATTGTCATGAAAGGTGGTAGCAATGCATTATATTGGGAGAATAATATCTCAAAACAAAACAATATGAGCTTCATCAAAACACCATCCTCCACACATTTCAGATCTGGGTATCTAACTGAATTTTCCTGGACTATGAAGGATGCATACAGGATCTGCAATCAGACAAAGGACCTCGAATTCAATCTGAGCATATCATACACGGGACCGGAAGGTCCTTTCTTTCACCTGAAAACCGTGACGGGTCAGTGGTGGACGGACCTGATCATACCGGATATGCCTTCAAACGATGTCTATTTCAGGATCAATTTCTCTGATTATTCAACATTATCAGGACCTTATACCATTCACGATTCCGAAGGATTGGGATCGCTCATAGAACTGACAGATCCGGAATACGATTCATATATGATCGGAGGTGAAGATGTCGATGTCACACTGAGAACGAGCAGGCATCTTCAATCCGGAACATATCCCCTCTATCTTGTAAGCAAAGAAAACAAATCCTACCTCGGGTCATTTTATCTTCAGAATGATCACAACAACAGCATCAGCATCACCATTCCCCATGGATTCTACTCTACCTACAGCCATTTAGAGGTCACCATCCCGTGGTACGAAGATCAGAGAGATGTGGATACCGTATCGAGGTTCCAGATCATACCAACGGATATGATCCCGGATCATTTCGATACAGGTGATCATCATGTCCCGGCTGGTTATGATACCAACATAACCGTTACTGTTTTCTCGATCAACGGGACGGATATATCATCGGATTGTGAATACGAGATACTTGGAAGATCAAAGGGAATACAAGCCTACCCCTACAAGGACGGGATCATCAACATCACATGCTCGGATGTAGGGACATTCAACTTCACCGTTGGGACCACAAAATACACCAGATCCGTTGAGGCGAACATTGTGGTCATTTCCCATCCAAACCTTGATTCCATCATCCCTCATCACAGCTGAAACGGATCCAAGAGTGGGAAGACCTTTCAATATCATGTTCCGCGGATTCGGACCCGAAGGTGAACGCCTCCAGATAGATGATAGATTCATAGAATGGAGGGTTGAAGGAGACTGTGAGTATTCGATCGTGAGCGGTGCTCTGAGGTGATTCCCCATTCTTCGGGAATTATCAAATATTACTGCAAAAGCAGACGTTGGTTTCGGCCCGGTTGAGGGAAATATCTCGATTATATCGGGATATACTCTTGAAAGGGCAAGGATAACACCAGCTCAAGATGAGATGATGAACGGAACAGAACAGAACCTGGACCTCAGAATATGGACCTACGAAAATGAGGATATTTCTGGTTATCATGTCACATGGACCACCAATGAAAATGCAATGATCGTTGAAAGTTCGAACGATAATGCAATCCTCAGGGCTATAGAAGAAGGAATTATAACCGTACAGGCAACCGTCAACTACTACAACGAATCCATCTCAGCTTCGATCACAATCGATGGAAACCCGGCTCCCGGAAGAATGATGATAGATAGGGATATAGTCCAGGAGTTAGGAAAGATGGTGGATTATGAACTGGAAATTCTGACATCGTCCGGTGGCCCCTATAATGGTGATTATTTCATAACACCGGAGATGTAAGGATCCCTGACATTGCATCCATCTCCGATAGAGGAAAATATTCTCACTGTGATCGGTGACATGGAAGGCGATACTGAAATTGTTTTGAAACTGTCAACCATGGAAGGGATATCATTCGAACAATCGTTTCAGATCTCTATCAGGTCCATCCCCGATCATATTGTTCTTGATGCATCATCCCACATATCCCAGGATAGGAGAGGCCTTCAGGGTTGACTTGATGGTTTACAATTACAGGGATGATGAGGTAACAAATTATATTTTAAGGATCACATCCAACAGATCCGATATCAAGATATTGGATGACACCAGTTTCATCGTTACACCAGAGGAAGCCGGATACGATGAGATATTCATCTCGGTTGAGAAATTCGGCACCAAGATCGTTTCCGGGATGAATTTCCAGATAGTCATTCCTGTAGCCAGCACCTATGTTGAGATGGATTCACTCGAGGTTCCAATCGATACAGAAAAGGAATTTCAGATCCATTTATTGACCCTGAGGGGAAGACGGTTCCATGGAGTGAATTCCAATTCAACAAACATAAAGATATCGATATTCATGAATCCGAAAACGGGTTCATCCTGAATGGCTCCAGAACCGGGACCTATGAGATATTCTACTCCACCGAATACTTCGGTAGGACCCTGGAAGGGTCCTTCAATGTTACATTCTACGAGATATCCGTCCTTTCCGAGATCCAGCTGACCTATGATGAAAACAATAGGATCGTCGAGGTCCTGTGCCTCGATCAGAATTCGAAAAATATCACATCCAAATGTATTATTGAATGGTCCGGTGATTTCGATTCTGTAACGGAATACAAGGTTGCATCTGGATCAGGGAATATTTCGGTTGCAGCAACATATAACGGAACCACCCTGAAAGGTGAGATCGATACACCGTTCAAAGGTGGTGGTAAGGTCGAAAACAATCATACCTTCATAGTTATCTCCATTATTCTTATCATTCTTATCATAATAGCTGTAACCACCTATTTTGTTCTATTAAAAAGAAAAAATAATGATGAAATATTTGAAAATTACCAAGATCAGGAATGAAAAAGAATCAGGTTTCAGGTTTGTTTTTTTTTCTTCTTTTGTATCTTAATTATTGTGAACCAAAGATATCAAGAAAAAGAAGATCCCGAATTCAAAGTTGTTAGATATCGGGGACCTGACATGAAATAAAAAAATCGAGAACCAGTAAATGGATTACTGGTTCTCTTCCTTTTCAAGGACCCTTACTGAGTCACCCTTTATAGTTACAGGTATGGAAACCATGGCCTCGAAGAGTTCGACTGTGATCTCTTCCTTGGATGTATCTATCTGCTTGACCCTGGCCTTCTCACCCTTGAAAGGACCGTTGATGATCTCAACGATATCGCCTTCGGTGATATCTGCCACGATGGGTTTGGGAGCAAGATAATGTTCAATTTCCTTTAGTGAGATATCATGTTCCCCACCCACAAGACCCCTGACATACTGCATTCCTTTCAGGATCTCCTCGATGGCCTTCTCGTTCTTCACTCCCTCGATGAGAACATAACCCCTGAGCTTTTGGGGTGCAATTATCGAATAGATATTGCCTCCCTTCCTCTTTGCCTTCTGTCCCAGGTTCTCTGCAACTGTCTTTTCGTGGCCAAGAGCTGTCTTTATCGCGAATATCGTATGTGGAAATTCCACTTCACCGAGTTCGCCTCCCCCCGATTCATCATCTACCAAAGGATCACCTACCGATCATCATATCCCAAGAGCCCAACTTACGAAGTCGGGGAAATAATCCCAAAGGAGCAAGATGCCAAAACCGATCCCTCCTATCAGAAGGATCCCTATTCCGGTAATGATAAGGGTTTTGGAGTACTCCTCGCTCGTGGGCTTTCTGGCCATCTTCAGGACCCTTCCGTATCGGCCCTTTCCGGTGGTCTTTATCTTGAATTCAAGCCACCTCTGTCCCTTCTGGCTCCTGTCCCAGGTCCAGGTCCATGTCTTCTTAAGAAGGTCCATTTTGTGATCACCTGATGAAATCTATACCGAAGCGGGCTTCTCCCGACTTCTTAAGGGACTTTCCGAATATTTGCTTGGATTTGACACCGGTGATGACCAGCATCACTCTTATGGTATCTCTGAGCTCAGGATCTATCTGGGCCCCCCAGATTATCCTGGCCATTGGATTGACCCTCTTATGTATCTCAGAAGCAACAAGCTCTGCTTCGGAGACTGTCATGGACTCGCCTCCGCTGACATTTATGAGTGCTCCTGTGGCATCCTGAATATCAACCTCGAGAAGTGGTGAGTCCAGCGCTGCATTGATGGCTTTCATGGCCCGGTCATCGTCATCGGACTCCCCTATGCCGATCATCGCGACTCCGCCTCCCTTCATGATGGTCTTCAGATCTGCGAAATCCAGATTTACAAGACCCACCTTGGTGATTATCTCCGTTATCCCCTTTATCGACCTCATTAGGATCTCGTCTGCCACTTTGAAAGCAGCATTAAGAGGAAGTCTTGGTACGATCTCAAGGAGCTTGTCATTAGGTATGACTATGACCGTGTCAGTATTCTCCTGGAGCTTGTCAAGGCCGTATTCTGCATTCTGCATCCTGACGACACCTTCGGCTGTAAACGGTTGGGTGACGATGGCGATGGTCAATGCTCCTAGCTCCTTTGCTATCCTTGCAACTTCAGGAGCGGACCCTGTTCCTGTACCGCCTCCAAGGCCGCATGTAATGAAGACAATATCTGAACTCATGAGGCCTGACCTGATCTCATCCTCTGCTTCCCTTGCGGCTTCGCCGCCGATCTGGGGAACGGAACCTGCTCCAAGTCCCCTTGTGGACCTGCGACCTATGAGGATCTTATGAGGTGCATGAACCGTAAGAAGATGTTGGGCATCGGTGTTCAAAGCGAAAATGTCCGCTCCTACGATCCCCTCCTCAACTATCCTGTTGATAGTATTGCATCCCGCCCCGCCGCATCCTACGATCTTGATGTTGGTCCTCAATGATGCCAGGACCCTTCTCAGCTCATCATCTTCCGGGTTTGCCCCTTGCTGCATCGATTCGACAGGAACCCTCTCTGTAGTCTTCACAGGGTCTTCCCTCTGGAGCCTAGATGCGAATCCTCCCTGTGAGGACCTCTCCGGAGCCTGTTGTGGCAGCTCTCCCTTTGCTCTTTTCTCTTCGCGTTCAAGGACACCCTTGATTATGGATTTCATCTTGCTTCCCCCACGTTAGGTTCGGATTCACTGGCGTTTATATATGAATAACCTTCTCCTAAAACGAATATCCGTATAAAAAGGTTCTCAGGTCATTCAATTTTTCTGCCATTTGCATCCTTCACCTGTTATTGTTCGAATCACTCCTCCCCCTTGAGGGCCAGAATATCCGAGTTACCGGGTTCCAGAACTCCAAGGGTGGAAATTGCAAAGGGTTTGCCACTCGCGGCTCCGAGCTCTGCATTCGTGCCTTTGTATGTGTAGACGGGCACTTTATAACCCTTAACGGTCTCTAAATCGTTCTCAGGACTGTTCTTTGAGACGATCACTAGTTTGACGTTCTTCTTTTTCAATTGTTTGATCGTCTCCTTGATCCCAACGGTGACCTTACCGCTTTCCTGGACGTTTCTCAAAGCTCTTTTAATATCCAAAGGATCCCTCCTATTCCTCCTTAAGGACAACAGGCCTGTAGATCAATTCCACAGCCCCGGTTCCCAATGTTATCGGTTGTCCGACTATAATGTTCTCTGCGACTCCATCCAGAGGCTCTACTTCTCCAGTTATTCCTGCAGTGAGCAGATGGTTAGCTGTGATCTCGAAAGCTGCCCTGGCAAGCACAGAAGATTTCTCTCCGGACACCCCATGTCTGCCAATGGCCCTGATAGAACCACCAACGGACATCACATCTGCTACAAGCATAAGGTGCCTGGCATCGACGGTAAGTCCCTGCTCCGATAGTGTCCTTCTGGCCTCTTCGAAAATAGATCTCCTTGAAGCTTCCACTCCAAGAACGTTGGAGATCTCGATTATACTGTTTGTGGTGGTCCTCGCTGTGTCAACTTCTGGAAGCTCGAGGATCTTCTTCATGGATGAACCTTCGGTATAAAGCACATATTCATCTCCTTCGTGCCTTATAATGGCCCTCATTATCTCGTCAATTCCTTTGATCTTGGATTTCTTGATGGATTCCCACATGTTCAGAAGGGTTTTGAAGTTCATCTTCTTCTGACCCATGAAATTGATAATGATTAGATCATCCAACTTCTCCATCTGGCTATCCTTGATCTTCTTGTTGGTCTCTTTGATCCTTTTAACGAGTTGTTCCATGTCAAGGTCCTTTTTGGCCATGGTCTTCTCTCTGGGTCTGATTGTAATGGTCATTCTGGCCAGGTCCACCTCAGTATCGGTTACGTCCGAAACCAGTGTGAGTTCAATGTTATTATTGACGAACTTCTTGATATCGTCAATGGTCCTCTCAGTACTTCTTGTCAGGTGGATCTCCATCATGGGAGTTGATGGCAATTTCCTGGCATCAACTATTTCAATTAGCCTTGGGAGACCAAGTGTCACATTGATCTCGGCCACACCAGCATAATGGAAGGTCCTCATGGTCATCTGGGTTCCGGGTTCTCCAATGGATTGAGCTGCAACGATCCCCACTGATTCATGAGGGTCTACCAGATTCTTATGGAATTGCTCAAGGGTCATCTCACAGATCCTGTTTAGGTGCCTGTCCTCAACCTTCATCGACTGGATCTTCTCACCCATATCATATATCATCTTGGGAGGAAGCCTGTAAGGATCTCCCTTTGTAACCTCATTGAACTTGAGGAAGAGCTTGTTCATGACCCTGACAGTGCTGTCTATCTGCTCAGTATCCCATTCTTCCCTCTGAGCTCTCTCCGCAAGGAAATAGATGTATTCATCAGGTAAGATGCCACCAATGGTCTTCAACTTCTCCAAAATGACCTCTTCTCTGAGGGGTTTGAACTGGTCGACTTCCTCTTCTTCAATTATCTTCTTCTTTGGTTTATCCTCTTTCTTGGATTCTACAGGAGACGGTTCCTCCTCTTTCTTCACGAGGTCATCGAATTCCTCGATCCAGATCAAAGTATATTGCCTGGCGCTCTTGACCGAAGTGTTATTTACGGTTGTGAATACACCAAGAGGAAGACCCTGGGGAAGAGCTTCTATCGATTCCAATGTAAGGTAGGCAAGGGCAGTTCCCTCTGGAACAGCCTCAGAGAGTCCTACTGGTACGAGTGAACTGTCCTCAGGACCTGCCAAAGGTTCCTTGTCGGTCACAATATTTGTTATCTTCGCTTTGAATCCGACGGAATCCGATTTGATATAGATGAATCCCTCGATGGGAAGATTGAACCTTTTTAGGTTCACATAAAATTTACAGGGCCACAGCATCTTCCCCTTCTCTTTGAGGATATCCATAGCCTGGGTTACAGATTCCCGGACAGGAGCTGTCCATATGAATCCCATTTCTTTATCTTCGTTGCTAACTGATTTCTTGACCTTTACCTCGACATCCTTGACAGGTCTGATCTCCTCCGGTTCCTCATCTCCATCAGGAACAGGTTCGTCGTTCAACCTTATCCATGCAAAGGCTCTCTTGAACCTTTTTCCGGAGATGCCAGTTATCCTCTGAAGCTGAGTGGGTCCCATCGATAGGATCTCTTCGAGGGTCTGTTCGGATCCCTCTCCAAGGAGTTTCACAACACCTTCTTCCTCCATACCTCTGGAGATAAGGAAATCCTTGAGCTCATCCTTGGTCTTGACCAAAACGTTTCTATCGACCATCACTCCACCCCCCTCATGGCGGTCCTAATGATATCCTCATAATCCACAGGGTCCGATCTTGAGGATCGGGTTGGATCGATCCCATCCTCCCCGTACTTGAACTGGATGATTATACCAGAGGTGTTCCTGACAGTCCTATCTGGTAGGACCTTAAGGTCCTCCAGTGCGTTGATCAATCTCCTCTGCATGTAACCAGACCGAGATGTCCTGACTGCAGTATCTACAAGGCCTTCCCTTCCGCCCATGGAATGGAAGAAGTATTCTGTGGGTGACAAACCGCTCTTGTAGCAGGATTTAACGAATCCCTTTGCGGCTGCTCCAAGGTCCCTCTGCTTGAAATGGGGCAGGGTCCTTCCCTGATACCCTCTCTGAATCCTTTCTCCTCTGACAGCCTGTTGTCCAATGGATCCAGACATCTGAGATAGATTGAGCATGGAACCTCTTGCTCCGGACCTGGCCATGATAACTGCGGAATTCTTCAGACCCAAATACCTTGATGCTATCTGACCTGCCTGGTCCCTGGCCCTTCCAAGAGTTCTCATAGCTTCCACCTCAAGGGTCTCTTTGAGGGACCTTCCAGGAAGCGGTTCAAGGTAACCTGAATTGAACTTCTTCACGTAATCGTCCACTTTGGCCTCGGCTTCCTCAAGGGTCTCCTGTATCCTCATCTTTGCCTCTTCTGGAATATCTTCTTCGTCAATTCCAGTGGAGAAACCCATTAGGGTGATAGCTGTGATCCCGATCCTGGTGGCGTCATCAAGGAATTCTCTCCCAGCTTCGGAACCATAATCCCTTACAATCTTCTCAAGGAGTTTCCCTTTGAATGCTCCTATTGACTTTTCATCGATGGGACCGGATACGAGTCTGGACCTTCCACTTTCATCCGGAGATATCCTTACCAAACTGTCATTCGCCTCCGGATCATCCTCCCCAGAGTAGATTGCAGAGGGGTATTCCATATGAAGGTCATTGGGCAGGATCTGGGCAAATATCGTCTTTCCGCCCCAATAAGGTACTCCTTTATCATCGATCATATCTGGTTCTGGTAGTCCACCCAGGCATGAGGTCCTTGAAAGGATATGATAGGCCTCTTCCTTAGTGAACATCGGATTATGGTGGGTAAGCATGAAGTTACCTGATATATGGTCATGAATGGCCCCTATTACAGGTCCTCCGAACCTGGGCGATAGAATGTGTTCCTGTACCCTCATTATTATCTTCGCTTCTGCCCTAGCCTCCTCTCCCTGGAGACAGTGCAGATTCATCTCGTCACCATCGAAATCCGCATTGTAAGGTGGACAATCCGGTAGGTTCAATCTGAAGGTCCTTCCAGGCATGACCCTTACCTCATGGGCCATCATGGACATACGATGGAGTGAGGGTTGTCTGTTGAAGAGAACGATATCCCCGTCCATTAGGTGCCTTTCGACAATGAAACCCACCTGAAGTTTCTCTAAGAGGGTCTCTTTATTCCTCTCTGTCAATCTGAGCCTTTGACCATCTGGCCTTATGATGTAATTTGCTCCAGGATGGACCTCTGGACCTCTTTCAACGAATCCCTTTGCCATATCGAAATTGAACTCGTTCACCCTCATTGGAACAGTAAGTTCTACTGCAATGGCCATGGGAACTCCAACCTCGTTGATGGAGATGTAAGGATCAGGTGATATCACGGTCCTTGCAGAGAAATTGACCCTCTTTCCTGAAAGATTCGATCTGAACCGGCCTTCCTTTCCCTTCAATCTCTGTGCAAGGGTCTTTAGAGGCCTCCCGGACCTGTGTCTTGCTGGGGGTATTCCTGACGTCTGATTATCGAAATACGTCGTAACATGGTATTGAAGAAGCTCCCAGAGATCCTCCACGATCAACTGAGGTGCTCCTGAATCCCTGTTCTCCTGGAGCCTTTGATTGATCCTTAGTACATCCACGAGCTTATGGGTCAGGTCATCCTCTGATCGATCACCTGATTCAAGTGTGATCGAAGGTCTGACCGTCACAGGGGGAACCGGCAGAGATGTGAGTATCATCCATTCGGGCCTGGCGACATCGGGGTTCAATCCCAAGAAAAGAAGTTGTTCGGACGGAACCTTTTCAAGCCGTTCCCTGATCTCCTTTGGGGTCAGCTTATGTCCTTCCTCACGGAATGTTGTGGGTTTATCAAGGGTAATTTTCTTTGACATATCTCCGCAATCCGGATGGGGGCATTGGTGAATGCCGATTGCTTCACTTCTTATTGAACTGGATAAGGAGAGATACTGGAAGGGTTTCGAGGTTAGGTCGTCGATCTCCTCTATCTTTTCCTTATAATATTTCACCCTTTCTGAAGGAAGCTTGATCCTTCCACAAGCCCTGCATGTGGCCGAAAGTAGCTCTTTGATCAATTTGGTATATCCTTCGTGAATAACTGGCATAGCAAGGTCGATATGCCCAAAATGTCCTGGGCACTCATCCACCTTCTTTCCGCAGGTCTTACACTTAAGACCGGGTTCTATCACACCCAACCTTGGGTCCATTAGGCCCATATCTATTGGAAAACCGTCATCATCGTAGGTGTCGGCTGTGATGATCTTTGTGGCAGACATCTTCCTGATCTCCTCTGGGGAGAGGAGGGCGAACTGGATCTTGCCGATCTTCTTTGGTATGTATTGGTAACTGACCATCTTGGCACCTCCTCAGCGTAGGTCCTCCAGATTGAGACGCATTGCAACACACATTGATTTCAATTCATCCATAAGCAGCTTGAAAGCATAGCTGGTCTGAACAGGGTGAATATTGCCGGTCTCACCACAAACTGGGCATCTCAGAGCCCCTCTCTTATCCAGCATTGCCACGTTCCCGCACTTCGGATTTCCACAAACATACTCAATGGTACCATCCGACTCATCAAGGAGACGGTCCTTGATCACCATGGATACACCATGGGCTATCAAGCAGTCCCTCTCCATCTCTCCGAACCTCAGACCTCCCTGCCTGGAACGTCCTTCCGTAGGCTGTCTGGTAAGGATCTGGACAGGTCCTCTTGACCTGACATGCATCTTTCCAGAAACCATGTGGTGGAGCTTCTGATAGTAGATCACTCCCTTGAATACATCCACTCTCAATCTTTGGCCGGTGAAGGGATCGTACATCGTCTCCTTTCCAGTGTGTTTGAATCCGGCTTCTAGAAGCTCCTTCCTAAGCTTTTCTTCCTTTTCACCAGAAAAAGCGGTTCCATCCACGAACCTTCCGTCCATGGACCCTACCTTTCCACCGATCATTTCCAGAACATGAGCTACTGTCATACGAGACGGGATAGCGTGAGGATTGGTCACGAGGTCAGGAATTATTCCTGTTTCGTTGAAGGGTAGGTCCTCTGGATTCGCGATGTAACCGATAACACCCTTCTGACCATGTCTGGATGCGAACTTATCCCCTATCTCGGGTATCTTTTCAGATCTGACCGTAACCTTCACAAGCCTTAGACCATTCTCTGACTCTGTAACCATTACAGTGTCGATATATCCAGCCTCTCTTGGCCTGACAGTCAATGAGGTCTCCCTCCTCCTTCTTGGAGTAAGGAAATCCGTATGCTCCTCAAGGAACCTTGGTGGAGATGTCCTTCCGATTAGGACATCCTTTCCATTGACCTCGAATTCAGGTGAGATTATTCCATCCTCATCGAGGTTGGTGTAGGCCTCCTCTGTCCTGGCCCCCATTACCTCGGGATCCGGGATCTCTATCCTATCTTCCTGACCGCCCGGATACCTTCTCTCCTCCACAGGATAGGACCTGATGAAGGTGGACCTTCCCAAACCCCTCTCGATAGAGGCCCTGTTGAAGATCAATGCATCCTCCATGTTGTAGCCCTGGTAGGACATCACGGCAACAACGAAGTTCTGACCACCTGGTCTTTTATTGAAGTTCACGAATTCCATGGTCTTGGTCTGAAGCAGAGGTTTCTGGGGATAATGGAGAAGATGCCCCCTTGTATCACACCTGATCCTGAAATTTGAGGAACCAAGTCCCAGAGACTGTTTTGCCATCCCTGAACCCATGGTTATCCTGGGGGATGAATTGTGATGCGGATAGCACACAAGACCTGAACAGGTTCCGAGAATTACCATGGGATCGATCTCCATATGGGTCATCTCCGGATCTATTCCAGATTCATCCACAGCGATCCATAGGTCTTCCTCCTCCTCAGCGTCTATCCATTCGATGATACCCTGCTGAACAAGGTCTTCCCAGGTTATCTTTCCCTCATTAAGGGACACCTTCATTCTCTCTGTCAGCTTGTGCTGTCCTTTTTCGAGAACGAACAAGGGTCTCCTTACCCTTCCATCATCGCAATTGATGATAACTGAATTGACCTGCGTGTTGTATCTGACGTTGATCTCATGTGATTTCTCCTGAGGCATTGCAAGGAAACCCTGTCTCCTTCTCTTTCTGATCTGGTCCACAAGACCCTCGGGATCATGATGGATACCTATCAGATTGCCGTTGAGATATACCCTTGCTTCATCCGTCAGTTCCTTCTCTATACGCCTCACACCCATGTCGAAAAGAGTGGACTCCAGTTTTCTGTCGTCGTAACCCTCGGATATATCAACGATCAGGGCCAGGTTCTTCACCAGACCGCAGTTCTGACCCTCGGGAGTCTCATTGGGACAGAGCCTCCCCCACTGGGTGGGATGAAGGTCCCTTGCCTCGAAATGGGGTTGGGACCTTGTGAGAGGGGAAGTGATCCTTCTCAAATGGGATATCGTTGACATGTTGCAGGTCCTATCCAGTAGCTGGGATACTCCATCCCTTCCACCAACCCAGTTACCGGTTGCCAGGGCGTGGATGATCCTCTGGGATAGAACATCCGGCCTTATGGATGAGCTTACCCTGAGCTTTCTCTTCCTGCTGATGGTCCTTTCCAATTGATATTTTAGGTCCTTCATCAATGATGTGAAGGCTACCCTGAAAAGGTCCTCCATCAGGTCTCCTGCAAGGGATATCCTCTTGTTTGCATAATGGTCCTTATCATCGGGATCTCTCTGTCCCAATTTGAGTTCAAGAACGGACCTGGCGATCCTTCCCAGGTAGATCGACTTCTTGATCCTCTGGTCCCTGTGATCTCCCAGATGAGGAAGAAGGGACTTGTCGATTATGGACTCAACTTTCTTCTCCCTGAACTCTTTTGCCTGGCCGGTTGCAAATTTCTTCTCCAGATAGTTCAGGGCGTCCTCGATGGTATTCACATTATGAGTGGTAGCGCATTCTTCAAGGTTGGCGAATATTATATTGTTCATTCTCTCATCGGATACAACTGCTTTTGCAATGTCCTCATCAGCATCCATCCCGAGAGCCTTCATGAGAACGATCAATGGTATCTGGGTGGGAGCTGCCGGGACGGATACCATCAATATTCCATCTTTCTTCAGCTCGACCGATGTAAGAGCTCTGAAACCCTCTCTCTGAGAGAACACCTTGGCGACTGCCATGGGGGTGCCGTATTTTTCTTCCCATTCCACAAGCACCCTGTTGGGGGAAAGGTCCTCGAGTGATATCAGAGACCTTTCTGTTCCATTGATAATGAAGTAGGCACCCGGATCGAGTGGATCCTCTCCCATATCCTGGAGCCTGACATAATACTGCTCTTCGGTCAGGTTCCTGTCCTGGCTCAACATCTCCTTGTGGAGGTTGCACCTCTTTGACTTGATCATTATCGGGAGGTCGCCTATCTTGACCTTTTCCGGTTCCCTGTCTATTCCGTTCTCGATAATTGTGAATTCCAGGAAAATGGGTGCGGAATATGTCAGGTCCCTGAGCCTGGCCTCCATGGGGGTAAGCTCATGGGTGGCACCATTGGCCTCCTTTACTATTGGGGTTCCGACTGTGATCCTTCCAAGCTTGATATCAATGGAATCCTCATCGAGCTTATCAACATCCAGCCTGATTATCCCCCTCTCGTTCTCGACCTCTCCTATCCGGATCGAATCAATGATCCTCTGCATCCTGGACTTGGGATTGTCATGGGTAGGGAGAAAATCATTGAAAGAGGCCAGTTGATGGTTGATCACATCTCTACTCTTGAAGAAAGCTTCTACAACCTCTTTCATTCCGTCACCTCCGATATGGCATATGCTCCTACTGTGTAAAGTGTCATATTTTTCAATCCCCTCAGAATCCGGTCCTCTCTTCAACGACCATCCTGTAGTAATACGATGTTCCTGCCGTCGGACTCTCCCTTTCTATCTTGAGGACCTGGCCGGTTGGGCTCCAACCGCTCTGGCGCATGGATCCATCATCAGTATCTGTGGAAGTTTCTCCCTTATGATACCGAATTTCTCTAGCAACTCCTGAACCTCTTCCTCACTCATTATCGTGTGTCTGGGTACCAGAAAGTTTTCCATTACATTGAACCTGGGCATGTTAGTATCCTCCGGCGGGGGCGGGTTGGCGGTTCACCGTAAAGGAGGGATTGGCGGGTCCGAGGGGATTCGAACCCCCGGCCATCTGGTTAAAAGCCAGACGCTCTTTCTAGGGAAGACGGCCACTGAGCGGACCGAACAACCTACCTAGCTGAGCTACGGACCCAGAAATACCATTCCCGCTACCCGATACGGTCAAGACGTTGTCGGGGATAAGGCATTTATTATATAAGAGTTTTGATAAAGAGGTACATATTCGGGTACAAATTGACATGTCGAAACGTATCTATGGCCGACAGCTTCAGTATAACACACTTGGGGACGTAAATATTAAATGTGTGTGTATGGAATGGTTGTTCGCGCTCTCGATAGGTCAAGACAATGCGGGTTGAGAGGATAAGGGCATTGGCAGTTTTCGTGTTAATCATATTTTGATTTGTAGTTCTACATAGAATCACATTATATTTTGTGGTTATTTCAAACATAACCCTCAAAATTGAGCCCAATGACTGGTAGGTTAACACCTTCACCCTCCGTGACCATCCCAATTACCATGCCTCCAACCGGTCCAAGTGTCTCCATTGCCAGATCAAGGATTTCTTTCCTTACGATGACAATCATTCCCAGACCCATGTTGAAGGTCTGGTACATCTCTTCCTCTTCTACCCTTCCCAGGATCTGAACCAGTCTGAACACAGGTGGGACTGGCATCATATTATCCAATTGATAATTGACCGTTCCCTTGATCCTATTCAGGTTCCTCATACCTCCTCCTGTGATATTGGCCAGGCCGGTCACTGTTCCCTTAGGAACCTTTCTCAGAAGGTCAAGGATCTCCTTGACATAGATCCGGGTAGGTGTTAGGAGAATATCTCCAAGGACACGCGGGCCCTGGGAGGAGACCCAATTTTCCACTTCTTCCATATAGTCTGGTACAAGGTTCTCGTCTTCCAATCCGAAGAGGATATCACCTCTTCTAGGGGTGCTATCAGGGATATATCATTGTCCTCCACCACTCTTCTTACAAGGGTGAAACCATTCGAATGAAGGCCAGATGAAGGAAGGCCGATGATCACATCACCGATCTGAACATCATTCCCGGTTATTACCGCATCTTTCTCAACCATGCCTAAGCAGGTTCCGGCCAGGTCCAATCCATTCACGATCTCAGGAAGGGTTGCCGTTTCACCTCCAATGATGGAAAGATCGGATTGACTGGCACCTTCGTTCAAACCTTTTCCAATATCCGTAAGAACAGCAGGATCCGGATGGTCAACTGCTATATAATCAACAAATGCAAGCGGTTCAGCACCTATGCATATCATATCATTAACGTTCATTGCCATACAGTCTATGCCTACCGTATCCCACTTCTGCAATGCCTCTGCTATCTTTATCTTGGACCCCACTCCATCGGTACATAATGAAAGGTATCGATCGCCAATATCAATGAGCCCGGTGAAATGTCCTCCAATGTCGACATGGAGCCCCCATACCCGTTTTTCGATATTTGAGAGAGGAGATCAGGCCTCTTATTGCCTTTCCCTCTCCTCTAATATCAACACCTGCACGGGTATATGTCATTCTACCTTCAGTATCATCTGTCATATTATTACCTCAGATGGTCAGGACCTTGCATCCACGGTCCGTGACATAAAGTGTGTGTTCCCATTGAGCCACCATCCCTCCTGATGTCTCCCTCAGAATTGGATAGGAATAGACGGATCCGGCCTTAACGAGTCCTTTCAGGGGTTTTTCCGGTTTATCTATCTTCCGTGCCAGCCACCTCTCCGAAAATGGGAGGCCCCCTGAGTTCTCTTGAAGTTACTTCCATTGCTTTTTGCTGGTCCTCCTTCAGCTTACCTCTAGGTCTCACGAACCTGTAAATATTGGACCTCTTCCATGATTGGACCTCACCTATACCAGTCGTTGAGAACGGTTCGATCGCTAATATTGTACCTGGCGGTATATATTCCTTGGACCTGTCATCATAGTTAGGGACCGAAAGACCTGCATGAAGGTTGAACCTCTCAATGGAGTGGCCTGTCAGGTTCACTATCGGTTTGAACCCCATGGAATTCATGGTCCTCTCCACTATGGAACCGATAGTGGACAGGGTAATTCCACCCCTTACAACTTCAATGGCGGATTCAAGGGAACGCTTAGCGGCAAGGATCAGGTTCTCATATGTGTTCGATCCTACCTCAATGGTCTTAGCCGTATCTCCAATCCTTCCATCGATCTGGGCTCCAACATCCACTTTCACAAGGTCCCCGTACTGGAACCTGGTCTTTTCACCAGGTCTTGGTGTATAATGGGCAGCGATCTCGTTGACGGCGATATTTACCGGGAAGGCCACGGTCCCTCCTTCTTCTCTTATGAAATCCTCAACCGTATCAGCTACTTCCAGGTAGGTGACACCTTCCTCGATCATCTTTGCACCCAGGTCCCTGCCCCTACCGGCAATATGGCCTGCCAATTTCCATCTGGAGAGCTCTTCCTCATCCATCTTGGTCCCTCTTATGTTTAACTTCGAATCGTTTTCTATCTCTTACAACCATCGGTTCACTCCCTGTAAGATCGATTATAGTCGAATGTTGGTCGAACACACGGGACCTGTCCGATATCATCAACAGATTCACCTGACCGAATTGTTCCATTGCTTCTTCAAAGGTGGAAACCGATCTCTTACCATGAAGATTTGCACTGGTGAGTGCCAGAGGTCCAATTTTCCTACATAAGAATAGGGAACAAAGGATGATCTGGAATCCTAACTGCCACACTACCGTGCCGTGTAACCGAAGATGGAAGGGAAGGATTTCCTGGGAGAATAAAGGAGTAAGGTCCAGGGAGTCTTTCCATCATATAACCTATCGAGGATCGATCAGGTAGTGCCACATTGTGAATAGCTCCAACCTCACCGACAGCGATGGGAAGTGTGACACCTTTAGGCCTTGATTTCAGATCGAAGATCCTTTTCAAAGCCTTCTGGTTTGATATTGGACAAGCAAGACCGTACAAAGTGTCAGTAGGGATGATGACAGGTCTTCCCATTGCGAATTCGGAGATGATCTCCTCGACAACAGGATCAGGATTCACAAGATCCCATTCCAGGGTCCTCACATTGAAGGCATATCTGAATATCTTATTTATAAGTGGGGTTTTCACTTATGTTTATCGTCCATGAAAAGGAGCCCATCCCCCTCCTTTAATTTGAGATCATCCATTCTCTCGAGGGAAAGGACCTTCTTGTTCCTCACAACACCTAAAACCACGATACTTTTCAGAGAACGTGGATCCTTCCCGATCTCGGATCCCATTATCCCTCTTTGGCTAAGGTACATACCCGTCTCTGATGTCATCACATCCTCCAGAAGGTTCACGACATAGGGCTGGGTTGTAGCGGTTGCCATAAGTGAACCTGCTGTTACTCCAGGGGCAATGATGGTCTCAACCCCAGACTTTCTCAGAAGCTTAATATTCTCCAGGTCTGTGACCTGGGATATGACCTTAACATCGGGATTGAGGTCCTTGGCGGTAAGAGATATCAGAACATTGGTATCATCCCTTCTGGTGGCAATGACAACAGCTCTGGCCTTCAGGATCATTGCATCTTTGAGGTTCTTCTCCTTGGAAGCATCTCCCAGAATGGACACATAACCGGTTTCCGCGGCATCCTGTGCATCCGTGGGATCACTTGAAATTACCACTATCTGTCCTTTTTTCATTCCTTTGGCCTGGAGCTCCCTTGCAGTAGATCGTCCCGCTGTTGAGAATCCAACGATTATCACATGGTCTGACAGCCTCTTCTGGATGGCCTTCATAAGATATGCCTCCCTGTACCTCTCGAAAACGAACTGGTATGCGGTTCCCACGATAACGAACCACATGGCAGCTCTGCCTATGGTGATGAATACGGTATCTATGATCCTTGCATCCTGTTTGACCGGAACAATGTCACCGTAACCTGTTGTGGTTATGGAGACGACCGTGAAATAGATCGCATCCAGTTCAGAGATCTCTCCATCCTGTGAATCATTATAGCTATCCCTATCGATGTAGACGATCCCTGAGATCATTGATATCAGAAGGAAGAGAGCCATGAATCGAAAGAGGACCGTAGTGATGGTTGCCCTCCTTCTCTTGTAGACGAAATCAGCTTTTTCCTTTTTAGGTCCCCGCAAGAAAAGCCCCCTATCCTGGATACAGGATATGGATATTGATTAAAAAGGGTATTGAATGATGGAATTCCAACGGATATAAAAGATTTTCATACTGTGATCAATATCTCATGAGGGGTCCTTGCGGATAATTTTACCTTTCCACCCGGCTCAAGACCAAATGCCCTTACCATATCTATGGGCAATCTAACCACAAAGGAATTTCCGGATCTGGCGATCCTGCCCTCGAGGATCATATCCTTGATCTTCCTGAACTCTGATAATCTGTATGCATCATCTCCATTGAGATAGGATTCTTTACAGTTAGGGCATTCAGAACCCCTGACGTCGAATCCCTCGATGTGAAAGATCTTTGGTTCCGTCCATTGGCCGCATATGCATCTCAGGCTTTCCTTTTCTATTTCAGTGTTCACAAGTCTCACCTACATGTGTTATTAGCCAGCAAATCTTCCCATCACTCCTTGTCTCCGATTCCACAATGACCACCTTGACAAGTCTACCTCTAATCCTAAGGGCCTTTTCAATGATGTTCTTCTTCCTTTTCGATCTGCTGGCATCTTCACCCATCTCCAGGACCTTTAGTACAGTCATCAAGATATATTCTGAGATCACACATTTCCTTGTATGCGGTTCGTGAAGGTCTGATCTCGTGACCTTTGTATGTCAGATACATGTGACTTACCTTCAATATATACTTTATGTAATTACATTATGTAATCTTGATTTGTGCCAATATTATTACATTATTGCGATATTAGGGATATTATAGATGAATAATTCATATCCAATAATAAGAATCACTTATGGAGAGGGATGATCGAAAGTGGAACTTAGCCAATTTCTGATCCATTATTTTCTATGGAACCTTTGATCTATTGAGGTATTTCGGTTTCCTGTTCCAATAAAAGATCGATCTCATCTTTACTTTCTTCCTCCTCTGAGGGTTGTTCCTTCGATCTAACAATAAACAGAATTATCCCAATCAATACTATTAGAAATATTACCAGAACGATGATGATTATTAAGATCATTACAGGAAAGCTATCATCTTCTCCCCCTTCAACTTCCACGGTAAATGATCTACTGGATTCTCCTCCAGAAAGGTCTGAAACTTTGAGTGTTATTAAATGAGTACCCTCAGAAAGACCAAGATCAATTGAAGGACCTGTCCCCAAGAGCTTTTCTCCCTCATACCAGCTATAGGTCAATTCCTGAGAAGAATCTTCATTGTCCTCGGCAGAAACGGATATTTTCTGATCTCCTCCTTCCTTGAATTTTCCCTGCGGTAAATTGACCTCTATATCGGAAGGAGGATCGTTTACCGGATCCACGGTTATCATAATATCAACATATGCTGACAGGATTGAATCATTGCAGAGTACTTTGATAGTCTCTTTTCCACTCCAATTGGATGCGGGAGAAATCGTCAGGAGACTCCACTGGATGGTGCCAGTGACATGTTCACTGTCCTCAACGGAATACTCCAATTCATCCTCATCTGGATCCATGAACCAAAGGGATACATCTATTCCGGAAAGGACCTGATCCTCGTCCATGGTCCTGTTGAGGAACGATTCGAGAGCTATCGGTCCGTCGTTTTCATTGGACACGTTGAATACGAGCCAGACCTCGGTAGAGGAGAGGTTCTCGTCCATTAGAGTGATTAGGAATCTCATCTCTCCCACGTCCTGATTATCTGGGTGGAAGGAGAAATTTCCATCATAGGTATTGAATTCGAATCTTGGATGATCTTCCGTTGTTGTTATCGTGATTTCCTCCCCGTCAACCTCTTTGAATCGGAGAGTCGAATTGTACCACTGCCCCTCTTTTACATCTATCCTTATCTCCCCTGATTCGAAGGGATTCGACAGGTCTCCAATAACCTTAGGAGGATCATCCACTGGTTCAACGATCAGCTCGATATCGATCCATGCTGAATTCACATCATCTCCGGTTCCGGGAATCCCATCCTCACCAGGATCCACTGCTCTCAATTTGAATTCAAATGTCCCGAAAAGGTCCTCTTCTGAAGGATCGAAGTAAAGGTCTCCATTCTCTATCCTTGGTGTAAATTTGGATGGAGTCAAGGAATCTTTCACTTCAAAACTGAGGTTTTCATCGTCATCATCATCTTCAAAGTAATCATCCAGTGATACTAATGGATCTGTAAGGACCTGATCCTCGATCATGTTGAAAGTGGTCGGAAGGTCCCCGACTATCCTTGGAGAGTGGTCCATTGCATCAACTTTCGTATAATAGATATTGGTCTCTTCGTCCCTGTCATCCTCCCACGCAATAAAGAGATTACCTACCTCATCACAGCACATGGAAGGATTCCTCTGGTCAGTGGATGTGGAATCATCATTCACCTGTATTGCATCACTAAAAGTCTGTCCTCCGTCTCTTGAAATGGAGAGGAAAACATCCTGATTCCCATTCCTATTGTCGGTCCAAGTAACATATACTCCGTTCCATTCATCCACACAAATGGATGTCTTCGAGATGAGTGTCATAACCATTGTTGTTATCAACCATAATGGAATATCCGAAAAAGTAGCTCCTCCGTCAATAGATTTTGAAAAATGACCCAAACCTGACTGATAATCTATCCAAAAGAAGTAGAGATTTCCATTTTTATTAATATCCATCGATAAAGTGTCTTGGTGTTTGAATGGATGGATTGATTATTTTTGGTTCACTAGAAATGTTACCTCCATTATTTACTGATTTAACAAAAAATATATCTCCTCCATTGTTTGATTATGAATGAAAATAAAATTTCCATTTATTATCTGTTTGTATTCTTCGTTTTCAATATAGTCACCAAATCCTATAGGATTTTCAAAGGATTCAATCCATTATCTATTTGAAACTAATAATATATGTATTATCATCATATTGGTTATAAGAAATATTACATATATATTCAAATATAGAGTTATATCTCTGGAGGATTCCCCTTGATTGGTTTAATAATATTATTTATCAGTTTTGACTAGGATATATTGAATTATTTATATTATCAAATTTTACAAAGTAAATTCCAGATCATTTGATGGTCCAATCCACGGTATATAATATGGACAATATTTTCAGATTCATCATAAGAAAAGATGAAGGTTGCCACTGTGAATTATCAGATATATCATTCACCAATCTGATCATTTTGGAAGAGTCTTTCCATTATCCATTCGATTGAAGCAGAATATACATCGGTTTATTTCATATCTGGATAGAATTGTTCTTCCCAAATGGCAAACACCTGATTCATTTCCATAACAAAGATCAATACCAAGTGATTGAACTTCAGGATTGGATAATCTTTTATTCTGCATGAATGATATTTCTTCACTCGATTCAACTTCTCCAGGAATGAATTGTATGATAGAGATTAGCAGCAAAATTACGATCGATTGAATGCATAACCAGGTCACCTTCATCCTCACCACATCTCCAACAATGCATAATGGGAAATGCAATATTAGGTTTTTGTTTTGAAGTCTACATCAATTTCATAAAGTATTCCAATCCATTAACCATCTGAATATATAATCCCAATACTGCAAGTTTTTCCTGTGCAAAGGTAGTAATTGGTTTGAATCCACGGAAAATCCCATGGGATATTATCGGATCTTCGATCAAATATCATCAGGGCCGTTGTGCCATGGATCGAAGTCGCCCTGTCCTCCACTTGGATCGATTGCAGGCCTGAATGAAGGATCCCCGTAGCATGCGAAGAATGTCACCTCATACCAGTCTACCTCTCCGGTAGGTTCCATGGGTGCAGGATGATTGTTGGGAGGATACTGCATGTACC
>CAWEDU010000006.1:0-173145 GCA_963807965.1 uncultured Thermoplasmatales archaeon
TCAGAATCCTCGGAAATTTCCTTATTCGGACAGAGTCGGACATTGTTAAATAAACGAAACAAGGTTTCTTCAAATATGTCACAATTAAGAAATCTTGATGGGTTCCAATGAGAAAAAGAAGAGGAGTTAAACAAGGAATTGGACAATCGTCTAAACCAATATGATATTGGTATCCATGTTGGAACAGGACAAGAAAAAGTCGATCTAGAAAAAGTGAAATCAGAAATTGATAAAACACTTGTAAAATTGAGAATTAATAATCTGAGACAAGAAGAAGAATTTAAAAAACAATGGTTCTCGGATAGTGATAAACGAAATAAAAAATGGTTAGAAAAAATGCGAGACAAGGATAAGAAATGGTTGAATGAACAAAAACGGAGAGATTGGATCGTAAAAATATTATTTATCATCCTTGGATGGTTATTAGCAAACCTTGGCAGTTGGCTATTTTGAAGATAAGGTGAATAGTATTCATATGCTCCCCTGATTTAACCTTTCCCTCATGACCTCGGATGTTGTCCTTTTCTCGGAATCTCGGACCTCTTCATCCTCTCCGCTATCGATGTATGATTGAACCGCTTCCCACCTGAACCATAGAACGATACAATAAGGGTCAGGATTTCCATAGAAGGACTTGAATAACTCGTTTACTTCTTTTTCAGTTATTCCCTTTCTGATATCTTTTTCAAGAAAATCTGTTGGAAAGTTGAGAAGGTCTAAAAAATTCCAATGTTTCTAACCTGACGATTCCTATCCATTTCCCTTTTAAGTGGACATCAAAACATTTATTGTGTAGATTCCAATAATACATTTCTTTCCTGGCTTCATATCCCCGTATTGTTGTAAATTTCGTTCCTGGCTTTCGATTTTCAGGTTTCAATTTATCCCACTCTTCAGAAAATTTGATGACGGGCATCAAAGGACCTCCTTTGTTTCCTCTTTCAACGTAAATTGGATATTCATTGTATCACCAGAAATAAATTCACCAAAGTGAAGATTAGAATCGCACCCACTATAATCCCGGTTCCTATTCTGATATAGGAGATCCAGATGAAGAGACTCTACTCATACCCTCACCTCTGATGCTATTGGTCTCCTTAAAAAGGACGATTATATGGGATCCTTGGGAACATATAGCAATCAACACAACGACCTCCAGGACATCGTTCCTGGACCCTTCCACACCAAAGACGGAGAGATATTCTTTCACAGCATTCAAGAATAAACCCTCCTTGTGTAATCGTCAACATTTTCCAAGAATTGTTGCCATCTCTCATTGGTTATCAATGAAATTCCGGTCATATCATCTTCCATGATCTGGGAGGTCTTCTGAGCCTCCTCTATCGTATCATAACTGTTTGAGAAAGCTCTGTACCCCTTTTCATTGAAAGGAGTCCAGTAAGAAACCCACTTACCCTTTATCTGCAAGATCTCAAATTTGCCGAGGTCTCCCTTTGCAACTCTATCATTCCAAATGAGATCCATCAGACCACCACCGATAATTCCCCAAATCGAGGTTCGAAGAGGTCCCCGTCCACATTCATCTCCCTAAGGACATCATCCAGAACATCCCGATCCATCTGATAGGTTTGAACGAGATCACGGTATGCTATTCGGTTCCCGTTGAGGAGAATCATGTCTCGAATCCTCCTCTTCTCTTCATCGAGATTTCCTGTCAACATCACATATCTGGCCCTTGGTATCAATTCGTCATTTTCCATGAAATTCCTCCAGAGCTTACGCTATCCATATCCGGAATTGTCTCCCGCCCCAGGAGGATTGTATCCTTGGGAGGGAGTGGAAGAAAGAAGGCCTTTCAGGACCTGGTTGATGTTACTCATCTCTCCAATAAGATCCAGGACTCTCTCACCCTGGATTTTCATATGATCCCCTAATGAGTGAACATCAACCCCGAGACCTGATAAGGTTGAAACAAGAACCCCCATCTGTCCTTGGAGATCCTTGATCCGTTCGAATTGCTGTTTATTCTGCTTCTCTAGTTACCGATAGGTCTACTCGGTCGAAGAATGAGTTAACTTCAAGAACTGTCCCTTGGAGAGCCTTTACAACGGATTCCTGGGGAATGGCCCGATAGATATGACTCTCGATTCTCAGGTTCCCGTCTTTATTGTAAGCCTGGACCATGTAATCCTGGAGAGCCTGGACCTTGACCCTCTGGATCCCGTCAATCAATGGTCCGGGGATATCATGGTTGATTCCAAGTTGATGATACCAAAATCCGAGACTCTTCCAGATATCGTTAAGGGCCAATGCCCACATCCGATTATATTCAATGAACTCCTCGATATCGAGGGGGTTTTCTGTAGCCTTGCACCATATTTCAATGAGGTTTGAATTACCATGTTGAACAGTGACGGATATCCTTCTTTTCTTCCACCAATCCCTCAAATACCCAGGCATGATTCAATTTGTTTCCTTTTCAGATAACCGATGAATTGTGAACTATCACATGAGAGGAGATTTTCCTGGATATCCTCGGGAAGACACTGGACAACCTGGGATTTCCTACCTTTAAGTATGACACTGGATTCGAGGCCTTGGAATGTGGATTTTAAGTCCGTGAAAACATCTTGGAGCTGAACCCGGATGAATATATGGTTCTGAGACGTTCAACTCGTAGAGACCCCAATGGTAACGATTATTGACATGGATCCCGGACCCTTCGGATATATTTCAGTTCAAGAAGTTCACTTAACCGAGCCCTGCAAGAACTCGGTTTCATCCGGAGATGGGAATCCGTGATTTCTTGGGGAGTGAATTGTCGATCCGGATTTCAATGAAGAGACGGAGGAGCCTACTAAGGGCCGTATTTCCTAATTTCTTCTTCTTGTTCTCTATTCGGTCTTCTCCAGGTCTCGTTTAGCCGATCGATCCTTTCTTTCTTCATCACCTGGGCGATAAGATCATCTACCGGGTGAGAGTGATAATACTCCTCCCAAGGAACAGAGTCCTCCAATTCGATCCCCCGACAGGAAAGGAATAAATTTTGAAAAAGCGAAGGTCATTATAATAACCTAATATCCTCAAATTCGAAGGGGCCAGATCAATTCTGGGATAGAAATCCCAGTGCTCCCACTTATTGAGGCAAATTATTCTGAAAGCTGAAATAAGTGCCTAAGAGACGCTATGGGATTTGAACCTTGGTCCTGGAATTTCCGTTTAAAATTGACTATAAGGGAACTTGCATGTGCGCACAATCCCGAAGGGATTGCTGCTGCATCAAATCCCAGTGCTCCCACCAATTCACTTTCGTCATTATTAAAACAATCTCGTGAAACGGTGGTAAACATTGATAATAGACGATGAAAAGTGATTTAAAAATGATTATGATCGCTTTTCATCTCACCTGTCGAACTTGGATCACCGTCAATTTAACATGACAGTTAAGGGGGCCCAGTGCTCCTACTTATTGATCTTCAATATTCCTATATTTACAAGAATTCAGAGGCTCCTTCAGAATCCAACATTTCTTCTGATAGCGTTTCCAAGCTTTCCTCCAAGATGGAAATCAAGTCGTTTGGTAGTGGTTCCATATTCTATTAAATAATAATGCTCAAGCTCTTTCAGGAACTGAAACCCTTCCATATCAAGATCGAAAATATCCAAAACATCAGTACATTCCAGGATCCTGGTTTGGAATGCCCTGAAAAGGTCCGGATCGAGCTGAAGGATCATATCCACCACATCAGAATCCAAAACATTCTTCCTGTTGACATCAACCTCATCATGGATCGTATCCAGTATATTCATCAGGTTCATGGGGACCTCTTCCGGAACCTTCACGAATAGGCCCTCCTCATTGACAAGGACATAGAACTTTTCGAATGTGAAATCCAGTTCTCCTAATTTGAAAATGACATCGCTACCATTGACGAAGTAGTTTACATTCGTCTCTATAGGTTTTTTTGAAGTCCTTATAGACTTTTTTCCTTTGAAAGAGATAGGGAATGGCACAGTATCGCCTTTTGTTCAATAGATACCATAAATATATTCTTTGAGCCTTCAAAAAGGAAAACTGGACATTGATATTGAGATATTAGAACCTCAAGATCCTATTTCCATAGGGTTTTCACAAGGCAAAATAAAAATGATCGAAATCCTTTCCATTTATTAGAAGGAAAGTAAATGGACCCAGACCTAGAGAGTTTGTTGAATGAAGATGATAATAATGAGAAGAGATTGACGCTTTCAAATGCCAGAAGGAAGGGAGTAACTATTGCATTCCTTCCGATCCTTCTCCTCATTTCCATCTCTCTTCTATTGTTGTCGATCTTTGTAATTGATCTGTGTTTCCTGATGTTCATTTTCTCCGTTTCTACAACTATTACCATGCTGATCCTTCTTGTTTACCTAAGGCTCAATTGGAAGATACCGGTTCAAATGGTATTGGATGAGAAGAGAATAAAAATCGAATATATATTCCCCTTTCAAGACAGATCCTTTACGTGGAAGGATATCAAGGACATCAAGATCTACGACCATATCCTCCTGGACAATGGAAAGAAGCTCCACCTGAAACAGGTCTTAAAGGAGGATTGGGATGAGATCATGGATTCATTGATGAAAGCCGATGCCCTCATAGGATCGGATTCTGAGAAAATGGACCAAGACCTTCTGAACATCATAAAGAAAAGAGGGCAAAAACCGGATAGAACTGTCATTATCGAAGGGATCTCTTTCTCCTATCTGGTAATATATACCCTATTGCTGGTCCTCGCAATTTTTGGAATTCTTGCCGGGCCAGCCGGTTTGATCTTAGGAATCCTTAAAGGTGATCCAGAAATTGTTTACAGAGCCTACTATTTGTTTGCAGTTACCATTCCAGGATTTCCCCTTGCCGTTGTAATGATACTAAGGATTACAAGGAAGAAAAGGATCGTGGTTGGCCCTGATGGGGTAACCTTTTCCATCAAGAATAAACTGATAGTCCGATCTCCCTGGTCAAATATCCGTCAATGTTTTACGGGAGATGATTTGAATGGAAACATGGAGGTCCTGGGAATCATCACAAAAGATGGAGCTACGATACAGGTCAATCACCATGAGATACGTTTGAACAAGCTCAAAGAAGGCTTTTCCTTGATGAAGGAGTATTGTGCGTTCTATGAGATCGAGATGAAAAATGGTATGGCATGGTGAAATGATATCTTGCTTGAACCAATTCTAATAAATAGTCCCATAGTTCTCACATTGACCGATGTACTGGCTGCTAGCGGTCCTTGCACTGGGCCTGATCATTTTCGTTCATGAACTTGGACATTTCATAGCAGGCAGGAGAAAGAGGATACCGATCGCTATCTTCTCAATAGGTTTCGGTCCTAGAATATGGGGTTTTAAAAGAGGAGGGACCGATTACAGATTATCCCTGATCCCACTGGGGGGTTACGTTCTCCCCGAACTCAAGGAGGTCGAGGACCTCCACAAGATCCCTGTCGGCAGAAGGATCGCGTTCTCTCTCGGGGGGCCGATTGCAAACATCGTTTTTGCAGTGGTCCTGCTTTCTATTTTCAATATGTTCACCAATGGACCATCCATCATGAATATCCTTTTCATGCCGATCATCCAGTGTGCATCTCTCCTGATCACAATGATGATCTCTTTTGCATCGATCTTCAGTGATCCTGGCAGCATGTCCGGAGTTGTAGGGATGGCATCTCAAGGGGGATCCTTCATTTCAGGAGGAATTGCGAACCTTTTGATATTCATGGTAATGATCAATCTCAATCTTGCGATCTTCAACTTACTTCCTATCCCCGTCCTTGACGGTGGAAAGATATTGATGGCCCTTCTGGAGAAGGTCAGCATTAGAACTAGGAAAGTTCAGGTCCCGATCACAGTTGCAAGCCTTTTCCTGATCCTTGCATTGGTCCTCTATACGACGGTTATGGACCTGATCGGTCTTATCTCAGGTAGTCTGAATTATTTCTGATCATCCTTTTGGTCCGAAAAATCAAAGGGATCTGGTTCGGTTCCAGGACCTGAACATCATGAAGAACACAGATACAGCCCCAGTCACCATTCCCCCAAGAAATGCAAATCCAACCCAAAACCAGTTGGGATCTATCATTGACCCTCACCCTCAGAGAAACTTATTGGATCAGCCTTCCTGAATACCATTTCCGATCCGTTATGATCATGAATGAATATGGAAGAGAGAAAGCTCCCGCCCTCAAACCTCTTAAGGGTCTCCTCACATTGCTGACAATGGTATATTGTAACAGGGCCCCTGAAGAGGGTTTCCTTATGCTCAACATCCATCTTTTGCCCGCATCTGGAACATCTCATTTCAAAGCCTCTTTTGTACAATGTCAGTAATGTGATATATAATTGAAAAGGGACCTCCCGGGGGGATTCCCTTTTCACTTTCACTATCACCCTACACACTTCAGGGAAAAAGGGGATAAGAATAATTCGGCCATTACTATGGCGAGGTTTGATTATGGCAAGGCCAACGCACTTTGAGATTAATACAGTAGATGCTAAGAAGACCAAGAAATTTTACGAGAAGGTTTTCGGATGGAGATTCCAGAAGTGGGATGGTCCTATGAATTACTGGTTGATTATGACCGGAGATGGAACAGGGATCGATGGTGGTATGACCCTTGAAAGTGAGACGCAAGCACCCCCCTGCAACACGATAGATGTAGATGATGTCGATAAAATCGTCGATCTTATTGTCCAGAATGGAGGGCAGGTTGTGGCCCCAAAGATGGAAGTCCCCGGAGTTGGATTCCTTGCCTACATCAAGGACCCTGATGGGACAATCTGGGGTCTGATGCAGGATACAACTAAATAGAATGACCCCGAAGCACAAGTAATCAGTATCCGGCTTTCTTATCAACTATATTTATCAATGTCTCCCCTCTTTGAAATCTCCCCAGATTGTTAATAAAGATATCTATCACAATTTTGTCAGCAGGATCTCCCCCGACACCAGAATGTGGGGTGATAATTGCATTTTCCATTTGCCATAATGGATTATCTGGGGGTAAGGGTTCTATATCGAATACATCCAATCCTGCTCCGGAGATCCAACCTTCATTCAATGCGGATATCAAAGCCTTTTCTTCTACAATAGGCCCCCTTCCAACATTCACCAGGATAGTCTCCCTCTTCATGATCTTGAATTCCCTTTCTCCAATCATCCCTAGAGTCTCTCCTGTCAAAGGAAGTGCCACAATAACATGATCACAAAGGGGAAGCATTATGTGAAGGGATTCAGACCCAAAAGTCTGATCCGGTAATTTGTCCAAGTCATGATCTTGGCCATCTTCATAGAAAACCTCATCAGATACTTTTTTCAGATCCCTTTTCAACACCAATACATTCATGCCGAATCCTTTGGCGATCCTCGCAACGGCCTTTCCAATCCTTCCATAACCAAGGATCCCGATAGGTACTACCATGCATTCTAACCAACTTTGGCTGATCCTTCCAATCCAACCACTGGGCCTTCTTTTGAAGATCAAGGTACATGGGTACCTTTCGGCCGATCGTAAGCAGATAACTGAAAACATGCTCTGCCATCTGCTGGGAATGTACACCGCCTGCATTGGTGAGCAAGATATCACTTTCCATGAACGCATCCGTTAGATGGTCTACACCTTCCCATGTGAATTGGATCCACTTCAATTGTTCTCCTGACTCTATTCCTTCAGGTATCGATCTTGATAGAAGAATGGTTGCGTCTGATATCTCCCTTTTCAGATCTTCCTCTTTTTCAGCAACAACGATCTCCAGATCAGGTTGAAAAGCTCTTATCCTTTCGATCTCCCTTTCATGGAATTGTTTTCCGATAACGAGCTTCATTCAAAACACCATTTCTTTTTTACTCCCTATGGCAGTATATATGATAAAGGTCCCGACGGGCCTATTAATAGATCCAAGGAATGGGATGGGAACAATCAGATGATCTGTTGGTTGGAAAGAAGTATACCCCATTGAACAAACCTAATTGATGCATCCACCCAAGGAATTTGGAATTTTTATAGAATGATTTGGTTCAAATCACTTGAAAAATTAAAAATCCGTTTGTTCGCAATATCCCATAATAATATCTAAAGTTTTAATAATGTATGTTTTTCTTTACAAATGGTGACCAATGGATACTCTGGCAAGGATGGAAGGAATTCTATTCGAAACCATATTCACCAGCTCTAGTGATGCAATCCTAATACTAACACCAGATAGTAATCTGACCTCTATCAATCCAAGAGGTATGGAATTTCTTGGGATTGGCCAGGATGCAATCAATACCTCTTTTCATCAATTGAATATCTTTGAAGAAGATACAAATGAATTGTTAACCAGGATCTTTGAAGGACTAAAAGGCGATGACGGGGTGGAAGGAGAAACAAGACTACATTTCAGAGATGGTCGTAGGGTCCGTGTTAGCTACAAATTAACCAGGATACTTAACGGGAAAGGGAAGTGTGATTCACTTGTCCTGTTTTTAACAGAGATATCAAGATCAATGGGATACACTAAGGAGATCGAAGAAAGTCTGAGGGAATTCAGATTGGTTGTGGAAAATCTCCATGAAGGTCTCGGTATTCTGGACAGGAATGATAACATCCTTTATACCAACCCGGCAATGTCGGATCTTTTTGGATATGAATCCGAATTTCTGGTAGGAAAGAACATTGCGGAGCTGGTGCCAGAGGAGGAATTTTCAAAGATCCGACAGATGTCCGAGAGAAGGAAGAGTGGATTGAATGAGAGATTTGAAACAGTGATACTCAGATCAAATGGAGAGATGAGAAGCATCCTCCTTTCAGGGTACTCCTCGTCTCAATGAATCAAAGGAATACAACGGATACGTAGGAATATTCCTGGACATTACTGAATGGAAATCATCCGAGAAAGCTCTGAAACAAAGTGAGGAGAAGTACAGAGCAACTGTAGAACAATCTGCAGAGAACATATACATCTACGATATTCAATCGGGATCCATTGTCGAATCCAATTTAGCATTACAGAACCTGTTAGGTTATACTGCAGATGAGATGAAGACACTGAAGGCAAAGGACTTCATTGCCCATACAAATATGAATGTAAAGAAGAAGATAGATGAGATCCTTACTAAAGGGCAGGCAATAATTGGTGAAAGGATATATAAGAAAAAGGATGGAACCCTGGTGAATGTCGAGGTTTCAGGAAGCAGCATCACCAGAGGGGAAAGGAAGATGCTCTGTATCGTTTCAAGGGATATAACGGAGAGGAAGAGATATCAGGAATCTCTGATAGAGGAGAGGAATAGAGCCGAATTCTATCTGGACCTTCTTGCTCACGATATGGGAAATATCCTACATGGGATTAAGAACGGGTTGGACACCTTCGAGATGGTTAGAGGAGATAAAGAAAGGGAGAAGAGCACAATGGGTGTTGTCCATTCCCTCGCTGACAGATCAATGAAACTTGCCAGAGATGTGATGAATCTCTCCAGGATAAGGGAGGATCCCAAGGACATCAGGCCCATTCAACTGGATATGATCCTCAAACAAGCATTGGATATGGCTTTGGATGGTTTCCCTGATGTGGAAACTGAGGTCCACATGGATGTCGACCAGGGACTTAGGATCGAAGCTGAGGATCTCCTTGTAGAGGCATTCTATAATCTCTTCCATAATTCAATAAAGGTCCAGGAAAGCAGTATTGCAGTGATCGGAGTGAGAGCTCAAAAGGGTCAAGGGGGAACCAGAATAGATGTCTGGGACCACGGGGGAGGAATGACCGAGGAAATAAAAGAGGCCCTTTTCGACAGGTATTCGAATCCTGACAAAAAGGTCCATACAGGAATTGGGATGACCATTGTCTCTATGCTTGTTAAAAGATATGGAGGAAGCATCCATGTTTCGGACAGGATCGAATCAGGGACTGTTGTTGGTTCGAATTTTAGTCTATTCCTGCCTGATGCAAGTGAAGCATAAAGGGATGTTCAATAATTTTTTATTAGGGAACTCGTTCCTATTCCGTAAAGGTGATGATTTGGCTCGACCAGCTCCAAGAAGAGGTATTGATCCTTCTGAAGATGATGATGAGAGAAATCGAAGACCATCTCCGGCAATGTTGATCGGGGGCCTGATAATTGCGGCAATGATCATCGTTATTGTTCTCGTTATGGTAATTGATTCGAATTCGGTTTCCTCGATTGTTGTAGGAAATGTCGAAAAAGAAATCGACGGGATCGAATTTCCCGTATATACCTCGGTGAACGGGTTTGGTGAATACAACGGCAATGTTAAGATCGAGATCTATTACGAAAACATGCAAGAGCCTATATATTCGGGAAAAACCACTATCAAAGAAGATAGTGGCAGGCATCAGGTCAACTTCATGGACTTCGTCTGGGGAAACGGTGATTACCAGATACATGCTAAGGCTGATGGAATAAGTGACAAAACCACCATAAGGATCGACTCTGTGGCAGACACCATATCACCCGAGTGGAAAGGGTACAATGCTGACTTCAATAGAATGACACATGATCACAAGGTAGAGATCACCGTTGGATACATGTTCGGAAATAGGACCTCACCGGCCGGTGACGATCCTCAAGTCTATACGTTCAAGGGAGAGGTCCTAACCTCGGATGGTAGTAGGATCGAAATAAATTCCACTGAATTTCCAACCAATCTGCTCAAGATAACCGAAGCTATGAACCATACCACCAAAGGAACCTATAAACTGACAGGGCAGGTCATAAACGAGTTCTGTCATCCTAATTCACCATATAGGACAGTCAATGTTGACTTAAATAGCAATTTCATCTATGACGCATCGCCTTTTGCAATGGCAGGAGATGATATAGAAACGGACCTTTCCGGCGGAGAGGCTATTGTAGAATTGGATGCGTCGGGATCCTGGGACGATTCTGCCATTGTTGAATACAAATGGTACATAGGGGATGAAGCTGTTGAAACCACTTCCTCCCCCACATTGTCTTATACATTTACCTCGGCCGGGACTTATTACGTGGCCCTCGGATTGGTGGACGATGGAGGAAACAGTTCAGATGAGAATGCTGAACTATCCACATTGGCGGTCATCATCAATTAGGGCCGTGGAAATTAATCTCACCTTTTATCCAGGATGAAATATCCCAACCAGGATCCTATCTGTCCATCTCTCTAGTGATCAGAAAATCCTCACATTTGAACACGTTTGTCTTGATGCTACCGCTCAGGCCTGCTTCCAGATCGTTCCTTATCTTCCAGTAATCTCCTGGTTCAACCGAATAGCGTATGGTAACAGAACCTGCTCCCAGGTCGAACAGGTCCTTTTTCAGTTCACCAATTGTCCTTGATGATCCGAGTATGATATGATCACGTTTAAGGAAAGGTGATCTCAAAGGACCAACAGATAAAAGCGCAGTCCTCCTATGGTCCATTTCCATCAAGCAAACATCCCAACCATTATCGGCTACCAGATTGCCGACCAATCCGGCCTTCACTACCGATGGATCGACCTCTAAAAGGTGGAAGCCTATTCTTGCTTCGTCACATCTTGGTGGAAATGGTAGAACCTCCTCACAGGAAATCGAATCTCCATCAGGAAGGACCACAGCTGATCGATATCCTTTTCTGGGTTCTCCCAGATACAAGTTCAACCTGTTGATCCTGCCGTCTATGGATAGGTATTCCGCTTCGTGATCGAAATCTACCTTGTCCAGGGACATGTAGGGAGGTACCTCGAAACACATTCCTGAAACAATATCCCTGTAGGTCCTCTCTATTGATCTGGGATCCGGGACAATTTCTTCCATTGTCCTTTCTGATGAACAGGGAGGTCTTGCTGGATCGCTGAATATTAAGAAATCCCTATTCATCATCTTAACGACTTCCTGAGAAAGGCAATCGGAATTGACAACCTCTACATTTTCAATTCCCAGAGAGAGGAGGTTCATACGTGTTATCAGGCAGTTGAGAGGATCCTTATCAACAGCAAGGACATGGTCTGAAAATCGTGAAAATGAGATGACCTGCCCCCCCTGACCGCAGGTAAGATCAGCAATATCGTGATACCTCATTCTTTTGGCACAATGATCGGCGGCGATCTCTGGTGTGGCCCATCTCAAGCCTTCTGATGTGAAGAACATCCTTTCCCCTTGGGAGAATTTACCTCTTGCCTTCTTCCTGGAAAGGGCCATTTCCATTATCAGGTCTGCGACTTCCTTTTTTAAAAACTTGGAAAGGAGATGGGAAAGGACGATTGAGGGAGATAGACCGCCCTTTAACTGAGAGAACGATATGTCCACCGAAGACATGATCTCTTCCATAGATGATCCGTGAAGTGGGTCATATCTGCCCATTTGATGATTTAATCTCATATATAGCCACCTTGAGAAAGGGGGCCCTGGTAATAAACTTTTTAAATGATGGTGGCGTAACGTCGCTTCCTCCCTTTGGGGAGAGACATTCGAATACGATGTCGGAGGAGTCAGAATGGCAAGCCCAAAAAAAACTGATATGGGGCTTGTATCCCTCATCTTCGACCTGAAAGCATGGTCGAGAGAGAATGAAGCCCCCATCTGGCGAGACATCGCAAAGCGTCTGGAGAAACCATCCAGGGTATGGGCCGAGGTGAATATCTCGAGGATCGCCCTTTACGTGAAGAAGGGTGAAACGCTCATAGTCCCGGGTAAACTTCTGGGTGCTGGCGATATAGATTATCCTGTGACAGTTGCAGCTTTCAAGGCAACTCAGGGAGCAAGGCAGAAGATCACCGCAGCCGGAGGAACCGTGCTCACCATCCCCGAACTGGTTAAGAACAATCCAAAGGGGAAGGGCGTAAGGATAATGGGGTGAGATAAATGGTGGAGATAATAGATGCATCAGGACTCATCATCGGAAGACTCTCAACCCATGTTGCTAAGAAACTCCTTAATAATAAGGACCTTGAAGTGGCAATCATCAATTCAGAGAAGGCCATTGTATCCGGATCCAGGAAAATGGTCCTTGAAAGATATAAGGGGAAGAGAGATTTGAACCACCCAAGGAAGGGACCATATTATCCAAGGCTCCCAGATAGGATCCTTAAAAGGACCATACGTGGTATGCTGCCATATCAGCAGGAGAGGGGGAGGAAAGCCTTCAAACGGGTCAAGGTCTATATAGGCAAACCCAAGGAATTCGAAGGTCAGAAATCCATTACAGTAGAAGAAGCAAGGAACAGGGATATCGATCAGTTCATGGAACTTGGCGAGATCTCTAGGGTCCTGGGAGCTAAGATCTGAGGAGGTCTTTGAATGGGAAAGCTCGTCAATACAAGTGGAAAAAGAAAGACAGCCATTGCCCGAGCCGTTATCAAAACAGGCAAGGGAAGGGTAAGGATCAACCACAAACCCATTGAGCTGATCGAACCGGAAATTGCCAGGTTGAAGATGATGGAACCTCTTATCCTTGCAAGGGAGAAGGCAGAGACCGTGGATGTCAATGTCACTGTGGATGGAGGAGGATTCATGGGTCAGGCAGACTCTGTTCGAACAGCTATTGCCAGGGGACTTGTGGAATTCTTCAATGATGAGGAACTCAAGGACCGCTATCTGCATTATGACAGGGCCTTACTGGTTAACGATCCGAGAAGACATCTTCCGAAAAAACCACTTGGTCGTGGTGCAAGGAAGAAGAGGCAGAAATCATACCGTTGATCGAACGGGATCCGAACCCCCCTTCGTGGGGGGTCCTTTTTCTTTTTTTCTGGTGCCCTTGTTCTGAACCAGGCTATCAATATGTTGTTCGGAAGCAGAATCAAGACTTGATATTCTTATACTGAAGGACCAAAACTATAAAATCAACAAGACATACACTTTACTATCACATCACACTTGATATTTCCAACCAATAGGGAGGTATGACCCTGAGAAAAAAGGACAAAAAGAAATTGATGATCGGAGGAGCGGCCGTCTCCTCGTTATTCTTGATCACATTGGTCATCGTAGCTCTTGTAGGAGGCAAGGAAGAAGCCCCCTCAATGAAACTCCCGGGACTGGAGGAGTATGGTGAGACCACCACCCCTTTCGTATGCGATGGGAGGATGATCAACGATGGAGAGACCGTTTACTGGGACATTGGAAGACCAGGGAATTCTACCGACCTCATCCTTGTAACCGGTGTTCAAGTGCTCATTGCCTGGTCCGATGATGAGACTCCACCTGCAACCAGGCCATTATATTCCAATACCCCAGATACATTCATCCTCTCTGCGATCGGAGTTCCACTCCTCTGGAAAGATGACTCCGCTGATGGGAATAATACGAATGTAACGGAAGAAAAGGTCATCAGGATCAGCTCCACATCTCAAATGGGAACAACCAGGGTTTCACTTGATATCATGAACAATCCAATTCTGCTTGAAAGAGATGGAAATGAGACCAGCGACGAGTGGTTATGGAATCCAGAAGGATCCTCCCAGCCAGGAAGAACTGGATTTTATATCAACGTAACTTGCATAGCTGGCCATATAGAATCAAGCAGACCAGCTTTGTTAAGGTACAATGATCCGGGTGATGAGATCTCGATGTCTGTTGCCCTTTCATATAAAGCTGTTCCTAAAGAAATTGTAGATTCCTGGGTGGCGAACAACTCAAGGAGTTGATCCTATGCTGATAAAGAACGCTGAAGAAGTGGAAAGCCAAACTGTGGAAATGGCGGGGGTTCATGGAGCATATATCCAATGGCTTGCCTCTAAAAAGGACGGGGCCCCCAATTTTGCCATGAGGAGATTCAAAGTCCTACCAGGGGGCCGCATCGGTCTTCATGATCATCCCTGGGAACATGAGATATACATTCTGAAAGGATCTGGCGAAGCGTTCACTGAAAATGAACGAAGGACAATTGGACCTGGAGATGTCCTGTTCATTCCAGGAAATGAGTCACACGGATACGAGAACACAGGGGCAGATGACCTCATTTTCATTTGCATGATCCCCAATTCTGGAGATCAGAGATGAATACCCCTCTCTGAAAAGTATTAATTCCAACCGGCTATTATCACTAATGACCAATATCAGGAGGTTCTGAAATGGTGGTCCATGCAGAAAGTATTGCATTCAAGACCCAGGGGGAAGGAGAGATCCCTAATATCACCGATAGGGTCGAGAAGATCGTGGAGGGGTCCGGGATCAAAACAGGGATCGTTAGCTGCTCGGTGGCCGGTGCTACTGCGGCTTTGACTATTATTGAATATGAACCTGGCCTCCTTGAGGATCTTCCGGCAATGCTTGAGAGGATCGCTCCAAAGAACATGGTATATGCCCATCACAGGACCTGGAATGATGGGAATGGACATTCACATGTCAGGGCGTCCTTGATCGGACCAGACATCACTATGCCCGTTCGAGAGGGAAAACTTGTAAGGGGTACATGGCAGCAGATCATCTTCCTGGAACTGGATGTTAAGGAGAACAGGGACCGTCATGTCCATGTGACGGTCATAGGAGAATAACTGTCCCCGGGAATTAACGAATCTTTTCATTGACAGGCGGTACGCCCACTCCTGATTCTGACCCATCCCCGGGGTATCTGTACGATGCCTGGGTTGGCCTTCGCATCATTCCTCGACGTCACGTCTGGTTGGTCAGCGAGGGACCCTAAAAAGCACCGATTTGTTCTTGTTGCCCCGGTATTGCGAGGGCGGATCATTGATCACCGCCGTCTTCGATAACCAGGGCCACTGACCATCCGATTATTGATATTTATCGATTTCCCGTCAATACTAGATACTCCCCACTGATAAATGTAATATAATGGATACCGATAAGGGGGGGATCCCTCATGACAAATCCTTTGACCTCCTTCAGTAAGGCCTGGAAAAGGTATTGGCAAAAGAACAAGAGAGGAAAACTCTTCCTTGTTGCTACCTTAGGTACTATTGTCGCCCTTCTTTCACTTTGGGAGCTTATGGAGTACTTTGATACCGAGCCCCTGAAGGGTTACCCTGTCCCTGGAGTGGATTATTTAAATCAATGGGCCTGGGTCACCTTGGTGATCGGAGGGGTATTTTCCATAGGTGGCTGGCTCTACTATTCCGATCATAACAAAAAATACAAGAAGTTCCATGAGCTGATCGATACGGACTCTAAAGCACAGTTTGTTAGAAATATCGATGAGATCGAAGAGATCGCCTTGGAACTAGGTCCAGACTTTGAAAGGATCGTTATAGACAAAAGGAATGAATTCAAGGTCAAGACAAGATGAACATAACCTTTTTCTATCTTGACATTAGATGATGCTCAAGTGATCCCATGGTAGCCTATTGTAAAGACTGCAAACGGTACGTGAATCAGGTACTGCGAAATCTGTAGCGGCAACTTCGGTGTTGATGCTTGCGAAAGATATGGCTGCGGTGGAAAGATGCTTTGCCCTGTGTGTGGAGGTAACAACCTCTCCAGTAAAAGGGAATCCGTAAGCCTACCCTACGATTTCAAGAAGGAAAGGGAAATGATATATTCAACTGATAAGAAGGCTGCATCGGATATTGAAGCAAGATATTTTGCGGAGAAGAAAATTAAAGAGGATAAGGGGGCCGAAATATCGGGCCTGCATCAGGATAGTACCTCCAGACATTGTCCACTTTGCGGTTATCCACTCAACTCCAGGTGGAAGTTCTGCCCTGAGTGCGGTGTTTCACTTATCAAGAAATGAAATCTCACTCCTCTGCGGTTTCCTCTTCTGGAACCTCACATTCTGTGGGATCATATTCTCCATTCAAACCCTGGACTATTGCCACAGCCTTTACTACATCGGTATCGTTCAATCTCATGACGATGACACCCTTTCCAACTCTGTTAACGAGCCTAATGCAGGAGGATGCCGTCCTTATGACCATGCCTGTCTGGGACATTAGCAAGATCTCACTATCGGGCTTTTCCACAATAACCCTGATGACCTTGCCTGTCTCTTTCATCTGATCTCTTCGAATGTTAATTACACCTGCTGAACCTCTCCGCGTCAGTCTGTAATTCCATGCTGAAGCCCTTTTTCCAAATCCTCTTTCAGTCAAGGTTATGAGTTTTGGACTGGGATCGTCATTAATCTCCTCTTCCATCTCAGGATCAAGAGATTCCTCTTCGTCGTCCTCGTTTTCATCGACTCCCGTATCCTCGGAAGGTGGTAGAATGGAAAGTGATACGACTTCATCATCTTTATATTTCAATCTCATTCCCTTCACACCGGCTGAAACCCTGCCCATTGATCTGACATCCGAGATCTTGAACCTGTTGGCCATTCCAAATTTAGTGGCAAGGACAGCTTCGTTTTCCTTCTCACAAAGTTGTATCTCAACCAGTTCATCTCCATCATTGAGCAGAATTGCTTTGATCCCTGTTGACCTGGGCCTCGAATAGGCTTCAAGAGAGGTCCTTTTGACTTTTCCCTTCTTTGTGACGAATAAAAGGAACTGGTCCTTGCTGAAGTCTGAGACATGGATATTGGACCTTATCACTTCACCATCTTCAAGATTTGGGAAGAGATGGACCAATGGTTTTCCTCTTGCCTGTCTCGAGCCTGCGGGGACCTCGTATCCCTTTACCCAGAAAACCCGTCCGAAGGAAGTGAAGAACAGGATATAGTCATGGCTTGAACAAACGAACATATCAACGACATAATCCTCTTCCTTCATTCCCATACCCTTTAGACCTTTTCCACCTCTGTTCTGTATCTTGTAGGTATCAAGATCAAGCCTCTTGATATACCCGGTATTGGTGATCGTCATCACCACATCCCTCTTGACTATAAGGTCCTCAAGATCGATCTCTTCTGCATCTTCTTCTATGTCGGTCCTTCTATCATCACCATATTTCTCTTTAATGTAATCCAGTTCTTCAAGGATTATGCTATCTACCCTCTCACTTCTAGAGAGAATATCCTCATAATCCATTATCGTCAATCGAAGAGATCCTGCTTCTTCCTTGATCGAGGTGCTTTCAAGAGAAGTTAATTTCTGAAGCCTCATATCAAGAATGGCCTTTGATTGTATCTCCGTTAGACCAAATCGCTCCATGAGGGCCTTTTGGGCCTCAGCTGGATCGCTTGAGGCTCTAATTATTGCAATAACCTCATCTATATTGTCAAGGGCTATGATGAGTCCTTCAAGCACGTGAAGTCTCTCATTCGCTTTCCTTAGATCATACTCAACTCTTTTTTGGATCACTTGTCTCCTGTGTTTCAGGAATTCCACTAACATTGATTTTAGATCTAGAACTCTGGGTTGTCCATCTACAACAGCGAGATTGATCACTCCGAAGGTGGTCTGAAGATCTGAATGGGCATAGAGCTTGTTCATCACAACTTCTGCAACAGCATCCCTTTTAAGCTCGAAAACAACCCTCATTCCATCTTTATCGCTCTCATCTCTGATATCGGCAATTCCCTCAAAGACCTTCGCCTTCACCAGTTCTGCTATCTTTTGAAGCATATTGGCCTTGTTCACCTGGTATGGTATCTCCGTTACAACGATCCTCTGCCTATTGCCTTCCCTATCCTCGATCTCGGCCTTTGCCCGGATCGTAATTTTTCCCCTACCCGTTGAATAGGCCTGATAGATGCCATTTCTTCCATATATTGTCGCACCTGTGGGGAAATCCGGACCTTTGATATGTTCCATCAGATCAAGGACCTCCACCTCAGGGTCTTCCAGTAGCAATTCAAGTCCCCCGACGACCTCGTTGAGATTATGAGGTGGGATATTGGTTGCCATACCCACTGCTATCCCAGATGAACCATTCAGAATAAGGTTGGGTAATTTTGACGGAAGTACTGTGGGTTCAACCAGGGAAGCGTCATAATTTGGTACCATCTCCACAGTTTCCTTCTCAAGATCCGCTAGCATCTCCATTGCAAGCCTAGCTGTTCTGGATTCCGTGTAACGCATTGCCGCAGCCGAGTCACCATCCACTGAACCAAAATTCCCCTGACCATCGATCATCGGATACCTCAGAGAGAATTTCTGGGCCATCCTAACCATGGCATCGTAAACGGAGGAGTCGCCATGAGGATGATATTTACCAAGAACATCACCAACAATCCTGGCGGATTTTCTGTAGGCCCTGCCTGCAGTGTAACCTCCTTCATTCATAGCGTGAAGTATCCTTCTGTGAACAGGTTTCAATCCGTCCCTGACATCGGGTAGGGCCCTTCCGATTATCACGGACATTGAGTAATTGAGATAGGAGGTCTTCATCTCGGTGACCAGGTCCCTCCCCACTACACCCCCCTCTTCTATCCGGGATCCTTCCACCGGACCTTCTTCCGTTTCTTCTGCCTCAGATGTCAAGTTCGGTCACCTCCTTTGCATGGGTCTCGATGAACTCTTTTCTTGGTTGCACTTGATCCCCCATCAATATCGTGAATATCTCGTCAGCCTGGACAGCATCCTCAACATTGACCTTCAGGAGTGTCCTTCCTCCGGGGTCCATCGTGGTCTCCCATAGTTGAGAAGGATTCATTTCCCCAAGGCCCTTGTATCTTTGAATATAGACTCCCTGTCCCATCTCATTGACCAGTTCATCCTTCCTCTGATCGGTGAAACAATAGAACTCTTTCTTACCCTTCTTGAGCTTAAAAAGAGGCGGTTGGGCGATATAGAGATATCCACCGGTGACCAATTCCTGCATGTACCTGTAGAAGAAGGTCAGAAGCAGAGTTCTGATATGGGCACCATCGACGTCAGCATCGGTCATAATTATGATCTTATGATACCTCAAAGCCCCCTCATCGAACTCGTCTCCGATCCCACAACCTAAAGCGGTAATCAGGGCCCTTATCTCGTTGTTCGATAGGATCCTATCAAGTCTGGTCTTCTCAACGTTCAATATCTTGCCTCTAAGAGGGAGAATGGCCTGGAATGACCTGTTCCGCCCCTGTTTTGCAGATCCTCCCGCAGAATCTCCCTCGACAATGTATAGTTCTGAAATGAGTGGATCCCGGGATTGGCAATCAGCAAGCTTTCCAGGAAGGCCGGAACCCTCCAACAAGCCCTTTCTCCTTGTAAGCTCCCTAGCCTTTCTGGCAGCTTCCCTGGCCTGAGACGCCTGAAGGGATTTCTGGATGATCTTCTCTGCTTCCCTGGGGTGTTCCTCCAGAAATTCCCGCAACTTATCGTTCAAGAAATTCTCTACATAACCCCTCACTTCTGAATTGCCCAATTTCGTTTTGGTCTGTCCTTCGAATTGGGGTTCCGGAACCTTGACGGAGATAACGCATGTCAGACCTTCCCTGATATCCTCTCCCTGAAGGGTTTGATCCTTTTTGAAAAGGTCCTCTTTCTTGGAATAATCATTGAATGTCCTTGTAAGGGCTCCCTTGAATCCTGATAAATGAGTGCCGCCCTCTGTTGTGTTGATGTTGTTAGCATATGAAAAGATGTTCTCACTGTACCCATCGGTCCATTCCATGGCGACCTCGATGGCAACCCCTTCCCTTTCACCTGCCAGGAAGATAGGGGATTCTATGATCGGATTCCTGTTCCTGTCAATATATTCAATAAAGGATTCAAGCCCCCCTTCGAAATGGAACTCCTCTTTCTCTTCGGTCTTTTCATCCATCAGTTGGATCCTGACACCTTTGTTCAGAAATGCAAGTTCCCTTAGCCGATGGGTTAGTATCTCGAACTTGTATTCCAGGTTTGTGAATATCGAAGGATCGGGTTTGAAGGTAACAGAGGTTCCGGTGATCCCATCCTCGATCTCACCGACTACTGTAACAGGGCTGGCCACTTTACCTTTCTCATATCTCTGATGATATATCTTCCCCTTCCTTTTCACCCTGACTTCCAACCAATCGGATAGTGCATTGACAACAGAAACTCCGACTCCATGAAGACCACCAGAGACTTTGTATGCATCTTTTTTAAACTTCCCACCCGCATGAAGACGGGTCATCACGATCTCAACAGCGGGAACATTGTATACAATATGATTATCAACGGGTATTCCTCGTCCATTATCCTCGACCAGGACCGATCCATTGGCAAGGATGGTGACACTGATCATACTACAATAGCCTGCCATCGCTTCATCGATGGCGTTGTCCACAACTTCATAAACCAGATGGTGAAGCCCATGGGCATCTGTGGATCCAATGTACATCGCCGGTCTTATCCTAACCCCTTCGAGACCTTCCAGCACCTCGATAGAGGAAGAATCATAATCACCTTTCCCAAGACCCTCTGGACCGCCATCTATAGTTGTATCCATTCTATTCGCCTCTGGCTTTCCTAATGAGTTCTTTAAAAACACCTAAAGCAGATTTTGTTTTAGTGCATCCCTAAAAAATTCGACAATAGGTGAATTGCTGTTGAGTATATAAATCCATCGCGCGCGCGTACGCGCGCGTACTATTGAGAGGCGAATTTAGGCCTTAAAGACAAATTTCACCACATTTGTAAATCCTATGATGAACACCCATCTCAAGATTAATGAACGATCATGCCATCTCCACATTCATGAAGGATGAGATAAAGGCCTTTGCTCTTCAAAATGCCCTTGAGCACGGGGGCACTCCCAATATGGGGCCTATTATTGGAAAGATGATGGCAGCGCATCCCGAATTGAGGAGTGATCCAAAGGCATTATCCATTCAGGTCTCGGAGGTCCTTCAAGAGATCAGGTCATTAAACATAGAGGAAATGGAGCGACTTCTCGAAATATTAGGAGGGGCTCCCGACCTGAGAAAGAGAGAGAGGAACGATCCCATGGTTCCCCTTGAGGATACAGATGGTGAACATATCAGAATGAGATTTGCACCTGGCCCTTCTGGACCTCTTCATATCGGACATACCAGAGCTGCTATCCTGAATGATGAATATTGCAAGAGATATAATGGCCAGTTCTTACTGAGGTTGGAGGATACTAATCCTGAGAAGATCGATCCAGAAGCTTACGGGATGATCCCAGAGGACCTTGATTGGCTGGATGTGATGGTCCACGAGACATTCATACAATCAGACAGGTTCGAGATCTACTACGAAGTTATCGGTCAATTGATCGAGAAGGGGGTTGCCTATGTATGCACGATGGAAGCTGAAAAATGGAGAGAGTTGAAATCGAGGTCCATTCCATGTGAGGAAAGGGAACAACCTACTGAAGTACAGATGGAGAAATGGGACCGTATGCTTGAAGGGTGCTATGATGAAGGGGAAGCTTCACTTGTAATAAAAACCGATCTCGATCACAAGAATCCTGCCGTGAGGGATT
This sequence comes from uncultured Thermoplasmatales archaeon, assembly GCA_963807965.1. Taxonomy (GTDB): domain Archaea; phylum Thermoplasmatota; class Penumbrarchaeia; order Penumbrarchaeales; family Penumbrarchaeaceae; genus Penumbrarchaeum. The sequence continues at coordinate 22,214 of CAWEDU010000006.1, forward strand.
TTGTCGGGATCAGGATCAAACATACCCCCCACCCTAGAACAGGAGATCGATATCACCTATATCCTCTCTATAATCTTTCAGTAGCCATCGATGATCATTTAATGGGATGTACCCACATCCTTAGAGGGAAGGACCATTTGAATAACACATTGAGACAGAAATTTGTTTTTTCACATATGGGCTGGAAATTACCTCATTTCACGCATTACGGACTTGTATCAATTCCTGACACTTTATTGAAAACCTCACTGATCAAGGAACAGATATCCTCTGGGGAATTCCAAGGTTGGGATGATATCAGATTGGGGACCGTAAGGGCACTTTCTGCTAAAGGTATTCTATCGGATGCCATTAGAAAATACTGGGTTGATGTGGGGGTCAAATCTGTTGATATCTCCTTCTCATGGGAGACTCTTGAATCCATTAACCGCGAATTGATAGATCCTAAATGCCCCAGGTATTTTTTTGTGAAGGATCCGATCCAAATGGAGATCAAAACTAATGAGGACATCAAGGGAAAAGCTCCCCTTTACCCGGGTAGACCTGAACTTGGAATGAGGGATTATCATTTCACTCCATTAGATGGGGGAGTGAGGGTTTACCTTCCAAGAGAGGACATTGAAGTCCTAAAAAAAGGGGCTATGATAAGATTGAAAGACCTCTGCAATGTCGAGCTGGAAGATGATGATGGTTCCATCGGAAGGATCAAAAAGATAGATATCAAGACTTTGAAGGCCAGGGGGGGTCATATAATTCATTGGGTCCCTGATAGATCACTGGAATGTCAGATATCATTGAGTGATGGAACTAAATTGAATGGATTGACAGAAACATCGACACTGAATGCTGCAAAGGATGGGGCGGTAGTGCAGTTTGAAAGGGTGGGATATTGCAAAATGAGATTCGATGGAACAATAAAGGGAAATTTTACCCATTTATAAAACCCGAGTAGGAGCATTCCAAGGGATGTCCCACAGGACCAATAAAACCTACTATTTATTTCTAAGATCATGGACAAAAATATTGACAGGATACATATTGACCTGGATATGGTTAATATCTCCAGGTTTAGATCCTTGAAAAGAAGAGGCGTTGTTGATGAGGATCCTAAGAATAAGGGATTGCTCTGATCCTTGGTGATAAAGTACAATAAGGGTGTCCATACTTTAAGGTCGTGCAGATCAACCGGGAACTTCAAGATATCGCAAGAAGGGTCCACCATATCTTGAAAGAAGAATTCCCCATTGGCGGAGGCGGGGAAAAGGTCGATATCGGAGCGGATGGAGACCTCACATACGAGATAGATAGATTGGCAGAGAATACCATACTTGATCTTATTGATAAGAAAGAGTTCGATTGGAATATCCATTCCGAAGAAGCTGGTGAGATCAACAAGGGGAGTGATCTGACCCTGATCGTGGATCCCGTTGATGGAACCCATAATGCTATCTCGGCGATCCCATTTTATTCCACTTCCCTTGCTTTACTTGATGAAACATCAGGCGAGGTGAAAGAAGCTGTCGTTATGAATCTTGCAACGGGCCAGATCTACCATGCTACTAAGGGTAAAGGAGCATTTAGGGATGAAAAAACTATTCATGTCCGACCAATGATCATAAAAGAAGCTGTGGTATCCTCATATATCGGTCCGGAGGCAAAAAAATGGGCCTATGAGCTGATGAATTGGCCCATGAGGACAAGGTATTTCGGGAGCATCTCATTGGAGGTCTGTCTCGTAGCCTCTGGTTCCCTGGACATGTTCGTTATGTTCGGCCGAATACCTCGATTGACCGATATTGCAGCCTCCACATTGATATTGAAGGAGGCTGGTGGAAATTCATTTATCATAGATAAACGAAACTTGATAACACCCTTTCAACCCAGATTCAATAGATTGGAATCGAAGGCTTTCCTGTCCATGGGAGATCCCATATCTTTAAGAAGTGTTCTTGAAATATCAAAGGTCGATCACGTCATGGGGGATTTATAAAATGAGACTAGGACTCGTAGCCCATAATCAGAAAAAGGTCGCATTAGATGCGGCAAAGAATGTGATATCATGGGCCAAAACACGAATCGATGAAGGTAATGACCTCGAGATCGTGGTCTATGATAAGGATTCCTCTGCCTTGAATCACATGGAATTGGAATATTCTCCCATAAGTGAGATGAAGGCTGACATTATTATCTGCGTGGGAGGAGATGGAACCATGCTCAGAACACTTCAACAGACCGAATCACCTGTTCTGGGCATCAATGCAGGATCGCTTGGTTTTCTTACTGAGGTTCCCCCTGATATGGTCGAAGATGCATTAGATAGACTAATAGAGGGTAATTACGAGATCGATAAAAGATCAAGATTGAAAACTCTCCTGAATGGGGAGAGGCTCCCGGATTCCACCAATGAGGCCGTAATATCAACGAACACCCCTTCGAAGATCCAAGAGTTCGAATTTTACATAGATATGGAATGGGCCCAAACACTCCGAGCTGACGGTATCATCATATCCACACCAACGGGATCAACAAGTTATGCATTCTCAGCGGGAGGAAGTGTATTAGATCCCCGACTGGATGCCATCGAGATCATTCCGATCGCACCATTCAGGATCAATGCAAGACCTATAATCATCCCCGATATCAGTGTGATCACGTTGAAAGTGACCCATAAGACAAGGAGTGCGAACCTCGTTCTTGATGGATATTTCAAGAAGACCATAAAGAACAAGGATGAGCTTCTTTTCACAAGGTCAAAAATAATCTCGAAGTTCATCCGGTTCGATATGAACTTCTATAAAAGGTTTGGAGAGAAGATCATCAGGGACAGGCCTGTCATGAACAAAAAGGGTAAATATTAGGCACATATTACAACTTTAGGTTGTATAGTATGTCTGATGATGAGATTGAATTAGACAGGATCCTCTCCATTCTTGAGAATCCGATCCGAAGAAAGATACTCATGAAACTCTCCAGGGATACGAATTACCCCCTTCAACTCTCAAAGGAATTGAATGTGAGTCAACAGGCGATCATGAAACATCTGAAGGTACTAGAGGATAATTCTTTTGTCTCATCTTATGAGGAAAGATCGGATAGAGGGGGGCCACCTAGAAAAATATATGCTCCAATGAGAAGATATTGTGTCAGAATAGATATTGGACCAAACACCTATTCCGAGGAATTCTATTCTTATCGTAATTACGATATTAAGAAAAGAGAAGATCTAGATATTTTAGTCTCCAATGAAAGGAGGACTGTCATTGACGGGAAAATCACAGGTGAAATGAAAGATGAAGTGGTAGCGGCTCTCCCAGCTTTCGCGGATCCCATCCTAGAAAAAATGAGAATTGAATTGGAAAATATTGTTCATGAAAATGACAGGTCTAAAAAAATAAATGGATTAAAAGTTCTGATAAGAAAAATGAACAAAGAGATCACCGAAATGGAAATGAAAAGAAGAAGATTACTTGCTATCAGAGAAAGAACATTTCAGGAGGTTAATAGTCTCGTATCTGAGATATCACATGATTATATCGAAAAAGAGATACTTTCATTGTTTATTAAAGAAGAAATGAACGATATAGAAGGGATCTCTGAAAAATTGAACACTAGAAAGATAGTTATTGAAAGGATATTGGAAAAATATTTGAAAAGTGTGAAATGATTTGAAATAATCTGCACGGAGAGGGAGGGCCATTTCCACTGCAAATGGTTTTTGTAACTATGTGTTTTTTTAATAAAAGAAAAATTGTGATATATCATTAAAGAAAAAAATTAATTAATAATTATAAATATCAATTAAATTCATATAAATTATTAAATTGAGCCTTTATCAATGATCTCATATTTTTTAATATCGGCACTTTGCAATGGCTCTTAACTCTTAAAGTTGTTTAATTTCAATTGCCAGTGGAAAAGAAAATTTATTAATAGATAAACTATAAAAAGTAACAGTAATTATTAAATAATATTAATTGTTATATATATATAAATATAATAATATATAAATATATAATATAATATATAAAAAAATATTTCCATTTGAAATGGAACAAATCATTTGCATTGAGAAAAAACTTGGATTATTGATCCATTGACCTGTCATTTTTGAAATATTTTTGAGATGTCATATGAGTATTGATTTTATTTCATACTAACATTTGGTAGGTAATTTTTACAATGGAAATGAAGGGGGGTCTATCGATTCAGTGTTATTTTTTACTATGGAATTATAATTTGTAAGTAATTCTTGGTTTATAGCCAGCCAAGATCGTTTCTTTGAAAATAACAGACCATTTTTTTTCAACTTCTTTCTTAGCGAACTATCATCGATCAATCTAGATACATTATCTAAAAATGAATTCACATCTTTTGATTTAGATATTAAGCCGCCTTTGGATTGGGATATTATCTCAGCACAACCTCCGATATCAGAAACCACAGCCGGAACTCCAGAAGCCAATGATTCCTGTATCACATTACCAAAAGTTTCTGTAGTAGATGGAAAGAGAAGTATGTCTCCACTTGCATAAGCTGTGGAAAGATCTTTACCCGTAAGATAACCAGGGAAAACAGCATCGGGCATTTCCTTTTTAAGATCCTCTTCAGCAGGTCCTGATCCTAATAGGACAAAAGCGACCTTATCTTCATATTTTTCTTTCAAACATTTACTAACAGAAATGAATACTCTTAGGTCCTTGTACCAGACGAACCTTCCTGAGTACAAGATCACGATCTTTTCATTGACCCCCCATTTGGTTCGAATCCTCTTAGACCTGAAACGAGGATTGAAATCCTCCCCCTTGATCCCTCTAGACCAGATGATAGAATTTGTTATTCCATTTTCTATCAATCTTTCTTGCATTGCTAATGTTGGGACCAGAGAATATTTTGAGCTGTTGTAGAATCTCTTCAGATAACTCCACATGGGAGTCGTTAGGGCTCCCAACTGATAATAGGAAAGATATGAAGGGAAATCTGTGTGGTATACGGAGACCACAGGGATGTTATTCCTTCTTCCATAGAGTAGAAACTCTCTTCCAACCAGATCAGGAGTTGAGATATGGATGATGTCCGGTGCAAACTCATCCAATTGTCTTTTAGTCCTTATTCCAAAAAATCCCACCTTATAATCAGGATAAATGATCATCGGAACGGAAGCTAGCTTTTGTACACTAATTGCACCTTCATTCACTTCTTCTGAGATCTCAGGAGACCAGATCATCACTTTGTGACCCTGATGCTTTATACATCTGACGAATTCATACAAGGTCCTCGCTACCCCGTCCTTATCCTTTACGAATGTCCCAGTGTATATGGCGATCTTCATCTTCTACCTGTCATCCCAATTACTTCGTTCCATATAACCGATTTCATCAGTTCTTTGATTTCCTCTTCAATAGATAGAAGAAATGGTGCGGATGCCGGGATTTGATGCATCTGAAAAAAATCCATAAGGATTTAACGCACTTTGAAGCCATAGTATAATTGAGATGGTTCAAAGACCATGGTTCAAATCCCAATACACATACATTCTATTCAATGATGAGTGAAAAATATTAAGAATAGAGTAAAGTGCGGATGCCGGGATATTTGACATCGCCAAAATCAGAGATTTTGTCTGCCTTGACATTTCTATATCGCCAATTCAATAAGCCGAAATATCAAGGACCAAGGTTCAAATCCCTCTCGACAATCAAAGCACCATTACATGGATCAAAGAATAATAATGAAGTAATGGTGCGGATGCCGGGACATTTGATTCCGCAAAATCAGAGATTTTGCTCAGGTTGAGCATTTTATATCGTTGAAGTTATATGCCAAATGCTCAACCACCCAAGGGTTCAAACCCCTCACGTCAATATTTACACACCATTGCATTTCTTTCAAAGTAATGATAGCAATGATGTATGAAAAAATGGTGCGGATGCCGGGATTTGAACCCGAGCAAGTAGCTTGGGAAGCTACTGTCCTACCGAGCTAGACCACATCCGCAACCGAGTTGGAGAACTGGTTATTCTTCATAGTAAAGGAAGTAATCAAGACCACTACTTAATCTTCACTTTTCTGGGCTTTCTTCTTCAATCTCTTCAATCTTTCCTTTGCAGTGAAGCCAGTGGCAAATTCAAGAAGTATATTTCTCTTTCTGACAGTATCAAGGACCTGATCATCAGGGATCTTCACTGTGTTGATCTCGAGAATGAGTAGAGTTTTGGATTCAAGCTTTATCCTGATGGGATCCATGGCACCGTATCTTGATACAAGCCAATCCGCCTCTTTCGTGCAATTTCCAAAGACCTCTTCCATCTTACCTAATAACAAATCCCCTTCAATTTTCTTGAAGTTGCCTTTCTTGATGTCAAGTCTTTCCATGTGTTACCACCTGGTTGATGACGGGTAATAACTCGTTATATTGAAAAACTTTCTCTGATATTTCATATTTCAAGATAGATCAATCCCTGACCCCGTCCTCTGAGATCGTTATAACGGCTTCCCCTTCTGGAAGGTTTGGGGAATCGATAAGACGGGCGATCCTCCTGTTACCCTTGGATTTTCTTAGGTATAGTCTAAATGTTGAAGTGTGGCCAAGGATATGACCTCCAATTGCCCTTGTAGGGTCCCCGAAGAACGCATCCGGTTTGGCAGCCACTTGGTTTGTTACCGCAATTATTGCTTTATTCAGGTCTCCAAATTGCATCAGGTTGTGAAGGTGCTTGTTCAATTTTTGCTGTCTTTCAGCCAATGCGCCCCTTCCAATATATTCAGCTCGGAAATGGGCTGTTAGAGAATCCACTATTATCAGTCTTATAGGGAATTCTTTGGCTATATCCCTTGATTTTTCTGCAAGTAGCATCTGATGATGTGAATTGAATGCTCTGGCAACATGTATGGATTGGAGTACAGATGTCGGATCCAGATCATAGGCCATAGCCATTTGGATGATCCTTTCTGGCCTGAATGTGTTCTCTGTATCTATATAGATCGAGTGTGCCTCATTTCCTCCATCTTCAGCAGGTCTGAAATTGTTCACACAAAGCTGATGGGTGATCTGGGTCTTTCCTGATCCGAACTCTCCGAAGAACTCTGTGATACAACCGGATTCCAGCCCCCCTCCAAGAAGTTCATCCAGAGCCCTTGAACCTGTGGTTAACTTGGTGACCTCCCTTCTTCTTTCCATTATGACATCACCAGTGAGAAATCCTCCCACATCTGCAAATTTCTTTGCTGCGGCGATGATCTTTGAAGCAGTGGCTTCACCAATCTCTGCTGCTTCCACAAGCACCGAAGGTGAGGAGACTGCAATTGACATCAGGTCATCGAAACCAGCTTCTTTCAGTTTTTCAGCCGTTGCAGGCCCGACACCGGGCAGGTCTTCAACAGTCTTCTCATCTGTCATATTTACACCTCTTTAGAGACCATAGCGCACTTATCCAAATATAAATCCTTTACCACGGGGAGGGGTGTGTGAATGTGATTACCATTCAATTCTCATCGAGGAATTTTTCGATAAGGGGAAGATATTCCTGATGCTTTATCGTAATCGTATCCGCAGGTGAGAACAGATTGATCGATGGTTCATGTTTAAGGTTGCAGAAGTCCTCGAGTGCGGTTGAATAAAGTTGACGATTCTTGGTGAATTGGTCGAAATCCCTGAAAAGTGAAAGAGAAACCGTCTCAGATCCACCATATACTGCAAAGAAGCTGGGCAGGTGCAATGACCTGACATCCGGACCAGTCCGGTTAGATGGGTCCTTCTTTTCATAGGTCGCTTCTACTAAACAAAGGATATTGAAACCAAGTTTCCCATAATCTATCACCCGGGTCTTCTTGATCACTCCAAGGTCCAAGAGCTCCTTCTTGTGTCTTGCTACCGCTTGTCTTGTAGTGTCCAGATTGCTGGCTATCTTGTTATCGGGAAGGTCGGGTGCCTCCAATATTCCTTTGAGTATCAATTTCTCCTTTTTGGAAAGATGGTAGATCTTTTCCTTTGCCTTCTGAAGACTGTGTTCAACATTTCCCTTTTCGGGGCCCCCTTTAGGGCCAATGGAGAAGGCCCTTTCAAGGACAGCAGTATAATCGAAGTTCTTTGTAAGGGATGAGATAGTCAATGGATAGAGGGTAGAATGCCATCTGTTCTCAAGGAATAGTCCCTTCTCTTTCAATCCGGATATGATCTGCTCTTCGGATATCTTGAAATGGGTATAGTCTTTGTATAAAGAAAGGTAGAATAGAGTATCTCCAAAGATCATGGTAGTATAGGTGTTCGGGTGGTTGAGGAACAGATTTTTTAGATAGGAGACATCTCCCTTTTCCTTTACTATCCTACTGAGTTGGGTCCAGTTAACGGACAGGATTTCATAGTCCATTATCTCAACGTTGGGGACTATCCTATCAAAGATCAGGTCCATCCTCTTCATCTTGTTCTTAATTGCGTTCAATGTTGACATGCGAACTCCGATCTTGTCCGATAACTGTCTATCATTTAGCATGGGGTACTCTACAAGCCCCCAGAGTATGATCTTCTCATTCTTTGATAGCTTCATTTACTGACCTCCTCTTTCTGGATCAGACCTGCTCTCCCCATGGCGACGTATATATTAAATCTTCCTGAAAAACACATCATTACTCATAATCAAATACATAGAAAATTAATATAATGACACAATCTGTTATTATAGATATATTAATCCAAGCAAATGGTCAAAAAGGAAGATTTACTATCAATCCATGATCCCTTCAAGATCGTCCATTCCTTTCTGGTATCTTTCCATCTTCTCCTCAACAGCCGTTCCGCTGTCTGTAAGTATCCTGATCCCCTCATCACCCTTCAGGGTTCCGTCAATAATGGTATCGGAGGTTGTTTCGATCCAGGTTCCTTTAAGATCACCGGCCAACCTGGCTGAATGGTGAATATCTATCCTTCCCTCTGACCTAATACTGCCATTGATAACTGCGTTCTCTCCAAGATAGATGTCTCCTTTGGTACGGATCTCACCAAAGACCTGCACTTCCTCTCCGATATCAAGAGAACCCTCGATCTCCAAATCACCAACAATCTGACATCTCGCTGAGATCTTCATATCTCCTGGAATGATGATCTTGTTCTTTGTGATCCGACTACCTTTTGGGATATAGGTAAAATCCTGAGAGATCAGGAAGTTCTCCTCATCTCCCTCTTCAAGTTCCTTGAAAAAGTTCTCCACTTCCTTGGAGTCGTTCCTTCTGAGCAGTTCAAGAAGATAAAGAAGGATATAGACGATCACGGAGATGGGGTTGCGGATATTGATCCTTCCCTTGGATTCTATGGCCTTTGGATCGATCTCCACTCCCTCTCCGATCTCGAGGTTCTTTCCTACCACCAGTTCTCCTGCGATCCTGCATCTTTCCCCTATGAATATATCATTATCACCAGTAATATTCCCCTGGATACGGGTCCCTTTGTCTACCCGGACCTCTCCTATAGATATTATGTCTCCTTCCATTTCAATGGATTCACCTGAAAAACCCTACCTTCTGTGATCAAGTTTCTGGAAATGTGGGACTTGTCCGATATGATCACATCTCCTTTACATCTTTAAAAAGTTCTCATCGAGGACCGTGCCGGCAGGTATGTTGCAAAGAGACCTATCGAAAACCATTTTCCTTTCCCATTCCCCTTATTGATCCTAATAAAAGAGTAAGACATATTTACTATTTAATTGGGGCAGGGGGTGTCCCTGGGAAATGGATCACAGATCGAGTAATAATCTCCCTGAAAAACCCCCAATGATCTCTTTGATCATCGCGCCATGGTAAGTAACTGCTTTCACCTCCATACCCCCCTCTCCTGCGGGGATAGAGGTTTTGAAGAGGACCCCTATCATCAAGAACCCGGGTTTATCATCGGTGAATATTACTTGAAATGATTGATCTTGGATCACCATGTTTTCGGAATCGAATATGAAAAGAAGTTCAGAGAGCGCATCCACCATTGATGCTTCCATATCCGAAGCAGGGAAGCTCATTTCGAAAGGGAATGCCTTCTCCCTCTAGTTGGAAACAATCGGACATCACACCGTATAGACCGTCGACCAGGTTCACAAGCAAGGTATTCAGATCGGTTCCGATAGCTTCTATCCACAGATCTGCCGTATGATCTCCATATCGGACGGAATCCTTATCAGGTCTGTAGATAGGGTCCATAAACGTCATACGTTCGAAATCATTTAAAAACAATGTCTCTTATCTTCTGATAACATGGGCAGTGATATCCATTGAAAATGATCAAGAGAGATGATATCAAGGGCGAATTCAGTCTGAGGATTACCGACCGTGATGATCTATGGTTCCTCTATCAGGTAATTGGTCCTGGAGTTATTGCAGGATCATTGACCAACAGGAAACTGGAATCAAAGGATGATCAGGTAAGGGCAGACTCACAGCCCAGGATCAAGATATTTCTACGTATCGAGGTCAAGGAGACCGAATTCCACCCGTTCACCGATGCGCTAAGGTTGAAGGGGACGATCCTGGAAGGCCCCCCAGAGATCTCCGGTCACCATACATTGAATGTAGAGCCAGGGACCAACCTTGATATCACAAAACCCTCAATTACTGAACACGATATCCAATTGCTCGAGGAAGCTGAAAAAGCATCCCAGATCCCCAAAGCACTTGCATTGACGATCGACGACGAATCCGCTGAATTGTTCAGGTTGAGGGAATACGGACTTGAGCCCCTTGGAAGGATAGGGGCAGGCCCCGGAGGAAAGAGGTATCCTTCGAAGGATAAATGGGCGCTCATGATGAAAGAGGTCCTTGAGCTAATAACCAATAACTATTCCCCCAATGTGCCGATAATCGTTACGGGTCCAGGTTTCTTCAGGGATGTCGCCGGGAAGGAGATCAGAAATATCCCAGGGATCAAAGCGGAAGATGTCTATGTTGTTCCATCCTCTTCAGTAGGCAGGGCTGGTCTGAAAGAGGCCCTCACAAGGAAAGAGGGAATGGAGAAGCTCTTAGAGAAAACAAGATTCGCGAGGGAATCAGATGCGATCCAATTGATATTGGCCAAGATAGGAAAAGGAAAAGGAGCTGCCTACGGTCTCGAAGTGATCGAAAGGGACCTCTCCCTTGGAGCAGTACAATTACTGGTTATTACTGAAGAACTCTTTAGGACGGACCATGGAAAAGAGCTCATGGCCATCTCTTCCAGAACCGGTTCCGACCATCTGATCATCTCGACCTCACACGATGGAGGAAAGATGCTACAAAAATTGGGTGGTGCCGCAGTTCTACTAAGATTTGAGACATGATACTCCCATCCTCCTTCTATCGGCATTAAACAAGGTCATCCCATTTGGGTTAGTTTAATAATAGGTAATGCATTTACTGAATTCACGAGGTTGATATGATGAAGGTACCTGTCACGGATGGAATCGCCAAGGAAGCTGTGAGAATGCTTGAGGATGCCGGTCATGAGGTGAAGGAGGCCGAACCATCCCCGGAGGATCTTCTGGAGATCATCGGTGATTACAATGCGATCCTTGTAAGGTCAAAGACCAAGGTGAAAGCGGATGTTCTTGAAAAGGCTGTTAATCTGAAGGTTATCGGTAGGGCAGGTATCGGTGTTGATAATATCGATATCAACGCCGCAAAGGAAAAGGGGATCAAAGTTGTCAATGCACCCACGGGATCCACACTCTCCGTTGCAGAGCTGGCATTTGGGCATATGCTTGCACTCTCAAGGGGGATCGTGAAGGGGAGTTCAAGCATCAAGGAAGGACTATGGCTTAAGAAGCAATTGAAAGGTATGGAGCTTGATGGAAAGACAATTGGGATCGTTGGATGCGGGAGGATAGGACAAGCTCTTGCAGATCGTTCCCGTGCCTTTGGGATGACAACAATTGGGTTCGATCCTTATCTTCCTCCTGAAGTAGCCAAGCAGGTTGGGATCGAATTGATGGAATTGGATGAACTTCTGAAAAGATCGGATTTCATTTCTTTGCATGTCGCGTTGACCGATTCGACCAAGCATATGATCTCCTCTCCCCAGTTTGATATGATGAAGAACACAGCCAACATCATAAATTGTGCCAGGGGCGGTGTCATCGATGAGGAGGCCCTTTTCAATGCATTGAAGGAGGGCAAGATCGCAGGAGCTGGCCTGGATGTTTTCGAAACAGAACCCCCAGGTTCGATAAAACTTGCTGAGCTTGACAATGTAGTGTTCACTCCGCATATCGGTGCAAATACAAAGGATGCTCAGTTAAAGGCCGGTACACTTGTTGCAGAGCAGGTTGTTATCGCCCTTAGAGGGGATATACCACCGTTCTGGGTAAACAAGTAACGCCTCCACCTGACCATGCAATTGAAAAAGGGAATGTAGCAGAACTAATGGAGAAATTGCATACCTCAATTTTGATCTGAAAGGATCGATCCGATCTCTGTTAATATCCTGTCTGAGACAGTCTTTGTATCGAACCTCCTGGCCCTTTCCATACAAGCCCCTTTCATCGAAGTGAACTCATCCATGCTTTTCTCTTGGATAATACTTCTCAATTCATCTACCGTACTGAAGAAGAAAGCGACCTTACAATCCAGGTATTCCATGGGCCCTCCTTCTTTGACGGAGATCACAGGTTTTCCTGATGCCATGGCTTCGATGGGAACCATACCGAAATCCTCCTCCCTCGCAGAGAAAATGAACGCTTTACATCTGGAATAAAGGTCGATCAGCTCATCATCAGAAACCCTTCCAAGGAATTCCACATCGGCTCCGACGTCTTTTGATAGAATCTCGAGCTTCCTTCTTTCAACTCCATCGCCTGCGATCTTGAGATGTTCATCTGTTCCTGCCAGGGCCCTGATCTGCCAATCGACACGTTTGTTTGGTCTGAGCCCACCGGAGGTGAAGAAGAAATCTTCGGAAGGCCTGTTCTTGAACTTGCCAGTGTCAACAGGTGCTCCAACTGCCCCCCTAGGTCTTAGTCCATATGCTCTTTCATATCTTTGTAGGATAAGTTCGGAATTCGTGATCACTTGTTTTGGATTCACGACCTTTGAAAATAATCTCCTGTCAAGGTACTGTCTGTATCTGAATAGGGATCGAGCGATCTGATAACGGGGAAATCCCCATTGTTTCATTTCTGAGATCACCATTTCCTTCAGATCGAAGAAGCCTCTTTCGGGAGTGTGGCAGAAGTAGATGTAAGGTGTCTTATCCTTTCTGATCCTGAAACATGGCATGGGAGTGGAATACATTATGAAAGTCCGCATCCACATCCTTCCTATAGGTCATGGCATTCCTTATCTCAAACTCTCTTCTTGTGAAGGATCCGGGATGCTTGATCTGACGGACCTTGACCATTTTGGTTATTCCAGGGTATGACTTTTCCATAGAATCCTTGAAATCGCATGTATAGATCCTCGAATCCCATTGCTTTGCCATCTCGTAGACCAGTTTCTCTGATCCGTTGTTGCCCTCTGTTATCGAGGCATGAAGGATTGCGATTTTCATCGGACCACATCTACGAACGATCAACAGGACAGTGCTAACTCGTCTAAAATAATTGACTGTTGGATTAATTTATTAATATCTCTATCTTTTTAGATTTTATAATTGATTCTTCCGCAGCTTTGGCTACTTCTAAATCTCTTAGCCCGTCCAATACATTTACAAGGGGTTTTCCTTGACCCTTACATGCCTTAATAAAATCAATAAGTTCTCTCTTCAAGGGTTCTTCCATGGCAACTCTCATTCTTTTTGTCTCATAGTTAAGGGGTATTCGCCATAGATTTGAATGGTCAATAATTCCGGTTGAGGATTGTGATATTTTCAATTCTTGGTCAATATAGTCCATTTCTGCATAACCTTCAATTCCCGTAACTTTGAGTTGTCTCAATCTCATAGGAGTCAACCAGGAAACTTCCAAGATGCCCTTTATTCCATTTTGAAATTCCAAGAGTATATTAGCATGGTCTAGTTGGTCCTGTGCTTTTTTTGATCCTCCCAACGCATAAACACTTACAACTTCACTATCAGCAAGATAGCGAATAGTATCTATGTCATGGACCCCTAAATCTGTTATCACTCCCACATCATTGATCCTAGCGGGGTAGTTAGATACCCTTGTTGAAGAAATTGTTACAATTTCGCCTATAATGCCCTTTTTTAACACATCTTTAGTAAAATTGACTACCGGATTATGGCGTTCCACCATCCCAACGGCAGTAATTTTATCAGTCCCTTCAGCTGCCTCTAATATTTTATTCCCGTTTTCCATGGTATCGGCAATAGGTTTCTCAATAAGGACATGGAGGCCAGCTTCTATGCATCTTAACGCTGTTTTCGTGTGAAAAACCGTGGGAGTTGCTATCGACACTGCTTGTATGTCGGCTTCTTTCAACATTTTTTCAAAATCACTGTAACCCTTACAGTTGAAACGGTCTGTGACCTCAGAAAGCTTCTCTGGAGATGGATCGCTTACTGCAACAAGGTTAGCAATTTCTGAGAAAACCCTTGCATGGCTCATTCCCATTGAACCAACACCAATTACCCCTACATTCAATTTTGATATGTCCATTATTATTCCCCCATGCTCTCTCTCAATGAGCTGATGATCTTCAATATATCTTCCCTGGACACCTCCGGATGGACCGGAAGTGATAGGACCTCTTTGCTTGCTTTCTCCGCATTAGGGAAGGTTCCCTCATACTGTTTCATCGCAGGCGAGGAAGCGATCGTAGTGGGATAGAATATCTTGTTGCCAACCCCCAATTCAGTGAGACGTTCAGATACCATATCCCTCTTCATAGGGATCCTTACCGTATACTGATGGAATACGGGGTCATTCCATTCCTCTACAAAGGGAGGTTCGATCCCTTCTATTGAGGATATTCCCTCTGTTAGCATGGAGGCGTTTTGTTTTCTCCTTCCGTTCTTTTCATCCAATTTTTTCAACTGCTCTCTACCGATCGCAGCTGCGATGGAGGTCATCCTAAGATTATAACCAATAGCATGATGATCATACCTGGCTACCTGTCCATGGTTCCTCAACATCTTGATCCTGTCAATGAAGGTCTGGTCATCGGAGACAACCATCCCCCCCTCACCGGTGGTCATGTTCTTGGTAGGGTAGAATGAGAACATCCCGGCAGTTCCCATTGAACCGGCCTTTTTATTTTTATACTTAGATCCATGAGCTTGAGCACAATCTTCCAGAACAGGGATATCTCCAGCGATCTCCAGAAGACGGTCCATATCAGCACATTGACCGTAAAGATGAACAGGAATTATCGCTTTCGTCTTATCTGAAATTGCTTTTCTGACAGCTTCAGGATCAAGGTTGAACGTTTTTGGGTCTATATCGACAAGAACGGGTTTTGCATTCAGGAAAAGGATCGGGGAGGCACTTGCAATGAAACTGAATGAGGTGGTGATCACTTCATCCCCAGGACCGATCCCCAGGGCTGCCAAAGCAAGATGGATGGCAGATGTGCCGCTGGATACCGCAGCTCCAAAACGAGAATCACAATAACTAGAGAATTCATTTTCAAATGCTTCGACCTCAGGTCCATGGGCAAGGAATCCGCTCTCCATCACCCGTGCTACAGCATCTATCTCTTCTCTTCCCATCTTGGGTTTTGCCATCGGTATCAATGATATCATCTCCGGTTGAGGATAATCGGTCTATTCGTCCTGAAAACTCTGTATTTTAAATATGTTGTTGTAGAAGAGAAGTTTCATCGTTTCTTATTCTCATTCTTTCATAGGTACTATTCAGGAGCTTTCCCCTATCCACCCCATCGTGTAATATTGAACTCAAAGGGTTCAGCTTTTGCCACTTCTCCTCTGTTTTATTAATGATAAGGTTATTGCTGTCAGCATGTCAAACCCCATGCAGGTTCGTCTTTATAGGAAAGATGATTCGGAAAAATGGGATGAGTTCGTGAATGGTTCCAATAATGGGACCATCTTTCATTTGCAGAGGTTCCTTGACTACCATAAACCTGGAAAATTCGATTTCCACCATCTCATTTTCGAAAAAGAAAGCAATTTCTTCGCGGTACTTCCCGGACAGCTGAAGGACGGGATATTCAAATCACCCATGGGAGCAAGTTTTGGCGGATTCGTATCCAATGATATCTCCTATGATCGAATAACAGAGATTGTTGATGCGTTCCTAGACCATGCAAGGGAGAATGACTTTCGTGAGATATACTTGACCCATCCACTTCTTGTGTATTATAAGACCTTCACACAGAATTTCGATTATGCACTGCTCCATCGGGGATTCGATCATCATGTTCATCTTTATTCAAGTGTCGTGGACCTCAAACAGACATACGATATGGATCATTATGACAAAAAGGCAAGGAATGCGATCAGGAAAGCCATGAAATCCGGTTTGAAGGTTGAGATCGATAACGATTACGACACATTCTATCCCATCCTCGTGGAGAACAAGAAGAAGTTCAACCTTGCCCCTACACATACATTGGATGAACTTAAGAGGATCGAGGAACTGCTTCCGGGTAAATTGAAATTATTCCTTGTCAAAAAGGATGGGAGAGGTGATCGGAGGAAGCCTGATATTCATTGGAAATGACTGGACCATCTTAGATTTCTACATTGCACAGAATTATGATTACCAGGAGTACCGTCCGATAAATCTGGTTCTCCATGAGATCATATCATGGGGGAGGAAGAATGGTTTTTCCTATTTTGACATAGGAGTCAACCAGGATACTGCCTCATCGAACCCTATGGACCTCAATGAACCTCTGGTGGCCTTCAAATACAAGATGGGAGCGAAATGCATTTTAAGAAGTACACTTCATAAGAAATTGGATTGAAGACCATGGAATTCAAAAATAATGATCTGGTAAGGTGTGACCCCCTTCCAAAGGTCGATCAAATTCCTGACATAGTCCCACAGATCCTGATATCACCTTTTTCAATTGAATATTTTCATAATTATTTCGATATTGATTGGAGAGAAAAGATCAACAGAAAATGTGATAATAAAAATTGGCATTTGCTTCCAAGGGCCACAGCAGGGATATCGCTTCTGAGAAAGGAATTGAAAATAAGGAAGATCACCATTCTTACAACTTTCAATACACATTACATCTCAGGATGTGTATTAAATGCCTTAGATGGAGTGGAGATAAGCAGGTCGCTGGATAAAAGATCGGATGCCATCATGGTGATCCATGAATGGGGGATCGAAATTCCGGATATTATTAAGATAAAAGAATTTTGCAATGGATCAGATATTCCGTTGATCGAGGATTGCGCCCTTACAATGAGGCCCGACCTTGGGAGATCGGGAGATTATATCCTCTATTCATTTCCAAAGATATTCCCAATGCCTTTTGGTGGTCTACTACAAGGAACCTTGAATAAAAGGGTGATGGATGAGGATTCGGATCATATTGCCCATGGTCAAAAGGAAGGATTGATTGCTTCTCTATATTGCAAATACTTGGGAGACCTAAATAATATCAGTATCAGAAGAAAGGAGAACTGGAATTATCTAAATGATATTTTTATCAAAGCCGATCTTGAACCTTTTTTCCACCTTGTTGAAAGTGATGTTCCATACATTTACATGTTGCATACTGATAGGAGTGAGGGCTTAAGCACGGTTATGAAGAAGTATGGGATCGAGGCAGGTGTATACTGGAAGAATGATGGTCTTTTCTTGCCATGCCACCAAAATCTCTCAAAATATCATTTGGATTATATAGCCGGAGCGGTTCTTAGCAATATTGATAAATGCTCTAAAAACAAACAATAGGTGTTGAAATGATAGTTATACTCATATCACTTGATTGTGTCAGGCCTGATTATTTAGAATGCTACACTGATAAGAATAAGACCCCATTTTTTAAAAATGCTAGTGAAAATGGAGTGGTATTCACAGAATGCATATCCCAAGCATCGCATACAACAACTTCCCATTCCTCAATGTTCACCGGGCTTTATCCTTTCAATCATGGGGTCAGATGGGTATCCGAAGCAATGATCCAGGGTAAGATGATTCAGGAGGTATTGAAGAAGGAGGGATATAGGACCACTGGACTGATAGGGGGTTGGACCCTTACCTATAATTGTTTTTCAAAGGGTTTTGATGAATTCATAACAGATTATACGGTTGAAGATGTTTCAGAAGGAAGACACATATTCAAACCAATAGAACAACTGGTCGACGAAGCAATTCAAAGAATTGAAGATAATAAGGATACGGATCAGTATATTTTCATTCACTCATTTGATGCCCATTTTACTTCAAGATCGGATAAAGAGGGAAAAAGGAAGCAAAGGTACAAAGATAGGAAGAGATCAGAAAGCAGGATGTAGAACTTGAAGGCTTCATCTGGCGTTGAAAGGAAAAAGATCATTTAATGGTCGTCACCTCAGATCATGGAGATAAACATGAAGGTGAACATGGATATCCATACGTATATAATTCCAAAGATGAAAAGGTGGGAATTCACTTTCATGAAACAGAGATATATGATGTTCAATTGAGGGTCCCCTTGATATTCCTTGGTTCTGATCTGATACCTGGCAGGATCAAATCGTTGTCAAGAACCATCGATATCGCACCAACAATATTGGGGCCATATCGGTCTTTCTTTCGATGAACCTATTGATGGTTCTGACCTATCTGATGATCTCAAAGGAGGAATCTCAGATAATCATCCCACCCATGTATATTCAGAAACATATCATGCACAGCTTGTGGAGGAGAACAGGTATGCAGTTGATATGAGCAAGAAATACGAGTGGGGATGGAAATCGGTTGATAATGTGGTCTCGCTTAGATCAAAGGAATGGAAATTGATCTGTACGGCAAATGGAAGGATCGTCCCAGCATATCTATTCGATCTTGTTAATGATCCAATGGAAGAAAGAAATCTGATTAAGGACATCAGATATCATGGTCTTGATAATGAGTATAAACAAGAATTGATGGATATGCTCAAGGACGATATTCAATACAAATACGGTTCAATAAAGGATGAAGTGAAGAGTAATAAGGAAGATAATCAAGGGAAGGAAATTGAAAGGAATTTGATATGAAACACATAGATGAATGTACGAATTATCAGAGTATTATTTTGAAAATAAGAATGATAATGTGCGATTTCACTAATTGTAGGGAGGTATAAGATCTGGATATGGAGGTTTGTTGATTGCTGAGGTGTTGTAATTTTCAGACCGATCAGAATTTATGTAGATTTATTATTGTTGAATTTCTTGAAAGTTTAGATTGACTTTTCTATTTCTGATATTCTCAGATTCGAGATCATAAATAGAAGTTAAAATATTATGAGAGCTAGGTACCTATTACAAAAAGAGACCAATGCCCAATAATTTAAGTGATTTCACAATTCATACATATGAGAAATTTCTTGATTTTTTAAGACAACATTATGAAGTATTTTTACCAATTTGTGAAGCAACAAATGAAATTGAGAGATATATAATTATTCGACACGATATGGATACTTCATTAAAAGATGTATTAAAATATGGCAAAAATGGAAAACGAAAAAGGAATACGATCTACATATTATCTTTTACTTTCCAATTCATATTATAATATTTTAAATAAGGAGCATTTGGACATTTTCAAGAAAATTATTAGAATTGAATCATGAAATTGGATTACATTATGATATTGGTGCATATCAATCATACAATAAACCAATTGAAGAATCATTATTATTTGAGATAAAAATATTGGAACAGATGCTTGATATAAAAATAAAATCAATAACCATGCACAGCCCATCAACATTCAATTCAGATCCATTTGAAGAGTTTCCAGGTTATATAAATGCATATAATATTCTTAAAATATATAATATATTTTATGTTTCAGATTCAAGTAGAGGCTGGAGATATCAATACATTAGTAAATTTCTTAAAGAAATACCTCCTAAAGTGCAATTCTGCTTTCACCCATTATTGTGGGTTTGGGAAACAAGTGCAAAAAACCATGAAGAACACTTAGATCGATTATTCAAATATTTAATTGAAGAAAAAGAAAAACAGAAAGAACAATGGAAAATATTCTGGAACACTGTTCCACATTTAAAAAAGTATGAAAATGAATTGAAATTAAAAAAACATTTATTGGATTTTAATTAAGATGAGTATTAATATTTTCATTTGGTGATTTCTTCAAGTTTCCTTTTCTTTTTTAAGGAATATTTCAATGTTTTCAGCGGGATTACCTATCACAATGCTATTGTCAGGTATATCCTTTGTAACAACTGCACCTAATCCAACAGTTACATTCTTTCCCAGTTTAAACAATCTCTAAGGATGCCTGCTGGAGCAATATGCGATTGATCGCCAATTATTGTACTCCCTCCAATCATTGAATGTGCTATTATTTGGCAATTTTTACCAATATTTACATTATGAGCAATATGGGAAAAATTATCAATTTTTGATCCTTCTTGAATTATGGTATCACTTAATGATCCTCTATCAATACTAACATTTGAGCCAATTTCGACATAATCCTTTATTGTGACACCGCCAAAATGAGGAAATTTTTCCAATGAACCATCTTCATTTTTCGAAAACCCAAATCCATCATATCCAATGACTGTCGAGGGATTAATAATTACATGTTTGCCAATTATAACATTATCGTTTATCGTAACATTTGGAAAAATCACGGTTTTTTCATCAATGGAACATTTACCAATAACGCAATATGCACCGATAGATACTGTTGAGTGAATATTTGCTTCTGGATGTATTATCGCTGACGGATGAATTTCTCCAAAGGGGAGACTATGTATTAGATATTTATTAAGAATATCAATTAATACTTTTCGTGGTTCATCAATTAAAACAATCGTTTTATTATCAGAAAATAATTCAGAAGAGGCAATATCTTTATTTGTTATTACTATGGAAGCTTTAGATAAATTTATTGTTTCAATAATATTTTTAACTCGTTTTCGATGGCAAAATGATATCATTCCATTTTCAGCATCCCAAATGTTCCCTGCTCTGTAAAAGGACCTATCTGGAGAACCAATAATTATAAAGTTTTCATATCCCAATTCAGTTAAACAATTTCCTATTTTGTATCCATCAGTTTTCATATAATTTTCGTTCATAGTTTAATCAATACATATTATTCTTTAAAAACCTTCGTAAACATTATTTCTGAGCAGAGATAAACCGATTTTTAAAAAACTAAAAATTTTTTGTTTACTGTTAACATCATAGGTAAAAGTGAAACGACAAAATCATTAACTATGACAGTATACTCTTTCGAGGGGTGGCAATGGAGAAGCTAAGTATTTTAATGAATTCATATAATCGTCCGGACATCATTGACGAGGCAATCCAAAGTCTTCTAAAATCCGAATTACCTAAGGAACTTGAACTTGAAATTGTTATTGTCGATGATCATTCCAAAGAGGAAACTTGGAATATTATTGAAAAATATCAAAATGATAAACGGTTTATAATATATAGAAATGAAAAGAATATTGGATCCGGTGCGTTAAATTGGAATAAAGGATATAAATTATCAACTGGAGATTTAATAATAATTAATGCTGACGATGTTGTTTTTGAGAAAAAATGTATAAAACGATTGTATAATGAACTAAAGAAACATGATCGGTTTACTATAGTTCTTGGTGTTTGGATTAATGTTGATAAAATGGGAAACTATCCAACCCCAAAAATACAAATAAATAATTATGGGTTGAAAATTAGTTATTTAACTGGAATGCCATATCGAGACACACATGGAAAAGATATTCATGTGATAAATCCCCCCTCATTATGCTATAAGGATGTGCTAAATGGACTTGATGAGTTATATCATTATTTTCCTGTAAACGGAATGAGAGAAGAAACAGACCTTTTTCTTCGTATCATGAAACAGAGCCCTAAAAGGAAGATAGTAGTTGTAGATTCTGCATTGAGATATCATGTCCATAACACCAGTGGTGGGTACCGAATGAAGAGCAGGACCTACAAGAAATGGACCAGAAAGAACCACAGGCTTTTTATCAGAAGGAATTTCGGTTTCAGATCGTTGTATATGATCCCCTTCTTCCACCTCTATCTGACCCAAAAATGGATCAGGGACCTGATTGGTAAGAATATTATCGAAAGATCAAAGAAGTAATCAACAAATTTAGAAATAATCATTAGGTATAGTGTGTAAAGATTATATTACTTTAAATGTTATAGATTTTTCAATCAATCATTAAGTTAAGTGGCATCAATAATATCTATTGATAATTTTAATCAACCCAGCATTTTAATATGGATAATTCCTTATAAGTGAGTATCCAATGGATTTGGAGGAGTGATATGAGGACTATTTTTTATAGGTCAATAGTTTCTATAATCTTTGTCGCATTTTTAATTGTTGTTCCTTCATATATTTTAATAGAAACCTCTGGAGATGAGGGTCTTTCCAAGGAAGAACAAAATTCTTCTCGGATAATGACTAAGGATTCCTTGAGAGGTGGTTTTTGGTATGATGATTTTAGTAATGAGATGGGGATCTATAACATAACGCACCTTAATCGTGATCCTATTGGAATCTCCTTGAATCATGCTGTATTTCAAGAGACTTTTGAATCCTACCTTGATTCTACAGATTTATTCTCTACAGGTAACTGGACACGTCATTTGAACATGGATGCCGGGACATTTTTAACTGATAAATCAAGACCTTTTGGAGCATTAACAAATACAATAGGTAATCACTTCAATGGAGATACCAATACACATTCAGTTGTTCTATCAAATAAATTCAACGTTCAAAGCGGGATTTTTGAAATATGGGCCGCGACCAATAAGATCGATCCGAATTATGATACCACAACTGGTTTCTGGTTGATGGGTGATGATACTGATGCACCCACCGGTGCACATAGGGTTATTGCAACGTCATTTACGAGTGGGGGTTTTGATATTTATGATGGTCAATGGCATTCGATTGCTGAAGATTTATCTATAAATACCTGGTATAGGATCGTAATAAAATTTGATTGTAATATTCAAAAAGGAGATATATATATTTATGACACAGATGGAGATATTTTAGGTTCACTCGTAGATTTCAATTTATTAAATTCCTATCCAAGCCTGAAAAGATATACGAATGATCGCAGGATCTCGAAATAGTGGGACGATACGAATTCCTATTGGGATGATATGGCAATATTTGAAAAAGGACTCGCAGAGTCGGGAGAAGTCATTTCAAATCCGATATCCTTGCCTGTTGGAAATAAATGGTCTGTATTGAAATTGGATAAAGTGGAAGATGACGGTTCATTTATCGATCTTTCAATTTTAGATGAGTTTTTCAACCCTATCTCAAGTATTTCATTTAATGGGCGTAACGATCAGATCGATATCTCCGCTTTAAATGAGATTAATATTGAAAAAATTAGATTAAAAGCACATTTTACACCTTCTGATAATCGATCGCCGATCTTGAAAGGGTGGGGTGTGGAATGGAATAAAACGAGTATTTGGTCAGATCAATTCTTAACCTCATTGAAAATCAGCGAAATGAAGGATACACAGGTTTATGGTAGATCGGTAAATTTGAAGTATCCCCATTCAGTTGGATATGTGGATTCCATTCCAATTTCGGTCCCTTCCGGGTCCATCTGGAATAAAGCTTATTTTGAGGCCAATTATACTTATCCTTCAAAGGTTAGCTTTGAAATTCTAAATCCATATACAAAGCTCCCAATAGGAGATTATAAAGATATCACGAAATCAATAATTAACCTTGATGGGATTGACCCGATCGAGTATCCAGAGATAATCCTCAGAGCAAAATTAGACTTCGACTCTTCAATCTAGGCCGACTCTTGATTCATGGTCTGTTGATTGGTTACAAATGGAACCTGTTGAGATATTAGGTTTGGACGGTCCCAGAATGATTTCAAATATATCTTCCGGACATTTCTCAATTGATTTAAAATATCCAACAAGATTTTTAGACAGTTTGAATGTCACAATATCATCAAAGTACTATTATGAAACTAAATGGATATCAGGATTAATAAAGAATATTAAGATAAACAGAACTGTTGATAAATGGGAGTTTGATTTTATCTCAACTAATAAGACTAATTTAGGCAATCATTCAATTAAAATTGTTATAATGGATTATTGGGGTCATCATTTCGAAAGGATTTTTATTGACACACTAATAGTATACAATGTAAACGATCCTCCTTTCATAATGGGGACCCCTAAGAAAAATTGTCAAGAGGACACACTATACACATTTTCTCCCATTGTTAAGGATTTGGATCCCGAAGATATTCATACCTGGGTCTTGGACACTGACGCACCTTTCATAAATTTAGATCCATCGACAGGTTACACATATGGAACTCCTCAAAATTCAGACATCGGTTCTTATAATATTGGATTAACAGTAAGTGATCTCGGAGGGTTGACCGACACTTTGAACTTCTCTCTCATGGTGATCAACGTGAATGATCCTCCTGAGATAATCACAGAATTCCCAGAAGGAATAGTTGAGGATGCCCCTTTCGAGCTTAAAATGGAGGCTATCGATATCGATCCTTCCGAGGATACACTTCTTTGGAGCATGACAACGAACTGTTCATTTTTATCTTTAAAAAGGACAGAAGGGGTGTTGAAAGGAACCCCCTTGAACAAAGACGTCGGTCCCTTCTTTGTCCTAATCAATGTCTCGGATGGTAAAGGAGGATACAGTGAAAGGAACTTCACCTCCGAAGTGATCAATACCAACGATGTCCCCAAACTTGGAAGCCCGTTGCAACTGATCGAGTTCAACGAGGATACCACCTATTACCTCAATACTCTCCATGGATGGTATATGGACGAGGATGGTGATGTTTTGGACATCCAATATTCGACACCTGAACATCTTCATATCACAATAACTGACCAGGATGAACTGATTATTGAACCTCTTCCTGATTGGAATGGAGAGGAGACCATTTCTTTCCAGGCTTCTGACGGAGAATTCTATTTGGATTGGGATGTAATAATTAAGGTCCTTCCCGTAAACGATGAACCGACGAACTTAACCATATCAATAGAGAAAACAAGATTTAGTACGGATGAGATTATCGTTGTATCAGGTTCCGCCCTGGATGTTGATCTTGACTATGGTGATGAGCTCACGTACAATTGGTTCAATAGAGGGGGAATATCCCTTGGAAAAGGAAAAGCGATGGAATTCAAGTTTGAAAAAGGTGAGTATGAACTTGTTTTGAATGTAACAGATATGAAAGGTGAGGGGGCAGAGACAAGTATCTTCATTGAAGTATACGAGGAGACCTCGACCTTTGATGCATATTGGATCGTAATATTGATCGTGACAGTAGTATTGATCCTATTGGTAGTTGGAATTCTGATTTTAAAGAGAAGATCAAATAAGGAGATTGAAGGAGATGGAATCGAGGATATTGCCCAGGATGATCATTTGAGTGTTGGTAACGCAAATGGTTATTCCGCCTCAATTGTCGGTGGTGGTCATTTATCCTCTCCTGAATTACAGTCCTTCATGAAGCAAACCGATCAGCTTCCCACTGCTCCTTCCTCTGATCCAGATGGTGCCCCAGTAGGCCAGCTCCCTCCTGTTGCGAATTATCAGGAACAAACATTGGATGGAACGGAATATGTCAGACCACAGATTGACATTTCCAAGAAAGGTTTACACACTCCACCTTTGGCTGGAAGCATGGTCTCACAGACATCTCAGATCGAACCTAATTCGGGTTCAGAAGTCCCACCTGGCTACCCAACTGGGGGAGAACCACCAACGGTCTCGTCAGTGATCGACCAGATGTTTGTGGGAAATGGACCTTCTCAACCAGTTTCTCAAGGATCGAACGTTCCTGCATTAAAACATGCGAGTGTGGAACCGGAGTTCAATAGCCCTATCTGGTCACCCGAAATGGTCGAGAAAAGAATGACAAACGATGCCAAGTCAGCAGTTGAGCTTCTTCATGAGCTAAATGAGCTCAGATCTGAGGGAGCAATCACAGAAGAAGAGTTCCAGATCCACAAGAAGAGATTATTAAGAAAGATTTAATATGATTTATTGAGTGGTTGATTTAAAAATAGAATCGGGTTGTTAGAAGTTAAAAAAAAGTTCGAAATAGAGATCCCCGATAACGATTACGTCCAGTTAAGGAAAATTTACTAAAAAGGATCATCATGGACTGAAAATCTGAGATAATATAAAAGTGATCAACCGATCAATGAATCCGTGGAGTCCCAACAATGAAAGAATATCGTTTGATCTGGTTCCAACATCTTCCCAAGGTCGCAGGAACGAAGATAGTGGAACTAACTACTTTGAATTAAGTATGAAAATTTGTGCGAAGAGAAATGTTGACCTTTTACTTTTATTTGAACAACACATATGCAAGTAAAATATAGCAGCAATTATATAGTTGATTGTATATTTTTTTTGGGGAATATAAGATGAGTTTTAGCCAACAAAAAAAATTCAATTCCATCATTTCATTACTTACTATTACCTTAATTATTTTTTCAACATTTTCAGCCACGATTGCAGATTCTTCTTCGTTATCCAGGAATCGGTCATCAATATTGGAAGTGGGATCAGGAAAACCTTATCAAACGATTTCAGAAGCAATTACCAATGCAGCCATAGGTGATACTATTGTTATATATAATGGAATATATAATGAAAATTTAATAATCGATAAAAGTATCACTTTACAAGGCTTAAGTCCTATTAATACCATTGTTATGGGTATGGACATCGGACCACAATTTTAATCCAGGCAGACAACTGCAGGATCTATAATCTTACAATCACATCTAATGTCAATAGTGATGATGAAGGTATCGTGGTATCATCCAATGGAAATCAAATCGATGATTGTATAATTAGTAAAAATAAAATTGGGATAGTTATTGATAATTCAAACAATAATATTATTAGTAAGAATAATATCTCATTGAATTCCTATTATGGACTTTTTTGCGATCATTCTAATTACAACATCATATCAAATAATTCCTTCTTTAGCAATATTATTAGCGGTATAAAAATGAACGGTTCTTCCTCAAATCGAATAATCAGTAATTCTTATAATTCATTTGATACCCTATCAGACCCCGAAATTAACATGGTATCACATTGGGAAATGGATGAATCATCGTGGACTGGGATCTCTGGTGAAGTGCTCGATTCATTTGGTTCTAATAATGGAACATCTGATGGAGCTTCAATAAGTGATGAAGCAATGGTTGGAGATCATTGTGGTTCCTTTGATGGAACTGATGATGATATTATTATTCCGTATTCTGCATCACTTGAAATTAATTCTGATCTATCAATAACTGCATGGGTGAACTGGGATGGAAGTGATGATTCGGATACAATAATATGCAATAGGGGCCACTTCTGGGTTTGGATTTCATATGATAGGACAATAAGATATGCAACTGGCGATTCACCTTGGGGGTATTTTACCGAAAGTTCTTCAACAATACCTGTTGGAAAATGGGTTCATGTTGCTATTACTCGAACTGGTGATGGCTCAGCAAGTAATTCTGTAAAAATTTACATCAATGGAAAGTATGACAATCAAAGTGACAATGATATCAATGTACCAAATAGCTTGAATACACCTACTTATGTAGGGAAATGGGGATACAGTATATCTGGAAGTTCAGATGAAAATCATTTTTTCAAAGGTAGAATTGACGATATGAGAATCTATAATGATGTACTCTAAGATACGGAGATCATGTATATTTCGATGGTCCAGGAGAATGGTATTATTTTATCCAATTCATCCAACGGAAATATAATAAAAATGAATAACATAAAATTTAATAGTGAATTGGGGATCCATGTTGATGATTTATCATCCGGCAATAATATTTTCCATAATAATTTCATTGGAAATGGAATTAATGATATTCAAGTCAAGGATGATGGGAATTCAAATATTTGGCATAACAAAGGTGAAGGAAATTATTGGGATAATAAAATCACACCAGATGATGATAATGATGGAGTGATAGATACTCCATTAGTATTAGAAGGATTTGCTAAATCTAAAGATCAATATCCTTTGACAAATCCATTTGGAATTATCTCAATCTATGGAGATTTCAATCTTTCAACATTAGAAGATACCTATTTTTCTACAAAATTCATATGTAGGGGAGTTGAAGATGTTATTGAATGGTTATTATTAGATGATTCATGGATTGAAATCATCTCTCCCGGGATTTTTGGGGGTATTCCCCAAAATGAAGATGTCGGTTTGAATTTTTTTCAATTTTCTGTATCTAGCTACACCAATACAAAGGAGGTTGTTTTCGAGATTGAAGTAATAAATACTAATGATCCACCAGGGATTATTACAAAGGATATTGATTTATGTATTGAGGATCAAAAGTATGACGTAGAATATCAGGCAATAGATATCGATCCCACCTCCGATATTCTTACATGGGAGCTTGAAACAAATGCAGAATTTTTAGACTTATTTGATTCAACGATAATCGGCACACCTATTGACCGAGATATTGGTATATTTTGGGTGAATATATCTGTCTATGATAACTGGGGTGGCATGGATGCCTCCAATTTCACCTTAAAAGTCATTAATGTAAATGATCCGCCAGAGATATTGGGAACTCCTATATTGAATTGTATGGAAGATACCGAATATAATTACTTTCCATCGGTTTCAGATCCAGACCCAGTTGATATGTATAGTTGGTTTGTAGATACGGATGCCACTTTTTTATCTATCAATCACTCTAGTGGACATCTCTATGGAAAACCATCCAATTCTGACGTAGGAAAGTTTTCCATTAGTATAATTGTCAAAGATCAAGGTGAACTATATGCTTATCAGAACTACTCATTAAATGTCATTAATGTCAATGATCCACCTCAGATAATCAGTGAGTTCCCTCCTAAGATTTTTGAGGATTCTGAGGTTAAATTTAAACTTGAAGCAATCGATATCGATCCAACCTTCGATATTCTCATATGGTCCATG
The DNA here is from genome assembly GCA_963807965.1 of uncultured Thermoplasmatales archaeon. Classification (GTDB taxonomy): domain Archaea; phylum Thermoplasmatota; class Penumbrarchaeia; order Penumbrarchaeales; family Penumbrarchaeaceae; genus Penumbrarchaeum. The sequence goes on from CAWEDU010000006.1 coordinate 51,278, forward strand.
ACAACGAATGCATCCTTCCTATCTCTTAAGAAATCGGAAGGATTGGTAGAAGGCAAACCAATTAACAAGGATGTTGGGAATTACTCGATCACTTTCAATGTATCTGATGGTAAAGGAGGATACAATGAGGTCGAATTTATTTTCGATGTTGTAAATACGAATGATCCTCCGGTATTGGGATTCCCCCAATAATCATTGAAATGAAGGAAGATTCTGTTCATTCCGAGAAAACACTCTCAAATTGGTTTACGGATGAGGATGGTGATGTTCTGGACATCCAATTTTCGACACCTGAACATCTTCATATCACAATAGCTGACCAGGATGAACTGATTATTGAACCTCTTTCTGATTGGAATGGAGAGGAGACCATTTCCTTCCAGGCTTCTGACGGAGAATTCTATTTGGATTGGGATGTAATAATTAAGGTCCTTCCTGTAAACGATGCACCGACGAACTTAACCATATCAATAGAGAAAACAAGATTCAGCACGGATGAGTTAATCGTTGTATCAGGTTCCGCCCTGGATGTTGATCTTGACTATGGCGATAAGCTCACGTACAATTGGTTCAATAGGGGAGGGAACATCCCTTGGAAAAGGAAAAGCGATGGAATTCAAGTTTGAAAAAGGTGAGTATGAACTTGTTTTGAATGTAACAGATATGAAAGGTGAGGGGGCGGAGACAAGTATCTTCATTGAAGTATACGAGGAGACCTCGACCTTTGATGCATATTGGATCGTAATATTGATCGTGACGGTAGTATTGATCCTATTGATAGTTGGAATTCTGATTTTTAAGAGAAGATCAAATAAGGAGATTGAAGGAGATGGAATCGAGGATATTGCCCAGGATGATCATTTGAGTGTTGGTAACGCAAATGGTTATTCCGCCTCAATTGTCGGTGGTGGTCATTTATCCTCTCCGGAATTACAGTCCTTCATGAAGCAAACCGATCAGCTTCCCACTGCTCCTTCCTCCGATCCAGATGGTGCCCCAGTAGGCCAGCTCCCTCCTGTTGCGAATTATCAGGAACAAACATTGGATGGAACGGAATATGTCAGACCACAGATTGACATTTCCAAGAAAGGTTTCCACACTCCACCTTCGGCTGGAATCATGGTCTCACAGACATCTCAGATCGAACCTAATTCGGGTTCAGAAGTCCCACCTGGCTACCCAACTGGGGGAGAACCACCAACGGTCTCGTCAGTGATCGACCAGATGTTTGTGGGAAATGAACCTTCTCAACCAGTTTCTCAAGGATCGAACGTTCCTGCATTAAAACATGCGAGTGTGGAACCGGAGTTCAATAGCCCTATCTGGTCACCCGAAATGGTCGAGAAAAGAATGACAAACGATGCCAAGTCAGCAGTTGAGCTTCTTCATGAGCTAAATGAGCTCAGATCTGAAGGGGCAATCACAGAAGAAGAGTTCCAGATCCACAAGAAGAGATTATTAAGAAAGATTTAATATGATTTATTGAGTGGTTGAAATTTAAAAAGAGAATCGGGTTGTTAGAAGTTTAATAATAAGTTCGAAATAGAGATCCCCGATAACGATTATGGCCAGATTAAGGAACATTTATCTAAAAGGACCATCATGGACCGAAAACCTAGATCACTATAAGGGTGATCAACCGATCAATTGGATCCATGGAGTCCCAATAATGAAAGAATACCGCTTGATCTGGTTCCAACATCTTCATAAGGTCGCAGGGACGACAATAGTGGAACTGGCTGATGTCAATGGGGAGAAGCTCTATCCCGGCCATAAAAATGGAAATCCACTTGATGAGAACGGGAAGTGGATAAAATTATGGGACCTCAAAGGATCGGATCTGACCGAATTCATTGATAAGTGTGAACGGGAGGGAATAACATTCGTGGCAACAGAATGGGGCTCTCCTGATTTCAAGGCTCTATCCGAGGATCCCAGGGTGGTGTTGATAACCTGCATAAGAAAACCATGGGATCGATTCAAGTCCAATTATCAATACGATCTCTTCAAAGGGTTCACAAAGAAGAAGGACGTTTACAGTTATTCAAATTCGAATGATGTATCATCCTTCAATTATTACACTATGATCTTCTCAAGAAGGAGATTCGAGCATGTTCAAGGTCAGGGTTTGACGAACAAGGACCTGGACTTTGCAAAGAAAAACCTATCCCGTTTCAATATTATCACAGTCCTGGAAAATGAGGGTAGTATTGATGAGTTGACAAAAGGACTTGGATGGTCCAAGAAGGTCTCAAAGAGCGATTTATCAAGAGAAAAGGTCCCATTGTTGGTCAGGTTTGTCTCCATGATTACAGGTTGGGAAGACGAACCGGGAAAGAAGAAGAAAACACTGAAAAATCCATATCTGGCCGTTGAGATATTGAAAAGGCCGGATATTCCCTTGTTCCTGGAATATCTAAGACCCTCGAGGTTGGATTTCGGAGAGAATTTCAGACGGGAATTTAAGGAAAAGAACACAATGGACCAGGCTCTCTATCAATATGCAATAGACACATCATTGGATCAAAAGTCATCCAATTGAACCGATTATTATTAGCCATTCTCTTAATCATTTCCCACCATGGGAGAACTCGTCCTTGATGTAACTTGACCATTGAACTTGGATCGAAGATATTCCTGAATAGTTCTCTATCCTCATCTTTGATACCACCAACGAGGAAAAGGACCATCAAGTAAAGTCCCATACCAAGGATCCCATAAATGACAAGGATGATCAGGTTTTCAGCTGGCACGATCCCCTGGGCAATCGAGATGATGATCCCAATGAGAACAGCCACCAGAATTGGTCTGATGACCTTCAGGTTGATGAAGACCTTCTCGTATTTGAAAGAAAAGAATCTGAACAAGGTAAAGGAAATGATGGTGGCGATCAATGTAGCGATCGCAGCTCCCTGAGCTCCCAGACCGAGCATATCGATCCCCAGGAAACCAATGTCCTTTGGTATCATAATGAAATTCAAAAGGATGATGGATATGACACTAATAATGGATATAAATGCTAAAATATATGTTTTTCCAATTCCCATGATAAGGTTCCTATATGGTGTGATCATGGCCCTTAGGAAACCCCAGACCGCTAATGGCTGCAATATCAGGTAAGATTCTCTATAACTGCTGTCACCAAAAAGGGTGACGATCGGAATGGCCAGGGAGAATAGTAGTGCTGAAATTGGAGCGACTATCATCACTATCAATCTCTCGCTGTCATGGACTATCCTTTTGATATCTTCCACTTTGTTCTTTGACTTCAATGAGGATAGGACGGGAAAGAGGATCAATCCAAGACTTGTTGAAACCTGGATAAGATAAAATGAGAACTTCTGTCCTCCTGTGTATATGGCAACATCGACCGAACTCCAGAACAGTTGTATCATTACCTTGTCGATGTTTGTCGGGATCGTTCCAAGAAGGGAGACGATAGTAATGGGTAATGCAAATGTGGAATAGCTTTTAATGAGATCCCATTTAGGAGCTTTGATCGGATATCTTGAAAGAAATAGAAATGAGATGGTGAAATTGAAAAACGCCCCTATTATGAAGGTTGCAGCATAGAGATATGGACTGTCGCTAATTATAACGATAATGACCGTTGCAACGAGTTGGACAATAGTGACCAGCAAGGACTATGAACTGGCTCTTAGCCGTCTCCACTTTGGCCGTGAACGTATGGAGTGCCACATCAGCAATTTTAACAGAAACGAAATAGAGCAACATCAGGTAGACAGTGTTTTCATGTTGTGGAGTTTCGAATCCCCTGCCAATGATATATTTCCAAGTTAGTATTGCAATGACAACAGTAGTAATGAAAAAGAAATTCAGAATCAATTGAATGGTCAGGTATGTCCCGATACATTGGCCAAGATCCTTCCCTTCTGAGATCCTCTTGATATGAGAGGCCCCGAAGCCAAGTGTTGTGATAAAAGAAAACAATCCAAGGAAACCTATGGAGAACTGGACGATCCCCACGCTTTCTTGAGGAAGTCCCGAAGAAACGATCTTCCAGCTTATGATCCCGATCAATGCAGTAACGGTGAAATTGATCAAGACAATGAGACTTTTCCTGCTGATACTGGTGAAAAGAACATTGGATTGTTCATTGCCCCTCATGCCCTGTTGCACCATTATCCCGTGGTAGTTGTTCCTATTTATTAATCTTTACCTGTTCATGAATTTTGGTCCTGGACATATAATAACATGATCATATGGATAGGAAATGATTTATCCCTCCCGACCGATGAACATATGGGGGTTATTCTTGTTCACAGACGATGATCTCATTCAGGCTGTCAGGATCGCAAGAGGAACCATAGAGAAGCATCTGGGAAGGAAGGATGCAGTCATTCCAGGACCTCCGGTGGTATTCGAAAACAGATCAGGAGTCTTCGTAACATTGAATACATTTCCAGGCAAGGGACTGAGAGGGTGTATAGGGTTTCCGGAACCTGTGATGCAATTGAAGAAAGCCCTTCCCGAAGTTGCAGTATCAGCAGCCACAAGGGACCCACGATTTCCAAGGGTCACATTGGATGAGATGAGCTCCATAGTGATAGATGTCACGATCCTTACACCGCCAGAGGAGATCACATACGGATCCCAGATCTGAACTTGTCAATTCGGTCAAGATAGGGAGGGATGGACTTATTGCAAGGAAAGGCCGCATGTCAGGTCTTCTCCTCCCACAAGTTCCGGTGGAATGGGGCTGGAATGTGGAGGATTTCCTTTCACACACATGTTCAAGGCTGGATTGTCTCCTGATGAATGGAGACAGGGAACGGTTACATTCGAGCGATTTTCTGGAAGGGTATTCGGAGAGAAGACCCCCGGGGGAGAGATGACTTGAAGAGGAGCTCTCATGAGGTGATGTTTTGTTCGATCTTGTGATAAATGGAAGGACCTTGCAAAACGGCGATCTTGTTGAGAGCTTATATCTGCATCAAAGATGAGATCATCGCCGATATCAGAAGGACGTTTCCAGATAGTGGTGCTGAAAAAATATTGAAAATGGGAAATTCCCTGATCCTTCCCGGGGCGATCGATCTTCACACCCATATGCGTGAACCTGGTTTTGAAAAGAAGGAGGACCTTTTTCCGGAACACTTTCAGCGGCTTTCGGTGGCGTGACCTCCATCGTGGATATGCCAAACACGAAACCTCCAACGTTCGATACCCATAATTTTTCCATAAGAAGGAGACGGCCACTGAAAAAGCATATGTGGATTTCGGATTGAACATTGGCCTTAATGGAAGATTCCGACCTTGGATCCTTGTCAGCCATTGGGAATGATCCTGCTCTTGCGGGATTTAAAGTATTCCTGGGTGAAACCACAGGATCGTTGGTATATAAGAACATCGAAAGACTTGCCTTAGTTAGAAGATATTCTGGAATTCGGTCTTCCGGTTTCCGTACATGCGGAGGATGGAAGCTACCTGGGTAAAACGATAATAGGACCACGGCAAGGTACTGATCCCGCATCTAAAAGCAAGACCATGGGAGGCGGAAACCTCTGCAATAAACCAGGCTACAGCTGCAATGGGGGACCATTCGGATATCCTTCATCTTCTCCATATTTCATCTTCCGAGGGAATGAAAGAGGCCGCAGGGACCAATGCGACCATTGAAGTGACCCCTCATCATTTGCTACTGGATGTCAAGAATTGTGAAAGAATGCTTGAGGAGGAATCCCTGGCCAAGGTAAATCCACCTCTCAGGACCTCAAAGGATAGGGCAGTCTTATGGGAGCATATCAATAATGGACGTGTCGATACCCTTGGATCAGACCATGCACCACATGAAATTGACCTTAAGCTTTCGGGGGACCCTCCCTCCGGGATCCCTGGCGTGGAGACAATGGTCCCACTGATGCTATTGAAAGTAAAAGAAAGGAAGCTTTCCCTTGAAAGGCTCATTGAGTTAACTTCTTCCAACCCGGCGAGGAGGTTGGGTTTGCAGAGCAGGGGGAGGATCTCCGAGGGTTTGATCGCGGACCTAAATATTGTTGATATGAAAGAGGAGAAAAAGATAAGGGGCGAAAACCTGCATTCAAAATGCGGTTGGACACCTTATGAAGGTCTGAATGGCATCTTTCCAAGGATGGTAATAGCAAGAGGAGAATTGATCATTGAGAATGAAGTGGCATGTTCCAAAATGGGTAGAGGTAAACCGATCCGCTCAGTTCAAGTATTTAAATGAAGTGAAAAATCATACATTTTTTTTAAGGTTCTGCTATTAGGAATGCCCGTTTTTTCAGATTATTTTTTCAAAGGTTACCAACCTTTATATACCGGGTAGCTTTCCCGAGGCCATAGGTGAGAAAGATGGCTAGAAGGCAGACCACCAGGGATTCAAAGAAGCTTAAGGACAAGTGGAAGGCAAAGGAATGGTACTCCATACTTGCTCCGGATCTGTTCAACAGGGCAAAGATAGGTGAGACACTTGCTGATGATCCGACCAAGCTCCTTGGAAGAACAGTTGAGGTCACACTACAGGACCTTACGGGTGACTTCAGGATGATGCATGTAAAACTTAAGTTCAGAATTACGGACCATTCTACATCCGAGGCCTATACCAGATACCTTGGTCATGATCTGACCTCCGATTATATCAGGAGGCAGACCAGGAGGAAACGGACCAAGATGGAAGGGGTCTTCGATGTTGAGACAAAGGATGGCTACAAGGTAAGGATAAAACCCATGGGTATCTCTGACAAGAGGATCCAAAGTTCCGTCCAGTATGAGATCCGTAAGAAGATGGATAGTGTCATTCAGGAAGCCGGGAAAAGCCATACAATGGCCCAGTTCACCTCATTGGTCCTCACATCGGATAAGGACAAGTCACTGGTGACTCTGATCCAGAAGGAATGCAAGGCCATCTATCCGGTCAGGAGAGTCGATATCAGAAGGATGGAGGTCCTGGTTGCACCGGAAAGGGATGATTCCAAGGAAAATGTATTTGCAGCCCCCGTACCCGAAGAGGAAGAATCTCCCTCGGAAGAAACAGCTCAAGATGTTGAAAAGGAAGTTAAGGAGCCGACCACTTCCAAACCCAAGGAAGAATGAAGTCCAATTTTCCATGGATGAACGAGGGATCGAGCCCATTTTTTGCCGATCCCTTATTCCTTTTCTCAAAGGTTATCCCCTTTAATAATAAGGTGGAACCTTTTTTATACCTATATTTCACATTTTTTATTGGGCTTTGAGAGTCAATCTCATTTAGTCCTGATAATAGGTGGTATCTTCTATGGATATTACAGCGGAGATAGAGGAGTTAAAAAAGATATTGGATCCCAATCCCCGCTCTACCAGGTCAACGCTTGAAATGGACCTACCGGTCTTCAAGATCGACAAAGAGGGGAATTTCACCTCGGTACCCGAAGCCATGGAGAAGATCACGGGTTTCACCAAGGAGGAGCTTTACCTTCTCTCCTTGAGCAATGTTGTTTTCATAGAGGACCGTCCCAAGGTCCTTTCAGCGACAGAGGGGATATTCAATGGGAAGAAGATCGTGATCTCAGAGATCGAGATTTTTTCAGAAAAAACAGGATCTCACCCTGTTGAATTGATAATGCTTCCTTTGGAGGAAGATGGAAAAATCAATGGTGTTTGGGGTGTGATGAAGGATATTAAGGGAAGAAAGGAGATCGAGAACATACTTGAGGAGACAAGAGAGGACCAGGAAGCATCCAGACAATTCCTTAGGGACTTCGTCTCTCTGATGGCAAGGGAGATAAGGCAACCTTTGACAACGATACTGTTGACACTGGAAATGCTTGATAGCGGATTCTTCGGGGATGTAAATGATCAGCAAAAGGAAAAGGTCGATCAGCTTATCGCCCTGGTCGATCGGTTGAAATCCATCCTAGTGGAGGCCATTATCACCTCTAAGGACATTGGAGATGAGATCCAGCTGGAAAGAAGGATGGTATCCCTTAAAAAAGTAGTATTGGATGTATTGAAAGATAGGGAGGAGACCCTCCGGAAAAGGGATCTGAAGTTCCAGACATCATTCCCACAGGTAGAGGAGAGGATTCCAGGAGATCGGAAAGCACTCATCCAGGTAGTGTCAACCCTTGTGGACAATTCAATAGGTCTGTCCCCGGATGGAGGTCATCTGATAGTTGAGTTAGAGGTAAAAAACTCTGAGATCCAGTTCTCGATCGCCGATTCAGGGGATGGCATACCCGAAGAGGAGGTTGACAGGATCTTTGACAAGCTCCACCTGGATCAGAACAAAGAGACCGGCTCGTTCAAAGATGGGCTAAACATGTACATGACCAAAAGGATGATCGAGACCCATGGAGGGAAAGTATGGTGTGAAAGCTTCCCGGGTCTTGGTTCAAGTTTTCTCTTCACACTTCCATTGAAGAAGGAGGTGAAGGAGGATGTTTAATGGTAGTATTCTCATCGTGGAGGATAGAGAGTCGATATCCTCAACGATACAGGAAATGCTTTCCATCTATGGAATGAACGTTTCCGGAATTGCATCTACGGTGAAGGAGGCCAGGGATATGTTCCAGGAGACAGGTCCGGACCTTGTGATCATGGATATCCTTCTTCCTGACGGAAACGGATTGGATACTGCCAGAGAAATGCTTGAACTCAAACCTGCTACCCTGATCATTGCGATCAGTGCCATGGGGGATGAGGATACCAGATCAAATGCGTTAAAGGCAGGATGTGTGGAATTTCTTCAGAAACCATTCAAGATGAGGGAGATATTAGGAATCATTGCATCACTTTCTTCTGATGATTGATATCTTACATTTCTTAGAGAATTTGGAGAGATGATCTTTCACAGTATCATTAAACATAAATATTGTTCCTCCATTATCCAGAAGTTCTCTAGACCTATACCTGGTCCAACGCCCTCTTGGGTGTTGATCATGTGACAGGAATGAAAAAACCTATTATAGTGGCCAGGTACATGTCAATATGCTCGGAACTCGAGGAAGCTATTTCCAAAAGGGGTGATCACATGCCAGCACAACCAAGTGTTGCCTATTTGAGACGCTATATGACAATCTTATTTTTAACAATGATATTGATAGTCCCTTCATTGTTGTTGTTCACTGAACTCAACGGATCGGAAGGAGAGATCGAAGCAGCCTCACCTTCGAGAGGTCCTCTCGATATCAGGGTTGATGGGATCGAGATCAGAAGGAGCAGCGAATCGAACAATGTCTACCCTGGGCAGACAGTGGAGATATGGGTCAAGCTGATACATGACGATAGACCGATACCCAGTACGACCGTCATATCAAAAGAGAATGCCTTTACAACAATTCTCGTGATAGACGATACCTACGACAATGTGACAACCCAGTATGAAACTGTGGGTGTATCAAGACCCATGACAACCAACTATACCGGAAAAAGTCCAATAGGTCAGGGGCCAAATCCTCCTTTCGTGGTCCCATTCTTTTTTACAGTCCCTGCAAGGCCTCCAAAGGATTCTGCCGGCTGGGAAACTTTCCAGTTCAGGATGCATGCCACTATCACAGTTGATGATGATGATAAATCGGACAATTACGCATCCGGTTCCGGACTCAGGATCTCTGAACCGCAGTTCGCCCCCTTCATATGGGAGGATGGTCAGAAGGAACCTGGAACGATAGGGCCCAGCATAAGGCCAGTGTTGGACAACCTCTTGATGTGCTCTTCAAACTCCAGAATAGGGGACAGGCCGTGGATGATATCGGGATCCATATCCTCCAGGCCCCACCAGGATGGAAGGTAGGCGGATTCGAACCTATTACTGTTTATCCCAATGACGATGAGGAGCTCACATTCTTCGTCCAGATACCCAATAATCCTCTTCTTGCCCAGTCGGATGAGACATATTCTATCGTGGTCAGAGCATATTCCAGATATTATCCCTCTGGTCCCTATCAGTCAGACCCATCCCATACTTTCCGGGTCAATATCGATTTCAAACCCGGTGTTAAGATCAGTCCAAACCTGAAAGCCGGTGAGAATTACAGGAAACCAGGTATAAAGCATGATGTTTATTTCAAAGTAGAGAATACTGGCAACGGTGAGGATTCCTACTCATTGCAATCTTCCCTGGATGAGATGCATATCAAGAAGGGATGGAAGGTAGGAAAACCAAATCCAGCGATCCAGAATTGAAACCAGGGGCCAGTACCCTGATCAAGGTTGAGGTTACAATTCCTGCGGATGCAGCCAAATTCTATAATGTAAACATCTACCTGGCTGCAAAATCATCCCGGTCTGGGGGTACATACAAGAATTCTGGAATCAAGAATCCAATGTTGATATTTGCCTCCACGATATTTGCCGCTGATATCGAAGAACCAGATGATGATGGTTACTGGGTAACACCAGGAAAGGAGAATGTCCTTAAATTCAACTTCACCAACATGGGTAATGATAAGGACCCTGAACAATACCTGGATGTTTTCAGAAGACCCATCGGTTGGTCAGTATACATTGATCTCACGCCTTTAAAGGCAAGCAAGGGTCTTGGACCAAGGACCACCACCCAGCTTACCATGACTGTCTTTGTCAAGGAGACCGAGTATACAACGGAAAATGGACATCACCACCAAAATTGGTGATAAAGGCATACCACCGCTCGATGAAGAATTAAGCATCGAATTGGACAGCGCGGAATTCAAGTTCAAAATCCCACCGACCTTCAAATTGGATCTATCCTCACCTGAACCGGAGAAGGAGGGTTTCATAGGAGGACAGGTCGATTACATAATTAACGTCAGAAATGCAGGGAACTGGGTGGATGGCTTCAATCTATCAGTGGATTCCAATTGGGCCAAGCTGGATGAGGAATTTGTTGAGATCGCACCTAACGAGATATATCCGATCAAGCTCTCTGTGGATATTCCCCGAGATGCCGCAGCGGATACAAACCCGGACACTCCCTATCCCATCGATCCTCAGAAGAATTGGTATGATGGTTACAAGATCAAGGTTTCAGGGTATTCCGATAACGGAACCCAGATCAAGGACACATTCAAGGTCTTGGACCTGGTCCTTCATGTCCAGCCATATTATGATTTCAATATGGAGATCGCTCCTGATGAAAATCCGTTAAAATTCTCAACGGACCATGATCAAAACCGTGCGGTGAAGGTAAAGATCTCCAATACCGGCAATATAGCTGATCTGATACGGCTGGACTGGGAAGATAATCCCTACGATTGGTTGCGGCTTCAGAACACCTACGTGGACATTCCGGATGATGGGGCCGCCTTCGCTGTTCTCAATATCAATCCAAGAAAGGATGATGTTCAGGAGACCGGATTCATCAACGTAACCCTTCAGGGATTTTCAAAGAACGATCCGGACCAGGAGACACAGGTTGACCTTCTGATCTCCCTGGAATTCTACAGGATGGGTTTCGAGTTCAATGATGCAAAGATGAACAATGAGGAGATGGGACCCACAACCCCTGGTGAGCTGGGAAGAAGGTATTCCTTCCAGGTCAACATATCTAACGTGGGGTCCACCGACCTCGACCCAACCAGGTTCAGCAAGCTGTATGTTGTCCTATATGATGGTCCTTTTGAGGTCGACAGGGCGAATATCAGCTATCTTCCGGTTGGCGACTACATGGATGTCCTTTTCGCTTTTACAGTTGCCACGCCCGGACCCCATGTACTCCGTTTCGAACTTGAGGGGGAGATCCCCATCTCTGAAAGCTACGATGTAGTGATGCAGAAGACCTTGATCGTGGCCGCTCCCCCCCGCAATGAGGATAATGAGAAAGATGTACTGCCTCTTTGGGCGATCCTCTTGCCTGTGCTGCTGGCAATAATCTTCGTAACGATGCTGGTAGTGTTCGTTGTCAAGTATAACCAGATCTATATCTCTCCGATCGAGACCGGTTATGATGAGGATGGCGAATACAGACCCTGGGCAGTAAAGGAGAAGATGAAGGGTGAAGAGAAGAAAGAGCTGGAACCCCCTGTAGAAAGGGAGGCTCTCCCGGAACCAACGAAACCGGGACTTCCACCTGCACCGGGAACTGGAAGGCCCACTCCCACTGCGTTTCCTGCACAACAACCCCAACAGGTGAGAGCAGGTCCTATGCAAATGGCAGGAAGGCCAATGCCTCCTGGACAACCCGTGCAGCAGAGACCTCCAGTACCCCAGCAGGCGGCAGTTCCAAGGCCTCCAATGCCCTCAGCACAACCGGTCAGGCCTCCAGTGCAACCTCCCAGACCCGGGCAGTAGACTTGGGAAAGTAAGGGGGAGCTCGTCTCCCCCATTTTTTTTATAATTAAACAACTTTTTATTATATGTTCCATTTTTCAATTAAAAGTATATATTATTATAATAATACATACAACAGTTTCTATTATATTCTATATGAATAATTTAAATATATTCAATAACAATTAAGGTAACTGCTCTTAATCAATATCGAGTGGGAAGTGTGAGAATGAGGAAGAGATATTGTATCCTTGCCTTAGGAATAGTTCTATTGCTATCGACTTCACAAACATTGGAAATAGTAAAGGGTCAAATTAGTGATAAGGGATCTGATCAAGATGCAATTGTCAATTTTAACTTAGAGAATCTGAAATACTTCGATTCCATTCAGACCAATTATTTCATCAAGAACAATGGTCAGATTGAAGATGAAAGCATACTGTATTATTCAAGTTCGGGAGACATCTTCTTCACATCTGATGGTATCATTATCAGGATCAGAGAGATGGAACCAATAATGGAAGATGGAACCTTTGATGAAGTATCATCCATGGACCCAATGATGGAAAACATACCTGGTTTCTTCCATGAGTGGGGGGTTGTGGTTAAAATTGGATTCATGGACTCCAAACCAATTGAACCTTCAGGTGGAGAGAGATGCTCCTGGAATTCCAATTACTTCAGAGGACCTGATCCCAATGGTTGGTATACGGATGTTCCTAATTTTCAGGAGGTCATCTATCCGGAGATCTGGGATGGTATAGACCTTGTATACAAGGTCAAGAATGGATGTATGAAATACGATCTGATAGTATCTCCCGGGGCTGATCCTGACGATATCATCTTCAGGGTAAGCGGCCACGAATCATTATCTGTGGACAGTGAAGGAGATCTCATTATTGGGACAAAATATTGGGATGTAAAGGATTCTGGACTATTTGCTTTCCAGGAGGATGGACAGGAGATCGGATGTGATTTCCACCTCATTGGAAAAGATCATTATTCGTTCAAGGTAAGAGAATATGATGTATCAAAAGAATTGGTTATTGATCCTCTCATGAACTATTCAACCTTCATTGGTGGAAGTGGTGACGATAGATGCTCCGATGTCGTCACCGACTCCAATGGGAATCCATACATTACTGGTTTCACATCAGATTCCACGACCGATTATCCTACCACCACAGGGGCATATGATATCACACATAATGGAAATCTGGATGCTTTTGTGTCCAAAGTCAGTAAAGATGGCTCATCACTTCTTTATTCCACATATATAGGAGGATCCAATGATGATGTCGGTGTTGAGATTGAGGTCGATTCATCGGGATTTGCATATGTAGTCGGCAGGACAGGAGCTGGCACAACAGCCTTTCCAACAACAGTTGGATCATATGATACCACTCACAATGGCGGATTGGATGTATTTGTCACGAAGATCAATCAGACGGGGTCAGGATTGATATTCTCCTCGTATCTGGGTGGGAGTAATGATGATTCAGGATGGGGAATTTGCCTGGATTCTTCAAATAATGTATATCTGACTGGGTATAGTATAGGTGGAAGTCCGTCATTTCCCACAACGTCAAATGTATTCGATGGGATTCATAATGGGAATAAAGATGCCTTCATCACCAAGATCAAATCAGACGGTTCGGATCTGATTTACTCAACATTCGTAGGAGGATCAACTGATGACACGGCACATGATATTACAATAGATTCTGATAATAATGTATATGTTGCTGGAACAACTGATTCATCAAATTTTCCATCTACCACAGGCACATACAGCACTTCCAAATCCGGAAAATTCGATGCTTTTATCTTCAAGCTCAATCAAACAGGTGGAAAATTAATCTTTTCGACCTTCATAGGAGGTGATGGGAATGATCACGCAAGAGGTGTCTGTATTGATACCCATGGAAATTCATATATTACCGGATATTGCGAGTATTCCTCAAAACCTTATCCAACAACTCAAGGCGCATACGATAGAAGCCACAACGGGAATTATGATATCTTTATCACAAAAATCAATCCAACGGGAGGTTCATTGGTTTTCTCCACGTTATACGGAGGTGGATCATGGGACTGGACTCAGACTATATGTTTGATAGAAAATAATCCGATTGTTGTGGGTCTTACGACCGATTCCTCTAACGACCTTCCAGTAACCGTTGGAGCATATGATAGCACTCATAATGGAAATGAAGATGTTTTCATGGCTATATTTAATGAAACTGGAGGCACTCTCATCTATTCAACATACATGGGAGCAAGCCAAGATGATGTAGCTTTTTCCGTATGCATCGGTCCAGAAAATGAGATAATATTTGCCGGCAGGTCATTCGATGTATCAATTGATTTTCCGACAACACAGGGAGCCTATGATACGACCCATAACGGATTGAAGGACGTAATATTGGTAAAATTTTTAGATGATACGACACCTCCAAGTTTCGGAGAGGATGGATCAGACAAAAATTCAACTACAGGGGATCAATACGATTTCTATGTAAATGCCAAAGATGATTCGGCGATCTCTGCAGTCTATGTCCAGTACTGGTTCGGAACAGGTCCTTATACAAATGTATCAATGTTAGGTAGAGGAAATAACTATTCAAAGTCAATTATGATTCCTTCCAACTCTCTTGAAACACTTCATTATATTTTCCGAGCTAGAGATACGAGTGGTAACTGGGCCAATACGAGTCAGAAAAACGTATCCGTTTATGACAACGACCCGCCCACCTTCGATACCAATGGTTCCGACGGCAATGCTACCACCGGTGACAGTTTTGATTTCAAGGTCTACTTCAATGATAACATCGAAACGGACAGTGCTTCCGTGGAATACTGGTTCGGAGACGGAACTCATACAAATGTAACCATGTCGGGTTTTTCCCCGTTCACCAATGAGATCACGATCCCGGAAAACTCCAACTCGACTCTTTACTACCTATTCCATGCGAATGACACATCCGACAACTGGATGCAGACCGATCAGTATGCAGCGGATGTATACGACAACGACATCCCTATCTTTCTGAACGATTCCTCATCCTTATCCGGAACCACGGGGGAGGAATTCGATTTCCAGGTTGAGGTAACAGATAACATAGAAGTTGCCGAGGTCGAAGTCGAGTACTGGTTCAACGATGAATCCTCAATAACCTCTTCGATGACAGGACCCGATACTTATACCGATTCGATCACCATCTCTGAAAATGCAACTGTCCTCCACTATATCCTCCACGCCGAGGACACCTCGGGAAACATTAACAAAACAGTCCAGGCAAACATAACCATCTCCGACAATGATGCACCCGTGTTCGAGAGTGATCTCTCACCTTCAATGGGTACGACAGGCGATCCTTTCTCTTTCGGAGTTGTAGTATCCGACAATATCGAAGTCGGTTCTGTATATGTTGAATACTGGTTTGACTACGGCAACCATGTGAACACATCGATGTCGGGTTCTTCTACATATTCTCTTTCCGTCAACGCACCGATTGATGCCATGGAGCTGTTATACATATTCAGGGCTTCGGACACCTCAGGAAACTGGAAGGAATATATTCAGAAAAATGTGACAATATCCGACAACGACAGACCGTTGTTCGGCCTTGATCTCACTCCTACCTTTGCAACTACCGGGGATTCCCTGACCTTCTCGATAAACATTACCGATAATCTCGACATCATGTCGGTTCACATCGAGTACTGGATCGGATTCGGACCAAAGACAAACCTTTCAACATCCAGAACGGGATCAACATTCACCACAACCATTACCGTCCCGTCGGATTCCCTTGATAGGATCAGGTATATTTTCCATGCTGTTGATGATTCAGGTAATTGGGCAATGGCATCCGAGAGGGAGATTATTGTATATGATAATGACAGACCCGTATTCGGAATAGATAATTCCAACCAGAATGCCTATACCGGGGATCCCTTCTCATTTTCGATAGAGGTTATCGACAATATTCTGGTCTCCGGTGTCAGTGTCGAGTACTGGTTTGATACTGGAGACCAAATTAATACCACCATGCTGGGAACAGGTCCGTATTCGATATCCATGAACGTTCCTTCTAACGCCACATCTCTCCGGTATATCTTTCATTCAGTCGACGGATCCGGAAATTGGGCCCAATCACCGGAGATATACCGCGAGGTGAAGGATAATGACAAACCCAAATTCGGGAAGGACAACACATCCAATACGGCAACAACCGGTGAGAAATTCCGTTTCGAGGTTGATGTGACAGACAACATCGAGGTATCTTCAGTATACGTCGAGTACTGGTTTGGCGACAGTTACAGAGAGAACAGAAGCATGGAATTCGATACATTCTATCATTACACCATAACCATACCTCTGGAAAAAATCGAACCACTTCGATATCGATTCCTTGCCGTTGACGCCTCGGATAACTGGATCTCCAGGTTCAGGAAGGATGTGAATATAATCGATAACGACATGCCTCGGTTAACCGAGGATCTCTCCGATGATCAAGCCCAAACTGGTGATCCGTTCACTTTTTCGATGACAGTGGAAGACAATATCGGTATAGATCAGGTAACGGTCGAATATTGGTTCGGATCCCAGGTACACTCGATTGTCACAATGGAATCGGGAGATCCGATCACCCTTGAAATTACAGTCCCTTCGGATTCCCTTGATTTACTTCACTATTATTTCCACATCTGTGATCTTAGTGAAAACTGGATGACAAGCGAAGAAAAAACTGTCATTGTCATCGACAACGATCCGCCCTCCCTGAAGACGGACAACAGCCCTTCCCGGGTCAACACCGGTGATCAGATCACAATGGATGTCGAGGTAGAAGATAACATAGAAATCGAAATTGTGACCCTTATCTGGAGATTCGGGTCCGAGGGCGATTACACCAGTCAAAATATGGTTCTGGAATCCGAATCGTATTTGCTGCCCATCGACATTGGCGGGAATTCCGTGGAACCTTTAGCATACCGGATAAAGATAAGGGATCAATCCGGACTTGAAACGACGACACCTGAACACAGCATTCCTGTTATTGACAGCATACCCCCTACAATTGAGTCCGTGGACGACCTGGAATCCTATGAGAGTGGTAAGGTAAAGGTCACCATTGATGCCGACGATAACATAGGCATCTCCAGCTATAATTGGAAGGGCACTCCATTTAACGTGATAGGAAATGAGATGTCGGGAGTTACCACAACCCCGGGTGAATTCGAGATAACCGTTGAGGTTCTTGATGCCGAGGGGAATTCTGCCGAGACCATGTTCCACCTCAAGGTCCTCCCCAAAGACCACGATACAGACGGGGACCTGATCCCCGATCTCATCGAGATGGAATGGGGTCTTTCCATGGACGACCCCTCTGATGGATCCGAGGATTCAGACAATGACGGCATGAACAATTCCCATGAATATCTCAACGGGACCTATCCCTTCATCGACGACACAGACGAGGACGGCATGCCCGATGGCTGGGAGGACAGATACGGACTTGATCCGACCACACCTTCGTCTAATAACGATGCGGACGGTGACGGCAAGACGGACCTTGAGGAATACCGTGATGGAACCGATCCTCTCGTGAAGGATAATGATTCGGATGATGTAGGATTTCCATTTTTATTGGTACTAATTATTATTATATTGGCAATCATCATTATTATTGTCGCAGCGTATTTTTTCTTAATAAACGGAAGAAACAAATCCGAAGGGAAACCGCAGTCCGAAAGCAATGAAAGCCTTCCCGATATCGACGATACATTGAAAAGTGAGATGAAAGATGATTCAGGGAATGGTCTGGAAAAATAGGATCATTCGACCTTTTCAAGAATCCCTATGTATCTCGTAAGGCTCTTGTGCACTCTGAAGGGGAAGGTCCTGATCAATTCGAATCCATCGATGTCAGAGAGGTATTCTTCCCTGTCGGTGTCCAATACCAGCGGACTTCCGATCCTCATCTTCCTTGAGGAAACCCTGATAACCTCCTTTAGCAGCCGGGAAGGGTCCTCACCCATAAGTGGTGCCGACCTGCCGAAGGGAGGATCCGTAACGATCCCGTCAATGGAGGATATCTCATTCCACCATTCATATTCATTTAGTAACCTCGAATCACCAAGATGGGATACGATCATTTTTGAAAGGCCCTGGGCCTCAATATTCTTCCTTGCTCCTTCGAGGATGTTAGGATCCCTTTCGACACCTATGACCTTATGGCCAAGATGACCAGCTTCCAATGAGAGCCCCGCGGGACCCATGAAAGGATCCAGGATGGTGGAACCGGGGGGTAAGGAAGAAAGATTTACCATGCATCTTGCAAGTTGCGGTTCCATTATGATCGGCCTATTGAAGGGCATTTTTGATCCCCTTCTTGACCTTGTCAGGTCCCTTGAAGTTGTCTCCTTGATCTCTCCAATATAGGCAAATTTCCCGATTATTAGAAAGGTCTGATGTTCGGGAGACCTGTGATGGACCTTGAATCCCTCTTCCCTGGCAATAGAACAGAATTCCTCAAATAGTGTGGATGGAGAAATTGGTTCGATACTAGCAGGTGAAATTATCTTAACAGAGATCGATCGTTCCTTTCTCATCTCTTTTAGATATGAACATATCATTTCCCGGATATCGTCCATTGATGGATCACTGGACCTATAAAGATCGCCCGAGAAATGGCAAAGCCCCATTCTTTGAGCTGTTCCCTCAGGGACAGCACCATGGATCAGAGCCAATCTCCCATCGATCTTCTCTATATCACACCTCACACCAAAGGATGAGATCACTCCTTCTAGCTCTCCAATGGCAAGTTCCACATCCTCCCCGGAAAGAAATACTACCGATCTCACGATATCGAATATGTTTCATGTAGATAATTGATGCGTCACCTAAGAACATTTTTAAGAATCTATCTGGTTAGGGGGTGGGGGAGTCCCTTTGTCAGCCCGGAGATACAAGGTCATCCTATCAGCATCCATACTTCTGCTTACCATGCTAGGACCTGTGGCATTCCACAGCAATGGCGGTGGTGCACAAGCATGGACAGACGGAAACAATGACAGTCCCGTGAAACCCAATTACGGCATCCAGGACATGATCGCCCATAAGGCCCTTGAACTTCTGAACGAGAAGAATCAGACAAAGGCCTCATTCATGATGTTCTGGTTCGACCCTTTAGGGGCGGATGATGAACCGGTTTCTTACAATGAGGATAATATGTTCCCCAGGGAAAATGATAATTTCCTTGCCTGGACGGATGATGGTCCGGAGGGTGTAACGGTTGAGTATTTCATCAACAATCCCGAACCAGGTCAGGATCCACAGACAGATGCAGTGAGATATGCTCAGCTCCTTGCAAACAGATCCGTAGAGAACCTGACCGCCTGGCTCCTTGCAGGGGGGAGTTCCGAGGATGCAAAAGAGGTAAAGCTGATGCATGCAGCGGCTTACAATGCTGGTAAACTGTCAAAATATCTTGGTGACATGTCCCAGTTCGGGCATACGGACTACTCTAAGTGGGATCAGCTGTCCGTTGTTCCTAAATACCACCCCTCAGAGGTCAACTACCCATACCGGGAATATTACGAGGCCAGGGTCTGGAGCGACGTCAATATGCAGGTACTTTTTGACACATTCTGGAATGATACCTTCGATCCTCCTGAAAGTATAGATGCAGATACGGTCCACTCGGCAACCTCTGACCTTGCCAAATGGGTGAATGGAAGGGGACAGGCCCCGGTTCAGATAACAGATTTTGATGGTTCTACAATCACTGTGGGATATAATTACGACATCATGCTGAAGGATTTCATGTACTGCTGGGATTATGATCAAAGGTATCTTGGAATAAGAGGTTTCAATGAGACACTATGGGATCTGACCATTGAGAATCTGGTGGCATCAGCGGAGAACCTCTCTTCTATCTACGAGGCTCTTTATGATCGGGCCTGGGAAGAATTCCTTGCCATTTCTCCAGACCTCAAACTGGTCAATTGGTCATTCTATCCAGACCCTGCAATAGATGGAGATGAAGTGACGATCAATGCAACTATCCGCAATGATGGACAATCCATGGCTGAGAACTTCCGTCTCCTTATTGAAGGGCCAGACGATTTCTCAAAATGGCGGGCGCTTACCATTGGGCCAGGCCAGGAAAAGAACATATCATTCCCACCCTTCCAGATCTGGGGTGATCCCGAAGATTTCACTATCACAATAGATTATGAGGAGAAGATAGCTGAATCGAATGAGAATAACAATGTTGCCTCCGGTACCGTGATACCCATACCAGAGGTCCATTCATCAACCTTGTCACTTGCTGTTCCTTTTACTTCGGTTCGGAGGGACACTGAAAAGACGGTCCAATTGAGATTGACCAACACGGGCAACCGGTATGATACATTTACTCTGGAAGCTGTTTCCGACACACCCGGTCTCTCTCCGGTCATACCTGCTTCAGAATTCCTTGTGAAGCCGAAGACCAGTGTGGTGATAGATATCCAGATCATCAACGCTAATGACACTGAACTAGGTCAATCCACCCTTGATATCGCAGCAACTGGTGTAAACTCAACAGCATCCTTCCAGCTTAATGTCCAGGTGTTGGAGAGAACAAATGATCCTATACCTGTTGTCTCAGGTTTCAATTGGGGAAGGCTTGGGGAGAACATCACCCTTTCAGCACTTGATTCCTCTGATCCCGATGGGGACGATCTCAGTTTCATATGGATAATTCCAATGTTGACCAACTCCACCTCTCCCACCATCACCGTCAATTATACCAAGCTTGGGACATACGAAATTGAACTCCTTGTCTTTGATGGGAACACCACCTCTCACCTTATCTGGCCTTTGAGGATATATCCGAATCCACCGGAAAATATCTCTGCAGCGATCTCATCAAAAGGTGTTTCTGGCCTTTCGGTCACCTGGAAACAATGGCCGTCGGGGGGCCTGATCGCATACTGGTTGGAAGCAAAGGCACTACCAGGACAGGGGGACCTTTCGGAAAGGGGACCTTATATTGCCAGGATAGACCCTGGGAATTCGATGGGAAGGGTCGGAAAGTTCCTCCCAGGAACCGAGGTCGAGATCAGGGTGAATGTGGAAGCAGAAAGATACGGAAATATCACCACCGATGTGATCATGACATCTACTTCTTCAATAGATTCTTACGAGAATACCTTGAAACTTCTTGTGGAGGACTCATATCTCCAGCTTCAATACAAACCATGGGTGGACCCGGAAGGTGTAAGGGATCCTGAGATAGTTGTAGAGAGGTTGTATGCGGGAAATTTCATACCTATGGCCGGGACACCAGAGTATATCCAGAGGACCGATGTGAGGGATACCATGAGATATTCCCTTGGATCCAATTCCGGAACTTACAGGGCCTATCTGACATACAGATGGGTAAATGAGACAACTCCTCCTTTCTTCTTCTTCAAGGATGTTGAAAAGGGGAATAAGATGCCCGACCTGAACCTTTCCGGTACGGACCTGGAGTTCAGATTGAACGTCAATGGTACATGTCGTATATGGGTCTCATTGGGGATCCTGGACCCCGAGGATACCATGAACATTACAGTGAAATGGGGTGACGGGGAAAGCGAAGCTATGGATTACTATATCTCCACTGACATTCGGGAATTCATTTCACTGTTCCACAATTACTCTGAGATCGACAGTTACGATATATCCATACGAGTAGAGGATTGGAACGGGGCTGAAAGCTGGTTCAATCACACGATAGAGGTTCTCGAGTACAAGAAGACGGAAGCGGGTAAGGAGGAGGAAAGGTCGGTTTGGACGCTTGTTCTTCTGATCCTGCTGGGTATCGTACTGGTGGCCATCCTTGTTGGATTGGGATTCGTTGCCTATAAAGTCTCAAAGAAGGACACAGAGGTGGAGTTCAAGATGAAGGACTTTAAATCCGATATTCAGCATCAAAAAGCCGGAACCGGAACAGATTTCGATCAGAGGAGGACACTTCAGATACCAACGGAATCAATAATGAACGCACCTCCCGCTAAGGAGTCCAAAGAAATCGAAAGCCCTGTTGTGATGGGCACCATTACATTTGATGATGAAGAGTAGTTTCAGGGATCCTCAGGGTCTTTCCGGAGGATAGACGGTTATCATCAACCTGCAGGTATGGCACCTGGCAAGTGCAACACCCAGTGGTTTCTTGAATGGTCCAGTTACCGGTTTCTCAAGGTCTGTGAACCTGTTACCGTTGATATTCCCTGCCCACTGTATGGTCTCCTTCGATACAAGGTATCCGGTACTCGACCTCCCCTCCGCAAGCAGGGCATTTGGGCAGGTTAGTTCTGACGCCTTCCATCCATGTATTCGTCAAGAAAGTTGACATATTATCCCTGTAAAACATTAATCTTCTTAATAAATTAAATTATCTATACTATTCCCGGGGGAAAGAACGGATTAAGGACGCATCCCTGCGCAATGCTCATATCCCATACCCTTTATCTCCAAGTGACAAGGTGAAAGAATGGTGTTCAAGGATGTCATTTCGGCCGAGAGGAAGGAGATCGAGGTCCATATTGAGAATTTCATGGACCAGGAAATGACCCAGACCATCAACGACAGCAATGCTTCCAAGGTCCTTGAACTCATCAAGGAATTTACCCTCAGGGGAGGGAAACGGGTCAGATCGATCCTTGTCACCAAGGGATACCAGGCAGTGGGGGGGAGAGACCTTGATAAAGCAAGGAAGTCATCGGTTTCCCTTGAGCTCATACAATCAATGCTTCTGATCCATGATGATATCATCGATGAATCCCCTGAAAGAAGAGGAGCACCTTCATTCCATAAGCTTATGGAAGAATTACACACGGATTCTGGATACAAGGGGGATCCAGTGAAATTCGGATACAACATTGCGATCATTGCAGGGGATCTTGCAGAATCTCTTGGTGAAAAGGCACTTATCTCATCAGGATTCCCACCTGACAGGATCCTGGAAGCCCTTCGATTGCAGGCAGATATGATCAGGGACACAGGTTTCGGTCAGATCCTGGACATATACAGTGAGGCCCTTCCGGAATGGTCTGAGGAGTTGGTATTGAAGGTCCAGAAGTACAAGACCGCCAGATATACGCTTGAAGGACCCCTTCATATCGGCGCTGCACTTCACGGAGCTTCAAAGGAACAGTTCAAGGCCCTAACAGATTTTGCAATACCCGTTGGTATAGCATTTCAGATCATAGATGACATACTCGGTTTCTACGGAGATCCCAAAAGAGGTGGTAAGGAGGACCTTGCAGATCTCAAGGAGGGAAAGAGGACCATGTTGATAATCAAGGCCCTGGAATCAGCCTCCGAGGAAGATAGGTCCAAGATAATGAGGGCCCTGGGCAACAGGGACCTGACAGTTGAAGAGGCTGAAGAGGTCAGGTCCATTATTCATCATGGGGGAAGTGAAGAATATTCAAGGAAAATGGCGAAGGATCTCAATGCTAAAGGTATCAGAGCCCTTGTTGCCTCTGACCTGGACCGTGAGATCAAGGATTTCCTTATGGAACTTGCATCATATCTTCTGGACAGGGCTTGAGATCTCCCTATGGATTAATTTACTCTCTTCTTATTAGGTATCCATGGCAGATATTGATCGATTGTTTATACTTTGGACCTCAGGGGACAGGGAAGTAGCCATAGAAACGGTCCTTGTCTATGCACTGAATTCAAAGCTCCATGAATGGTTCGATGAGGTGGAGCTTTGCATATGGGGTCCTTCTGCAAGACTTGCTGTAAATGATGAGGAGATAAATGTAAGACTATCACATATGATCAATAGCGGTGTGAAGCTGACAGCTTGCAAAGCATGCACCGATCACTTGGACCTAACGGAGAGCCTCGAGCAAATAGGCGTGGAGGTCGTCTACATGGGCAAACCACTAACTGAGAAATTAAAGAGAGGAGATAAGGTCCTTACCTTTTAACATTTCAATATACATTGAAATGAAACCGATTTAGATGAGACCTTTGGGTTAGGTTAGAAAAGCTGACATATTCATCTGTCCGTTATATAAAAAAGGGACTTTTTAGTGATATGCACTGTTTCGACTTTGTAAGTGGACTTCCAAGCATCTTTAAATAACGTTTCAAACTTTCGAATAGAATTTATATATACTCCCTGGGAGAATGTATTTTATACGGAGTGAAAATATAATTTTAACCCACACACTCTCAATCCCCTATTTCAAACCCCACTCCGTACAAGCAGTGGAGCCGACTCGTGCGCGAGGAAAATGTTCCACTGCTGCTCTTCCTTCTGTTCATGATCCCCTTTCTGCTATCTTCAACTTGATCCGATTCCCCATTCTGTCATAGGCAGCCATTGAATCATCCTCGAACGGGTAGGCTATAATA
This sequence comes from uncultured Thermoplasmatales archaeon, assembly GCA_963807965.1. Classification (GTDB taxonomy): domain Archaea; phylum Thermoplasmatota; class Penumbrarchaeia; order Penumbrarchaeales; family Penumbrarchaeaceae; genus Penumbrarchaeum. The sequence continues at coordinate 75,897 of CAWEDU010000006.1, forward strand.
ATGTTGATTCCAGGGAACCTTCCGAACAAAGAAACATCCGCCTTTGAAGGTCTGGCAGAACCTGAAGGGTGTGAATGAACAACACCTTCACCTGGAACCTCTCGTTGGCTGAACCTTGAAAACATGGAGAACATGAACGTTGACCTGTTCGCGGAGCCCTCCATTATTGGTTCGATGTGTGTGATCCTTTCGATCCCCCTCAGCATTGCTCCGAACTCGTTGGGGTAGGCCTCCCTTGCCCTTGTTTTGACCTCTTCCAATGCTTCCCTTTCGATAAGATATACGGTCTCTTCCTCAAATAGTTCCTTTGTGTCCGGATCCGCTCTAAGCCATTCAAAATCCCTGACAGCTTCCTTCAGGATGGAGAAACTCTCGGGGAACCGTTTGACCGAATAGTTGGTTATGATATCAATGAGCAGTTTCTTTGCCTTCTTCCTTTCGTCAGCGGCCAGATATGCATAGAAGAGTATGGACAAGGTCCTTGTAAGGACCTCTTGGTCATGGGTGGCCCTCAGGTCCTTGTAAGCTGTTCTAGCAAGATCGATACCTCTTTTGGGGTCACCCAATCTAACGGACCAGAGAGAAGCTTCGGAGAGCTCCACGGCAGCGTCCAAAGTGGATGTGACCTCCTTCAGGATCCCGGCCGAGTGCAGGATCCTATCGACACCTTCCTTTTCGCCTTCCCTGCACATTCTCTTCCCTAAAATCGATCCTGCCTCTGCCAGAGATCTGCTATTCCTGATCTTCAATGCAATATCCTGTGCTTCTCTTAGAGCTTGACTCGCTTCTGCTCCATCCTCGGTCCAAGCTCCTATCGAAAGCAAACATTCCAGGATCAAGATGACCGAACCAATATCCTTCGAGATCGAAAGTGCCTTTCGTATCTCTTCCATACCCTGTCCATGATCCCCGATATCAAGGAGGAACCTTCCTGAAAAAAGGAGACATCTCGCCTGGTGGTGATCTGTAATTTCCGAGGGAAGCGATCCAGCCAATTCCTTGGCCTTCATGAATCCTTGATGGGCTGCTCTCATATGTCCAGATGACAGGATATCGGATTCGATCCAGGAGGTCCTCTGATGGAGCAACATGGATTGGAGAAGGTCCTTCTCCATTTCGATCAACGGGTCCTTCTTTACTCTTTTCGATCTCATTTTCAGCAAAGCAGACTCCAGATCACGATTGGAGAGGCCGAGTTCGGACATTATAGGCCCGAGGTCCAATGGAAGCCCTCTTGACAACGCGATCTCTCCAGCCCTGGCAAGCGCCAGGTCCTTTATTCGATAAGCTCCCCCCGCCCTTTTTACAAGTTCATCCAGCGGTTGCATGGCCTCTCTGTAAAGTCCAACTGTGAGCAATGCTTCTGATGAGGCTATGAGTTCCACCGGCTGCAATGATGATCGATCGGGATCACCCCTAAGGAAGGTAAGTAATCCTTTTTTTTTTCGAATGTAGGGGAGGCATAATCTGTCTATGGACCCCATGTCCCCCTTTCTTACCTTAAGGCAAGCTTCCTCAAGGTTCAGGGCAGTCAGTTCCTCTGACAAGTTCACCTCTCCCCATACCTGATAGAATGTTCCACTTCCGCATAGAACATGGACATCCGTGCTCCCCTTTCGATACCAATATAGAGGGCAGCACAGGGAAATAACAGATTGAATTCCTCCGCCTTCCTGTTGATAGACCTTACAGCTTCCTTCCTATCCATTCCGGTCCTGGTTATGGATTCGATCAGTCTTTCGAATAGAGGTCTTATAAGTTTCTCAGTATCCAATCCCTTGGGGGGTTCATAATCGACATTCACATCGATCTCATTGATATCAAAAGTGGGTGTAATATTCCCGTCCTTATCTGTCTGGACCATTCCTGATGAGAAGGCCGCCTGTATGATCCTGTCCCCTTCCTCAGGTCCAAACCATCTTAGATTGTATACGATAAGGTTCCTCATCTCCATTTTTGATAAGGATTCGCCCTTGCCCATCTTGAAAATGGATACGACTATCATCTTCAGGTCGTCTGTCAAGAATATCCCCTCATCAACCTGGAGATGGAGATGATGGCTCCGTCAAGGCCAAGTTCGTCAAGTGGGCCCAGTTCGTTGACCTCCTCTGCCCCTGCGAATAAACGACCTCCAGAGGGGAGGGCCTGAAGCAACTGGGTTATCAGCACTTTGGAATTACTTTTTCTTTCAGATCCGATATTTTCGAAAATGAAAGAATCCATTCCGAAAGATGACATCTCCTTTACTAGCTCTCCTGGTTCCATATCCTTGATCACCGGGTCCTTTGCGATGATCCCGTTATCGTAATCGATCTGGAGAATAATGTTCTCTGTCATCTCGAAGGCTGCTGCTATCTCTTCTATTGATTGTATCATTTTGGTGGAAATGATCCCGTTGGCCGCTCCGGACATAATTGGATCTATTACGCTTTCGGAGAATGTTATGCCAACATCGGCCCAGACCTCATTGAATGATTCGACAACTGCCTGAAAGGTGTTCCATTCAACCTTGCCGTTCCTGATCCCTGAAATATCCAGGTAATGAATTGTTCCATAGATCTTTGAGAAGGCAAGTGCAATTGCCTCGGGAGATACGGTCCTGTTATCGAACCTTATGGGATTGTATTTACCATCTTTGACCCAAACAGGGATCTTACCTATCACTGCCAATGATGGTATGAGGGTAAATCCCTTTGATAGCTTGGGAATCTCAATAATATCCATTTCCACCCCTCCTTTGCTCCACCCTGGTGGACAGCGGGGTGCTCAATCCAGTGAGGACATTATCAGGACATCCTTGATGGATTTGACCTTGTTGAAAGGTAAGACCAGTCTCTGCTGCGAGTCAAGTCTGAACTTCCTGATATCAACTTCTTCGGATGGGAGTACTAGTAAATGAAGAACCTTCCCGGTCTTGGTGTCGACAACGAGGTTGTCCACCTGGCCGAGGTACTTCCCGTCGCTAGACATGACATATTTATCCTGAATCTCATTGGCGAAGAACCTCATTAATCGTCACCCCACATTCATATTATCCGTAGTAATCGATGCCTTTATCTTGTTTCTCCTTCTTATTTATTCCGCCCTTCCACTCCTCCATTATCCGCTTATATGCTTCCACTGTCCGATCGTCAACGGATGGTCTTGCATCTTTCAATGCTTCTTCGAAATGGTAGGCATTGACGATATTGGAAGAGAGGTCCTCCCTGAGTGCTATGATGGCAGCTTCTCTGCATATCCCTTCAATATCAGCTCCAGTGAAACCCTCCATCCTTACAGCAAGGTCCTCGATATCCACATCTGTTGCCAGGGGCATATCACTGGTATGGACCTTCAATATGGCCTGTCTTTCAACTGGTCCAGGAGGTCCGATGAATATCATTCTGTCGAACCTCCCACTTCGTAGAAGAGCCTGGTCCAGGATATCCGGGCGGTTGGTTGCAGCAAGGACGATCACCCCAACGGTCTCCTCGATACCATCCATGGAAGTCAGAAGTTGGTTGACCAATCTCTCTGAGACGTGTTCATGGGTTCCGGAGGATCTTCTGGGAGCTATGGCATCGATCTCATCCAGGAATATGATACATGGGGCAACCTGCTTTGCTTTCTTGAAGATCTCCCTTACTGCTTTCTCGGATTCCCCCACCCATTTGGAAAGGACCTCGGGTCCTTTGATGGATATGAAATTTGCTTTTGTATCTGTTGCAACTGCCTTTGCAAGCAGGGTCTTTCCCGTTCCAGGCGGACCATAAAGAATACCCCCCTTGGTGGTTTCACTCCCATCTTCTCGAAGGATCCTGGATTCGTCATGGGCCATTCGATGGTCTCTTTTAGCATCTGTTTGACCTCACTCAAGCCACCAACCGCATCCCAGGGAACCCTTGGTACCTCTATCAGCACCTCCCTCATGGCCGAGGGTTCGACCTCTTTTAAGGCCTCTTTGAAATCAGACATTGTAACCTCGATCCTCACAAGAACCTCGGAGGAGATGGGCCCGTCCAGGTCAATGTCTGGAAGGTACCTTCTCATTGATTTCATTGCACTTTCCCTTGAAAGGGCTGCAAGGTCCGCACCAACAAATCCATGGGTGATATCAGCCAGATCATCGAGGTCCACATCATCGGAGAGGGGCATATTTCTTGTATGGACCTGTAGGATCTCTACCCTGGAGGGCCGGTCCGGAACCCCGATCTCAATTTCACGGTCGAAACGACCGGGTCTCCTCAGGGCGGAATCGATATGATCCACCCTGTTGGTGGCAGCGATCACTATCAATCTACCTTTTTCCTCCAGGCCATCCATCAATGTCAATAACTGAGCCACAACCCTTCTTTCGACCTCTCCCTTTACCTCGTCCCTTTTTGGGGCAATGGAATCGATCTCATCAATGAATATTACGGCTGGGAGGTTTTCAGCCGCTTCTTGGAACTTATTCCTGAGATTCTCTTCGGTCTGACCGTAGTATTTGTTCATTATCTCGGGTCCCTGGATGGAATAGAACGAGGCACCGCTTTCTGTAGCAACAGCCTTGGCGATAAGGGTCTTTCCAGTTCCCGGGGGTCCATGAAGCAGAACACCTTTCGGGGGTTTTATACCAAGTCTATCGAAGAGCTCTGGATGTTTCAGTGGAAGTTCAATGATCTCCCTTACCCTGGCCAGCTCCTCTCTGAGGCCCCCTATGTCCTCATATACGACCCTAGAGATGATATCCTCCACAATGGATTCCTTTGAAATCTTTATCTGAGTGTCCACATTGACCTGGACTATTCCAGCAGGTTTTGTGGAGGACACTACGAATGGTAGTTGGCTCCCCATCAAGGCTATGCCCTGAATTATTAATGTATCACCTTTGTGGACCGGCCTTTTAAGCAGCGACTTCTTGATGAAATTATCGATCCCGTTAGCAAACTGAAGCTGTGGTAGGTCCTTTATTGCAGGTGATATGTTGATCTTCTCGGCAGGTTTTGGCTCGACCTTGGTGATCTCTACCTTGTCACCTATTGAGATATCTGCGTTCTTCCTCGTGATCCCATCAATACGGATCATTTCTTTGTTCTCATCTTGGATAGGAGCTCTCCAGACCACTGCAGCAGTCTCCTTTTTCCCCTTGATCCTTACAATGTCACCCGGGGATACGTTGAGCTGTTCCCTTGTACTGGTGCATAGTCTTGCCCTCATGTAACCCACATCGTTCTTCAACGTGGGTTCCACCCTGAGCTCGATCTTGTCCTTCAATGTGACCCTCCTTCACAAAAACAGATATCCCTATATCGATAACCTATGACGTTTAAAAAGTTTGATGTTGGAGTTATATCCAATGATACTCACATAACCTTGTTTCTCACCTGAGATCCTGGAGTGATCGCTATCGCAACCGCAGACGTCTCATCTCGGAATCTTCTTGAGGTGGTGGTCATGCTTTCATCGACGATCTCAACGCATAGACCAGCTTTAAAAAGTTCATTCAATTCTACATCTCTGTTCAAAGGATCTCCATCTCCTAATCTGACCAGTAAACCATCTGGTTGGAGAGCTTTGTTCATCAGCAGGACCCTCTTAACAGCATCCTCAGATGATGAAGACTTGTAGACCGATACCAGTCGCCCATCGGCCATGAAAGCAACGCCTGGTCTTTTACCCGGATCGATCCCTGCAACAAGTGTTGTTGGAGACATGGCATCCATGGCCACGGCAACTGCCCTTAGGATAGAACCCTCCGGATCATCCATCATCTCCACGATCCTGGTGGATATGATATCATCCATACGGTCGGTTTCAGGATCATCGATCAGGATGCAGTCTAGATCCCCCATGGGTGGATCATCCTTTCCAATTACTGTGATCCTCGGACCGATCTCCTTGGCCAATGCGATCAGATCATGTATCTTGGAGAAATCTTCGGTCAACACTCCGATCGATACCGCATGGACCCTGGTTAGGAGCCTTTCGATATCATCGGATATCCCTACTCCCATTCCATATCCACCTCATCTTCATCTGTGATACCATCATCTTCATTTCCCTCGATGGCCAGGATCTTGAATTTCTTAGCTCCCTTTTTATTTTTCTTCTCATCAATCTGTCCCTTATCATCGACCACAGTGAATTGGAGCTTCATCTCCACCTCTTCGTCTTCCACTTCTGTGACAATTGGATTGGACACACTAGGGGTCGTAGTTTCCTCGTCCTCGATTATCTGTGCCTCAACCATCTCCTCTGCAATAGCGATCTTATCTTGGAAGTCCCTGTCCTTCCTGAAAGCCACTTTCATTGAACCAAGGACCCTTGACATCTTCTTCGCTATCGTTTCTTTTTCGATAGCTATCATGTATACGTTATCGTTATCGGAACCGGGTCCCTGGACGATCACTGCATCCTCCAGTTCGATGCCTGCTCCGATCCTCTCATCATACTTTGCCTTTCTTTCCGGATTCATCAGGACGGATTTTGCTTCGTTCAGAAGCCTCATGATCTCCTCCCCTTCCTTCCTGGTGACCTCCGGCAGTTCTCTCAACTTATCCGGATGGTACACCTCCGCCATCCTTCTGTAGGCTGTTCTGATCTTTTTAAGACTGGAATCCTCTGCGATCCCCAGAAGGTAGTAGTAGTCCACCTCCAATCGAAAATCCTCCTGTTCCGACAGCTTGAACACCAATCATTATCTTTTTGGTCTTATTTTGAAAGGTTTTAAAAGGAAACGGTTAAAGGGACCTATTCTTTTGGGGTCCAAGGTGATATTATAAAGTCCGCCGGAAAGGTAGTCAATTTCTCCAATAAAGGGAATATTGTCCTGAGGTGCGGATCCCCACCCCGCTTGGGGGTTATTCTCGTTGATATGAGGTCCAACCCTATTGGAAAGGTCATAAGGATCACTGGACCAGTAACATCCCCCTATGTGATCCTGACTCCAAAAGTGAAGGACCAGGGTATCTTAAGAGGCCTTCTTGGGAAAGACCTTTACCTGTCTGACAGACCAATGAGGTCCAGAGATGATAGTGAAAGAAGATCAGGTTCCCGAAGCAGGGTGCCAGGTAAACCATGGGAGGCTAATAAAAGATCAGGCCCCAGATACGGGTCCTCCAATAAGAGACCCAATAAGGATACGAAGTTCCGGAGAGGAAACCGGTCTAAATAGAATGATATCGGTAATTCCTTGTTCGCTCCTGATCGGGTTGAAGATCTTAAGGGTCCTCCCTCGTTCGTATTAAATATTATCTTACGAATATAGTCCAGGGTTTGAATATGGAAGCCAACAAAGAAGTGTATTTTCATGGTTCTGTACCATACAACGGGGCCCAAATGGCCGTTGGAGCTGTCCTGATGGAAGGAGACATTGTGGTGGACGAGATCGGCGGTGCAGTCCCCTATACCGGTTCAGGCTCTCGAGCTCACTGGGAAGCCCTCATACAGGGCATGGAGCTTGCTGCCAAGAACAATGTGAAACGGCTCATAATGAAGGGTGATTCAAGAGCGGTTGTGAACTACATGAACGGCCAGATCCCGGAAAGGGACTTTGATTCAATGGATTATCTCCTGAAAGCGAGAAAGACACAGCTCAAGTTCGATCAATGCTTCTTTCAATGGATCCCTGTTGAAAGGAATGCAAGGGCAGTAAAACTCATTATGGAATCTTTGGATTGAGATAAGTTCACGCTATTGGCTCCATCGGAATGATACATATATTCAAAGTCGGATAGAGGGCCCCCTTGGAGGATATGTCAATGGTCTTAAAGATCTATAACACGGAGACCAGAAGCAAGCAGGAATTCGTTCCAGTTGAAGAAGGGAAGGTCGAAATGTATGTCTGCGGCCCCACGGTTTACGATAACTGCCATGTGGGGCATGCCAGGTCCTATGTGGCTTTCGATGTGATCCGCAGATACCTCGAGTATAAGGGTTTGAAGGTTACCTATATTCAGAATTTCACAGATGTAGACGACAAGATCATAAATAGGTCCAAGGACCAGAACGTTCCCCCCCTTGTCCTTTCTGAGAATTTCATCCAGGAATACTTCAAGGATATGGGGCTCCTTAACATCAGGAAGGCAGATGTCCATCCTAAAGCCTCTGAAACCATTCCGGACATGATCACCGTGATCAAAGGACTCCTCGAGAAAGGATACGCCTATGAGGTGAATGGTTCTGTCTATTTTCAGGTCGAAAAGGCCAAGGATACCTTTGGAAAACTCCGTCACCAATCGTTGGAGGATATGAGGGATGGGGCAAGGATAGAGGAGAATGAGGAGAAGAGGAATCCGAAGGACTTTGTGTTATGGAAAGCGACAAAGGAAGGAGAGATATCCTGGGATTCTCCATGGGGAAAAGGTAGACCAGGCTGGCATATCGAGTGTTCCACAATGGCATGGAAATACATCGGGAGGACACTTGACATTCATGGAGGTGGGATGGACCTCATCTTCCCTCATCATGAATCCGAGATCCTACAATCGGAATCATATACGGGTGATCCTTTCGTCAAATACTGGCTCCACAATGGCTTCGTTGAGATCAACAAGGAGAAGATGTCCAAATCCCTTGATAATTTCTTCACGATAAAGGACGTACTGGAACGTTTCGATCCAATGGTCCTGCGATTCTTCCTTGTATACACTCACTACAGGTCTCCCATCGATTTTTCTGATGTAGCTTTGGAAGAGGCAGGAAGATCATTGGACAGATTGATCAAGCTTAGGGAGAATCTGGTGGATGTCTCCGGGGAAAATCAGGAGGGAGTGATACCTGATTATGGCGAACCCGACACGGATGTCCTGAAGCTGGCATTTGCCCTGAAGAATGAATTCACACGGGCAATGGACGATGATTTCAACACAAGGATCGCGGTCGCCGTCCTTTTCAAAATGGATGGTGAGGTGAAGGACCTCCAGAGACAGGGAAGACTTGTACCAAAGAATGCCTATCCGCTGCTTTCAATTCTTGATGAATTGTCGGATCTATTGGGTATCATCCTGAGACCAGTTTTGAAGGATGAGATCGGTCATGAACTCCTAGACGAAATCATGAATATACTTCTTGATGTTCGAAAACAGGCAAGGGATAGGAAGGACTGGTCCACTGCAGACAAGATCCGTGATCGTCTGGAAAATGCAGGAATTATACTGGAGGATGGAGAAACCACGACCTGGAGCATTAATAAGGGTAGGAATACTTGAACCGAACTGATGCCTTTGTGATACATCCAGAACACGATTGGAGGGATATCCCATTTCCATTCAAATGGGACTTTTTCCACCATATCTTCACCTTGACATAATCGGCGACATATTTAGGAGCAACCGTTTTTATATACGGAATCAAACACAATCTATAGCAATAATATTTGCCGGAGGAATCAGACCATGAACCAGACATTCAACAGAGGGATAATTTCAACCCACTTCGTCATCGCCTTGGCCTTCCTTTTTCTGGCAGCTTCACTTTTACCCATTATGGCAGTTGGTTTGCAGTCTGAGAGCAGTACTGACCAGCAACCGACATTATATCCTAATGGATATGATCCGGGTCAGGACCCCCTGGTCGATCTTGGATACAGACCAAGGTATGCCTCAGCCGATTCCCAATTCATCCAGACTCCCGAACCAATGCCTGAAGATGCTGTAATGCATCCCTATGGATGGACCCCAAGCACCACCTTTTCCCCCTCTACAAGAGCAGAATATACTCAATATTTTGACGGTACTTTTGTTGATGTCTTTGTGGATACAAGCGCCTCCGGGGGAGGAAGTTTGTCCTCTGGGGAGGAAGATCTTCTTGACAGGATAATTGACGACTTCATCAATCTTTCATGGCCCCGAGTAAAAGATTATTTTGATCCCACGGACAGGATCGACCATGTAGATTTCCTCGTACACAAGGTGGACGGCCCAAGCGGGACCGGAGGGTATTACCAACCTGGTACTGACGAGTTCCATCTTGATAGGGACGATTTCTCATGGGGAGGGATAATAGCCGCACATGAATTGCAACATTATGTTCACAGACAGTATGATTCCAATGAGAACCTCTGGGTGGATGAAGGATGCGCAGATTATGGAGCATACCTTGTTTATGGCATCACATCCGGGATCGCTTCACACGTTTACGCCTATCTGAACTGGGCGCCTAAGCATTCGGTTGTTGTGGATGATGCAACCTTCTATTACGATTCAACAACGTCCTATTATGGTTCGAGCTTCCTTTTCCAGCTCTACATGATCGAACATTATGGTGGAAAGAACTACTCCCATGGTTTGGTGAAGTCCTCATCCAACGGGATTGCAGGAGTGAACGCTGGTCTGACCGCATCCGGATCAAGTGATAATTTCGAGGAAGCATTCTCCAAGTTTATGGTGGCAATTAACGTCAATGATGACAATGCAGGTGACGGTGAGACCTATTCATTCTCTCAGAAGACCTATCCCAACGGACAGATCCGTCTGCCTTTGACAAAATCTCACAGTGGTACGCCAGTAACCTCTTCGTTGAGTGGAGAATGGAAGATGAAGGGTTTCGGAGTGAACTCTATCAGGTTCTCTTCGCCTTTAGAATCAGGAGAGACCCATAGGCTAAAACTGTCCTATACCTCTGGAACACCACTGGCAGCTATGTATTTCGAATCCAACCCACCAAGGTCAGTGGTCCACATCGATTTTGGAAGTTCCAGGACCAAGATAATAGATCTCGATGGATGGGGTGTAACATACACCTCATTCAGATTGATAACAACATCTACTTCGGCTTCAGATCTCAACTATGAACTTGATATTTTGGACCTTGATCCGCCAGTAACTGATTTTTCCATAAGCCCAAAGCTCCCCGATGGACTTGATGGCTGGTATGTTGATTCCCCACAGATCACATTGACCTCTGAAAACTCTGCAAAAATCTATTACAGGTTGAACAACGAGGCCGAACAGCAGTATCTTGGACCTTTCTACATCCCTGACGGGATATGGAATCTATCATTCCATGCTATTGACAGGCATGATAATCCCGAATCATACAGGTACTTTAATCTGAAGGTGGATACCCTTTCCCCCTCTTCCTCGATCGTTGTTGAACCCGATATGCCCGAGGATTCCTGGTATACAAGCGCCCCTCTTATTACCCTCAACACTGCCCATCCCAATGCCTTTATCGAATACAAGTTCGGAAATGATGAATATCAGACTTATTCCGATCCGTTCTCACCTCCTGAAGGGGCCTCGACCCTCTTTTGGAGATCTGTGGACCAGGCGGGTAACTCCGAGGAGGAGAAGTCAAGATCGTTCAAGATGGATACTGTCCTGCCCTCCATGGAATACCAGCTTTACCCATATGTGCCCGATGGCAAGAACGGTTTCTACCGAACTACACCCGCATTGACAATCAGTTCTGATGATGCTGACGCACTTTACTATTCATTAGACGGTGGTGAATTTACCAGATTCTTCCAACAGGTGATGATCCCTGATGGGAGACACACTATCCGGATGCTCCCTATCGATAAAGCAGGCAACCAGGGTGAGGAAGTAAGGGTCCAGGTGAATGTTGATACATCCACTCCAACCCTGGAAGGGACCTTTGAAGGTTGGGAATACGACCGGGATAATTCCAGTAAATGGATAACCATCGCCCCCACCTTGGAGATCACAGGTTCAGAGAAGGACATGACGATAAATTATACTGTAAATGGAGGTCCATATCTGGAATATGACAGACAGATCCAGATCAATGAGGGGACCACCGAGATCTGGATCTATGGTGAGGACAAGGCAGGAAATCCCACTGATCCGGTCAGCTTCTTTTTCAAGGTAGATATGAAAACACCCTTCATTGAACCCGAGATATCGGATGTTCCTGTCAACGGCTGGTATATAAACTCCGATTTGGACGTGGAACTGAATGTTCTTAACGAGGATGAAAGATCCTCACCTGTCCAGATAGAATATCAGTGGTCAGGCGGAGAGACAAAGGTTTATCGCGACCCTATCTCGGTACCAGATGGAACTGCAACTCTTCTTTACTGGGCCACTGACGCCGCAGGTAATAGGATGGAAAAGAGGTCAGTAGAGTTCAAGAAGGATTCTTCATCACCATCCATTGGTTTTAAGGTCACTACTCCTGAGGACGGGATCATCGAGGTTGGTTCATCGGTTGCCTTCGATCTCTCTTCCTCCGAAGATGACAATGGTATCACTTTCTATGCCGTGGATTGGAACGGTAGCGGAGAAAAGGATTGGTCACCCGATCCATCTTTTAATTTCACCTATGATCAGCCAGGGACCTATATAGTCACGGGATATGTGCGGGATCCTGCTGGAAACATACGTGAGAAGTCCATGGAGATAGAGGTTAAAGCAGTCGAGACCAAGGATCCGGAAGGCAACACCGATGGGAATGGTAACAGTTCGTCATTGGTCCTTTTCCTGGTGATCGGAAGCATTATTTTCCTTATACTTCTCATTGGTGTTCTGGCGGTCGTCCTGGTGAGGTACAGGTCACATCATCCCGTCCATGTACCAGAACAGCAGATCCACATGCAGATCCCACCTCATGAAAGGATGGTCCATATTGCAATGGCTACCGGATCGAATTCGGTACCACCTCCCCCCCCGGTTCCTCCAGGCCAAATCAATAGCGGACAATTGGAACCATAGGATCCATTGAAAACCTCCCATCTCTGTCTTTTTCCGTTGGTCTTTACGATATTGCCCCTGTTTTTCCTTGTATTTATAGGTAATAGCCAGTACCTTCCCCTGGCCAACGAACTTTTATATATCACTAAGGGGTTTTAACGTGCAGTATTCCTATAGAGGTACTAGAATTACCTGGGGTAAACAGTAGGTGATATCATGAGAAAGGGGACACTCTCGATTTTTGTAGCCATGTCGATGTTAATTTCTTCCTTTGTTGGGCTGGTAGCTTTCTTTCCAGTCCAAGCATCGGACGGACCCGAGCAGGGTCCAATCCAGCCCACAGACCTTGTGAGGGGTTCAGGAGTTTTCACTGAAAACAAAGGACAATGGTCCCAGGACATGTCCTTTTACGGAGAGACTGGATTCGGAGGGATGGCCTTCTATGACGATGGTATCATCATGAACATCATCGTTGAGGAAGATGAACTGGATGATTCGGATGAGACCGTGATCACCTCTGGGCACATCCTCAAGATGGATTTCGTGGATGCTGATAAGGACACCAGGGCTTCCGGGTCCGATCAGAGGTTGGGAAAGAAGAACTGGATGATAGGCGACAGGTCAGATTGGGTAACAGGGGCAAGGACCTTCGACATTGTCCAATATGACAATCTCTGGAGCGGTATCGATCTCAAGTATTACTACAGCGATGATGGGATGAAGTATGATTATATCCTCAATCCCCATGCACTGGCATCCGATATAGTGGTGGAGGTTTCCGGTCACAAGGACCTCAGGGTCGATGATGACAGCCTTGTAATAACATATCAGGATGGCATGGATATCGTGGATTCCGATCTCTATGCTTATTATGCTGATAATGGTGAACAGATCGATGTTTCCTTCAAGGTCCTGGATAGCAAGAGGTATACTTTCGATCTTGGCGATTACGACTGGACCAGGACCGTTGTGATCGATCCGATCTATTACTCGACCTTCATTGGAGGAGCAAGTACTGATTATATTTACTCAACAGCTGTGGATACTGAAGGTTGCGCATATATCACCGGATATTCCAACAATGCCAATCCCCAGTTCCCCACAACAGTTGGTGCTTATCAGGAGACAAGGACAAGCACGTCCTACGATATTGTTGTCTCAAAATTCAACTACGCTGGTACCGAACTCGTCTATTCAACATTTATAGGCGGATACAGTAGCGATTATGGTTATGGCATTGACGTAGATGATGATGGTCATGCATACATAACAGGGTATACATACTACTCATCATCTGGGAGCTGGCCTACAACTTCCGGTGCATATCAGACAAGTCATACTTATTCCAGTTATTATGATATTTATGTGACAAAATTCACAACTGATGGAAGTGATCTGGCCTATAGCACCCTGATCGGTGGCGCTTATTACGATTATCCCAGGGATATCGCTGTCGACTCTAATGGAAATGCTGTTATCACGGGGTATACTGCTTATTCCTCTACTTATTCACCCCTCTATGGAGATTACCCGACAACATCAGGCGCTTTCCAGGAATCCAGAACAGGAACATCTTACGAGGCTTTTGTGACCAAGTTCAACTCGGCTGGATCAGCCCTTATATTTTCGACGATGCTTGGCGGTTACAGTTCAGATTATGGATATGCTGTAGCTATCGGACCATCTGATGAAATTGCGGTAACTGGATATTCCTATTATTCATCATCAGGACTTTTCCCGACGACCTCAGGTGCTTATCAAACATCTCATTCTGGAACTGGTTACGATGCGTATGCGACGGTTTTCTCGAGTTCTGGCTCAATAAGATATTCCACCCTTATAGGTGGGTATGGAACCGATTATGGTCGTGGTATTGGTATTGACTCCTCAGGCCAGGTTGTTGTGGGTGGTTATACCTCATATTCATCCTCCGGTGAATTCCCAACAACCTCCGGTGCATTCCAAACTTCCAGAGGAGGAACTTCCTACGATGCTTTCATAACAAAATTCAATTATAACGGAAACGGCCTGGTATTCTCTTCGTTCTTGGGTGGGACTGGATCTGAATACGTGGACTATGATTCGCTTGAAGTTGATACCGACGGCAACACATACGTGGGTGGAAGAACTTATTCAACTGATTTCCCTGTTGTGAATGCCTATCAGAGCACAAGGACATATACGAGTTATCCAGATGCATTCTTTTCAAAGATCTCACCGGATGGTTCTTCGCTTGTATATTCTTCCTATATCGGAGGAGCATACTATGACTATCTTTACGGAATGGATGTCGACGATCTTGGAAATGCATATTTCGCAGGTTACTGTAGTTATTCAACATCATATTCTCCCACATATGGCGATTACCCTGTAACGACCGGTTCTTATATGACCTCAAGGCCAAGTTATTCCAATGGTCAATATGATGGATTTTTAACGAAATACGGAACCGGTTTTACGGATGATGAAGCCCCAATGATCATGAGTGACAACAGCGACCCTCTGGCATATTCCAACAATGACTTCACCTTCAGGCCCATGGTTTCAGATAATGTTGGAATTGTTGAGCTGGACGTGGAGTACTGGTTCGGGTCGGGTCCTCATACAAATGCCTCTGTTACACTGCTTGAACCTTACGAATATACAATCACTCTGCCCAAGTCCGTGGACCCGATGACCTACTTCTTCACGGCAAAGGACCTCAATGACAACTGGCTGGCAACGACCCCGAAAACAATGAATCTGATTGACGGGACAGCACCGCAATATAGCAATATTATGCTGGATCCATCCGAGCCAAGGACCGGTGTATTGAATATCAGCATTGACTGGACAGACAATGTGGTAATAGATTCCACCGCATTGGTGTATCGGTTCGATCGATCCACCCCATTCGTTGAGGAGACCAACTTAACTGTGGTAGGTGATACCTACACCTGGTCCATCAACATCACAGATGCAGTGGACATGATCTATTATCTGTCCGGAGCATCGGACCTGGCAGGGAATTCAGTGGCCACTCCGCTCATGTCCGCACAGGTCAACAAACCACTCTTCTACGACCCGACGGTCCTTCCGATGGTCCCGACCACTGGAAGCTGGGTGAATCTTACCATAAACGTCACTGATAACGGGGACCTGGACGAGGATTCCGTTATGATCTACTACAATGATGACGGGACCTGGAAATCCATGATGATGACCCCAGGTATTGGTGAGCTTTTCTGGGCAAACTTCACAGTGGATGGATCATCCATGGTATCTTACTACTATACTGCTGAAGATGACCTTGGTTACATGACAATGTCACCAATGTGGTCCTTCATGCTCTCCGATGATGACAACCCGGCTTTCACTGACAACTCCCCCACCTCAGGAACTACAGGTGATTCCTTCGAGTTCTATGTTTCAACCTCGGACAATGTTGGAGTTTCCTCAGTATATGTGACCTGGTCCCATGGCATCCTGGGTGGTGTGAAATACCTTTCCAGCAATTTCGATGGTACATGGTCAGGAACCGTGACACTTGATGACGACCTATCAGATATGACCTATACGGTCACTGTAGAGGACGGTGCATTGAATTCGGTGACCGGCAGCTCCATGTCTGTTTCCCTGAGCGATAATGATGCGCCAAAATACTCCAATATCGATATGGATCCGGAAGAGCCCAATACCGGAGCGGTATACCTGAGCGTTGATTGGGTGGATAACATCGCAGTCATGAATCCGACCCTCCATTTCAGGATAGACAACACATCATCCTATATGTCATGGACAACCTATTCCCAGGTGGGAGATACCTATACTTACATGCTTTATCTCCCTCAGACCTGTGATCATCTCTATTACTATTTCACAGCCACAGATTCCGCATCCAACATGGTAACGACCTCCACTTATTACACTGAGGTCAACCTCCCAATGATCGGTTCTTCTGCGACACTGACTCCCGCATCTCCAACGACCGGAGAGAACCTCAATATCACATTCGAGGTCAAGGACAATGACATGGTCGCAAGTGTGATCCTTTACTACAGTGATGACGGAACCTGGAAGTCCGCACCAATGACATACTACATGAATGACCTGTATGCTGCTGATATCGTTCCGGATGGTGGACTCCTCCTGGAATACTATTTCTGGGTAATGGATGACAACACATTCGAGAACGAGACAGATACATGGGATGTTGTTGTTACAGACAATGATGACCCCACATTCACCGACAGCTCGCCTACAACAGGGACGACTGGAGATACGTTCACATTCGACATATCTACGGATGACAATGTGGAAGTTGATGATGTCGAGGTCACATGGGCCCACGGATCATTAGGAGGAACGGAATCACTTGATGATGACTCTGACGGTACCTGGAGCCTTGATATTGACCTCGATGACTCCCTGGGGTCTCTGACATATACCATCACTGTTACGGACAGCTCCATGAACACTGCAACCGGTTCTCTTATGACCGTCACCTTGACGGACAATGATGATCCTGAGTTCTCCAACGTTGATTGGACCCCAGAGGACCCAATAACAGGCACTCTAGAGATCAGTGTGGATTGGACTGATAACATAGGACTGCAGGCAGTGGAACTTGAATACAGATTGGACAATGTTTCCGATTATACCACCCTTTCAACCTATGTGCAGGTCGGTGACACGTTCACTTTCACATTGACCATACCTTCTTCCTGTGACCATGTATATTTCAATGTCACGGCAACCGACACCTCCAGTAATCAGGTAGTATCCTCTAACTATTACAGTGAGGTCAACCTGCCACAGCTTGGTGCGATCACACTGAATCCAACAGAACCCAAGACAGGAGAAACTGTGACCTTCTCAGTAGATGTTACAGATAACGACATGGTAGCCGGTGTGTTCCTGTATTACAACGATATGGGTGATTGGATGGTCATGAACATGACCCTATTATCTGGAGATACATATACTGCTGATATCACCGTGAACGATTCCTCAGAGGAAATAAAATATTATGTTGGTGTAATTGATGACAACGAATACGAGGCCGAAACCGATGAGGAAACCGTAACTACAGGTGACAATGATCCTCCGACCTATACAGACAACTCTCCGATCTCAGGAACAACTGGTGACGACTTCGAATTCGATGTAACAGCAGATGATAACATTGAAGTTGCAAACATCTCTGTATACTGGGATCATGGAACTCTTTCCGGTTGGTTCTTCCTGACAGATGATAGTGATGGCACCTTTAGTGGGACCCTCACACTGGATGAAGCAGTCACGTCCATGACCTACACTCTCAAGGTGAACGATACCTCGGATAACTATGTTGAGAGTTTACTTACAACTGTATTAGTTACTGACAACGACGCACCGGAGTATGACAATATCATGGTCGATCCCGAGGACCCGATAACAGGCACTTTTGAAGTCAGCGTGGATTGGACAGATAATATCGGTCTCACGAATGTCATGCTTCAATACAGGTTGGATAATGTATCTGGTTACACGAACCTCACAACATACACACAGGTTGGAGACACCTTCACCTTCACTGTGACCATCCCCTCAACCTGTGACCATATTTACTTCAATGTGTCTGCTTCAGATGCTGCAGACAATCTGGTCACCTCTCCGACCGAGTATTCCATGGTCAACCTGCCCATGTTCGGATTGCCCACTGCTACTCCTTCATCGCCAGCTACCGGTGACTCCGTAAATGTAACCATTGATGTGACAGACAATGATGCAGTGATGAATGTTACATTCTGGTTCAATCCGGGAGATGGTTGGTATTCGGAAGAGATGATGTACTACTCAGGCGATACATACTATTTCGAGGGAGTAATTGATGGTACATTGTCTGTGGATTTCTATTTTGAAGCAAAGGATGATAATGGTTTCACAAATGAGTCCGATACTTACACACAGGCAATAATTGACGATGATGACCCTACATTCACAGACAGCACTGGAACTACCGGGACTACCGGTGACAGCTTCACTTTCGATGTGGCAGCCAGTGATAATGTAGGGATCGATTCGGTCAAGGTTGCCTGGAATCATGGAACTCTGGGAACAACTACAACGTTGAACAGTGATGGTGATGGAACATACAGTGCTACCATCACACTGGACCATGCAGTATCCAGCATGACCTACACAGTAACTGTCACCGATACCTATGGTAATACCGTATCTGGGTCACTCATGACAGTCACGGTTTCAGATAATGACGAACCGGTGTATTCAGATATTGCGATAGATCCGATAAGACCTATTAGTGGTACAATGAAGGTCACCGTCAAATGGACAGACAACATCGGACTGACAGACGTTATGATGTCATACAAGTTCGACAACGCCACAACTGCAGGTTATACCAACCTTTCGACATACTCACTGGTGGGTGATTTCTTCACCTTCACCATAACCATCCCTGCCTCAGCGGACCATTTCTTTTACAACCTCTCCGCAAATGATACCGCAGGGCATCTGGTTGTTGTCAATACGGCCTACTACCGGGTCAATGTGCTTCAGCTATCGACTCCTGTTGTGACTCCCGGAACACTTACCACCGGGGATCCTGTAAATGTGACTATAGATGTGACAGATGATCAAGAGGTGGCCATGGTCACACTCCATTACAATGATGATGGCACCTGGCATACCATCGAGATGACCAAGAACACAGGTGATACATACGACATAGAATTCAATATCTACAGTGGCTCCACGGAATTCAAATATTATATTGTTGCAGAAGATGACAACGGGTACACCAATATGACATCCCAGGTGACCCTCTCGGTAATCGACAACGATGATCCAATATACACCGATAACTGTGGAACAGGAACCACGGTGGATTCATATACGTTCGATGTCGCGATATCCGATAACTGGGCTATTGATTCTGTTACAATAACCTGGTCACATAACAATCTTGGTGGTTCCACTGATATGGAATATGATGGAGACGGCACCTATAGTCTTACAATAAACCTGGATGACTCCATAGCACAGGTTTTCTACACCATCACCATCAAGGATACATCAGGCAACACTGTGGTGATCACCGATTCTCAGGATGTGGATGACAACGATGCTCCGACATTCTCAGATTATGATATTGTTCCAACCACCCCTGAAACTGGAGAGCTTGTGGCGATCACCGTTATGGTGGATGACAATATCGCTTACAACACAGCCACCGTGCAACTCTTTTACAAGGATGTTACCGATGCGGTCTATTCCTCGGTGACAATGAGCAACCTTGTCTTCGACACATTCTACTATGACCTGACGGTCCCAGAACATTTCTCGGAGATGATGTACTACTTCGAGGCGACAGATAATTACATGAACGTCGGAACGAGCACTGTCCTTTATGTGACGGTCTATGATGACACGGCACCTACATTCGTATCTGATAACTCAGACACACTTGGAATGACCGGCGATACCTTCATGTTCAATCTGACGCTGAACGATAATGTAGGGATCGGTTACGCCTTTGTGGAATACTGGTATGGAACAGGATCTCATAAGCAGGTCACTCTAATGATCGATGGAGATGGACTAGGCGATGACCAGACAGCAACAGGGACCATAACGATCCAGATGGATTCCCTGGATCATCTGTTCTATTTCTACAACTTCGCAGATAATGATGGCATCTGGTGGGAATCAGGTCCCAGCTCCACTGTTGAGGTTAGCATCGAGGATAATGATGTCCCCACCGTGGAAGATGTCCAATCGATGCTGGCAACAACAGGTGACACATTCCACTTCTCCATCGAGATCGATGATAACATCGATGGTGCAGAGGTTGTTGCAGCCTATGTCCTTTGGACCTATGCGGGTGACTGGGTCAATGCGACGAACCTGACATTGACATACGACTCCATCAACATGGTGTGGGATTCCGTTGCCTTCAATATAAATCTGAATTTCCTTGATATCCTGACCTACAACATCACAGCTGTGGACCTTGCCGGGAATTGGATGGAAGAGACCGGATTCACCCATATGGTATACGACAATGATCTGCCTTCCATGGCCATGGACAGGACCACCACCACTGCAACCACCGGAGATCCAAAGAACTTCACCATGGATGCCGTGGATAATGTAGGCGTGGAGCAGGTATATCTCACCTATGGGTATGTGGACGGCAACCAATTCGAGATGCTCGAGATGACCCGCGGACCCAGCAATAACTGGTTCCTCGTCCAAACGATCGAAGATACACTTGCCCCGATCCTCTACCAGTTCATACTCTGGGACACATCCCTGAACGAGTTCATCACAACCCAGGCAACGATCACCGTGTTGGACAACGATCTACCTGAAATATATGGTGATATGACTCCCAAGATAGCAGAAGCTGGACAGCCGGACTTCCCATTCAGGGTGATCGTATCGGACAATATCGATGTCTTGGAGGTCAACCTCCACTATTACTTCAGTTTCAACACTGCAGAACAGACCGTACCCATGGAAATCCTTTCCAATGATGTCTACAAATATCTGCTTAATCTTCCGATAATGAGTGGAACAATGACATACTGGTTCGATGCAACGGATATCGGACCGGCATTCAACTACTTTGAAACCGATGCCAATAAGCAGGTAGTCGACATTCTCGATAACAATGAGCCCGTCATTGGCATACCGGCCTTTGAACCAAAGGCCTCCACGGGTGATGCTTTTGGTATATCTGTTGATATCAGTGATGATGTCAGTGTATCCGGTGCAAGGTTGTACCTACTTCTTTGGTACCACCCAGCCAGGAACCGTGCCCTTCATGGATGGAGCTGGATCCTCTGGGACATTCTCCTTCGAGGTAGATGTTCCGCACTCTCTGGATCCACTTAACTTCTGGATAGAAGCCTATGACGTTGGAGGCAATTCTGCCAAGACCGTCACTTTCCAGGTGGAGGTAATGGACAATGATATGCCTGCCTTCATTGACTTCCTCTCGGATACAACAGCTGCTACCGGTGAGGAATTCATGTTCAAGGTCAACGTAACCGACAATATCGGTATTGGCAGGGTCGAATTGACCTATACGTTCACCGGAATGGATCCAATGACAAAGTTGATGGAGAGGGATGGAAACACATTCATGTTCTCCATGATGGTCCCCAACGATAATGGCGACGGCTTTGAATTCTATTTCAAGGTCCTTGACACATCAGGGAACACTGTGGAATCAGATCTATTCACCATTGATATTGTTGATGATGAACCACCAGTACCTGTGATCGTAGGACCCTCCGAAGCCTTCCAGCATGAGGAGGTCTCCTTCTCAGCATACACGTCAACAGATAACGTTGGCATCATCAGTTACACCTGGACCATCATGGATGAGGTCTTTGGAGGAATGGAGGTCACCTATGTTTTCGATGTTGTAGGTGAATACAATGTAACCCTCCTGATCTCAGATGGTGTGAACCCTGCTGTTGAGGTTTCAACAAGCATCAATATACGTGATGCTGATGCTCCAGTGATAGTCCTTAACATGCCTTCAGTATTGGGGAACCATGAACTCCTCTTTGGCAATGCCAGCGGTTCTTATGATAATGTCGGGATCGTTCTGTATGCCTGGACCATAATCCTTCCGGACAGTTCAGTCATGACCGCAACCGGACCCATACTCATAGTGGACCTCGGAGGCGCTGTGGGCAACATCACTGTCTATCTGTCAGTGGTGGATGCGGAGGACAATGATGCATTGGTTACCAGGTTCGTCGATATCAAGGACCTTCTGGCTCCGATCGCCATGGGACCGAGCAACATGACACTTCTGGAGGGCGATTCCTATGTTCTCAGGGATATGGGATCCACCGATAACGTTGGTGTGACCGATTGGGTTTGGACCATCGATGGCCCTCTGGGAGATGGAATTGTCCGTGTTGGGAAGGAGATCACATACTTCTTCCAGAGTTCGGGCAATTACTCCTTTACATTGACCGTGTATGACTCGGCTGGGAACTCTGATTCCGTCCACTTCAATGTCATCGTCTCGGAGAAGACTTCTGAATTCGACACGGACGATGACGGTATGCCTGATGTTTGGGAGGAGGAGAACGGTCTTGATAAGACCGTGAACGATAGGAACCGGGATTATGATGGCGACAGTCTTACAAACTATAGGGAGTACGAGCTGGGCACGGATCCCAGAGACCCGGATTCCGATGATGACGGACTACCTGATGGATATGAAGTAAGGTTCGAATTCGATCCTCTGACACCTGGGGACCAGAATGAAGACCCAGATGAGGATGGGGATACCAACCTTCAAGAATATCTGGAAGGTGCAACCGAAAGGGACCCAACTATTGCTGACAGCGAGGAAGAGAAGGATGACAACACTGTCCTTTACCTCGTCCTTGTCATCATTGCCGGGATAATCGCCCTTGTTGCAATGGCACTTATCGTGAAGGTCCTGAGTAAGAAGAAGGAAGTTGAAGAGGACTTCCCTGAGTCCGACTTCCCCCACCTTCACAATAAGTAAAGGAAAGGAATCTCTAAGTTGAGGGGATAATATCCTATCCCCTCGCTATTTATTTCTACTATCGATCAGTTTTGATCAGGGAAGGGATTACTTTGAAAGTAAACAGATGTGTTGTCATACTGTCCGGAGGAAGGCCCCCGTTCGATATCCGAGACGGTGATATGATCATCTGTGCTGACAGTGGTGCCGAATCTCTTGTGTCCACTGGTGCTCAACCTGACATCGTGATCGGTGATATGGATTCTATTGATATGATGGTAATGGCTGAATTGGAAAAACGAGGTGTGACCATGGAGGTCTATCCTGAGGATAAGGACCTTTCCGATGGGGAACTCACTGTAATGAATGCGATCTCCAGAAATCCCAAGCAGATTGAGATATACGGTGGAATGAGAGGAAGGTCCGACCATATCCTTGCGAGTTTTCATCTCCTCTACTGTATCCCGAAGGAGATCCATGCTGTACTTCATCTGGAAGGAGATGAGGTCATACTTCTAAGAGAGGGATCTGAGTTCAAGGGAACAACAGAAAAACCGGTTATTTCGGTCCTTCCAGCATCAAAGAGAGCCAAGGTTACCATGGAGGGAGTGAAATGGGAACTGAAAGAACGGGTCATCGAGATTGGGAGTACGTTGGGGATCCATAATGAATCCCTCGATGGTAAGGTCACAATAGAAGCGGTGGAGGGAGATGTCTATCTCATCTTCGCAAGCGATCCCGAACCAAGTTGATCTTGTTCAGGTCCCATCAGAAGTCCATTCCGCAGTTTGGGCAGCTCGTAGCTTCCATCTCCACATGTTTCTTACAGACGGGACATTCCTTCATCTCAACTTCCTCGAAGATGGCACCACAATTCGGGCAATTAGTGGAATCTGCAGGGATCTCAACATTGCAATTGGTACACAGGACAACTTCATTTTGCTTCTCTTTCATACTTTCTATTGTATTCTCCAGGGCTTCTGTGAGCTTTCTGTGACCTGGGTCTCCTGTGATCTTATCCACGATCTCTTTGGCCTTTTCCAGAACCGTCCCTTCCATATCCCCGTATGCCATTAGTTCTTCAACGGCTTTCTTGACCTTTCTTACATCTCCAAGCTGGGTCGAGATGTAATCTGAGACTTCTTCAGGGATCTTATCCCCTGCGATCATCTCGATGATCTTTTTATTGAGGTCAGGTGTTGTTCCTTCCAGATCGACGCTTACCCCTTTGTCCAATCTTGCCCTGATCTGATCCACTAGCTTAGGTACGGATTTTATCTCTCTCTCTGCGGAGAGGACTACCTGTTTGTTCTTATCCAGGAATCCATTGAGGATATTGGCGAACATATCCTGGCTCTCTTCGGAGTCCTTCAGTATATGCAGGTCGTCCAATACAAGGATGTCGGAATTCCTGAATCTGTCCCTGAAATCCTCCATCTTTCCAGTATCTCGGTGGTTCTTCATTTCCTCTGTGAATTCCTCACCGGAAATAGAAAGGAAATTCAGGTTCGGCTTTTCTTCCTTGATCTTACCAGAGATCGCCTGCAGAAGATGTGTCTTCCCAACACCTTCATCTCCTAGGATAAGGAGTGGGTTGTAGGTATTTCCAGGATCAGAGGCAACATCGGATGCAGCAGTATAAGCTATCTCATTAGAAGTACCTACGATGAAGTTGGAAAAATCCATACCATCCGTTTTCAATTCAACATCGTTGGGGGACACTGCTTGTTCCTCTTCATTTTCTACCGGTTCTTCGGGAGGTATATTTTCCACTTCTTCGGCCGGGATATCTTTTTCAGGTTCCACTTCATCCTCTTTTCTATCATTTGGGAACACAAATCCGGTGGATTCCATGTACTTCTTAAAGAATTGAACCTCCTTGTCGAAGTTCCTGAATTCCAGTTCCACAATGGAGATATCCTCTTCCAAGACACTTTCCAGGTTTCTGGCTGCCATGAAACCTTCATTCAGGAAGTCCTTGATCCTTGTCCTGAATTCATCCCTCTTTGCCTCGTCATTGTTGATCTTCTCTTCCAGTATCTCCATTTCCGATCCGATCTCCTCCACAAGGTAGGGATCGTTCAACTTGAACTCTATCTCCTCTGCCTCTGATCTGAAATGGTCTATCTTGAGTGAATCGAAGCGTTTCTGGAGATCTTCGAGCTTCAGGATGTTGCTCTTCAATCCATTGAAAACCTCCTCCAATTCCTCTATCATGGATTCGGCCTTCTCCATTGCAGTGTGGGTGGCATAACCTGCTTCTTTCCAGTCTTCCATCTGGGAAATGATCTCAGTCCTGACCTTCTTGTTCGAGTTGATCTTCTCCTCAAGGTCCTGGAAGTGCTCCATGGCCCCGTCCCTGTCCTCAAGTCTTCTGAGGTGCTCTCTGAGCTCGCTGATACCTTCAGAGAGCCAATTACTCTCAAGTGAGTCCCAAGATTCGATCTTCTCCATCGCTCCTTCAAGGTCTGAGACCCTGCTTTCAAGGTCATCGGTCCTTTCCTTGATCAGGTCGGGGGAAGATTCCATCAGAGTTTCAAGATCTCCAATGTCCCATTTCTTCTCCTTCAACTCATCTAATCTTCCTCTGAGCTTGTTCCTGATGTTCCAATCCTCACTTACCTTCTTCTTGAAACTCTCAAAGGTCTCCACGGTCCTTTCAAGCTGTTTGGGGTCATGAAGGGTCTTTTCAATTTCCTGTGCTTCTGCAGGGAAGAACTTTACATTCATTGTCCTTAAGGAGGCGAGTTCATCTTTTGATCTGGTAATATTCTGCTCAAGGTCCTTGTGGGCGGTGGAGAATACCTCCAGGTCATCTTCGATGGCCTCTTCCAATCCCGAAACGATGAAACCTTCCCCCTTCCAGTCCTCCATCTCCTTCCTGATACGGGTCCTCTCCTTTTCTCTGATATCGATCTTATTTTGGAGATCGTCCAGTGAGGTCATTATCTCATCGATCTTGGAGATCTCCTTGAGTAGGGGTTTGAGTGTTTCAAAGGTTCCTTCAAGCCATCTGTGGTCCATATCGGATATTCTGTTCTCTAGAGCTTTCAATTTCTTCACATCAGCCTTGAAACTTTCGAACTGAGATTCCAGTCCTTCGATCGGAGAGTCCAATTCATTTCGAATGCTTTCAACATTGTATCCCTCTTCGGAAAGTTTCTCCAATTCTTCGGAGAGTGCCGATCTCCTTGAATTGATGACATCCACCTTTCCTTTAAGGGCTTTAAGTTCCGTTTCGTGATCGGATATCGAGTAGGGGTCCTTCAATCCTTCCTTTAGAGCATCAATTTCATCTGCAAGGTCCTTGCGGTCAAGACCTTCCAGTTCACCTTTCATGGACTCCATCCTGTCTATGTTCTTCAGTACTTCCAATTGCTCGGTCCTGAAAGCATCTAGCCTCTTATCCAAATGTTTTTCCAGACCTGTGAGATCGTACCCCTTCTCCTCCCATTCCTTCACAACTTTCAAGAGGCTGCTCTTCTCTTTCTTCTCTTTCTCCATTGTCTCCTTCAGTTCTGTGATCAGCCTTTCAATATTCTCGATCTCTAAGGGATCGTTCAAGAGGAAATCGATCTCCCTTGTTTCGGATCCGAAATGATCACCCGGATCATCTTTCTTCAGGTTTTCGAGTTCCTCCTTATGATCCTTCAATTTCTGAATATCGTCCATGAAATGGGTAAGTATGTTCCAAGCGTTTACGAGGTCTCCATTCAGACTCTCCTCGATCCTTTCGGTATTGTATCCCTCATCTCTCCAGAGGTTAACCCATTTCTCCATCTCTTTCCTTTTTTCAATTATATCAGAAAGATTAGCTTCGAGGTCCCCCTTGACCTTCCTGATAACGTCAATACTCTGAGGGGTCTTTGCCTGTTCGACCAGCTGATCTCTGAGGTCGCCCACCTCTACCTCCTCGATCTTCCTGGCCCATTCCAGTATCGATCTGATCTCTGTGATGTTGGAGGAGAGGTCCTCATACCATTTCACTATCTCTTCATGTGAGGACTCCATTATCTCCGGGAATCCTTCTATCTTGAATCCGGACGTAGTCCAGCCTTCTACTTCTTCCCTTATCATCTGGTCTTTTTCTTCCTTCCGTTTTCTCTCCTCATCTCTATGCTTCCTTTCCTCTTCTTCCTCTTTAATCAATTTCTTGAAAGCTTCAATGTCGAGATCGGATGGTTCGAACTTACACTCTTTGAAGAAAGCCAATGGAGGTCCCACATCGATCTTCGAGTGCATTTCGATCTCATTTTCAGGATTCATCATGGAACGGAGGAGGAAATGGGTGCCACTCGGTCCTTTGTGGGAAGATTTATTCACCACCGCCTCGCACAATTTTGGTTCTCCATCCTGAAAAAGAAGCTGAGCTGTAACATCATCATCCTCACCATCCACATTGGGCAACTTACCCATTATCAGGATGTAACCAGTTTTCTTATCCTCAACAATATTCTCTATGACGTTCACCATAGAGTCTTCTCCACCTTTCTTAGAGAAATCAACAGTTCCTTTAGGCAGTATCACAGATCATTCCCCCATTGGGAACCTATCAAAAACAGGTTCCACCAGACTGCAAATAACCTCAAGGAGTACATTCGAATTAAATATATGCGTTCATATTCTCAGATGATAGAAAAATCAATTTTAATGACCGTTGCTCAATGAGAGGTCGATCTTACCCTGAGATATTGAGATCGCGTAGACCTTGCAGTTCCTTCTATCCCCGATCTTGAACAGGACAATATCAGAGCCTTCATTTTTCAGAAGATCTACCATGATCGGATCCTTTGGATCAGAATCCTCGTTTCCCTGTAATGATGCTATCACCGATGTTTCATCGTCATCGATATGTAGTCTTAGTGGTGAAAGTGTCCTTATTGGTATCCTCCCTTCCGTGACACCATCATCCAATCCCAGAAAGATCATGGATGGAGTGAGGGACCTCACAATAGAACCATGGGACCTGTTCCTGAACTCCTTGTCCATGAAGCTTCTTGTTGCGAGGGCGACATCGACCATTTCCCTTTCCCATCCATCTGCATCCTCTGTCATTTCATTGACATGCTCCATCATCCCGGATATCTCTTCCCTGGTGGGTGGGTCCGATCCCGAACCGGGACCTTCCCTTTGCTCAATGATCGAGGTTATGGCTCGATGTGCCAGGATATCCGGATATCTTCTGATAGGGGATGTGAAATGGCAGTAGCATTCGGATCCAAGACCGAAATGGCCAATATTATCCTCTGAATAGAAAGCTCGGGGCATGGTCCTTAGCATACGCAATTTCAGGAGGTTTTCCCGATCCATATCCCCTAAGGACCCGATCTCTCCCAGAGCCTTGTTGAAGGTCTCTATGGCCTTGTCGATAGCTTCCTTTGGGACGATCGTTCCATTTATAGTGTCTTCCCCTTCGGTATGTGGCCCCTCCTCCTCGTCCTCTATATCCCTATCCGAAAACTCCATGTTCAAAGCCCCGAAACTGACCTTCCCACCTGATAGAAGTGATCTCAACATTTGATCCTCCTCCGGGGAGGTCCTTTCACCTCCATCCTTGGATACAACTTCCTCGATCCAATCCATGGGAAGCTCGATGTTAAGACCCAATGATCTGCATGTGGCATTGAATTTCTCGATGGAGGATGAATCCGGAAGAGGGTGGACCCTGTATGGCACAGAGAGCCCGTTATCACCAATAGTAGATGCCGCAGCTTCATTGGTAATTACCATCAACTGTTCGATCATTACCATGGCCTTTGTCTGTCTTTTTAAGTTCACATCGATCTCGTTATCACCCGTGAATCGAACCCTTCTCTCGGGGATATCGAGGTCCAGCCTTGGTATCGTTGATCTCAGACCTTCTGATACCTTCTGAAGCGAGGTGAACGGTTCCACCCCCTCATTGATGTATCTATCCACTGTATTGTAAGAAAGGTTCCTGTCAACCTTGATGACACTTTTATAATGGTCCCATGAAAGGATTTTCATCTCAGAGGACAATCTGATCAATGTACTCACCGTCAATCTTTCCACCCCCTCTTTGAGGGAACAGAGTTCCTCGGAGAGCTCCGGAGGAAGCATTGAAATGACACCAGTGGGAAGATAGACAGATGTACCCCTGTATCTTGCCTCATCATCGATCAGGTCCCCGGACCTGACATAATGGCTCACGTCTGCTATATGGACCCATACCTCCCAATTACCCTCATCATCCGTCGAGATCGATACGGCATCGTCGAAGTCCTTTGCATCCGGAGGATCAATGGTATATGTTTCAACATTTCTCAGGTCCTTTCTCCCCTTGATCTCCTCTTCTCTCACGCTGCTGTCGAGTCCCTTTGCTTTTCTCAGGACATGTTGAGGAAAATTCCTGTGGAACTTCCTCTTTCCAGACCCCAGATTATAATCGACCACCAGTTCTGATGCTTTCATCCAGCTGATCTTCTCGAGTTTTAAGAGCATTCCAACCAGATCGGAGGCAAGGTCCCTTCCTCCTGAGTTCGATATGTGGTGGGAGAGATCGGAAATGTACCTTTCCAGATCGAAATTATTCATTCTCCACGCAGGTGTTCCTCCCAGCCCGAAACCTCCATCGTCCGTATAGGTCCATTTACCGGTTCCTAGGAACATATTTGCCCAATCACAGATTATATCCATCTCCAATTCCTGGTTCTGGGAAAGAACAGCATCCCTTGGATCTTCGAAGCGGGGATGGGCACTGCGGAGTGTATGACCACTTTCGATCTCCTCATCCGTTATCTGAACGAAGACACTCCTCAGATCTTCCAGTCGGGATATGTGATCTTTTATACTGGTCTGTGTTTCTTTGCTATAGGGCAGATAAGAACGCTTACCATCGATATCCATCCTGTGGAAGTAAGGATAGGATGGATCATCACAAGAAGAAAGGACCTTTGCCACTGCTGATATGTGCTTTTTTTCCAGTATCTTGGGTTCGTAGAACAGATTACCGATCATTTCCCCAGATAAGATGACATTATCACAAAATTCAGGAGTTCTAATTCCATTTGATCGCCATTTCTCTCTCTTTTCCATGACCGAATTCCAGAGGTCCTCTACCGAAACCTTTTCAATGATCTCCTCCGCCTCCAGAGTAAGGATCAATCCTTTCTTCTCCTCATCCACAGCCTGTTTAAGGAATTTGAGCATGGAACCATTGTCTTTCTTCTCACCCTCGTATGTCCTTCCCCAGGCTTCCCGGAGGTTCTTCCATTTGACCTTCAATTCTCCATTCATGGTATAGATGATACCAATGTGGTCCTTTCCAGCCTTCTCCCTTCCCAGCAGGATGCCGATGTTGTAAGGCGGTTCCAGGCCGCCCACGCCCTTCTTCAACCTCACCAGTTCCCTGATCTCCAAAGGTATCACGACCCGATGCTGTCAATGATCTCATAGTATTTGACAATGAACAGATTATTCAATGATGTTTATAATCCACCTCTATGGAACCCGATATCGAGATCGCACAGAGGGCCGTCCTTGAACCTATTGGGATCATTGCCGAAAGGGCAGGATTGAAAGAGGGCGAGTTTTCGGCCTGGGGGTCCTTCAAAGCGAAGGTTGACCTCGGGGTCCTGGACAGGGTAAAGGATGAGAAGAAGGGCCACCTGGTCCTCGTCACAACAACGAGCCCCACACCTGCAGGAGAAGGGAAGACAACAATGACGATAGGTCTTGCCCAGGCGCTATCTCTTCAGGGAGAGAAGGTCATGCTCGGAATTAGGGAACCTTCAATGGGTCCTGTGTTCGGGATCAAGGGAGGAGCTGCAGGAGGGGGTTATTCCCAGGTCCTTCCCATGGAGGATATCAACCTTCATTTCACTGGGGATATGCATGCGATCACTGCCGCCCATAACCTGCTCGCGGCGGTTCTCAATAACCATATGCATCATGGGAACGAACTTGATATCGATCCCAGGAGAATAGAATGGCACAGGGTAATGGACATGAACGACAGGTCACTGAGGAATATCGTGATCGGTCTCGGTGGGGAGAAGAGCGGGATGCCCCAGGAGGATTCCTTTGATATCACGGCCGCAAGCGAGGTCATGGCAATATTATGTCTTTCATCCTCACTTCAGGACCTCAGGAACAGACTTGAAAGGATCATCATTGCATACAACAGGAAGGGGGAACCGGTCTTTGCCAGGGATCTCAAGGTCGTCGGTGCAATGACAATGCTCCTGAGGGATGCTATTAGACCCAATCTGGTTCAAACAATTGAGGGTGTTCCGGCATTCGTCCACGGTGGACCCTTCGCAAATATCGCCCACGGCACCTCTTCGTATCTGTCCACTCTGATCGGACTTCACCTTAGCGATTATTTCATAACAGAAGCCGGTTTCGGTTCTGACCTAGGAGCGGAGAAGTTCTTCAATATATTCGCCAGGACAACTGGCCTTACTCCATCTGCGGTCGTTCTGGTTGTGACGACACGTTCTCTGAAGATGCATGGAGGCATCATGAAAGAGGACCTGGAAGAACTGAACGTACTTGCGGTGAGGAAGGGAGCATCGAACCTTGCAAGACACCTGGGAATAATCCAGATGTTCGCTGTTCCGGTCGTTGTGGCCATCAATCTATTTGAAAATGATCACGAGGATGAGGTCCAGGAGGTCCTTCACCTCTGTGAAGGTATGGGAATACCCGTGGCTATTTCGGACCATCATGCCAACGGAGGGGAAGGAGCCCTTGAGGTTGCCAAGAAGTTGAAAGAGGTCATACATAACTGCCCTCACCGCTTCAATACCCTGTATCCGGACAATCTTTCCATAAAGGAAAAGATCAAGAGCATATGCCACAACATCTATGGTGCTGGAAAGGTCCAGTTCACAGTGGAAGCCACAAAGGCCATGGAGAAATATGGAGCAATGGGGTATTCTTCCTTGCCCATTTGCATGGCCAAGACCCAGTATTCCCTCTCCGACGATCCTAAACTCCTGGGTTCTCCTACCAAGTTCAAGATCACCATCAGGGATATGCATCTATCGGCTGGAGCTGGATTTGTGATCCCCATGACAGGTACGATCATGAGAATGCCTGGTCTGCCAAGATCCCCTGCAGCGGAGAAGATGGATATCGACAGTGAAGGAAAAGCCGTAGGTCTGTTCTGAAAAGGGATGAACCATTCGATCCGATGATATTATGTATGGCATGCATTTTTCCAGGCCATGGATCCCAACCTGAAGGCCATGTTTGAGAAACAGGGATATGCTGTTGTAGGGAACCATTCCGCTGTCAAGACCTGCCATTGGTTGAAGGAATCCATAATGAGGGACCGTGTTTGTTACAAACAGTCCTTCTTCGGAATAAACAGCCATAGATGCCTTCAGATGACCCCTGTTGCCAATATGTGTAACCACTCCTGTTTATACTGCTGGAGATACCAGGGATCGGAAGATGTGGTGACGGAATGGGACGATCCGGTTACAATTGTAGATGGAACGATAGAGGCCCAGAGAAGACTGGTATCGGGTTTCAAGGGGGATGATAGATGTTCCCCTAAGGTCTGGGAGGAGGCTAGAGAACCCAATCAGGTTGCGATCTCCCTTACCGGGGAGCCAACAATGTACCCATACCTTGGGGATCTCATCGCAGAGTACAAGAGGAGAGGTTTCACCACGTTCCTTGTGACAAATGGGACCTTGCCAGAGGTCCTTGAAAGGTTGGACCCGCTTCCGACTCAATTGTATATTTCTGTAGATGCTCCGAATGAAGAGATATACAGGTCTCTTTGCAAACCCAAGGTAAGTGATGGCTGGGAGAAATTGATGAGAACCCTTGAGCTTCTACCATCTTTGGATACAAGGACCGTGGCCAGACATACACTTGTGAAAGGATGGAACCTGGGTTTCGAGGAGGAATATGCTTCCCTGGATAAGATCGCGGATCCGAATTTCATCGAGCCCAAAGGATATGTCTATGTTGGATATTCACGGAAGAGGATGAAGATGGAGAATATGCCCTCCTTCGAAGAGATATCCGCTTTTGCGGAGAAGATGTCGGAGCTTACGGGGTATGAAGTGGTTGGGAATAATCCTCCATCTAGGGTCATCTTACTATCTTCAGGAAAGGTTCAAATGAGCATATTCTGACATGGGCCAGACTTCGAACATGTACCAATAAAGTTATTAATGAATAGTAGAAATTTAATGCTCACAAGGAAGGGGAAAACTCATGTTCAGGGTAGTTACTGGAAGAATGTTGATAATTTTTTCATTGATCGCATTGTTACTTTTACCTCCGGTGGTGAGCTCCGAAAGCAGAGATCAGAATTCCTTGTCTCAGAATTCTCCCGTTACTTATCATTCTGATGACATGGATCTTCCAAGAACATGTACCGTTCTCAATGTAGGTGAGGGAGACTGGATCGATTCATATGAGGGATTGAGATTTGGTGAGGGATCATACCTGGAGCTTGATCCTTATTCATATAAAGAGAGGTCCAGATTCGAAGCCAGCGAACTATCTCTTAGAGAAATCCACTCGGCCAGGACCTGTGTTATGGATGGTCGATTTACACTGTTGGGATATGTGAAAACCATAACATCTCCCATGCAGGGAATGGCCTACATGCTTGCCGTCTCCACCGATGACGGAAGCTCCTGGACCCATATCGAAGTGGATCGATTATACGGAACAACAAGGGGAAATGTTGAGATCCTTGTTCACGAGGAGAAATTATTCTATGGAATTATTGATAAGAACGGTCCTTCGAATATCGATGCTACGGTCAGGGTCACACCGCTTCTAAACTGCTGGAATATTTCAACGGTCCATTATGAATCGTTCAATATTAAACGGTCCTGTTAATCAAACCAAGATGATCGGTGTAAAGGACAGGATGCTCTTTTTCATGAAAACAGACGGTATCGTTCAACCCAGATATTATGTATATTCCAACGGCACATGGAGCTCCGAAATGATCTTTGCGAGGAATATGGGGGTCATTGCCCCCGTAAGGACGGTGGAGAATGATAACGAGGTGATCTCACTTCTTTTTTTTGAAACGAGCAATCCTCTTTCAATAAGGAAGATCGTATCTACCAATAGGGGTGCCAGCTGGTCTTCTTCTCCTGAAACGGTTGCCACCTCTGACCTGGTGATGGATGATATGGTTGCCACCGGAATGGGAGATACGATCCATGGGGCCGTCTATTTTCAAACACAGGGACGTTTGGGGGTCTTTACTTCCAAAGGCTCAGTTCAGGTCAATATCAAGGAGATATCCACGGTAATTCCCAACCTTCTGGATCCGGTGGAATGTGAGATGACGATATCCTCTCACAGGGATGATGTTTTGATCCTTTTCGAGAACGGAAACGGAAGGATCAGTACCGCCAGATCATCGGATTCCGGATTGAACTACGAATTGGACACATTTGGTGCAGGAACGGTTCACAGCCCTGTGTTGAGCTCGGATTTGAAAATGTCGGTATTCATGAATGGCTCACAGATCCAGATGGGGACCTACGAAAGATCTCAAAGAGGTTTGTTGAAAACGGATATCATAACAGTGCCGGCATTACATAGCTGGGATCAGATGGGTTTATCCCTTGGGGGAGTTGAAAATGACGATTCATTCGAATTCATTGTAAGGGATCATGATGGGATGAGGATATACCCCTCCTTGGGTTCTTTTTCTGTCCATTCTTCCCCCAACGGTTCTCTGGGATACATGAGCTGTCAGCATGTTGTTGACCTGACTGGATTGAATGATGCTGGAACCCCTGATTCTGTCATCTTTGAATTCCTGTTTGATTCTATTGCAGGTGAGTATCCCTTTCTGTTCTCGATCATCCTCAACTATACAATATCATACCCCTTTTCCCTCTCTATTGATAATGAGCTCTACATCGCGAGTAAGAAAGATGTTAGGGTCACATCCCTGGGAATGGGACTGATAATCGGATCCTTCAACGGATATGGTGTTTTCGGTCCATTCAAAGTGGAGAAGACCATACCTCACCATCTATGGGCCAAGGGGAAGTTCCTTACCATTGAGGATTACTGTAAATTCTCCATTCTTTCCTCGAATATGAGCATTGTATCGGGGTATGGGGCTGAGGTCTCGGATGTTTTGGACTCTGAAGGAGGATTGACCTCGATAAACTGGGGTAGTAGAACTCTTGCCAACCTTCCGGAGAGCATTGATGAATTCTATGTAAAGGTCCACTTCCTAAAAACAGGAACCCTCTCACCAATATTGACGGAGATCAAACTCGGATATTCCACTCCCCCTTCAATTGTTGGCATGGAGATAGAAGAAACGGAGATATGGAGAACGGAAGGAACACTTCTCAAGATTGAGGCATCTGATATGGAGGAGGATCCCGGATACCTTTCACTTGATGTGGAGGTCAAGATACCAGGTTCAGATGCATGGACAAAGGATACGATTTCCGAACCTCTCTGGAATAGCGGATTCTGGGAGGTCAGAGTATCTACAAGGACCTCATCCCTGGTCGGGTATTATTCATTCAGAGCAACACCCATTGATTCAGCAGGCGAAGTGGGAGAGACCGTCGAGATGGAAACCAAACTCGTTGTCATGAACAACCAACCTCTTCCTCCCCTTGTATCTGTAACCCCACAATCACCTCTTACAGGTGGTCAGATTGGAGTTGCCATGGTTCTTCCGGGGGAAGATGTCGAAACACCGGAGGAGCAGTTGAGATACAACATATACATCTTCCTCAACGGGGACCTCTACATTTACGATGACAATCTAACTACCCCGGATAGATCATACGAGGATCCGGTCTTGAATATAGGAGAGGAGTGGGAGGTTCATATTACCACCTGGGACGGTGTTGAGGAAAGCCAACCTTTTATAGCCATCTTTGAAGTGGGGAATTCGGGCCCTCAGATAATTCCCTTGACCGGACCATTGAGGTTAGAGGAGGACAGCGGTCCGGTGACCTACGATCCCACGGAATGGTTCTCCGATGCTGATGGCGATCACCTTACCTTCGAGGTTAACGGCCCCGACGAGATCTCTCCCTCTGTTGTTACTGGAAGTATACAACTGGACCCGGAAGAGGATGTGAATGGAGAGTTCTGGCTCTGGATCAGGGCGACCGATGGGATGTTGAATTCAACAGCAAATATTACTGTCATAGTCGATCCGAAGAACGATGTTCCAGAATGGATAAGTCCGCCTGATATCTCAGTTGAGGAAGGAATGGTGATTTTCATTGACATCGGAGCTGAAGATAAACGGGATGGGGAAGCCGTTCACGTTCAGATGATCAATGGGATCCCGGGAATGGTGGAAGGCAAGAACCTTTTCTCTTATCCCAATGGGAGTTTCTACTTTATTCCTGACAATGCAATGGTGGGAAGGCATACAATCGGATTCTCAGTTAGTGACGGGATCGATACAATACAGGATTCATTCAATATTACCGTGGAGAATGTGAACAAACCACCTTCCAGACCTGTCATCTCCATGGAGAATGAGATGTTAGTAGTTACAGAGGGTGATCCTATCAAGATCACCGCATACTCCGATGATGAGGACCTCATCTGGGGAGATGAACTCATATATTCTTGGATTTCCTCGTTACAGGGAGAACTTGGTGTAGGGGCCAATGTCACTCTATCCCTTGAGGCAGGTATCCATGAGATTACCGTTACGGTCTCCGACAATGAAAAAGCCCACAACGCAACTACCATTACATTAGAGGTCCTCGAAAGGCCGTCAGAAAGCGGAAGCGTGATGAGGACCTGGCTCCTCTACACGATCTCCAGTCTAATTCCTCTCCTGATCGGAATTGGAGTAGGGATCTTGATCATCTTTCTGGTGAGGAGAAAGAAGGGTGATGATGATGGGAAAGAGGTGGAGCATCCGGTGGGACAGGATCCAGTTCCCACTGATCAAACCTTGACCAAGTCCATACCGGGTGGGGTTGAAAGACTACAAGGATTGGGGTCTACAAGAAGGGAACTCCCCCCGATGCCGGATCCTGAAATTCCCTCTGGAGTTAAAGAAGAGCAGAATAAACTGAACAAAATGCCACCTGATCAGATAGATGGTCTGGTTAATGGTCCTACGGCGAGTCACGATGTTAACACTGATATCTTGAAAGGTCCGGGAGTGCGATCGAATGAGTAATAACAATGGATCAAAAGTAAGAATGATCTCCTCTTTAATTACCTTCACATTTATCATTCTTCTTTTTCTTCCGGTCTCAGCAATATCTGAAAGATCCGCATCTTATGATGTGTCTATTTCTATCTCCTCTCAGATCCCTGCACCATCAGGGGATTCCATTCACCATCCTCGTATCCATCCCCTGATCAATATATCGGGGGTTTCCCCTCTTTCACAGGTTAGGAACACTGGACATGATCCAATTGTCGAATATCAGGGAAATATTTTCTTCATCTATTCATGGTTCAATAGTAGTGTGATCACGGTAAGTGTGATAACTTCGGATGATGAAGGTGAGAACTGGTCGACAAAAGTAGACATATGGTCATCCACATTCCATACGGATAGCCTTTGGCATGAGCTTCTGATCTGGAAAGGGGATATTTATGCCTTTATAAACGGGCACCATTCTCTACATCAGAACAGAGCAGTCTATATGAAGAAAGCAGATGTTGATAGCTGGGAGGACCTTAGGACTGCTTCCACCATATCGATAAGAAGTTCACAGGGAGAGAATTGGAAGGTGGCATATGATGATAATTACATTTACATGGCAATGGTGCAATCTAGCCAGTGGAGATCTGTTTTTTACAGATACAATGGTTTTTCCTGGACTAGTGGCACCTACCTTTCCTCTCTTGGTACGACATATTTTAACAGCATTGCTGCAATAGAAACAACAGGTGGAACAAAGCTTGTCTTCAGTTACTGCAGAAAATATTATCCAGGATACTCCAGTGGATATATATACGTCAGGACCTCAAGCAATTCAGGTTCAACCTGGTCAAGTGCTAAGGTTGTCATGAACGACCACACCAGCTATTATGAACATGATCTGATGGAATTGAACGGAACAATATACCTGGCATCCGCTCTGATAGATGATGATGACGTCCAGATCATTGTCTCCAATGATAATGGCACAACATGGTCAGAGGAGAAGACCATTATAGAGGAAAGAGGATCATCCAATTATACGTCATCAAAGTACACAATTTCTCTTGGTTCCAGAGACGGTGGTAAAACTATTTGTTTGGTCTATGAATGTAAAGATGATGAGATAAGAATGCTGTTCAGCAGGGATCGTGGGGCCACATGGATCCAGGAGATGGATGAATTCCTCCTAAGAAGTGGAATCGGCTATGATCCGATGATCACCCGGGATTCGAAATATATGAGTGTTATGATTCCATACCATTCGACATCTAACATTGAGATATATGATATGCGGGACCTTATCCTTGATGATTACTCACCCACAAACCTTACATTGTCCAGATCGGTCCTTAACATGAATATTTCGTGGGACCCACCCCTTGATAGATTCTTCTCTGAATTTAATTTTGAGAACTATGTTGTATACCGAGGGACCAGCTACGAGTCCCTATCGCTTTACCGTTTGATCGGAAATGTCACCTGGTTCAATGATTCCATTCCAAAGATTGAGGATAATACGTATTTCTACGGAGTAGGGGTCACTTTCAGTGAGCTGGGTGAAAGCACCCTTTCCAACATTGTTTTCGGAGAGGTCCTCCTCCCACCTCCTGTTGACGGATTAAGAGGGGAAGCAGGTGATTTCTTCGTGAATCTTTCTTGGAATCCTCCTCCTGTTGGGATCTCTGATAATTTCCAGATCTCCCATTACACTCTTTATAGAGGAGGATACCACGATTCCATGCATCCTCTGTTCACTATCCCGTTTGGTACCAATTGGTTCAATGATACCACTGTAGAAAGGTATCCAGGCTCTTATCTCTATAAGCTGACCTACACTCTTACTGGCTATGGAGAAATCTCCCCCTCGGATACTGTCTTTGCCACACCGAACACTCTTCCTGGAGTTCCAGAAGGATTTGAGATATCCGAGGAGGATTCGGGTGTAGAACTGATATGGGAACCACCGAGGTCCAATGGAGGTTACGATATCGACCAATATCTTGTATATCGCGGCTGGTCCAAGGATGATATGCTATTTCTCGGCCAGGTCGATCCTGTAACCATGTCCCTGACCGATCCGGACCTTGTTCGAGGAGAGACTTATTTATATTCCATTTCTGCCATCAATAAACTGGGAGAAGGTCCTCGGACAGAACCTATGAAAGTTGGTACAGGACGGTCCCTTCCGCTCCCCGGGAACTTGTTTCAATATCCGGGAACGGTGAGATCGATCTGAAGTGGTCCCCTCCTGCACTGGATTGGGATCTTCCTATCACCGGATATACTCTTTACAGGTCTGTAGAAGATGGAGAAATGTCCCTTCATTTCGAGTTTGGAGGGGATGTTCGTTCATTCACTGACCCGGTTAAAAACGGTGTAAAGTACACCTATCGGTTGAGTGCCAGCAATATATTCGGGGAAGGTCCGCTATCGTTCCCTGTTTCTGGGATGGCTTCCGGTCTTCCCGGTCCTGTAACCGGTCTTTCTGTTTCTCAGGGAGACAGTATGGTGGATATCGCTTGGAACGATGTAGAAAATGACGGAGGTTCCCCGATCCTGGGGTATCATATTTATCGATCCTTCCAATCGGATCAACCATTGTTCTTCCTTGATCTTGGAACCGGTCTTCTGGAATATTCGGATATTGATCTCCAGAACGGATTGACCTATTACTACAGAATATCAGCTTTCAATATCAACGGCGATGGTCCCATCTCATTTCCCATTTCTGCAACACCCGGGACCGATCCATTCATGATCTCGGATATCTCAGGACAGGCAATGATATTCTCTTCCCGGATCTGGTGGTCCCCTCCGGAAAACGGTGGAGAAGATGTTCAATTCTACCGTGTCTACCGTGGAGCCAGCATCCATTCCTTGACAAATGTTGCTCAGGTCGATGTCGATCCGAGTCATTCTCCCGAGTTCCATGATAGTGATCTTGAGTATGGTCCGGTGTATTATTATTCTGTAACTGCTGTGAATGTGTGGGGTGAATCCGCTCTTTCTCCGATAATCCCAGTCAAACCCTATGGTCTTCCCACCGCTCCTGATGTCTATCATATGGACCGCAATCTTGATTCCTTCAGATTATACTGGCATCCGCCTTTGGATGACGGTGGTAGCCCGGTCGTTGGCTACCATTTATCCTATAGAGAGATGGACGATACCGAATGGTCACTAGTTGAGACCATGTCCTTTTCCCTCCTTGTCAAGGATTTGACACCCGGTATGATCTACCAGTTCAAGGTCTCTGCCTTCACTGAACTGGGTGACGGTGAAGATAGTGAAATTATCACGATCAAGGTTGGTGGTGTTCCTGATCCAATTGAAGATATGACCTCTGATGTCTCTGATGGATCTGTAGATCTGGGTTGGACAGTACCCGGGAAATGGTGGTTTCGATCTTTCAGGTTACCGTATCTATGTTAATGATGAGAACGGTATTCCTGTTCAATATTCGGAGATCGGCCCAAATTCCATCTCATATCGGGCAGAGGGTTTGGAAAACGGAATGGAATATGTTTTCAGGATATCTGCATTCAATGAAATTGGAGAAGGTCCTTTGAGCGATTGCTTCAAAGCTATACCCGTCAGTGTCCCCGGTCCTGTTCCCGATCTTTGGACAACGAAGGCATACATGGGTACAGTTATTCTTCACTGGACTGATCCTGAAGACAAAGGTGGATCACCACTAATGGGATCTGTGATCTATCGTGGTCTGACCGAGGGAGAGATGGACCGGGTTGGTGAGGTTCTTGACGGGGCTGGGTTCTATGAAGATGCTGGTTTGATCGATGGGACCTCTTATTTCTACCGTGTCTCCAGTGTCAATGCTGTAGGAGAAGGTCCGAAAGGTCCCTCTCTTGAAGTGATTCCTCTCGGAGTTCCATCTGTGGTGTTGGACCTGAAGATCGAGGCCACGACTGATACAGTTGATATCGAGTGGCTTCCTCCCGAAAACGATCATGGTTCTCCGGTTGTGGGTTATTACATCTTCAGAGGGAGATCCCCCGTTGACCTTGAGATGTGGAAACATCTGGAAGCTATCAGTTTGTCCGTTTCGGATGAGGATGTCGAAGCGGGGACATACTACTACAGGGTGGTTCCATACAATGCTGTTGGAAGTGGTGATCCCTCTAATGTCGATGTTGAAGTACCTGGAAGGACCAACACAGCTGTGATCCTGGGTATCGCATCTTTCCTGATCCCTCTTTTGATCATCTTATTTGTCCTGTTCCTCCCTGGTTTGATCCGCAGGAACAAGAGTAGGAGAGAGGAAAAAGAAGCAAAGGAAGCTTTGGAGAGGAAGGAATCACCTCCTCCGCAACCCTTGATGCCCCCCGGTCCGACCCAGGTCGGGAGACCAGGTCTTGGTCCTGCTGCCGGATCAGGAGCTGGTTATGATCAACTACCTCCCGTGTATCCCTCATCGACCCAGGCACCTACACGCCAGCTTCCTCCTATGCAGTCTGTTCCACTGCCCCCAACTCCAAGTCAAGCTCCTCCTCCAGGTGAAGCTTACATCAGACCTGAAACGAAGTCTCCAGTTTCCCGGAACAGGGATTCCTATCTACGGCAGAATGGGATGAAGCCATCTGAACAGGCAGGTATACATGATATCCATGATCAGGACACCCCCTATGCCTATACAAAGCCCCCGGAACCGATCCAGGACCCAATACCTGGGAGTATACCGGAAGCCGAGGAACCAACACACGAACCTGATAAAAGTGAGGAGGGATCCATATCTTAAAAAATAAATTATTGAAAAAGGGAGGAGTGGATCATTTCAAAAATTATACTTGTGGGAGAACAGGTTTAAAGAAAAAAATAGGTGCAATGCTTGCAATCCT
Source organism: uncultured Thermoplasmatales archaeon (assembly GCA_963807965.1). Lineage (GTDB taxonomy): Archaea > Thermoplasmatota > Penumbrarchaeia > Penumbrarchaeales > Penumbrarchaeaceae > Penumbrarchaeum. The sequence continues at coordinate 117,981 of CAWEDU010000006.1, forward strand.
TATGCTAATAATCATTACAGACATCACATGGAATGATACGTTTAACGAAACTGATGCTTTTGGTGTCGGGACGGAGTTGAGGGGATTCGATGCCAATTCTACAATAGATATTAATTCAAAGAAAATTGGAACAATCAATAATGTACAATGGAGATGCCAGGAAGTTATGATAAACAACAAGAACATAATAACCTCGGGTAATACGGTTTACTATTCCTGGATCTGGTTGAACGGTACATCCATGAATACAATTTCTATGAAGGTTTCATATGATAACGGAGGGACATGGTCTAACAAGGTAGACATATATTCATTAGATGACCGAGAGCTTCGTCAAAGCCTTTATCTTTGGAATGGGGATATCTATCTTTTCATCGGACGATATAAAAAATTATCCCAAACGGGTTATGACACATCAGAATTTCAGCTCTATGTTAAGCATGTTACAGAAACCTCATGGTTCAATTTTAAATCCCAATCGACGTATACAATCCAAAACAGTTACTTAGGGACATGGGATGTTTCCAGCGATGACGATTACCTTTATGTGTCATTTTCCAAACAACATTTCGTTGAGGGTGGGTTCATTAGATATGATGGGAGTTCATGGTCTCAAAAGAAGATTATCGCCAATGCAGGATATTGCTTCTATACCAATGTTTTAACAACTAATTATGATAATGATTCCAGGGTTCTCTTCTTCAATAATCGACATTATGAGTCTTCATCACCTGCAGATGGTTACATACACCAAAGATATTCAACCAACAATGGTATTTCCTTTTCTTCGGCATCTACAGTAATGGATCGAAAGAACAGTTACCATAATATGGAGGCTATTGACATCAATGGGACTCTAATTGTTTTTTCTGCACATCGAAGACTCTTATCCGACGATATTGAGTTGGCAATATCAAGGGATGGCGGAACCACCTGGTCGGAGGAGAATGTTATTGTGTCCGATAGGGGTTGGGAGAGTTATAGTAGTGAGGAGCATAGTTTCCAGGTGGCCGTAAAAAATGGTGGAAGGACGGTCATGGTTTTTTATGAATGTTCTGATAGCAGGGTTAGGATGATATACAGTCATGACTGGGGTAATAACTGGATATCAGAAGATGAAGCGATTGTCTTGGAAGACCAGATATCATTCGATCCCGTTGTAGACCAGAGTGGAAGATTCCTTTCCTCTACAGTTAAGAATGGGTCCAAGTACCGATCTTATATTAAGGGATATTTCAGATTTATATTTGGGGGATCTCTCTCCCAGGAATCTTACTCTCGAAAGGTCTTTCCTCCATATGAACTTGACATGGGATCCTCCTTCCCAGGAAAGTTTCGACAGGTTTGATTTTCTTAATTACACAATTTACAGAGGTACATCAATACAGGATATGATCCCACATGGCATTATTGGTAATATTACTTGGTTCAATGATACCATCACTTCTACTGACCGGTTAACTTATTATTATGCTGTAACCACTGTCTTCTCCCTCGAAGGAGAGAGTTCATTCTCCAATATTGTATTCGGAGAGGTCCTCCTTCCACCTCCTGTTGACGGATTAAGAGCAGAAGCAGGTGATTTCTTCGTGAATCTTTCTTGGAATCCTCCTCCTGTTGGGATCTATGATAATTTCCAGATCTCCCATTACACTCTTTATAGAGGAGGATACCACGATTCCATGCATCCTCTGTTCACTATCCCGTTTGGTACCAATTGGTTAAACGATACCACTGTAGAAAGGTATCCAGGCTCTTATCTCTATAAGCTGACCTACACTCTTACTGGCTATGGAGAAATCTCCCCATCGGATACTGTCTTTGCCACACCGAACACTCTTCCTGGAGTTCCAGAAGGATTTGAGATATCCGAGGAGGATTCGGGGGTTGAACTCATATGGGAACCACCGATGTCCAATGGTGGCTATGATATCGACCAATATGTCGTTTATCGCGGTTGGTCAAAGGATGACATGGTATTCCTGGGTAATGTAGATCCAATTTCAATGTCCCTGACCGATCCTGATCTTGTTCGAGGAGAGACTTATTTATATTCCATTTCTGCCATCAATAAACTGGGAGAAGGTCCTCGGACAGAACCTATGAAAGTTGAGTACAGGACAGTCCCTTCCGCTCCCCGGGAACTTGTTTCAATATCCGGGAACGGTGAGATCGATCTGAAGTGGTCTCCTCCTACACTGGATTGGGATCTTCCTATCACCGGATATTCTCTTTACAGGTCTGTAGAAGATGGAGAATTGTCCATTCATTTCGAGTTTGGAGGGGATGTCCATTCCTTCACGGACCCTGTTCAAAATGGTGCAAAGTTACACCTCTCGGTTGAGTGCCAGCAATATATCGGGGAAGGTCCGCTATCGTTCCCTGTTTCTGGGATGGCTTCCGGTCTTCCCGGTCCTGTAACCGGTCTTTCTGTTTCTCAGGGAGACAGTATGTTGGATATCGCTTGGGACGATGTTGAAAATGACGGAGGTTCCCCGATCCTGGGGTATCATATTTATCGATCCTTCCAATCGGATCAACCATTGTTCTTCCTTGATCTTGGAACCGGTCTTCTGGAATATTCGGATATTGATCTCCAGAACGGATTGACCTATTATTACAGTATATCAGCTTTCAACATCAACGGTGATGGCCCCATCTCATTTCCCATTTCTGCAACACCCGGGACCGATCCATTCATGATCTCGGATATCTCAGGACAGGCAATGATATTCTCTTCCCGGATCTGGTGGTCCCCTCCGGAAAACGGTGGAGAAGATGTTCAATTCTACCGTGTCTACCGTGGAGCCAGCATCCATTCCTTGACAAATGTTGCTCAGGTCGATGTCGATCCGAGTCATTCTCCCGAGTTCCATGATAGTGATCTTGAGTATGGTCCGGTGTATTATTATTCTGTAACTGCTGTGAATGTGTGGGGTGAATCCGCTCTTTCTCCGATAATCCCAGTCAAACCCTATGGTCTTCCCACCGCTCCTGATGTCTATCATATGGACCGCAATCTTGATTCCTTCAGATTATACTGGCATCCGCCTTTGGATGACGGTGGTAGCCCGGTCGTTGGCTACCATTTATCCTATAGAGAGATGGACGATACCGAATGGTCACTAGTTGAGACCATGGCCCTTTCCATCCGAGTGGATAACCTGATACCCGGTATGATCTACCAGTTCAAGGTCTCTGCCTTCACTGAACTGGGTGATGGTGAAGATACTAATATTATCACGATCAAGGTTGGTGGTGTTCCTGATCCAATTGAAGATATGACCTCTGATGTCTCTGATGGATCTGTAGATCTGGGTTGGACAGTCCCGGGAAATGGTGGTTTCGATCTTTCAGGTTACCGTATCTATGTTAATGATGAGAACGGTATTCCTGTTCAATATTCGGAGATCGGCCCAAATTCCATCTCATATCGGGCAGAGGGTTTGGAAAACGGAATGGAATATGTTTTCAGGATATCTGCATTCAATGAAATTGGAGAAGGTCCTTTGAGCGATCGCTTCAAAGCTATACCCGTCAGTGTCCCCGGTCCTGTTCCCTATCTTTGGACAACGAAGGCATACATGGGTACAGTTATTCTTCACTGGACTGATCCTGAAGACAAAGGTGGATCATCACTAATGGGATCTGTGATCTATCGTGGTCTGACCGAGGGAGAGATGGACCGGGTTGGTGAGGTTCTTGACGGGGCTGGGTTCTATGAAGATGCTGGTTTGATCGATGGGACCTCTTATTTCTACCGTGTCTCCAGTGTCAATGCTGTAGGAGAAGGTCCGAAAGGTCCCTCTCTTGAAGTGATTCCTCTCGGAGTTCCATCTGTGGTGTTGGACCTGAAGATCGAGGCCACGACTGATACAGTTGATATCGAGTGGCTCCCTCCTGATAGCGATCACGGTTCTGAAGTTGTAGGTTACTTCATTTTCAGGGGAAGATCACCTGTGGACCTTGAGATTTGGAAGCATGTGGATGCTGACAGTTTATCTGTAACGGATGAGGATGTCGAGGAAGGTACCCACTACTACAGGATTGTTCCCTACAATGCTGTTGGAAGTGGTGAATCATCTGAGATCGATGTTGAAGTACCTGGAAGGACCAACACGGCTGCGATCATAGGCATAGTATCTTTCCTGATCCCTCTTTTGATCATCTTATTTGTCCTGTTCCTTCCGGGTTTGATCCGCAAGAACAAGAAGAAGAGAGAGGAAAGAGATGTAAAGGAGGCATTGGAGAGGAAAGAATCACCTCCGTCACAACCTCTGATGCCTCCAGGTCCTACACAGGTCGGGAGACCGGGGCTTGGTCCCGTTACCGGATCAGGTGCTGGTTATGGTCAACTACCTCCTGTGTATCCCGGAACGACACAAGGTCCCCCACGCCAGCTCCCCCCGATGCAGTCGGTTCCGATGCACCCTTCTCCAAGTGAAGCTTACATCAGACCTGAAACGAAGGCTCCGGTTTCCAGGGACAAGGATTCCTATCTACGTCAGAATGGTAGGAAACCATCAGAACAGATCGGTATCCATGATATCCATGAGCAGGAGGTTACCTATGAAAATAGAAAACCCCCTGAGCCTATCCAGAACCCGATACCCGAGGAAATACCTGTTGCTGAGGAACCAACTCCCGAACCTGAAAGTAGGGAGGATCCCTCAGGGATCCTCCTGATCGAATGACAACTTCTATCAATCCGATAGGATTTCGGTAACTGATGAATGAGAGAAAAGCCGGTCGGGACGGTCCTTCCCGGAAAGGACCCGGACCTCGACCTGGCAGGGAACCTGAAAAGGAGGAAGGATCCTTCAAAGGCATCCTGAATCCTTTGAGAGAAGCAGGTCCCGTCCACATCTCCATTCTACTGGTGATCCTGTTTGCAGGGATCTTTCTAAGGTTCTCTTCACTTTCAGATTCAACGATCGGGACAGATGAAGCCGAGAAGGTCCTTGCGGTTGAAGAGTTCAGAGAAGGCAGGTTCTGGGTAGACCTCGAGCATCCTCCCCTTGAGAAATATTTGATCCTCCTTTCTACCTCCCTCCTTGGGAACAGTGACCAGACTATCAAGCTTCCCAACGTAATCATTGGTTCATTGATCCCATTTGCCCTCTTTCTCGTAGGGATGAGACTGGGAAAAGACCCATGGATCGGACAAGCAGCAGCTGCGATCGGGGCACTCTCACCAATGCTGATAGGTTATTCACTTGTAGCAAAGGAGGACACACTTGTCAATTTCCTTTCTCTTTTTTCCCTTCTCTTTCTTTCGGTTTCGCTTGAAGCAGAACGGGATGTGGAAAGAAGAAGGGATGCTCGGATCCGATCGAATCTGGATCTCGTTTCCATCAAAAGGGCAATTGATCCTGGGAATCTGGATGGATATGCGATGACGGCCGCATTCCTTTCCGGACTGGCCCTTGCATCAAAATACACATTCGTAATCTATGCAATTGCCGTCCTTCCGGTGATCATCTTGACCAACAAGAGCTGGATCAGGAGAAAGGGCCCGGCTTTCCTTTTCATTATGTTAGTGACATTTTTGATATTATCATGGTATTATCTGAATCCTTACTGGCTTGCATTGGGAATCGGGCACTGGATCTGGGAATCAGCAACTGGTCATTCCACCTATTTCCTTGGAAGGACCTATACATATCCGCCTATCTGGTTCTACAAGATAGTGTTCATTGGCCGTGTTGCCCCGTTGATATCCCTTGGTGGTGGGATCGCAGTTATCTGGGGTTTCCTGGAACTTCCATGGAGAAACAAGACGAAAGTTGTTAAGGCTGAAGGATGGAAGGAGAGGAAGGGCCTGTTCGTGGAGAGGATCGTTTCTCATATGAGAGAGGACCCGTTGAAATGGATGCTTTTTTCTTGGGTGGTGATCGGTTTCATCATCATGTCCATCCTGCCATTCAAAGGCATCAGGTATGTCCAGTGGATCCTGCTTCCTATCATCTGTCTCGTTGCATATTATCTGAACCGGTTCCTTCATTTCTTGAAGGTCGATATCAGAGGCACAGCAGCAACCTTGATCTGCATCGGTCTGATGATCCCCGCACTATCCCTTGCTAGTCCATATTACCGAGAGGTCACCTATTTTCTGGGAGATGATAGCGGGATGAAGGACCTTGACGGTCAGGGATTCAGCGAGACATTCGACTGGATGGATGATCACCATCTTTCTGGAACTGTTTCTGTGCGGTGGGAGAAACTTGCATCCTACTACTGGGATGATGTGACCGGACCGATCACGAACATGTCAGAGGCTAACGAAAATAATGTTGATTATATTCTTCTTTATCGAGCGGATACCAACAGGGACATTGAACCGGATTTCACGGATCTTGCAAGAGAACAACTTGAGATATTTGTTTATAAGCACGGTGGATATGAACTTGTCTGGCTATACGAGATGAACTATCCGGAGTGATCGTTATTAGCAGCAAGGGCAGTGAGGAGAAGGCTCCATCCAGAGGATGGAGGGAGATGCTGGGATTCTTCATTTTTATATCTCTTTTCGTCTCCACAATATGTGCTGGTATCGGAGTGGTGATATCAGTACTTTATACCAATGATTCCACGATTGAATGGCAGTTCATCATTGGTTCGGTCCTCTTCGCAGTGATCCTGATCCTCACCCAGTTCATCACCCATATGAACCACAGCAGACCGATGTTCCCGCTCTATCTTCTCTCCTCTTTCGGACTTGCTGTGTTCTTCTATTCGTTTCTGATATCGATCCTAATTGGGATATTCCTTCTTACCCTATTGATATTGGGTATTACCTTTCATGACCTTGGTGCGGCTACGGTCATAAGGGTGCTCCCGATCCTGCTGTTGATATCGCTTGTATTGTACGGTGCTGTGAACGCCAGGTATCTCAGAAGGAAGAAGGAAAGGCTTCCCGTACTTCATCGCCCTGGTGAGGTCAAGGTCGCTCTGATATCGGACCTTCACCTTGGTCTCCTTGTAGGAAAGACAAGGCTCAACGCAATAACGAGGACATTGAAGGAGGAGAGACCTGATATCATAGTGATCGCAGGCGATTTCCTTGATACCAATCCAAGACACCTTGGAAGGTTCAGCTCCTTCGTCAAGGAGTTGGTATCTTCTGCTCCGGTATATGCTGTCACAGGCAATCACGAATTCTATAATGGGATGAGTGATTCAATGGGGTGGTTGGGGTCTTTTGGAGTAGAAACACTAGACAACAGATCTGTGATCGATCCGGGTACGGCCATCCGGATGATGGGAATACATGACCCATCCGCATTCAAGGACGGAGATCATTACAAACAGGTCCATTCACGGCTTCTCAAGATCATTAAAGAAGAGGAAACCACTCTTCTTGTGAATCACCAGCCTGTCCTCTTCCACAAGGCAGCCGAGATGGGAGTGGACCTGCAATTATCAGGACATACCCATGCAGGCCAGGTCTGGCCATTTGGTATCGGAACAAAAGCAATGTTCAGGGAAGGGGACAGGGGTCTGCACAGATGGAAGGATTCATTTCTTTACGTATGCCAGGGGACCGGTACCTGGGGTCCTCCTATGAGGATCGGTACTACATCTGAAATGATAATATTGGAATTAATTCAAAAGAAAAAAAAATAAGGCCCTCCTTTTCAGAGGGCCCGGTTCCTGTTCTGATCTCAGATACCATCATTGTCAGTATCTTCTACATGGCCGTCGGTGGAATTTCCTGGACCTTCCTCCACTCCGTCGACCAGCAGATCATTATCTGTATCCCAGTCGTTGGGATCGAGACCAAGGGAGAGCTCCATGAGGTCGGATAGAAGGTCACCATCGGTATCGGGGTTGTAAGGATCGGTCCCGATCACGAATTCCTCAGAGTCCAGGAGTCCGTCCTTGTCTGAATCCTTGTTATCCGGGGGTATTGGAGGGCCCGGGTTCGGGGCCGGTGGTACGGGATTTCCATGTTTGTTGTTCGGATTGGTGGGATCATAGATCCATGGATATGAGTCATCAGGGTCGTATATACCGTCCCCATCGGTATCCGGGTTGTTGGGATCCGTCGGTATATAAACGTTCTCACCTGTCTCCGAATCGATATATGCCAATCTGTAGAACTCATCGAAGTTGGTATATGGAACGTCAACCTGGCTTCCCGTGGCGAACTCCTCGCCACTGAAGTAGTCATTGTCGTCTTCTGCATCAAAGGGATCGGTAGGGTTCAGGGAATTGTCGACTTCCCATCCATCGGGAAGACCATCTCCATCGGAGTCCCATTGATTGGGATCCGTTCCTGCCGTGAATTCGTCTCTGTTGTTCAGACCATCCATATCCGGGTCCTTGTTCCAATCATTTCCTTCCAGTGGATTTAGGGCTGAAACCGCTGATGCGATCATCACAAAGCCCAGGAAAGATGCCAGGAGTATCATTTTCTTTTTCATTTCTCGTCGCCTCCATTTTAATGGTGAAACAACATCGATGGAGTAGATATTTAAAGATAATAGTGCAATAATGAAACAAAATAATAATTATTATGCAAAATAATACACATGTGTGCATTAAGGTTTAATATTATTACTGAAAACCATCATCTTCCTGTATTGGTGAGAAAATTCGGTTTTATTGTTTCTCTTATTATGATCAGACCTTCATTTTATATAAAGAAAATAGTGCATTCACTGAACAATGTTAAGTGTTGAAGATCTAAGATCCACTAACAAGATAGAGTTTGTCTTTCACCGATATATAACTTATGGGTCGAAGGTTGAACAAATATTATAGAATGGTCTCTACTGCATACTGGGCCAGGAAACCCGATATCGCAGCTGTCCATAGAAGCAGAGGGAAATGGAGCAACAAGGTGAGAATATGCCCTCCTCTGAACCTCCTGAGAGCATCGGCAGAAAAACCTACGTGGAGAATAATAACGAGGACGATGGCGATAAGCATCACGACCTCGAGACCTGAAACATCCTTTAGAAGAACAAGTGGTTGGAAGTTTTCAATGTTCTCTGAAGCTGTATCCAATCCTCCCAAACGATCTAGCATTTCCAGGACCACCCGATAGATCATGAACATTCCCCCGGAGATGAAGATAGTGAGACCATACAATATGGCACCGAAATTGTCAGCCATGAGGTACCTTCTCTTTCTCAGGGAGGAGAGGGTCGTGAAATGGCCCGAGATCAGGCTGGAGACCTCCTTGGGGCTTCCGCCTGCGGCTATTCCTTCCTGATAAGTGTTCAGGAATTGTGAGATGAGTTCGGACCTGGTCTCCTTGACGAACAACCTCCAGGCCTTCTCCGAATCGATCCTCATCTTCAACCTGTCATAAAGGTTCCTCACCTGGTCCGTTAGAGCCCCGAAATCATGCCATCTGATCCTTTTCAATCCCATACTGGGTGCTCCACCCTTGGACTCAGAGGTGGATCCTATGGTTCGAATGAAAGCTCCGAAGGCATCATCTCTCCTGATAATGGTTCCTTCTTCTCTTGCAACCACAAAGCCCGGTATTATCAGGGGTGTGGATACAGCGGCCAGGTAGAGGATCAAGGTTGTCCAGTCAAGGGGAAAGAGAAGCAGGATAATTGCCGTAAGGGCCGTTAAAGAGATTCCAATTATCAGTGAAAGCCTAAGGCTCCTGTGGAATCTGGAATCAAGAGGTTTTGGGGGGGGATCGTACCAGATATGCTCACTTGGAAGCACACTGTTTACGGCGATCCACAATACCATCTCCACCACTATGAAGATAAATATTATCAAGAAGCTCATGAGGTAGTGATTGATACCCACAAGCATGGATAGGACGACGAGCATGACGTTGAGGAACATCGTGACCGTCACCATGGAGATGTATACCTCTCTTACCACATCGACCCGGTCAAGTGTCGTTGTGTACCTTGATTTGAACTCCTCCATGACGGCCTCCTGCTCGTTCTGGAAGAATACCTTTGGATCCTCATCGCTCTCGATTGCATATGCCATCCTCTCTATGAAATCCCCGAACCTTGATGAGGGTGTCTGCTTGGCAACGATCCGTAGCGACCTGGGGAGCGAGATATTCCACTCCTTCGCAAGAGACCTGACCTTGATGATCTCGTTCAGGATGTGCTTGTTGGTCTTTTCCTTGGAGGCTATTTCGAATATAGATGCCCTTGTGGACGATGAAAGTGAAAGGACAGCCACCCTGACGATGAACAGGTGCAGTTCATCATCCAGTTCCTGTTTCTTTCTCTCCCTCATGAGGTAGGGCCAAAGAACAGCTGTCAGAACAAGGAAGGTCACCACAAGGAAAAGTAGTAAAAGACCGTATCCTGACATGAAGATGGAGGGAAATAGTATCACGAGGATGATAGCCAGTATAACCGATACCATACCGGCTGGAATGACCCTCTTCAGGGCCCAAACCTTGGGATCTATTCCTAGGTCCCTGTAGGCAAGGACCAGTCCTCCTTTCAATATCTCAACCCCTGAGCTCTTTGGGAATGGCTTCCCAGCCTCCCTCCGAATAAAGCCTGAATACCTCGTTAACCTGATCGTAACCCAGGATATTGCTTTCCACCATGGAGCGGATGACCCTCTCCCTCTTGTCAAGTTCGGTGTAGATATCCTTCGAGAATTCCAATCCCATCTTGGGAGCTATCTTGTGTTCCAGGATGTAGGAATTGTACATACCTGTGAAATAGTGTCTGTCCCTGATCGGATCCCATTCGAAGATCGTCCTTGTCAGGACCCCTCCCTTCTCCTTGGAGTATTTGATGATCTCCTCGATGGCAGAACATCTTCTAAGTATCCTGCCCTCGTGGTAGATGATCTCCTGGAACAGGGCCAGGTTCATATTATCTATGAACCTGATGGGAACGTTGATGGGATCTCCGGTGAATCTCTGAATCATCTTGGCAATGGAAGAGGCATGGAAAGTAGAGATCACAGCATGTCCTGTCTGCATTGCCTGGAAAGCAGCGGATCCTTCTTTACCTCTCACTTCTCCCACTATGATGTAATCAGGTCTTGACCTTAGAGCCGTCTTGACCAGGTCGAACAGCTCGACCTTTGCCTCGTCAAAGACCGTCTCCCTGGTGATCAGTCTCTGCCAGACCTCGTGCGGAACGACCACTTCGGGTGTGTCCTCTGCCGAGTATATCTTCTTTCTGAAATTGATGAAGGACAGCATTGCGTTCAGGGTGGTCGTCTTACCCGAAGCTGTTTCTCCAGATACGAATCCGGACATTCCATATTCGAGACAGAGCCAGAGGTAGGCGGCCATCTTGGCCGAGAAAGTACCCCATTGTACAAGCTGTGGCATTGTGGGAGGCTTCTCGAAGAACTTCCTTATGGTGAATGAAGGTCCTCCCTTGGATACATCCTCAGAGTAGATGATGTTCATCCTGGACCCATCGGGAAGCGCTCCGTCAACAATGGGTCTGGCATCGGTCACCGGTCTTCCCATTCTCTCCGAAGTGGATCTTATGAAAAGATCGAGCTCCCGTTCGGACCTGAACTTGAGGTTGGTCCTGAGCATTCCGAAGACCTTGTGCACAACAGAGATCTGCCTAAGACCTACAGCATGGATATCTTCCAGGTAGGGATCCCTTAAAAGAGGCTCAATGAGACCACCTCTTGCAAGGTCCCTTTTCAGCATGTAGAGCATGATCTTCTTCTCGGATGGATCGATAGGGATCGATCTACCTCTCATCTTGTCGAAGAAGTTCTGTTTGGATCCTTTGGAGTAGGTGACCTTCTCGAACAATTCCTCGATCCGATCTTCCATATTAGTATCCTTTTCATCATCAACCTTGTGCGTTGGAGCCAGCTCCAATAGCTGGTCTCTGAGTGTTTCCATCCTATCCATTTGATCTTCTGTCAATGATGGTTCTACTGCATCGTAGGAGCGACCTCCGTCAGGTCTTTCATAGATATGGATAAAGATGGGATCGCCCACTGGGTAGATGAGGTTGACCTTTTTCAGGGTGGACATAGCCTCTGTTAGTCGATCCTCCAATGAAGGACTGGTCCCACTTTTCGACTGCTCCTCGACATAGGACCTGAGATGCGGGTTCTTCTCCATTGCCGATTCAAGGTCCATATCATTTCACCTCATGCAACGGTGGTAATGTCCACGATGAATCCTGCTCTGGGCTCTATTCTGAATCCCACGGCGGTACCTACCGGTCCCTGTGCCTGTGAATATCTTGTGACGTAGAGTATATGCTCCATGGTCCCCTCTACCACTTCGGTCTTGAGCTCTATCAGGATGTCTGCAACAGACCTGAAAGGAGCCATAATGGATTGTGATATGTCAGATGGATCTATGGTTAGGATCACGGACCTGTTCCTGCCGGTGATCTTCTTGAAGAATGAGATCGTCTGCAATGCGTTGCTCTCATCCAGATCGTTCCTTACAAGGGCAGAGAACGTATCAACGATTATCACCTCATGATCATATAGACCAGGGGTGGACATCAATCTTGAGAGAAAATCCGTTCTCTTCCTTGCTTTTCCGATCAAGGGGAACACCGGAACGAACCCAAGGGTCCCCTCCATCAGGTTCCTCTTGATGGGATAGTCCAGTGAATCCATCTGGTCCATGAAGCCTTTGGTGGTCAACTCAGTGGAAATGATATTGGCACTGTGGTGATGGAGCATGAAGCCGTACACAAGCCTCTCTATGATAGCAGATTTTCCGCTTCCCACCGCACCGGAGATCACAACAAGTGCCCCCTTGGGGATCCCTCCACCAAGATGCCTGTGTAGGCCGTCCCTTTCGAAATCGAACCTCAGAATATTGGATCTGCTGTTGGATGACAATTTTCAGACCTCCTTGATCCTGAAGACGAAGGAGATGTCAGTGCTCCCTCTCCTTCTTCCCTCAGAGGTCAGTCCGGAAGTGGTGGCCCAACCGAAATGATCGACGTTCGGTCCAAGATTCTGGACAAAGAGATTCGCCTGGATCGTCTTTCCAGGAGACCATTTCGCCCCACCTCCTAGCAGAGTTACTGTCAGGTTGCTTCCGGTTCCAATGGTCCTATTTGCCGATAATACAAGATCATCCGTTGAGAGATCGCCGGTCCCTGTATTCTTCAGGTAGAAGGTGATATTTCCAGTGGCTGCATCGTAGGGGATCCGCTGGACATCGTTGACCAGCACCATATCAGATATCATCTCCCCTCTAAGGATCGATGCCTCGTCTTTGAGATTGGTGGAATAATCATCGATCACCTCTATCAAAGTGACAGCTACGGCTGATGAGATCATCACCGCTGCGATGAAGAATATCAGTTCCGATACAGCGCTTCCTGCCATTTCATTTACCTCATGCCTCTATCTGGATATCTGTTGTCTGGTCCGATATTCCATACCTTGTTACTACCTTAACAGATAATGGATCAGTGACGCTTGAAAATTTCGCAACCACCTGGCCGGAGGGGTATATGTAATTCTCATTACCGAAATCCGGAGCAGTCCATGTTCCGTTCAGGAGCAGGTCCAGGTGCCTTATCTCAAGGACCGTTGATCCGATATTTTCCAGGGTGATGTTCAGTTGACCAGTTGTATTGTTGAATATTACGGATGTCATCTTTATACGAGTATTTACCAGGTCCAGCGACTTTTCGGAACTCTCCTTTCTCGTTTCCTTAAGGTCGTCCATCGCCTCCTCGAGTGACGGCTCGGCGAGGATAAGACCGATAACGACCCCGATTAGGATTATTGCCGCCGCCGCTGCAGTCCCGGTACCAGACATCCAGATTCAACCTCCTCTCATTTCCCCCTGATGTTCCTGATGAATTCAAGTGTTTTGACGTGGTCTTCCGCATTCATTCTCCAGCGGACCTTTCCCTCTTCTCTTTTTCTGGGGGGCCCGACCGTTCCTCTTGAAATATCCATGACCTTGTCGATTATTCCCTCGTCTATCCAGCCAAGGTCCCTGTAGTAATCAAGGGTCATCTCCAACCCCTCTTTTCCGACCTTGTCTATCAGGAACTGTGTCCATCTGAGGGCCCATTCCTCTGACCTGAGGTCGAATGCTTTCACCGGTGACATTTCCTTTATAGCGTCTTCCTCGTCATCATCGGTGAATATATCGGAAAGCTCTGAGAACGTGGTCTCCCCACTTCCTCGTCCCTCGTGGACAACTCCTCCTTGATCGATGATCCTGTCATGGTTCAGTCCGTTCCCGTTAGAGGGCCTGAACGGCTCAATGTCGATGAAGGGGTTGACGTTGGCGGAGATCATATCGTAGAGTCCTGAAAGCTCGCTTACGGTGGATTCGATATCCTTCATGGTGTTCTTCAGTCCCTCCAGGCTTCTGAGAAGGTAGGATATCCTGTCCATCTCTGCCTTCAGGTCCTTGAAGTCTACTTCCATGACATCTACCGTGTGGCGCAGGTCCTCCACAACGTCCCTGGTCTTTCTGAGGTCATCTTCGATCTTGTAGACCTGCTGGGAACTCCCCCCAGCCTGCATCTGCATCCGGGGACCTCCTCCTTTTCCTCCACCGGAACCCATGGACTGACTGCTTCCACCTTCCACTATGACCGCCTGATCCTCAGGGGATCGGACCACCTTTGCCTTCCTTCCACTGATGATGGGTGGTTCGACACGTACCTCGTATCTCTCTACCTCGCCGCCCTTGATCCCGGTGAAGTCCAGGTCTTCATCATCATCATCTTCCAGAATGACCTTGACCTTTCCCTTGCCGGCCTTGTTCCTGGCCATCAGGTATCCTCCAAACTTCAATCCTCCAGGATGACCCAGCCACCCTGCTGGGGATAAGCGGATGGAGTTTCCCAGATATCTGTGGTCCTTCCACCGGAATCGGTGGTGGTAAGCTCGACCCTTAGGGAGGAATCCTGTGGGAGGGTTACAGCACAGAGTGAGAGGTCCACCAACAGTTTCAGCTGTGTCGTCTCTCCAAGGATATACCTTGGGGGATTATCGGTCTCATCGAAATTGTCCAGCGGATCTGATACTACTTCGATTCCGAATTCTGTGGCTGTGACCACAGATATATCCTGCTGATTCATCACCAGGTCTGCCTTTGCTCCCTGACCCCCCTGCTGGGTTACAATCAAATGCATGACCACATTCCTCATATCAACCCCTTGAGATCCGATGTAATCAATATAGATCTCCAGCTCCTGGATCTGGGATGCAGCATTGACCTGGCCCTCTGCCCTTATCATTCTAGGGGTCTGTTTGACAACATCCTTCGCATCCTCAGTTGCTTCCTGGCTTCTCTCTTCAAGGTCCTCTGCCGTTCCGATTATAACTGCTGCTGCTATGGCAGCCACAAGTATCAGGGCGATGAACACTATCATCGTCCCTATACCAATGGCCCCATCTTCCTTTTTCAGTATTCTTCTTTTCATGCCGTCACCTCATTCATTATTATGATCTTAATCTCCTTTTAACAGGTCCTTTCATGGCCTTTTCAACATCTTCGGGGTACTTGTTGGGGGCCATCTCTATGAGATCGTATTCCTCCTTGATAGGGGTAAAATCACTTGGCCCTTCCTCAACCTCCCCTTCGGAAAGATCGTCAACATCGAATGAGAGCTCCTCATCATCCTCGAAACTCTCGATGTCATCTTCCTCTTCTGTCTCGGTTATCATGAAATCGTTTTCTTCATCCGGGACAACTGACTCCTCTTCAATGACAACAACTCTTTCCGCTGCCCTTTCCTTGATCGCCTCTCTAGCACCTTTGTCGAGGATATCGGGGAAGAGATCGAAGGTGACCTGACCGGTTGAGAACGGGGGAACGGCCTCGATCACCCCCTGGGGGGGTTCTGCCGAAAGTCCGCCCGGGGTCTGTGGTGAGATTACCAGGTCTCTGATCACTTGATCGCTGTTGTTTTCGATGATAATAAGGTACCTGGCTTTCCCCTGCTGGGATGAAAGCTTGGTCCTCATTGTCACACCTTCCTCCATCAGGACCTCTCTTCCGACTCCCAGGTTCCAGTCCTTACCTTTCTTTGGGGTCAGATAGAAAGTATACTCCTTGTATTCCCTGGCACCCACAACTCCGAAAGGTTTCTCGGATACTTCATGGAACTCATCTTCCGGAAAGGTGGGTCTGATAATAATCTCTCCAAGTGGTTCATTGGTAGGATTCTCTATCCTGACCGTGTAGGAGACCTTACCAGACGAATAGAAGATGGTGGAGATGATATCCAATGTCTTGTTAAAAAGGGGAAATGGCAGGTATGTTGCCCTGTCAAGCGCCGGATTTACCAGGTTCAATGTTCTTATGGCCTTATCATAATCCGCCCTGACCGCTCTTTCCTTTGCTTTATCCATGACCCTCATGGCCTCTGAAATGTCGTATCCCCTGTCCTCCATATCGGATATCTTTGACAGGAAGTTCTTCATTTTCTTCAAGAACTTACGATGCAGGTCCAGGGTCATATCCATGAGACCGGTAGCATCTTTCCTGATCTTGTTGGCCTTGAGGAAGTTGCCCCCTGCAAGGGTCAGTTCGGCCATGCGGAGCATCTCGTGAGCATTGTCCGGTCCAAGCGGTTTCACTGGAATCCCTCCTCTATCTCGCTCTTGAGCCTGCTCAATGTGTCCCAGGACCTCCTGATCTTGCCGAAGGCCCTCTTCTTGGTCATCAGGAGGGCCACCTGAAGACCTATGGCGACAAGGGGGACAAGAAGGATCAGAATGATCACGGGGATCCCGCTATCCAGGTTTGTCAATACTTCCAGTATCGTTGAGAGGCCCCCATCCATCTCCGAGGGTATGACCCAGAACAACATCGGGATCGCAACCATGAGGAATCCCCCAGCAAGGGAGATGGTCAGAGGTTTCCATACTGACCTGGTCGATTCCATTCCGACAATAGGATCGTCTCCCCTCCTCTCATTGATCAGGTGTAGAATGTGAGCATCCCCTGCCCTGGTGAAGAAGTAGATCATCACGGGCATTATGAAAAGAAGGTCTATCAGGATGATTGCCAGTCCGATACCGTTCGCAATACCGATGTTCAGGGCATCTTCCAGAGGTACGAAGAACATCATTCCGAACCCTCCAGCAGCACCCGCAGATAGAGGTAAGAGGAACCAGCTTTCCCTTTTGTTGAGGAAGAAATATCCAATGAAGCCCCCGATCATCATGAACAGGAGCAGTAGTAGTGCAAGGACCCATACCGCCAGAGGGGGAACGTAGTTCTTGATGGTGAACTCTGTTTCCATGATATTGTTCGCCTCTGTGAGGGAATTCCCCTGGGGAGAGTTCTCCACCACTTCGTTATCCGGATCCAGAATGACCTCCAGCTTCATCTCTTTCCCTTTCTCATACCATTTAAGGCGCGGAAGGTCGAAACCGAACTCATACAGTATCTGCTGGCTACCTCCTCCTGCAGCAAGACCGGTGTTGTACTCCTGAGGATATGCGGGACCTGCGTCGAACCTCCCGAGCTCCTTACCATCCATCATGATGACGATGGGGATCGACCCCTGGCCCCTGTTACCTGTTGCTGTCAGTGTGAGGACGGCTATGCCTTCTCCTCCTTCGAAGAGGTTCTTGAACCTTGTAGCCGATACATCGATCGCAATATCAAAATAGACCGCTCTGAGGAAAGAATCCAGATTCTCCCTCTTTTCCGGTCCACCTATGACGTCAATATTGATGAATGCGGATTCTGAACCGGTGACGAAATCGGGTGGTGCCATGACCTGGACCTGGACATCCTGGAGTTGGTATGCAGCGGTGAGGGTGACCTCAACATCCCCGTGGGGTATGGTCCAACCTCTCGAGAATCCTCCAGATTCCAGGGTGCTGTTGATCAGATATGTCCTCTGCATCGGTAGGTCCAGGATCGGTGTGACCCCGGGATCCGGCATGTTGCAGATCCTGATCATAATACTTCCAGTGGTCCCGAGATCGATGTCAAGGGATTCTGTCAATATCCTGGACATCACAACCTCGGTTGTGGTCTGGATCCTCATGTAGGTAAGATTATCCCCTGCTATGGCCTGGACATCTACAGCTATCTCCTCATGATACAACGGCCTGTCCAGCATTGAGGGTGAAACGGTAATATTGATGAGTCGGCTTTCAAACGGTCTCAGTGAGAATGGCCCTTCGTCTATCTGAGTCCATGAGAGATGTCTTATGGAATTGATGGGGGAAGAGGGGAGGGCCATTATCCTGTCCGGACCATTACCTTTGTTCTCGAGAATGAACTGATAGGTTACCTTCTCCCCCACAAGAACAACCTTGTCAATGACATCTCCGGGTTTTAGCATCAGGGAGGCTCCATATTCTGTCAAGACACCAACAGTGAGGTTGATCATGGAGGATATTGTTGGATATCCCTTTGGATTGGCAGTAAGGATCGAAGATACCTTGTTGGAGGCTTGTATGCCTTTCTCGAAGAGCTCCTCCTCATTGGATACAGATGAAAGAGAGGGGAGGGTTATATTGACCCTAACCTTCTTGGAGCCTCCTCTTTCAAGATTGATCGATGCCCCCATTCCTCTGTTCTCCCCTACTGCGATCTCAGCTTCCCATGCGTTATTTCCAGGATCAATGACAAGATCGATGGTATCATTACCGTTTCCCCGGTTGAACACCTCCACCAAGTATGTGGCTACCTCTCCGGGATATTTCCATTGAAGTGATGGTGTTTCAAGAAGCTGGATCTCCACCCCACCCCTGTAATTGACAGTAGTGTTCAACCAGACCTCGTCAAAGGCAATGACGGACCTCTGTGATTGGGCCCTTACCTTCAATGCAAGCTCCTGGTCCCTGACAGCATCAAGGCTCGGTGTGATCCTGACAACGACAGGACGTTTCTCCCTGGGGGTGAGATTGTATTCATCCACGTCGAAGGAGATGTTCCAGCCCATCAGGTCCTGGGTCTCCAAACGGAATTTGATGATATCGACGCCATTGCCGATATTGGTCACATTCAATCTGTAAACAAGGGTTTCCCCAGGTTCAGCGGATTTCCTGTTCTCCTCTGGTTCCAGGTCCACTGCGAAACCCTGTATGACGAAAACCTCGATCTCGGCCCACTGATAGCGTGGATCCCCCCCTCTGAGACCTGTCTCGATGAAGGATGAGGCCCCTACCTTGATAGTGGCGCTCTCCCCGATTGGAGCTCCATCGGGTATTGTAACAGTAACCCAAACAAGTGCGGAATGGGATGGGGAGTTTGGATCAAACCTGTATGGGATCAATGACTGGGTTGATGTTGGGAAGGAAATGGACCAATCGTTAGGAAGAAGGGCCGAGGGCTGAACAGGGATCGGGCTGCCTGTGGTATTGTATCCGTCCCATCCATTACCGTGGTTGGTAATATTGAACGGCAGGAGCAGGACCTGACCTGGATAGGCTTCTCTCCAGTCCTCAACTCCGTTTCCGTTCTCATCGGTGTTCTCACTGATCTCGGGGTCATTGAAGAACTCGGTCCTGGGAGGAACGATCGAGTAGTTCAGATAACCACCCACATGGACCTCCGCATCCTTGCTGGCAGAGATCGTTAGACCATCCCTACCCTCAAGTAGTTCGGGGATGGCCACTATGTTTATAACAGCTGTACCCTGGATCGGGGAAAGGTGGAACGATTATCCTGATATGCTGGCCGACGCTCCAATCCCCTGATCTGAGCTTGACCTTTCCCACAGGAGGTGTTGCAGACCACATTGTCGATATGTTATTATCGAATCCATTCTGCCATATGGGTTTGAAGAGAACGCCGTTGGGTCCTTCCGGAGTGGTCAGGTTGACATCCATCTTCGCACTGGGGTCACCCCTGTTGTTGTTGATGGACCTGACCCGGACGCTGATATTCAGGAATTGAGGTGAATTCTTCGATTCCTCTGTGAAATTGACAACCAATTTCTTGGGCTGGATCTCCATTTGAACCGTATGGACAAGCCCCACATCCACTGTACCTTCCGCGGAATCAGTGACGTTGTGACGGGCTTGTTGCTGTTAGGATAAGTGCCCCTATCTGCCCTTCCTCTGTCCTGTCATTATCCATGGTGTCATAGTTCAGCGGGGGGACCCAGATCCAGGCATAAACGATGATATAGTTATCCCGGGAGATGTTACCGGTCTCCATCGTGGTCATTTTTGTGGACTTAATCTCTGATTTCCATGAGGAGGGTCTCGAACTGACCTTCAGGGAAAAATATGTGGCCCAGTCCCCTGTGTTCCTTATCCGGAATGCGAACTCCACATAAGGGCCTCCAGGATAACCCAATTGAGGGTCGGGGGAGGCAACGGTCACCTCCACATCCTCCTTGAGGGGGATGGAGATATTTGCGCTCAGTGCATCCTTTTGCGATTCGTTCCTTTGAGAGGTTGCAGTGAATACCAGAACATCGAAGGATAGAGGATCTATGTCCTGGGGAACCTCCACATTGACCACTATAAGATCGGAAGCACCTGGTGCAAGCTCCCGGGTCATATTATCCCAGGGGGTCATTACCCATGCCGAATCTATGGTGATATTGAACGTGTCATTGAAGATCCCAGTATTCTCTACTTCGAATACGAAAGGTTCGTAACCGTACATCTTCGTATTATCTCCTCTCTGGATCTTCTGGTTGGAAGGACTTCCCGGAGCAAAGGAGACCTTCACACCTTCAATGTGGGATAAAAGGACCCTGATCATGATCTGAACAGTGTCATTTCCTGGATTATCATCAAAGGCATTGGAAGATACCCTGATCCTGTAATATCCTTCGGCAGATGGAAGCCATGGTGAGAATTGGATCGTGGTCTCATTCCCGACTTCTTCTAGGGTACTTCCGAGGTCCACGGTCTGCTTGTGGACCTCTGTCATGTTCTCCGTCTCATTACCCGGGAACATGATTGTGAGGGTGACTGATACATTTCCTATGTAGGGATCCGAACCGGAGTTTGCGACATCCGCTTCGAAAACCTGCTGAAGGAAGCCGACGATCTCTCCATCTTTATGGGAGGTTATTCCTCTTACATGGATATCGGTTCCGGGACCCCTTGTTGGTCCTCCACCTGTTCCCAGTGGAATTGCAGACAGGACCTGTACGAGGATCATCGTCAACAAAAGAAAAGACCTTGTCTTCCCCGCATATCTCCTACATCTCATGATATGTCCTCTGCAACGTTGTTCCCGGTTTTGAATCCAGGATACGGACTTAAATGTTTCCCACACAAGTCCATGTATGGAACCAGCAGATATGAACCTATTTTAGTATTCACACTAGAATTATCACGGATTACCGGTTTCTTTTCAAAGTAATATGTCAAATGGAATAGATGGAATAGAGGTAGGACCGCTCACTTTTTATCTGCCCCTGAGATATCGTTACCCATGATAGTCTCCCTTTGCGGGACTCCCGGAGTGGGAAAGACAACCACGGCATCACGTCTTAGTGACCTTGGGATCGAGGTGCTTTCGGAGAAGGAAGCCATAAAGGAGATGGGACTGTACGAGGAATACGACATTAAAAACGACGAGGTACATCGTTGATCTCTCAGTGGTTAGGGAAGGTCTGACCCATCTGTCAGAAAACATCAAGGGAGATGCTGTAATTGAAGGTCATCTTTCCTACCTGGCACCCTCGGACCTGATGATCATCATTAGACTGGATCCTTCCATTTTGAGAAAACGGTTGAATGAGAGGGGATATTCTGATGAAAAGGTTAAGGAGAATATAGAGGCAGAGGCTCTGGGATATCTGCTGACGAAGGCGTGGGAAGAGGAGGACAGGGCTAACAGTGAGAGTGATTGGACAGCTCTTGACAAGGGCGGAAGGGTCGTCCTCGAGAGAGATGTCTCGGGGCTCTCTTCAGAGGATATTGCAGACTGGATCATTGAAATGATCAAGGCTGCGAGGGAGAAAAGATTAAGCACTCTTCTCCATTACAGACCAGGAAAAGTAGATTGGTTGGAGGAATGCGCGGAATGGTTCTAGAAGGCTATCGACAGAGGCTGGACCTTTTCTTCGATCCCCTTGCCAGATTTTTCTTGAGGGTAGACCCGAATATAATCTCCAGCATGTCCTTCCTTTTTGCTATGATCGGAGGATTGATACTGGCCCTTTCAGGAAAGTGGTTGCCGGCTGACAGATGGGACCTGGCTTTGTTGGGAGGGCTCGTCTTCATTGGTCTTAATTCAATTTCTGACACCCTGGACGGAAGGGTTGCCAGACTGGCAGGGACCTCTTCCAAGGTAGGTGACTTCCTGGACCATACCTTCGATAGACTTTCGGATGTGGTCCTTCTGACGGGTATCGCTTTTTCACCTTACTGTGATACAACCTTTGGTCTGATCTCAGTTACAGCAGTTCTGCTCTCTTCGTATATGGGAACCCAGGCCCAGGCTGTTGGTGCTGATAGAAATTACAGCGGAGTAATGGGCAGGGCGGACAGGATGGTCCTGATGATGTTCGTCCTCCCCTTCCAGTTCGTTCTGGTGGGTTTTTTTAATACAAGGGGTATAGATATCGGATTGGGCAGAGAGCTGATCCCACTGGAACTGGTAATGGTCCTGATGCTGATCGGAGGCCTTCTTACTACATTCACAAGAGGATTTTCCACCTTCGCTTCTCTAAAGGAAAAGGAGGTAGAAGAGATAAGGAAAAGGGGTAAACCTGAAAAAAAGGGTCCAGACAGCAGAAGGAAGATATGATCCACTGGAAGGGGTACTTTTATAGATCCCCCCTCTTTTTTCAATCATTCATAGGGCAAAGGAAGTTTTATATACTTTCCAGACCACTAGATAGTTCCCGACCAGAAGTTGGGAAAAATGGTTCGAGATCCCTCTTTATGGTCGTTGTTTGCCCGGAAAGGGTTAGGAGACTACAGAGTGCATCCCATCCCCTCTGATTTGTTCTTTCTCTAGCCCTTTCACACTTTTATTCGGTTTTCTTCGGGCTATATTTATCAATGTGTCCATGATTGTTGGACATGGTCTCAAAGACCCCACCGGTTGAGGGGAAGAGGATCGGAATAAGGAGAAAAGTATTCCATTTACTCTTAGGGACTGTCTTCATTCTTTCTTTATTGATCTCTGACGATCTCAGATGGTTCTTCCTTGTGGTGTTGGGGATCGGAGTTCTTCTGAGCATTGTCCAGGAAAGGAAACATCTACCGATCATCACCTGGTTTCTCGATCGGTATGATAAATCAGAGGATGAGGTTCCTGGCCAGGGACCCTTGGCGTTCTTCCTTGGCTGTGTGGTGGTATGGTTCCTTTTCCCACGGGATATCACTCTTGTTTCAATGATAGTGATGACCTTCGGTGACCCTCTTGCATTTCTTGGAGGAGTTTTATTCAAAGGACCCACCCTTCCCTGGAATCCTGAGAAGACTTGGGCTGGTATGTTCACCTTTATGCTTGTCCCTGGGATCCTGACACTCTCCATCATCGGGCCCTGGGCAGCTCTTGCGGGAGGACCTGGTAGGCGGGATCGTGGAGACCATTTGCCTTCCACATAGATTTCTTACAGACGATAATTTCCTTGTTCCGGTCTCAACTGCTCTCTTTGTTTGGATCCTCTCCCTGTTCCTCCCCATCCTCTGATATACCCCTCACCAATCCCACCAGGGATGCCCTGTTGAACATCTCATCTGCTTCCTCCCTGGTCAAATAGCCCTTCTCCAGGACGATATCCACCACTGACCTTTTTCTTTCCATTGCCTCCTTTGCAACTTCAGCGGCTTTGAGATAACCTAACTTTCTGTTCAATAAAGTGGCAAGTATGGGATTTGCCATTACCCTCTTGTTAAGGCTCTCCGCATCAACACTGATCCCGTCTATACACTTTTCACCAAAGATCGGGAGGAAGTTCACAAAATATTCTGCTGATCTGAGTATAAGATTTCCCATGATAGGCATCATCACATTGAGCTCGAGCTGACCAGCTCCTGCGGCGGTGGTTATTGCAACGTCGTTTCCCATCACAACGAAACATATCATGTTCATACATTCTGCCAGTACCGGATTGACCTTTCCGGGCATTATGGATGATCCAGGTTGAACGGCTGGTAGAGTGATCTCAGAGAATCCGCTTGTGGGTCCGGATGACAGAAGTCTGAGATCATTGGAGATCCTTCCCAGTTCGATCGCCAGTTCTTTATAGGCCGAGGAAACAGATACGATCCTGATAGTGGACTGCATCGCTTCGAAGGGTGATGGATTGGCGGTCAGTTCCAGCCCCCATATCCTTGATAGATGAGATATTACCCTCTCGCGATATTCGGGGTGAGTGTTTATGCCAGTCCCGGTAGCTGTCCCTCCTAGAGGCAGATCAAGAAGCATCCTGTTCCTTCGTTCTATCTCGTCTGCTGCCCTGACAAGGGCCGAACCATATGCTTTGAACTCACCACCGAGGGTGACGGGCATGGCATCCTGGAGGTGGGTCCTTCCGGTTTTGAGGACGTTCCTAAACTCATCTCCCTTTCTGTTGAAGGAGATGGCCAGGGACCTTACTTCCTCTATGAGTTCCCCTGTCATCCTATGAACTGATATCTGCATGGCGGTTGGAAAGGTATCATTGGTCGATTGGGCCATGTTCACATGGTCGTTGGGTGATATGATGTCATAGGATCCCTTCTTCTCCCCTTTCAATTCAAGGGCCCTGTTGGCAATTACCTCGTTGACGTTCATATTGGTAGAGGTCCCGGCTCCTGCCTGGAACCTATCCACGATGAAATGGTCCCTTAAACTCCCTTGGCGGACATCCATTGCGGCTTCCACAATGAGCTTTCCGATCTCAGGATCGAGCCAACCCACCTCCATGTTTGCCAATGCCGCAGATTCCTTGATGGAAGCGTAAGCATCGATAAGGTACGGGTGATTAGGGAGGTTCGATACTGGAAAATTCTCAGATGCTCTGAGGGTCTGTATACCGTAGAAGACATCCTCGGGAAGCTCCCTTTCTCCCAATGTGTCCCTTTCCTTTCTTGTTCCTATCCCATCGGCCATGAGGGTGTATCTCATATTGAGGACTTTACGGTTTCCACTCGATGCGGTTGCGTCCTCCTTTCCATAAACATTATAATAACCACCATCAATGACCTTTCATTCTGGGTGATGGAGATGATTACCCAGCCCGCACAAGGTGAGAAGATGTCTTATAATCTCCCATAGAACAGCAATCATCGGGACAATGAGCTGCCTTGCTCATCCTCCTGGGATCGGCCATGACGGTCCTTCTCATACCTGAGAATGGAGGATATCCCTCGAGAGCATTACCTTCAAGGGTCAATCTCAGCAATCTGGTACCATATCATCCTAGAGCAGGAGATGACCTGACCGGTGAAGCTGGTCTATCGATGATATTCGATTTCCATGGACCCTACGTGATGCAGCAGGATATCAGGAATATCACAAAAGGCATACTCGGCTCTGGACCCTCGACTCCGGATGAACTGATGAGGGCGGCACACTATTCCGGTAACTATCCGGTTACCCAAAAGGGATACAGAGAAAGGATACTGGGCTATGGCGGCTTCAATTACGATTGGAACGATAACGATGACAGGGCCGAAATGAGGTTTGCGGATATATATCAGGCTGTTTCCGAGGATCATCCAGTGCTCTGCTACATGTATCTGGACATCCCTCCCGAATTAAATCCGAATCCCCAACCCCCAGACCCGAACAACCCCCAGCCACCCGATCCCCAGGTTACACCAGAGGACCTTGCAGCCCTTGAGAAGGTATGGAGATTGGTGGTAGGTTACGATTCGAACCTGGGTTACGGAATGCTGATAGTCCACGATCCCGTACCAAGCGGTATCGGTTACAAGGGTGGAAAGGGTATTCAGATTCCAAGAGAGGATTTTGACAAGATGTGGAATGTTTATGAAAGGGGAGGAGGGAACATAGAGCCCCATCGTATCGGTGTATGCGCTGCTCCATGGACCCTTGAAGAACTTGAATTCCCTGATGAGGTAGATGCTGGGAATGAGTTCGAGGTCTCGGTCAACATCACATACTGGGCCCCATCTGTGATGATAGGTGTGGCTGTGAGGAATTCAGTGGCCAGGCTAACCGTTCCAGAGGATTATAATATCACTTCCGGAGGGCCCGTTATGGATCTGACCATAACCGGACCAAGGACCTTTCAGGAGGTCTCATGGAAGATCAGATCACCTGATAGAGAATACCAGGGACAGGATATCGGATTCACTTTAAACGGGACCGGAAATGTAACCGTCAGTTCTCCTGCCCATTTCGACAGGATCGGTGCCTCCCAGAAATTCGAAGTTCGGACAGTGGGTTTCCTCAACCACCCGCCGGCCATTGAGGCTTCTATGGTCGATCCGGACATAGTACCGGATGACGGATCGATCCAACCGATCATTGCATCTGTTGTGGAGGATTCCGATGGCAATCTTCGAACCGTCGAGGCCGACCTCACCCCAATTGGAAAGACATCCACTCAGAAGATGTATGACGATGGGACCAATGGGGATGATATCTCAGGCGATGGGATATTCTCCTATCAGATCAAGGGATCCATCTCCATCGGAGAGTATATCTTCAAGATCACGGCAAAGGATACTAGGGGTGGCCAGGCTTTTGACAACGTAACTTTGACCGTCCTTGATTCTGCTCAGTTGACAAAGGCTCCTGATATCACCGATAAGGGAGCCTACCCCCTCGGTATTCCCAATGACGGAGTCACAACTTCTGTGATCTGGGCGATGGTTGAGGACCCTGAGGACGATCTGGACAAGGTATACGTGGACCTGACCAATATCGGCGGGGAGGATGAGGTAAGGATGTATGACGACGGAACCTCCGGGGATATCTTCGAAGATGACGGAAATTTTTCTGTAGAGTTCACGGTGTCCCCATCTGTGGATATATCCATTTACCAGGTGGAGATCACAGCGGTGGATGATGTGGGACATGAGACAACTGCAAAGACATGGGTGGATGTGATCCTTCCACCGGTCGCTCCCACTATCATTGGTGTCAGTCCCCTGCCAGAGGAGGTCGATAACGATGGTGAGACCCCTGTAATAGTGACTGCAAATGTAGAGGACCTCAACGATGATGTTGAAAAGGTCTGGATCGATCTGACACCTGTGAAAGGTCCTTCATTCCTTTACATGAAGGATGACGGCATATCCCCGGACACTTCCAGAGATGACGGGACCTGGACAGCTCAATTCACGGTGGGCAGGTCCGTTTCAGAAGGTGTGAAGGGAAAGATCGATGTGATCGCTGAGGATTCCATGGGCCTTCAGGGTACCTCGTCCTTTTCTTTAAGGGTCAACAGAGCGAATACTCCCCCCGAGATCATAACCTATAATGTTACCGATGAGGGTGGTCAGGCCACCACCGAATTCTCAGAGGGAAGTAGGGTCAATATTGATGTGGTTGCGTTGGACGAGGATCTGGACGACCTTGATGTCAAGGTTGACCTTTCAGAGTTCGATATGATTGAGATTACACTGTCACCCGGTGAGGATGACACATACTCCGGAGATTTTCTCATCCCTGGTAATTTGACTCCCAGGATCTATAATATCACAGTCACTGTTACCGACCCCAGAGATGGCTCCGACAGTGTAAGGATAAAGCTTACGATCACTGTATCGGAAGAGACGACATCCGATGAGTTCCTCAGCTCCCAGATGGTGCTGGGCATCTCGATCGTGGGATTCCTTGTTCTCCTGGTCCTGGTCATTGCTGTGGTATTACGGTCCCGTGGTCCTGCCCGTCCTCTCCCACCACCAGGATACAGGCCGGGGATCGGACCTCAACAGGGCCCAATGAGACCTTATGGCCAACCCCCCGGAGGTCAATATGGTCCGGGGCCCATGAGGTGATCCCATCAGATTCCTCTTCCAAGGGGAGATCGTTGACAGACCCTGTCTCTGGATGGAGGAAGGGAGTTTGTGTCTCATAGACCAGAGGAAACTTCCCTATAGAACAGAAGTGATAGGACCAAGGACCATCAAGGAACAGGTGGATGTTATCAACACCCTGGCTATCAGAGGAGCTCCGGCTATCGGTGTCTTTGGAGCCTTGTCACTCGCCCTGGCAATTGGAAGGGGAGAAGATCCAGGAACAAGCTATAGCTCCCTGGTCAATTCCAGACCAACAGCTGTGGACCTTAGAAACTGCCTGGACATTGTTATGAAAGGTTTACGTGAAGGAGGTAATAGCAAAGCGTTATCCTCCGCTGAGGACCTTATGTCCTCCACCATAGAATCCTGCCGAAGGATCGGTGAGAACGGGAAATCCATAATTCCCGACGGGGGGAGGGTAACTGACGCACTGCAATGCGGGGGCTCTTGCAACCCTTGACTGGGGAACTGCCCTTGCCCCGATCAGGATGAAGGCCCGAGAGGGAGCTCAGCCTTTCGTTTGGATCTCGGAGACACGACCTCTGCTTCAAGGTTCACGCCTAACATCATGGGAACTATCCAATGAGGGGATAGACCATCGAATAATAGTTGATGGGGCATCAGGTCATCTGATGTCAAAGGGGGAGGTAGATATCATTATCGTGGGAGCTGATCGGGTTGCTACCAATGGGGATATTGCGAACAAGGTTGGTACTCTTGAGAAGGCTGTTCTGGCCCGGGAGTTCGGAATACCATTCTATGTAGCTTTTCCCAAAACAACATATGACCCTCAATGTCCGGATGGTAAGTCCATACCCATAGAGGAGAGGTCAGGGAGTGAGATCCTGGAGATCTACGGGATGCCAATAGTCCCTGAAGGCTCCCTGGGTTTTAATCCTGCCTTCGATGTGACACCTTCCAGGTTCATTACAGGATACATTACTGAAGATGGGATACTGTCATCCGAAGATCTGAAGGAAAAAGGGACCGGATGAATTGGCATTGCAGCTGTCAGTCTTATACTAATAAAAAAAATGACCCGCCTGAAATAGACGGGTCCTCATGTTCTTCTTCAGAGTTCGATCCTATTCTTCAGCTTCCTCGGTCTTTCTTCCGGGTGCCAATATCAGGACAAGTCCCACAATGATACCGATCCCAGCAAATACATACATGATCGTTGGGATGACCACCGCGAACTTCTCGTACTCGGCATCCTTGTCCTTTGCGATGTCGGCCCAGTACTTTACAGTCCCATCCACATCCACGAATTCGTTGAGGTCCTTGTCCTCATCCACTTTCTTGTAATAGACATAGAGGACCATGTTCTCTTTGGATGCGAGAAGGTTCTTCAACATATGTGCACCTAATAGTGCTGGAAGTTGTTCTAACTGAGCAACGGTTGCTGTCGCAGTTGCAAGAAGTGCGGCTTTTGTGGTAGCATTGAACCTGAGCTCCAGCTCCATTGCGGGTTCCACACCATCGGCTATCTTGAACAGCATCGATGTTGCCTTTGCCTTCATGACCGCCGCCTGAGCTTCCATGCCATAGAGGCCCATTTCAATTTCTAAGACCTTCCTGGGTTGTTCGGATATCGCCCATCCCATCACCGCATTCTTCATGGCGATCTCTAATGGATCGTTCTGAGACATGAAGATCATGTCCATTGTCATGTTGATCGAGTTGTTCTCAACATTGATATGGACATTGACATCGAGGACCATCCCTGTGACCTTGTCTACCAGATAGTTGTATCCCAGTGTCATGTTCGCGTTGACCCCGGGCATACCGAAGATCGCTGCATCGATAACCTCTGTCTTTGAGAAGTTGTATTCAACTGTTGTTTCCGTCCCGGTCCCTTTGATCGCAGCACCCATGAACATGACCCCACCGAAGTCATAGATCATGGGGTATGCCGGAGCATCCGGAGCCTTGGGGAAGAGGAAGTAGACTCCCATCCCGGTCCCGTTGGGATATAACATCTCATGAGATGTTGTATTGACAAGGACCTCTGAGGTGGCAGGTGGCTGGAAATCAGTTCCATTGTCGTATTTGTATGTCTTCGTAACGGTGACCAATGTGGTATCCGGCCCGGAATCTGAACCCATTATCGTCTGGGTCATTGTGACGTTCTTCCCCATCATCTCTCCCTTGAGAACGGTAGTTGAGTTGAGAGTGTCCCAAAGATAGTCGTATGAGGGGGGAACGAGCTGGATAGTGACATCCCTTGAGAGGTCCACAATTGTCCCCGTATCGATATCCACGATATATTCGAAGACGCATGAATATAATCCGGAGGCTCCTGGAAGTCCCGGGTCCTGTCCAAGGGTTGCAACAACCTGGCCATAGGTCAGGGGAACTGCAGGAAGTGTCATCTGATACTTCGCCACATCCAAACCGTTCATGGTGGTTTCTTCAATGAGAACGGTGTCAAATGACATTCCCAGGTCTGAATTGTACATGGTGAACAAATCGATCACTACACCAGTATCATTGAGAAGTCCCAGTGGGAATGTGAACTGGCCGTCCCTGTCCATTGTGGACCAGCTGTCAACGAAGACATAGTCCATGGTATAAGCATCCACCCCGAATTG
This sequence comes from uncultured Thermoplasmatales archaeon, assembly GCA_963807965.1. Classification (GTDB taxonomy): domain Archaea; phylum Thermoplasmatota; class Penumbrarchaeia; order Penumbrarchaeales; family Penumbrarchaeaceae; genus Penumbrarchaeum. The sequence continues at coordinate 148,367 of CAWEDU010000006.1, forward strand.
GGTGACAACCGGAGGTGCCATCATCGTACCGTCCGGTAGGTATTTTGTCACGGTCTCGGTGATCTTTCCTACTTCGAATGTATCATTCGTATATCCGGAACAGTTGATCATCTGCTCAACATATATGTCCATGGGGGTTTCCGTTCCGTCAAGGGGATTGTAAGATGTGATGGTGGTGTTCAGGGTGACCGTCTTGTTGATCATGGAAGTATCAGTTGGAAGTCTCCGGGCATCCTGTGGTCTCCAAACGGTCATCTTCTTGTTCACATCGAGAACGATACCGGACATCTCCTCCACCCAGTAGGTCATGTCAAGGGTGGCGAACCCACCTTTCACATATGTTCCATTCTCAACGTATACGTGGTAGATGTTGGCCACCAATCCCGGGAAAGCAGCTGTTTCTTGTCCGATGTACTCCGCATTGACCTCCATCTGGAACCCGTCATCCCAGATCGAGTAGTTCATCTGGCCCGCACCTTGCGGTGAGAAGAGGTAATGACCGGTCCTTACAGGTCCGGTATGAGTTCCATCCCTGGCATCGAAGATCACCTGGATACTGGAATCAAGAAGCGCCAGGGATGCACCTTCCGCTGTTGTTACGGTAACGGTTTCGTTGGTTGTCAGATTGTAATCACTTGCCGAGATGACCTCAATATATCTTTCCGCTTTGATGTCGTTGAAGGTCATGAATGATGCAGTTGCCTGATCGAAGAGAACGAGGTCTCCATCGAATCCTGAAGTTGAGTTAAGGTTGGAAGGATATTTGATCTCCGGGACACTTGGAAGTTCCGGAAGATAGAGATATGTATTGATCTCCTTGGCATAGTCGATGATCGATCCGGTCAGAGGATGGACCCATGCCTTCTCCCAGAGTGTCAACTTCATTTTGGAATCTGCTGCCAAGCTTCCAAGCTTTGCTGCGGTGGAGGCGGGAATATCGATCTCATATTCGATCTCCTCTCCTCTATAAACGTAACAATTCACACCGAACCTCTCCTCTTCCCCAAGGAATTGGGCACCGGAATAGTTCAAGATGTTCATGTTGAACACATTGTAATCCTTATCCTTGTCAACCGGATGAGGGAATATCCACTGGACCTTATCATCCTCGGTGTATTCCAGTTTATCTCCAGTGATGAGGTCCTCGTAAAGATACAACTGGATGGAGCTTTCATCTATGTTGTAGATGTTGTGCTTTTCCAGTTCAGGTACCGGGACCTGGGTACCGTTCTCGATACCATCGATGGTCTCATCAAGTTTGATCTTCCCATCACCGAGCTCATCAACCGCCTGGATCCTCCTGTCGACGGTGAATTCAACATGTTCGACCTGGCCCGAGGTCGTGTTCAACCTGTCGAGATATCCGCCATACAGGTTATGCTCATCAAAATCAGTAGGGAACGTTGCTTCCTCCGCACCATTCGGTGCAATATAGAACATGAAGGCGGCTCCGATACCTGCTATTGCCAGGGAGACCACTATGAGTAGAACTCCCACCATCTTTCCTAAATTGCTCATACTGAACACCTCTTGATCGATTGGAACGATTTCTCTTTGAAACCCCAACTGGTATCAAAGACGTTCTTATATATAAAATGGCAATGATATGTAATTGTGAAATTGTATTGGATTCCTGGCTTATTGTGGTTCTTCACATATTTATTGATATAGATTGACCTACGGATCACCAAGTTAATCAATCTTCGATCGACGACAAATATATCTATCCCTGTGGACTTCTGAAAGAACATGGCAATAGGTTTCTATCTACTTCCCGAGAGGGTATTCCTTCTACCATTTCTCAGGTGGAGGATGATCAAGGAAGAGGCAGGTAGAGAGAACCTGGGCAAGGATACACCTTACATCTTTGCCGTGAACCACAACAGCCATCTTGATGAGTTTGCTGTGATGCCCCCCATCGTAATGTCAACACACCGGAAGACCCATTTCTTTGCGGACAGGGAGCACTGGTTCCAGGGGAAGCTTCCTTTCAGGTTCCTTGCCTGGAGATTCAAGGCCATTCCGGTTGACAGGGGTAAGGGGACTGGGGACGAATCGTTGAAACAGGGTGCTGAATATATCAGGAAAGGCCATAATATCATCATCTACCCCGAAGGTTCAAGAGGTGGTGGGTTCAACCTGACAAGAGGAAAGATCGGGGTTGCAAAACTGGCACTCTGGACAGGGGTACCAGTGGTTCCCGTCGGGATCTGGGGTACTCACCTCCTTATGCCCAAAGGAGATCACATGCCCAAGATGAAGAAGATAGTGACGATCAAGATCGGAAAACCTCTTATCTTCAAAGAATTCGCTGGAGAAGAGGATAACAAGGAAGTTCTACGAGAGGTCACAGATACTATTATGCGAGGAATTGCAGATCTGGTCGATCAGGATTACCCCTATTGACCCCCCCAATCCTCCCACTCATCAAGTTCTTCCAGGTCCTCTTTGGATTCTTTCTCTAAAACATCGGGACCAGACTTCTTGTTGAGCTTGGACTCCTTTCCATTAATCTTCTCAACGAAAGATGCCTGTCCCAATATGATCAGCATCTTTCTGGCATTGGAATCCACAGGATCAATGATCAGCCCTTTCTGGAAAGAATAGATCGAACCGTCCCTGTCCCCTATCTCCTTCAATGCAATTCCCCTGTTGGTCCATGCCCTGCCGTATCCCTCATCGGTGTCTATTGCAGAATCGAAGTAGGTGAGGGCAGACCTGTAATCTTGTTTCAGGATCGAGATCAGTATGCCCTTCAAGGTCAGGGCAGCGGCGGACCTGCCCCCCAGTTCAAGGGACATATCAATTTCCTTCTCCGCTTCAGGATAGTCCTTAATCCGGTATAATATCTCTGAAAAAAGGAGATGCCCATCATGATCATCCGGTTTCAGTCTGCATGCCCTTTCGGCTGCCCTTTTTGCCATGTCCACCTTTCCAAGTTCCATCAGGACCCTGGCCTTGGCTTTCCATAACGAATGATCGGATAGATGAAGGACAAGAGCCATATCGAATTTCTTTGAGGCCTCTTCCAATTCACCTTTCTTTTCAAGAAGGAGACCCTCGAGAAAGAGGAACCTGGTCCTCGGTATGTCCTTCTCGATCCTCTTTAAAATATCAGCTGCTTCGGAAAGGTTTCCTTCCTCTATGGCCGTCATGAAGGTCCTTTCCATCAAGCCTCCTCCAGTTTCTCACCGATGTATTTTTCCTTCTCAATGGTGAAGACATACCTGGTAGGGATCCTTTTCCTGGTCCCTGTCCAATATGAACAGGTCGGGCAGGTCTTCCCTGTAGTGACGGTCCATCCGTAGAGTGTGCTGTTTTGGATATTCTCCATTGGGCTTCCACATACGGGGCAGGTCTTACTTCGATTCATCCGTTCCCCGTCCCTGCAGTGGATAATAAGGTCAACATCATTCATGTCAGCGGCGATCCTTCTCAGCCTCTTTCCTGTCAGTCTGTACTTTCCTCCATTCATCTCTCGAAGTCTTCCCAGGACCAATCTCTGAAAAAGAACTTGTGATCTGACAGTGAATGCTTCCTTCAATACATCCAGGATTGCTTTCTCAACGATCTCCCTGCTGGGTATCCTGTACCCCGGTCCATCCGTTCGGGACCCTTCCATGACGATGGATCGAGGTCTAATTAGAAAAAGGTTCGTTCCGACTGTTAAGAATAAAGAAGTGGACGGGGAAAAAGGGGATTAAACCCCGCCCTCGGTTAGGGATGCATGCGGGAGGCCCGAGAGGGCCTAACCTCATACAAAATAAATCATCGAAAATGGATTTATAAACCGAAGTGGGGGAGGTAACCGAAAGTTCCAGGTCTTAGATCTTGTTCGCTAGAACGTGCCTGTACCTTGTAATGTAACCTGCAACCTTGTTCCTGAGACTCTTTGACTGGAACTCTGCAACCTTGGAAAGGAAGATCTTGTTCTCTTCAAAATCATCTGTGAACTGAGCAGGGTATAATTTGAGTATATCTATCGCAGATCTCTTTATGAACGTAGGTCTGATGTTTCCCATGTGGGCACCTCGGGGATACGCCGATAATTATTCTCTTATTTATAGCTTGGGAGTCCTGGGTGCTTTACATCTCATCCTCATCATCTTCAAAGTCGTCGAACTCATCTTCATCCTCAAAGTCCACGGGGTCGTAGAGATAGTCACATTTGGGGCATTCTTCAACACCGTTTGGAATCCTTGTCCCACACTCTGGGCAGGACCATCTTCCCTCGAACTTCCGTTGAATGTCCGATTGTTCCTCGTGACCTCTCCTGGAGATCGTGATGAATATTACTATGGCTATGATCAATATACCCATGATAATGATTATACCGATCCATATGGTTGGAGGGATATCACTTCCTATACCTGAAGGCTCATCCTCATCAAGTACGGTGATATGGATGGTCTTCGAGGTCTCGTCAACGCCATCGGAGACCGTCAGAGTTACGACATAGTTTCCCTCATCAATGTAAACGTGGTCAACCTTCTCATCCAGTTCTTCCCTCTGAATGCCGTCCCTGTCGTCAAAGTCCCACGAGAATTTGATATCATCCCCATCAGGATCATAACTACCTGATCCATCGAACAGGACCACATCTCCCGTTCTGATTATAGAGGTGGGTCCTACAATGATGACAACCGGGGGATTATTTCCGACATTGATGTTGAAATAATCAGATCGGATGATGAAATTCCCATCATATGCCTCGAAATAATAGGTATGGTCTCCAGGTTCCAGTTCGATCTCATTCACCGAATGGAATGTCCATCTTGTTACTGATGTGGAGAAACCCTCGTCTGTCAACTGATATTCGGTCTTGTTATCGATCATCAGGATCACTTTGACAGGGAGGTCATTGTCGGCATCCCTGTATTCCACCCTGAACTTGTATTCAGTAGACTCCAACATCCTGTACCTGTAATCCTCGGTTTCCCTGTGCCTGAGTTCAGGTCCATTGTTGTCCAGGATCCCTATTGCATATTGGCCAGTCATTAGGGATGAGAAATTGCCGTATACCTTCTTGTTCAAGGTATCCACACCAGACCCCTCGGCCCTCTTCCATTCGCCATTGTCCAGAAAGAAAACACCCATTCTCTCTTCATTCACTCTATCTTTGAACTCCTTATCACCATATCCGATGGTAATATTGGCCCATTCGAACCTGTATTGAGCATAGACGGGCCATGTTATGAATTCCAGGTTGCAAACGAAGACCGCTCCTGTTCTATCAGGAAGTACGGAGGGTAGAGAAACATTTATCAGCCCCCTTCCGGAAGATTCCGATATGCCATAGGACATGTGGATATTGATATCATACAGAAAATCCTCGAAGTCAGGTGAGGTTATCTTTTTCAAGACGGTAATGTTCACAGAGGCCTCTCCATATGCCCTCATGTCATCATACACCCGGAGAACCAGCGATTTTCTTCCTACTCCGGGGAGGGTAACCTCTGTTACGGGGTCAGGTCCCTCATATATGGATGTTGACGTACCTTCAATGGTCCATACATATTTTAGAGGGTCCCCATCAAGGTCTGTTGAACCGGTTGCATCCAGGGTTACCAATTCATCCGGGAATACCATAATACCCTCTAATGGGCTGGATATTACAGCCCTGGGAGGATTGTTATTTGCTCCGATTGCAATAACATCACCGGACCTAAGAGAGATGTACATGTGATTCCCCTCGATAACAAGCTCACCTCTAGGTTCTGATCCAAGTTCCAGAGTCCAGGTTGGTTCTAGGATTCTCAGCTCATTAATTATGTACGACCTGACAGTCCATGGTGACGTACCTGTCAAGAGGTAGAAGGAATCCCCACCTGAGACGATCCTGCCTGTCAGGACCTCGGGAAGTGAGAGATTCACGATCTCAGTACCATTGGAGACATGATGGAACCATACCCTTCCACCGGTAACGATCCCTATCATCTTTCCAATGGGAGATATTGCGGGAGGACAGTCCATTTCATGGACGTAGGTGACCTGCCATATGAGGTCCGAATCGGTTGAATTGTCCTTTATACCTTCATCTACTCCATCTGAGGGGTCCAGATCATAGAGTGCTGTAGTGTTGCCACCGGTTACAAGCAATCCCGAATCAGTGATCGAAGCGGATGAGACAGTTGACTCGAATGGGAGGTTCATTGACATGGTCCTTATCAGGGATCCTGTGTTGGGGTCCACTACCTCCACGCTGTCATCACCGATGATAAAGAGCTGGATCATATCAGAAACCACTATGCTCCCATTCGAAATGGGATCTGACCAGATGATCGCTCCGGTGTCGTCATCTAGGCTTCTCATTCTGCCATCAGTGCATATGACAATGAGGTTGCCTCCGCAGAGGGTCAATGGCTCTGAAGGAGCGTAAGGGATATCAGTTCTCCAAACTACATCACCATTCGAGGAACCGGTTTCAGTCTCAGCCATAAAGGGTCCATCGTTCGTTCCATCCATGAATCCAGACCAATCGAAGGCCCAGATCGCTCCATCATCTCCGTAGGTGATGATACGGTTCGGTCCCTGGAATGTCTGTTCTCTGTCTGCGTAGAATGACCGGTCTGCCGATCATGGCAACAGATGAATTCGAGTAACTCCAGAAAAGGTCAGGGCTTCCATCGGTCCCGGGGATGGTTTTATATGCTGATAATTGACCGTCAGGATTCGTAAGGTATATCGCCGCTCCTGATGCGGAGATCGTTCCGTTCCCTGTGAAACTTTCATAGAAAATAGGTTCAGGTTCACCTGCCCATGGGTTGGAGAAGCTAAGGTTCCAGAAACTCCTATTGCTCTCCAAACTCTCTCCTTCTCCACCTCCCTTTCCAGGTCCCGAGCCCGATGTTGTCCATGCCCCAGTAAGGGGTAATCGTATCACAAGGTCCTCTGAATCGAAATTATTGAGCAGGTTCTTATCATTTGGAGTGACATCCTTGATGAATACCGCGAAGTAATCGAATCCATCCTTTACTGTCCAGTTGACATTAACTACCGTTCTCTCATTGAAAGGGATCCATACATCCTCCAAGACCCCGATGGTCTCCTGTCTGGAGTTATTGATGGTGGATGCTGTGAATTCGATCTTGGCCCTGCAATTCACTGTAGCATTGTTCAGGATCTCTGCTCCAATGATGACCCTCTCTCCTTCATATGGTGCCATATCCGATATCCAGACCTTATCTATCCTTGGATCAGGGGATCCTATAGCGAACAATTTTCCGTATGTTGAAAGCGGTTCTGTGGTGACGAACACCCTACCATCAGCCACAGCAGGGGTTGATGTGATGGGGAATCCGGTCTTGTTCGTCCAAAGTATCCTGTCCTCATCTGCAATGTTCTCCTCGGTGGTGGATATACAGTACAGCTTCCTGTTTCTGGATCCAAAGACCAAGGCGCCATCCACGATCACAGGTGATGATTCAGTGATCATCTGTCCTGTGATATTGAATCTCCATTTCTGGCTGCCTGTGGTCGCATCCAGGCAATAAACGGATGCACCATCCATGTTATTGAAATAGTTCCTTGCTGTGATGTAGACCCTGCCATCATTATAGGCCGGGCAGGATTGAAAACCCCTTTCTCCTCGACCAACTTCCTTTGTCCATAGAAATTCCCCGGTATCAGCATTCAAACAGTAGAGGTCACCTGTGATGATACCGAAATAGACCTTGCCTTCAGCCAACATCGCATCCGTGGAGATCGCTATGGGATTATCCCATTTCCAGATTATATCCGGAGAATTCAATGAAGTATTGGTCTCAGCCAGGAAATCTCCATCGTTGCCATCCCAGAAGCCATCCTCGTCAAGACAGAAAAAGGTTCCATTTCCGTCTCCAATGTAGATCCTTCCGTTCGAATAGGCTGCAGTTTCCTTGAATCCGAAGAAATTCTCCTCCTCCTCCATTAGAAGGGACCAGTTTATGGAATCCGATGAGAGGTCCACAGCATGGAACTTATGGTTGTTGAGGGATGGACCCAGAACCCCGAGGTATGCTCTATCACCAATGATCAGGGGGGAGCTGAATATCTCCCTTCCATCAAGGTCCACATCGTTGGTTTTTACCTTGTCAGCTATCCTGAAACCGTATAAATGGCCATTACTTGCCCCGAAATAGATGATGCCACCGTCTATTGTGGCTGCAGATTGGATCTTATATGATCCAATGTGAACATTCCAAACCTCCTCGCCAGTGTCAATGTCGAATCCCTTCATATAACCGTCACCGGTCCCAACATAGACCACTCCATCCCAGATGACAGGGGATGTGTATGCAAGGAGATTGTCTAACCTCTGTCCCCAGAGTATATTTGTATCATTTTCAAGGGGGATCAGAGAGGAGGAGTAACCCTGGTGGGTTGGCTCTCCCATATACATTGTCCATTCCGAAGCATTAACGGACCTTGTCCGTGAAGGAGTCCCTGCAAGGTTGATGTCCGCGATCCCATTTGCCTGGATCCCAGCCGGGAAAAGCGGGACGACGAACAGCAATGTCATTGTCAGGGCGGCTATCTGTATAGAAAAACTCGACCGCATATTTCCCACTCCTTGGGGCATTATATTTAGCCAACTCTCAGGTCCTTATATAAGTGTTTTGCAGAGGGCTCTGCACATGTCCAGGTGGATCAGAAATTGTATATGGAATCCACAGTGGGTAGCTGGACCTTTGCAAAGCTTTCGATATCCTTTGCAAGTGCCTCACGATTGTCACCATGGACCAAGATGATCTCCTCAGCTCCGGTTCCCTCGACGAACTTGACAAGTTCTTCATGCCCTGAATGAGCGGAGAAATCGAAATGCTCAACCTCGCAGCTCACCTTCTGGATCTCTCCTTCCAATTCCATGGAACCGGTTTCCATGAGCATCCTTCCATTGGTATCCTCCACCTGATATCCAGTTAGGAGAATTGCAGTGTTCTTGTCATCCTTGGACCTGCGAATATATTCCACCACAGGACCTCCATCCAGCATTCCGGAGGTGGTCACAACGAGCGGGGAATCGGCAGCATTATTCCTTTGGTAGGGGGTCCTCACGAATTTGAATTGGTTCATAGCCTTCCTGAGTTCTCCCGGGTTCCTTATCGAATCAGCGTGCCTCAGATATATCTGGGAGATCCGTTTGCCCATCCCATCCAGCCATTTCTCCTCATCAATATTGGCCAGGACCTGAACGACCTCCTGTGTCCTTCCCACCGCAAATGCTGGCACGATCACTTTCCCACCCCTGTCGATGACCTCCTTCACCTTCTGGGTAAACTCACGTTCAACCCTCTTCCTGTCTGGATGAGGGCGTCCGGAGTAGGTGGATTCCATGATGAGTACATCGCACTTTGGAGGTTTCGCCCCTGACTGCAATCTGGTATCTATGGTGTTGATATCACCTGTGAAAACGACCTCTTTTCCATCATTCTCCTGCAATCTATACATCATGGATCCTGGAATATGTCCTGCATCCATGGCCTGGATCTTCAGGGGGCCGATATGAGCCCTGTCACCATAACGGAGAATGGTGGATTCTTCCACGAACCTTCTGACATCATGGATATCGTAAGGAATGGACCAACCCTCAAGTTTGGATATCTTTATCGAGTCCTGTAATAGAACAAGAGCAACCTCCAGGGTCACCTCGGATCCCCAAACGGTCGATCCTGTACTCACCGCAGACATAAGGTGACATGCCAATATGGTCAAGATGGGAATGGGTGAGGAATAGTGCATCTATTGGAGGTACTTTCCTTGGATACTTTGGTGGTTTTGCAGGTGTGAGCCCATAATCGAACAGGAGCCTGTTATCCTGGGTCTCGACAACCATGCCTAGACTTCCAACCGCATCCGTTCCACCCGCAAAACTAAGCTTCATTTGATCACGGCTCACCTAGTGAGACCTCGTTAAAAAACTTACCCATCAACTTTGATAGGCAAGGTTTATAAAGCAAATGATCATAGGGAGGTTTCGCTCCGGAAGGCGATATGATGATAATCCCCGTCAGATGCTTCACATGTGGAAAGGTCATAGGCCATCTGTACGAGGAATATGCCAGAAGGGTGGCTGCCGGGGAGCATCCGAAGGATGTAATGGATGCACTTGGATTGGAAAGATATTGCTGTCGAAGGATGTTCCTCAGCCATGTCGAGCTGATCGACGAGGTAATTCCATTTACCTAACCATTTTTCCGATCCTTAGACTTTTTTTTTCGTTTCCCAATAAATGGCAAGTTTTATAGGGTTCATGTTATTCACCCTACAAAACGGCATGGGGCCGTAGGGTAGCTTGGACCATCCTGGTACCTTGGGGTGGTATCGACTCGAATTCAAATTTCGACGGCCCCACCATCTTTTTAGAACATGGAGTGCTTCAGTCCATTGGAATGAAAGCAGTGAACTACTTCCCCCTGGAGAAGACTGATGAGATCTCAATGGATTGGGTCAGGTCCCTTGACAGGAAAAGGAGGTGGAAGGGTGGATGGGGAAAGACGGCCCTTCTTGTCCTGGACATGCAAAGGTCCTTCACGGATCCTTCAAGTCATGCATTCATCCCATCATCCCTGACCGTTCTTGAGAACATAGCATCGTTGAAGGAATTATACCAGGGACCCATGATCTTCACCCGGCATTCCAACAGGGTTGACGGAAAGAATCTCATGACCGAATGGTGGATGGGCCCGATATCCGGCCCAATGGCAGAGCTTGATCCATCCCTTGTATCGGACGGTCAAATCCTTCTCGAGAAAGAGCATTATTCTGCTTTCCACGACACAGACCTGGAGAAGTTACTGAAGGATCTGGGGATCGAAACTGTGATAATTTCAGGTGTATTGACAGACCTCTGTTGTGAAACCACTGCAAGGGATGCTTTCATGAGGGGATTCAAGGTCGTATTCCTTGCAGATTGCACAGGAACCGAGACCGAGGAAAGGCATCTCAAGACCTTGAATGTCATCTCAAGAGCGTTCGGGGAGGTATTGACATGGAAAGAACTGGTGTTACGATCATAGGTGCAGGCCCTGCAGGTCTTTCCGCAGCTGTTCAACTAATCAAGGAAGGTGTTCAGTTCAAGATATTCGAAAGGGATGCACCTGGGGGTTTGATAAGGTATGCGAACCGTGTGGATAATCTTCTGGGTCATAGGGGCAAGACCGGTAGGGACCTTGCCGATCATATTGTCGAACATGCGCTTGGAATGGGTGTTCGGCCGATCCTGGAAGAAGTGATCTCAGTTGATCTGAAAGATGGTAATTTTTTTATTGTGACGGACGGATCCCGTTGGAGTTCGGAATACCTGGTCCTTGCAACAGGTTCGGTCCCTCGGAAGATCGACCTTGAAGATGTTCTTTACAAATTGGAAGATGAGGATACCCTTCCCGGGGATAACCTTCTGATATTGGGTGGAGGAGACCTTGCTCTTGATAACGCTTTGAGAGCAGCGGATCATGGAGCGAATGTGACGATCCTCTACCGTTCCTCCATCAAGGCCAATAAAGCGTTGATTGAAGAAGTAAAAAATGCCGGGATCCGGACTATGAAAGGTGATCAGGAGGCTGTCAGGAAAGGTCAGGATGGATCCTTTGTTCTCAAGGGTGATTTGAAATTCGATAAGGTAGCCGCGTTCATAGGTAGATATCCAGAACGTTATCTAATCGATGAGATGGAGGTTTTGGGTCCTGTCGATCAGTCATTTTCAACTTCAGTTAAAGGATTATACTTGATCGGAGATGCCGCTTCCGTCGATCATTCCCAAACCGCATATGCAATGTCCTCCGGACTCACATGCGCCATGGATATCGCACGAAGGATGAGATCTGATGAAAGTGGTCCTTGAAAGAGGTCTTGACGGATTGGCTACCGTCCACGCCGCTCAATATAGAAACGAAAAGGACCTGATCTTGGAATTTGTGGACTCCCTTTCGGGAAGTAATTCCATAGAGGATAAATGGGTCTTGGTCGTATCATCTCAGTTCGGATGTCCAGTGAAATGCCTGATGTGCGACACATCGGGATATTACAGGGGTAATCCCACGGCAGAGGAGTTATATTCTCAGGTCGACCACATGGTCAGAAAGAGATATCCCAACGGGAATGTACCCTCCCGAAAATTCAAGGTCCAGTTCGCAAGGATGGGCGAGCCTGCCCTGAATCCTGCCGTGATCGATGCTATTCTCATGGTCAAGGACAGGTTGGAAGCACCCGGATTCATGCCCTGCATCTCCACTACGGCTCCATCCGGTACGGATCCTTTCTTCCATAGATTGAAGGACATCAACCATCGGATCTTCAGGGGTAATTTCCAACTCCAGTTCTCCATCCATTCCACAAGCGAATCCCAGAGGAACAGGATAATCCCTATTGACAAATGGGGTCTTGAACGGATCTCAGAATTTGGCGAAGAATTCTACGTTGGTGGAAGGAAGATCGCACTTAACTTTGCTCTCTCATCCGATAATGAATTGGATGCCTCACTTCTTTCAAGGACATTCTCACCGGAAACATTCATGTTCAAGTTCACTCCGGTCAATCCGACATCCCAGGCTCTCTTCCACGGTCTTGTAAGGGAAGATCTTGTTGAGAAGGAGGTTCCTCAGATAACTGATCTGAAAAGGTTGGGTTTCGATGTCATAGTCTCCATAGGGGACCTGAGGGAGAACGGCATCGGTTCAAACTGCGGTCAGCTTGCTGCATTGTGGAAGGATGGACCTTCCAGGTCCATAGTTGAACCGATTTGAGTTGAAGGCGACATATTGCTTAAGAACAATAATGCCATTCGTATCTTGGATGCCTCCATATCATTACTGTCCACGTTGTTCAGCCTACATCGGAGGAGGTGATCTGGACACCTGCCCCAGATGCGGATCGGACCTGGGTATGGAGAAAGAGAGAAAGGATAGGGTCGAAGCTGAATTGAAGAGGAAGAACGAGACCGTCCAAGGACCTTTCCACCCGGTCCTTGGAAGAGTGTGCCCCATCTGTGGGGAGGAAGTGGAGATACTCTCCTCATCGGTGGAGGAGTTCACTGTTTATGGATCGAACTGTGGTAAAGGCCCTTTAGGAGAGATGAAAGCTCCTACCCAGGTATTCGTAGGATTCCGGTCATGGAGATGTAGAAAGATGCACAGGCTCTTCTCATCCTTTGAGGTAGAATCAAGAGAGAACTGCCCAAAATGTTTGACTCCAAACAATCTTTACGGTAAACTGGTCCGTTCATGCCCGAAGTGCAGGATGATGGTACCGGTCGACTATTATGTCTACGGGGATCCCGTGGAACTGATGTCCAAGCGGGGATATCGTTACGCTCCTGAACTTGAATGAGGGGCCAGATCTTATTAAATCCGATCTATTTCTCGATGGGTTCAGGGCCGAAGGACGCTTCCAAGAAAGTCTTTGTGTCAATTATTCCTTCGATGGACCTCACCTCATCGATAATGTATTTTGCCAGATCGTTTGGGTCTTTAGCAGTGACCCTCATGATAAAGTCGAACTCCCCGAACAGGGGGTTAACCTCATCTACCCATGGGTAACCTTGGAGCCTCTTGAATGCGTTCTGCTCGAATCCTGTTTTACATTGAACCATCACGAAACCGCGTATCATGCAGGATCATTGAGTTGTCTTGGAATTAATACTTTTCACTAATGTCCGCTTGATGGTCCCTTTCATCCTTCTGATATGGTCAAAATTGTGTTCATCTTCTTCAATAGACCCAAATATTGAATGCTTTCGCGTCACAGAGGGGAATTATTATATTTAAGTGCGTAATAGCCCGCCTTGGAGGTCAGTTGGGACCTCTTCCGGTTTGGAGTTGGGTTTAATGGTCAACGATTCATCAAAGGAACCTGGGTTCAATAGGTGGCTCATAGTTGTTGGAGCGATCCTGATACAATTGTGCTTGGGAGCTATATACGCATGGTCGGTATTCACACCACCTCTTGTGGCACCACTGCCTGACAATGATTTCAATGACAACCTGGGAACGGATATTATAATGGTTGTCGAGGGTGATCTTGCCGTAGGGTCCGAAGAGACAATAGTTCTGTCATTTTCCGAAGGTGGAGAACCCTACAATGGTTACACCAATGTCTCTGTTCTTTTGGAACTCAAGGACAAGGATGGAAAGGTCGTAAAGAGTGACAAGATCATACCCTATATTGGTTATGTTTACGAAGAAGGGGATCCGATAACAGAAGGACCTTATGAAGCTGTGATCGATGGTAATACATCGACCTTCGATGTAAAGGTGGCCAAGAGCGGATCCTGGCATATGGTGATCACAGCCCAAAATGGCAATAACACAGATACATATGAGGTATTGAAGAACGTAGGAACAGGGAAGTTCGGTTTCTCAAAGACCCAGTCACAGATGATTTTCGCCATTGGTCTCTTCACTTTTGCACTTTTCACGATATTTGGCGGGAGACTTTCAAAGAAATACGGACCAAGGAAGATGGCGATAACAGGAGGCATTGTCCTTGGCGCAGGTTATATACTTGCCTCTTTTGTCGGCAACAGTTTCTTCCTTATGCTCCTTAGCATTGGTGTGCTGGGTGGAGCTGGTATTGGTTTGGCATATGTGGTCCCCATCGCGGTCGGAGTGAAATGGTTCCCGGATAAGAAGGGAATGATCTCGGGACTTGCGGTCGCAGGTTTTGGATTCGGGGCTTTGCTTTGGATAAAGCTCTGCACCGGGTTTGTCTTTGGACCCGTTAAGATCACCGGAGATTGGGGTGGCCTCTACGAATACTTTGATGTCACACAGGTCTTCTTGATCTATGGTATCGCTTTTGCAGCAGCTGTACTAACTGGTGGAATCATTATGAGGAACCCGCCAGAGGGATGGCTCCCCAAGGGTTGGGTGCCTCCAAGTGTAGACGATAAATCAGCTACCGGCTCGGTCGAGTTCACATCCTCGGAGATGAGGAAAACCCCTCAATACTGGATGCTCTTCTTCATGTTCATGGTCGGTGCAGGTTCCGGTCTGATGGTCATTGGTGTCATCAAGTTGTTCGGTATCGATGCACTCCAGGACTCCGGAAGCACTGCAGCGGAAGCATCTGTGATCGCGGGCACTGCAATGGCTCTGTTCTACTCACTTGCAAATGGCATAGGGCGTATCGTTTGGGGTTTGGTATCGGATAAGATCGGCAGGAAGATGTCCTTCATTCTGATGTTCAGTATACAGGGAGTGATGATGCTTGCCTTCTTTTTCATAGGTGGAAATGAATATCTCCTCTATGCAGGAGCGGCGGTGATCGGTTTCAATTTCGGTGGTAACTTTGCCCTCTTCCCTGCTGCAACCGCCGATTTCTTCGGTAACAAATCTGTGGGTCTCAACTATGGCTGGGTCTTCCTGTCATACGGATTCGGAGGTATCATCGGCCCCATCGCAGGAGGCATCATGGGTGATAACTCTGCCTGGATGTGGGCATTCATCCCCGCAGGCATTCTCTTGCTCATTTGTGCAGGAATTGCCTTCCTCTTGAAACCCCCAAGAATTAAAGAGTGAGATTGGTTGAAAGAAAGGAGGGGTTTTCCCCCTCCTTTTTTTTTAATTTATAAATATCACTATTACCTTAACCGTAATTGCAGTTGTCACTATACAGTGGCCGGGGACTGTAGGAAAAAGGAAGGTCGATCCTTCATTTGATGAAGGTTCATATTTATATGGATAGTTTTAACTATGCAAATCTATCTCTATAATTTTTTGTTTGGATATCTGTAGATTTGTTACAAATTGAGAATGAAAAAATAAATTTTTTATAATAGTATATGATTGGTGAAGTCGACCTGATGTGCGCATCTTGGTCTGTTGTTCGTCAACTGATAGGAAGCAGGGAGCTTATTTTTTGTTCATCACGCATTCAATCCTCTCTTCTTGATCCTGCTTCCTATTGCCTTTTGGGAGCAGAAATCGTCTGTTACCTGTCGATCAGGTTTGAGTATTGGTTCCGAAAAAAGGGTCTTGAGATCTTGATGGAGGTTGCAGGAATTAGTTCCACAGGTCTGAACAGATGCCTCCACGCAGATCGGGGGGGTTGGATCATTCCGGTTACGATATTCCGCTTAACCTTCGTATGATCCCTTTTCCAATCCATCTCTCGATCCGCATCTTTTGCACCTTAAGCTTTGACCTTTCCCCATGGATTCGGTTGGTCCTCCGCAGGAAGAACATCTTGGATTTCGATATTCTACCAGCTCCTTCAATCCTTTAATCTCCACCTTTTCCAGGTTAACACTGGTCCCGAATTCCAAGGATGGTTCCCTTACCGAACCCCAGATCCTGATCACATCTCCGGGAACCAATTGGGATAGCTCTTTTCTGAAACCTCTGGTGGGTTCATATGCCCACGCATTGATCAATACCTGATCAGGTCCCTCTACCAAGAAATGTAAATGCCCTCCATCACCATATTCGGGGGAGGAGGATACCACAGCTTCCATTGATATTGATGAAAAGGGTATGATCTCTTCTCCTGTTGATATTTCCATAATATGGGCATCCGTATGCTGGTTGGTTCTCCATAAGTACCCATCTCTCTGCCTCTGGAAGTTCCAGTTCTAATATTGCCCCCCTCGTATCCCCCGGATCTGTACCCCTGATGCCGAGGATAACAGGGCATGGGGAGTGGGGAATACAAATAGGATCTCCCTTTTCATCGATATTGAAGAAGGTCGAGTGGTATTTTCTTGATATCTCTTGCAATTGGGATCGGTTGACGGTCCTTCCCCGGTCCTTTTTCTTCCCTGACCTGTACATAATAGTCTCATAGGTGAATTCTCTGAGGTCCGCTCCAATTGATGCAAGTGCCCCAATTATCCCCATTCCATTCTTCCAGCCTTTAACGAATGCCTTTGAAATATCAGCTGCTTCCAATGCCTCATCCAGGGTAAGGATCCTGTGAAGTGCATCTTGATAAAGGTCATGGAGGATCTTGGGGACATCTCCCTCGAGCATGGCGAACCCAGGATTGGTCTGAGGGTCTTCCATGACCGACATTTCATCTATGGTCCTGAAACAGCATTCCTTGATCCGATCTCCCAGCCCCGGTTCTCCCTCATACCTCAGGCAAACAGCTCCGTTACCCCTTGTCTTCCATGGAACGTTCGGGTTCAGCCTGATCAGCTCCGGGTAGGTTGAAAGCTCCATTGGCAGCTCCATTAATCTTTCAAGAAGAATTGCTCCCAGGTAGGTGGTGCACATCCCTATCTCAGCGGAATCGGTGGAATCCACACCTATGCTATATCTGGTCACTTGGATCCTTCCAGGTCCTGTTTGACGGATGCCATCAGGATCGGGAGAAGGACCGTGGCATCTCCCTCCAGAGTAAGATGCGGAGCGTTCTCCTTCAGCTTTCCCCAAGATATCGCTTCCCTCATCCTGGCACCTGATAGTGATCCGTCCCATTCAACAGCAGTTGTAATATATACTGCATAATCAAGACCGTCCCTGAACTGGTTCCACCAGATCACATGATGTTTGGATATGCCTCCTCCTATCATCAGGGCTCCTGTTTCCTTTGCATCAAAGATGATATCTGACAGTTCCTGCTCATCCTTAAAAAGGTCCAGTTTGAAGTCCGGATGGGTCTGCCTCCACATCCAAAGCTGGGATCCAAAGGCTCCATCCGTAGGCCCAGGAAGGTAGATCGGGATATTGTTCCTGGCAGCCCAGTATGTGATGGAGGAATCGTCATCGATCCTCTTTCCCACCTCATATACGATCTCTCTTGTGGAGAACTCCTTCTGACCAGTCTCCCAGATGTCCGTCATCAGTTCCCTCATCTTGTTTTCCAGTATGATCCCGTAGGAGTCTATGGGGATCAGAATATTCCCCAGCCTGTGAATTCCCCTGTGATAAAGATCCGAATCGTCCATCTCAAAGGAACCGTGATGGTATTTTCTCCAGATCCTTGCAAGGTCATGGTCCAGGGTTCCGCATGTTGTGATGATCCCATCCACCCATTTCCTCTTTACCAACTCCTTGATAACACCCCTGCATCCTGTGGATATGATGCATGCTGGAAAGGATAGGAACTTGTAGCAATCATCGTTTTCGATCATGTCCTTCATTATCACCGCTGCCTCGGATAGTTTCTTTGCAGAAAATCCTCCCCCCCTTCCCAGGGCTGAAACGAGTTCGGAAACAGAATCGATCATGTTGAGATCAATATCCTCCACAGGAGGTGTTTCAAGGTTGTTTGTCATGGATATCGCCTGGTAATGGGAGGGGGCTTATTAGAGATTTTGATTTTTTGGGGGGAGCTGTTTTATCGTTCCGTTGTGTTTTTCGGCCATGGAGGACCTGAGGCCGGGATTATTACTGATCATGATGGTTGTGTCCATGATCCTCAGGTTCAACGGAGCGATCTTGATCTGGAGTAAAAAAGAGAAGTTGAAGGTCCTTCCCGCGATCCTTTTGAACATATTCTCCCCGGTTCTATGCCTTTTGACCGTGTCTTATGCAACTGGTAAGAGCAAATCAAAGGATGTTGATTCTCCCTGGAAAGGGACCGCGGTCCTGATGATAGGATTACTTGTCTCCCAGTTCATTGCAGGTCTGATATTCGTTGGAGCCTGTTTCATACTTGGGTCTGAGATCCCCACCGGACGGGCCTTGGGTCCTGGAAGCAGTGGCTCCTCTTTCCAGGCGATCCACATATTATTACTGGTGACCATGTACTCCCTCCTTCTTTTTGTTATGCTCTGGCTGTTGAGAGGTGATAAGTACCTTCATTCCATGTTCAAGGGAGAAAAGATCCTTTCCACAACAATATTCGGACTTCTGGCCCTGGCACCAATTCTTGTAGCTAGTAATATTTTCGTCTCTGTTTTAAAGGAGATAGGATTTGGAGGATCTCCCTCTCTTGTATCCGAATTGAACGGGACAGCGGATCAACTATTCCTTTTCGTGGCGATCGTCATTGTTGCCCCATTCATCGAAGAACTACTCTTTAGAGGTTATCTTTACGATCAGATCAGGAAGAGATATGCTTCGTGGGTTGCAATAGTGGTGACAGGAGGGCTCTTCTCCATTGCGCATTTCACTCCGGTCACCCTTCTCCCGATCTTTATTCTTGGTGTCTTCATGGGGATGTTACGTGAGAGGTCCGGGTCTGTGGTCCCCTCCATGGTGTTCCATTCGGCAAACAATCTCCTCGCATTTATATTGCTGATAATTAGCTGATATCGGGCTATTTGGATCGTATTTCTGGGCAAATCTCTAATAAAGCTTTTGTGCATCTATGATCGGGTGTTAAATTGGGAAAAATCGGGAGTCTTTTGATAATGATCACGATGTTGACAGCATCAATGCTGTTCGTCATCGGTAATGACGGAACTGCGGAAAGTCTTACCACGCCTTCAAGGGGTGGTCTGGACAAACCAATGACCATTGAACTGAATGACTTCTCCAATACGCAGAGGTTCGGGGACATTGAGGAGTTCTACATCAGGACCTACAATGAATACAACGGGTCGAATTACATAGGTCCATGGGTTGGCAATCTTTCCGAATTGAAAGATGTCAAATTGACAATGACCGGATTCTTTGATGAGGATGGGTTGCCACTTGCAATGTCACCAGTGAACTGGATGCTTGGCAGTATTTTCAATAACAACGGTGACGGGTATACCATCGGCCAGTATAGTAATCAATACTATTATGCCGACTCATTTTCCAACTATCTGAAGATGCAGATAAAGACGGCCGGGGTAGCACCAGGGACCTATCAGATCGGGTTTAGGGCGGATTTCAAGTATATGGTGGATTATGATGGGGGCACCGTTTATACCTGGGCGGATTCATCCTATGAAGTAAAGATAGAATTCAAGATCGAAAGCCACATCCTGGGAAGCGGATACCCGGCATATACGATTCAAGGATTCCAGGAGTCCTACAGTTATGATGATATCTATGCCGGTGCCATGAACAAGCTTGTTGGCCTCACAGGACTCTATTCTGCTGTCCATACCGTGACAGAAGTGACTGCTACCATAGCTTTCCCCGGCAGCGGGATAACCGTACCAGAACCGATGATAATGAGTCCAAATCTACCAAATGTCATTGCGTGGAGGGTCAACATTCCAGTGGATATCCTCCCCGGTAAATATCCCGTTCAGATCACCCTCACATATACTGTAAACGGTATGGAGGTCTCCGAGGGTATGACCAAGCAGACGGTAGTTGTCGAGTATACACCTCTTCTCATGCCTCCGCAATTTGAGGATCTTTCCAACCCGTACATGACCTATTCGAGGTCCAATCTCCCATCCTCCATTGAAGTTCCTATCGAGAATGTTGGGAATGTCAACCTTCAGGATATCATGGTTCGTTTGGACCTGGATAATGCCAGATACATCTTCGGGGCGAACTATTATCTGAATGAGGATTCAAATGGATACACAAATAGAGATGGTGTTGAAAAGACCATTGCGAACATCCCGGTCGGTGAGAGCCGGACCGTGACCTTCGATGTTCTGGATTTCCTTCCAAGACTTCCGCCAGGAAAATACAAGATACCCATCGATTACATTGGATCCTACAACGATGACGGATCTACGGGGAATGGTTATGGGTTGAAGACTATGGGTCACTGGACCGATAAAGGATATTACCAGCACAGGAACATAATGCGGGACAGGGAGTATCCCGAGGACAAGAACTCTGAATACCAGCCGTTCTTGCTGATCGAGATCCTTGCTGATCCGGACGGACCGATGATCTCGGCATATGTCGATAGTGGGTATAATCAACCCCCAGGGACAGTTAACGGAAGGTTCAGATTGTATATTGAGAATTATGAAATGTACGAGTTCATGAACATGATATACACAATCCACACTGACGATGGATCACCTTTTGAAAGGCCGTTCTCGAATGAAAATGATACAGGTGGGAACCTTGAACCTGTCCTCAGATCAGGAATCGCCGAATCCTCTGGCACTAGCACCAGGACGGATACCTTCTACTTCTATGCCAACCTCAGAAGGGATGCACCACCCGGTCTCAATTACTTCAAGGTGGATGTTCAGGGTTATACTGAATTCGGGATCCCCTTTTCAAAGACATTGATTGCCTATATCCAGATCTCTGCGCTTCAGCCCCGATTCCAGCCGATAACAGTGGAAGTGGCCGATATCCTCGCAGACAGGACAGTTGAGGTAACCGTCGATATACTTAATGCAGGACTTGGGGGTGCAATCAATCTGACCTGTTTCTTTATCTCGTCGAACAGTGGTTATGTTTCCACCGATCTCCCCGAAGAGATAGGTTCGGTAATGCCAGGTGAGATGTTCACCTATACCTTCCACGTTCGACCGGAGTCCAATAACAGGTACTTCAATGGAAATTATTACGGGTATGTGCACTTCTCCTATTTCGATGAGATGGGAGATTTTGATGAGCTGATGACAGGTAATACGATGCAGGTCCGATATGACATCTACGACAAGCTTCCGGATATTAGGATCATGAGCGTGGATGCACCACTTGTGGATAGGGGAGACGATTTCGAGGTGACCGTTGTCATCATCAATGTGGGTGGTTCCGAAGCAAGCAACCTGAAGGCGCTTCTTCCCTACAATTCGAATCAGTTCACCATATCGAACGGGGAGCAGGACCTCGCCAACCTGGGGCCGGGAGATACACTCTCCTTCACCTTCGATATGGAAGCCATGAAGGAGATATCGGATTCCTCGACATATTCATTCTCCATCCTCTTCTCCTACACAGATATCACCAATAGGGAGAGGACCTTTGCAGAAGGTGAGAGCGAGTCATTTTCGATCAGGACCAAGGACCGTATCATTCCCTCCGAGCAGAAACAGATAATCCAGGACGACGGAGCAATTGTATCCGAAGGTGCCGGGAATGTGATACTTGGCATTCTGATCCTCTTTGCTGCTATAATCTTTGCAGGTATTATTGCGGGAGTTGTAAGGGAGACCTTCCAGGGAAAGAGGGAAACTGTCAGGAAAGAAGCCCCTGCCAAGCCAGAACGTAAAGCAAAGAAGATAGAGCTCGAGGAAGAGGATGAAGAAGAAGAGGAAGAGGAAGAGGACGACGAGGAAGAAGAAGATGATATGGATTGGTAAAGAATGATATAAGGGCCTCTCAGGAGGCCCCTTTTCCTTTATTAACAAGATGTAATCTCGTTGATCAATTTTCATACTAATAGATAGGTTCTATTCCTTCTTCTTATGTTTGTACTGATCGATGTTTCCCAAATGGAACATGATCATCTCCCTTTCTTCCATGAGGCTTTCCACATAAGCGAGGTTAGATTGGGCCTTGAATGAGCACGGGTCCTCGTAAAGTGACCTTTTGAAAAAATCAGCTGCACGGAGGAGGTCCCCTTCCTTGAGGGAGTTCTCCCCCTTCTTGTTCCAGGAATCGGCTGCTTCCTTGCAGTCCCTTGAGGAACTCATGTAATGTACCATGTATTATAGGAATATAAAAGTTGAGAGGGAAGTGGGAATTATTTTTCAAGCTATAGTTCATTTTCCTGGATGAAAGTTCCTAAGGGGGTTCAGGTGTTGAATTGTATTAAGAAGTTATCTTG
The DNA here is from genome assembly GCA_963807965.1 of uncultured Thermoplasmatales archaeon. Taxonomy (GTDB): domain Archaea; phylum Thermoplasmatota; class Penumbrarchaeia; order Penumbrarchaeales; family Penumbrarchaeaceae; genus Penumbrarchaeum. The sequence continues at coordinate 170,915 of CAWEDU010000006.1, forward strand.
AAGAGCTCTTTCCGACAAATATGATCCAGGTCTTTATTTATCATAGATATTCTTACGATGTCCCACTTTGATTACCAATATATGTAATATGTTCTTATCCAGATCTGAGGATTACACGATAATCCCCAACTCGTAATTTATAACCAGGGTCTCCCACTAGCTTGGTCACATAGGTTTCAGGACGGATCCTGATCCTTTCCAGTGCGGAAATGATTCTCTCTTGAGTATTCCTATTCAATTTCTTCAATTGTTTCAATGCTTTCTCTGAAAAGAATATCTCATAGGTCATAATCCCAACTCTTTCTTGACCTCGGAAAGTGTGTGGACCTTACCTTTCCTGATCTCTTCTCTGGCTTCCAATATCTCATTTTTAGCTTCTTTGGAAAGTTCCTCGGTGTCCTCAATCATGTTCCAGATAACCTCTTCATAGGTTTCTTTCTGATAGAGTTTCTTTTTCAACAACTCTTGTTGCAGTTCTTCAGTGATCTGTATCGTTGTTGCCATGGGCAATCACCATAGTGGATTATAGAGGATTATAGTTTATTAATTATTTGGTAATATTTTTGTTATCAGATGATTTCGCAAATCCGGACTTGTGAAGTCCTCCCTCCCTTTATTACTCGAAATCTTTCCACGTTCCATTCTTTAAATGAAAGATGCTCATTCTATCATTTAATAGAAACCATCACTTTCATGAAAACTAAGTAAGGATCGATATTCGGAAAGATATAATAATCAAATCAACTTATTGCGGTCGCCTGGTCTCATCGATCAAGGTCCAAATTGCCAATCCAATGCCAAACCCACGCGGGGATGGCTCAGAACCCAATTCCCTTTGGGAATTCCGTTCACGGAGGGGGGCATCTTTGATACCCCTACCTGGTATAAGGGTCCACAGGACCCCACCAGGCTTCACCACCCCCGGACATCCGCCAAATTGCCAACCCAATGCCAAACCCACGCGGGGATGGCTCAGCCGAGTACCATCGGAAAATCAGAGATTTTCCTGGCCTCTGATGGAATGCCTATCAAGGCGGTTCCCGTCACCAGGCTTCGCCACCCCACATGATCATTCGCCAAATAATGCCAACCCCACGCGGGGATGGCTCAGCCTGGTACGGCGTCGGATTGCTAATCCGATGATCTTTGAACCCGGGGGTTCGAATCCCCCTCCCCGCGCTTGTTCCATTCTTAAATCATTTAAAATCTATCAGAATGGGACCTCTCGGGGAATGATTCTGGGGACATGTGAAAAATTGGAAATTTTTCACGTGTGTGCACAATCTCTGATTGTGCAAACATTTGAACCTTGGTCCTCGAACTACCACATTTATACTGTAGTTCGAGGTGTGGAAAATCTCTGATTTTCCTAACATCGAATCCCCCTCCCCGCGCCAAATTTTTTCGTCGATTCGAATCCGATCTCAAAAATGGCGCTCGAAATTGAATACAAACAACGAAAAATACTATAGATAATTCCAATCGTTTTTCGTCCTCACCTTTGGATTTGAATGTTCGTGAATATCAATACAATCCAAAGGTCCCCCTCCCCGCGCTAAATCTTTTCGCATATTGGGGTGTTATGATTGCGATATTAATTCCAGTAATTATATCTTCAATAAAGGTGTTAAAATTAAGAAGAAAAATTAAGAAGGACGGGATTCCTTGAATCGCTGAATACAGCAAGATCCGGATTAAGCAAAGAGAGAAAAACAAGGAGAGAGATACAAGGATGAGGAAGATGGAAAGTAGAACAGCAATGAGAACGTTGCCTAAAATGGACGGAAGAGGTAAAATTCAAATGGCAATATGTTGTTTAAAGGATTGTTAATTTGAGAAGATGGCAGATGTTAGTAATGTAGATCAACATCGATTCAAATAATCCTATTGTTTTTCATTGTGACAGCTTCTATGAAAACAGATACCCATTGATAGTGAAGCTAAGGAAGAGGTAAATGAAAGAGTCGAGGTATCGGAAATCAAAGTCATTTAATATTATTTTGACTTTGTTGGAAGATAGAAAGCTTCTGTAAATTGTGGGGAAGATAAAATATCCATTTACACTCCTGGATGAGGAGAATTATAATCTTTTTAGAAATGGTGATGATTTCCAGATGATTCAGGGATCTGAAAAAATTTATTTAACTACAATATCTTGTTATACCTATGTCGGAGATTATTATGTAGTAATAATAAATAATGTCACAATGTATGCACGAATACAGGACATA
>CAWEDU010000007.1:0-237483 GCA_963807965.1 uncultured Thermoplasmatales archaeon
TGCTTGCATTGTGTACCCCGTAGAGCTGGACGGACAGATTGAATCCCTTGAATTCGAGGCCCGCGGAAATATTGTAGTTATACTGTGGTCTGGACGGGTATCCGTAAGGGACCTGGTCAAAACTGTTGATGATACCGTCGGCATTGTAATCCACAATAAAGAAATCGCCGGGGATATTGAACGAAGGGTTTTCACCAAGCGTACTGGAATAGATATCGTCCCAATTATTCATGAATCCCCCGGTGAGCTGGGTTCGTGTCTGGCCGATCTGGAATCCCGCCTCCTTCTGATACGCAGGGGAGAGTTCAGGATCCTCCCGGTACACTATATTGTCCTTTGCGAATCCGTAACTTCCATTCAGGTAATACCGGAGCCCAAAGGACGATTGCCTCTTGAATCTCAATACGACTTCCCAACCGTAACTTTCTGTAATTCCGAGATTGGCCGCAACCGGAGAAGCTCCAAACCACGGGGTATGGTCCGCTGATCAGCACTCATGAAAATATTATCCCTGTCTTCCCAGAAGAAATCCACATCAAGGGATAACATGTAATCAAGAAAAGAGGTTTCAAGACCGATATCTCTTTTGTGCGCGACCTCCCACTGGATGTCAGGATTAGGAATGACGCCCTCCCCATAAAAATCCCATGAAGGTTTAAGTAAAGGATACCCAAACTGCATTCTTCCGTCACATGTCTTCCCATCCGCCCACATACAACCACCGTCGATTCCAGCATCGCTACCTACTTTACCATTGGAATAGCGCAGCTTCAGCTTATTAAACTTGTCGGCGATGCCTTCGAAGAATTTTTCATTGGAAATAATCCATCCCACGGCAACGGACGGGAAAAACCCAAACCGGTATTCCGGGCCGAATTTTTCTGAACCGTTATAGGCCGCATTTACTTCAATGAAATAGCGCTGATCAAAGTTGTAGGTAATACGCCCGACCCAGTCTTCCCGATAGGAGGGGAAATTTGAACCGGTTGTTTTCTGTTCCCTGTTGAACAGGGCAAGTCCGGTCAATTCGTTCCTTCCGAATGTACGGGCGTAATTCAATGCAACCTGATAGAACAGGTTCCGGTAGACATTGCCGCCTGCATATTCAGCAGTAATTATCATAGGGTCTGTCCACGTAATTCCACTGATGCGTTTCAACGCCAAGGGTGTTAGGTAAATCATATTCTATTGCTGCAAGACTATCCTCCCTTGTTGTGTGCATTCAGGTATTGTTCGGGTACAATATACTTGAATACGGCCCCCTCGTCCTCGATATTGGGCCCGCTGGTTCTGTATATATTGTCGAAAGAGAATTTTGCATTCAGTGACAGGCCTTTCGTAATAAAATCCAGCTTCTGGTCCAGTTTAAAATCCGTAAGCAGCTGTGTCCTGTTGTCCTGGTCGTAACCCTTAAGGTTCAATTCGGCAACCGGGTTTGTGTACCTCTCCCACCGGCTGGTCTGCCCGAAATAGCCGTCCGAATACTGTACAGGAAACAGGTCAGGAGGCATATTGATATACTCCTCTCCAGAATCGCGGAACACTGCCTTGAGGTTCTTTCTTCGAGGAGTAATATCCCGACAGGTCAACACTCAGCTGGGATAATGTATCTCTGATCTTAACAGAACACTGACTGGGAAATCTATTATCAAAAGGTTTACTATAACTCAAATTTGATTCCCACTTTCAGTAATATCCTAAGAGTCACCAACGATGACGATGATGATCAACATCCAATGATCGATCTGGCAAAGAATTTTGATCCTCAACCAGCCCAAACAGAGATTCATATCGTATGGGATACCGATAGAAATGGAAACCTTGATGTATATGCCTGCAGAGGCATTAAGAATGCTGGAGGAGGAGATGCTATCTCATCCTCAGGTCAAGGAGGATCTGACAATCGTGTTTCCTTTACGAATGATGATGAGGACTATCCGGATGTAAATGCAAACAGTAGATACGGATATTGTGTCTTTGAAAAGAACAGTGACACACCATGGGAGATCAAATACACAATGGATCCATAGGCCGAAATTTGTCAGGACCTGATGGTTTTTTTCATCAGGTCCTTTTCTTTATTTCTCCTGTGAAGATAAATGATAAATATTCATTCGGGAGCTTTGATAATGAGGAAGATGGTGCCATACAAGACAATAAGCATAATTATCATTTCTTCATTGATTATTCCAATTTTCTCACTATCCTCAGATTCAATAGAATCTTCAAACAAATCCAACTTCAATATATTGTTTGTCTCAAAAACAGGCTCAACTTATTCCAGTATAAAAGATGCTCTTGATGATGAGAAATGATGGTGATACACTCATAGTAGGAAACGGAATATACAATGAGATATGGACCATTACCAATTCCAATTTGAATATCATAGGAAATTCTTCAAAGAATGTGATTATTGATTTGTCAAACCAATTATCTTCAATCAATATATTGGGAACAAATAATACCATTTCAAATATTAATTTTACCTGTTTAAATGAAAATGTTAATGAAATGATCAAAATATCAAATAACAACAATACACTTTTCGAATGTGAATTTTTTTGTGATTCAAATAATATTACAATGGCAAACATCTCAAATAATTTTAACACTCACATCGAAAAATGCAATGTCTTTATGAAAGCAAACTTTTCAAATTCTTTTTATATTTATGGTTCATTGAATTGTTATATAAATAATTCTTCTTTTCTTGCTGATGGAAAGGATTCATCAAGCATTAATATAAGCAATTCAGAAATAATTGAGATAACGAATTGCAATTTTAAAACAGTTTTTAGTTATGAATTTCCTAAATATCATGGTGAGAAACGATTTTCATGGTTATTATGTAGTATAGTTTTTCATAAATGCAAGTCCTTGCTCCTCACACAAAATTATTTTAATCTCTCAGGCGGATCAAATGATCCTAATTTAAGAGTATACTCAGTAGGTATAATGACGTATCCATTTTATTATAGGGTAATGTGGAAATATTCGATACACTCATATGATATTGAAATAGAAAATTTGATTTTTATACACAATTTACTTTCAGACACATCAATTCAACTATTTGGAGTATCCGATTTAAAGATAATAAATATATCAGGAAATTATTCATCAAACGGAATAATTATTGTTTCCTCGGAAAATATTAATATTATCAATAATCCTTCTATTTCAACTTTTAGAATGTATGGAGTAAAGGATGTAAATATTAAAAATAATACAATATTAAGAATGAACATATGGTCAAGGTATGAAAACGGTAAACTGATTTTTTCAAATAATATTTCAATAATAAACAATATATTTTTGACCTATTTTACTACTTCCAGTAGATTCAGCATATATCGAGGCACAAAATGTAAAGATTCTTAATAATACATTGATATCAAAAAGCGATGGTCTACATGTTGAAGGAAGAAACATCGAAATCAAGGGAAACAGACTTGATTTCATTGGAGAGGGAATGTTTGTCAGGAGTTATTACTTCGACAGTGAAAATAATAGATTGATGTCCAATATCAACATAACAAACAACATTGTCAATGGAACAGGTAACAATTCCTGTGTGAAATCCATAATCCTCAGTTCGATTTCGGGTGCCTTGATAAAGGATAATGAGATCAATGCTGTTGGTAATGGAACCTACCAGAACATGGGAATATCGATGGAACATGTTGACAGGACCACGGTTCAGGGGAATCACATTCAAGTCAATTCCAGTGCAGCTACCGGAATTCTTCTTGGTGAGAGGACCAATGGAGCACAGACCTGGAAAAAGAATTTTGAAAATACTGTGGCAGACAATGTCATCATATCTGAAAACAGCGAATCAGTTGGTTTGGAAGTAACAAACATCTCATTCAACAATATCTTCAAAGGAAATATTATAACATTGAAGAATGGATCAAACATGAACTTCCTAAAAGCCGCCAATACCGTGGAAGGTGAATTCTATTTTGGAGAAACGAAAAGGGAAAACTCTTCCGGTAATGATGTCGTCCTGAAAAGAGGATATCCTCTTTTCCCGGATGAAGGAAGCCATAACGGACCAAACATTTCTGTTTACAATCTGGAAGTGAAGAGAGCTGACATCATGGAGAGATGCAAGCTGGATGTATGGCAGAAGTATGAGGCTATATCCTACGATTACTTGAACAGGACCATGCCGGACATGGATTATTCAATTTACAATGACGGAAGATATTACAACACATCTGGATACAACGGAACCCACGAAATTGATGAAGATGATGTGTTCGGTCCTTTTTGGGTAAGGGATGCCTATTACCGGGGAAATTATCCCACGATCGAATATGATACCACGATCAAGGCGAAGTATCTGATGGATACACTCTGGGAAGAGGAAAGAACGAATAATATAGGAAAAAGCACAAGAGAAGTATTCAATATTCCCGATTTCTACAAACCTCTTGTACCATCTGGTCTCCAGGCCGAAGTGCTACCCAACTCTCAGGATGTTCACATCTCATGGGATCCAGTCGTGAACCATCTCACCCATTACGTTCTAGAAGCGGACCTCGGAGAAGGATGGGAGGTCCTCATCAAACCGGATAGGAACGATACTGAATTCCGGCATGAGGACCTGGTTCAGGACCTTATGATAAGATACAGAATAGCCGGGTCGAACAGAGGACTCAATTCGGAATTCTCAAATATAGTTGAAGTGACCGTGGGAGATATCACTCCTCCGTCACCTCCGGAAGATATTGAGGTCCTCTACGTTAATATGACCGCCATCTCGATAAAATGGAAGGTCCCTGTTGATGAAGATGTCATCAACGTCAAAGCAGAGATAAGACGGTCAGGCAGTGATGATATCATCGAAACAAAGGACCTGCAAAGGATTGAGAATTTCACCGAGTTCAATGATCTGGAACAGAGTTACCGAATATATCATCAAGGTAATCTTCTTCGATGATGCGGATCACCTCTCCTATGATTCGATATCCGCAAGGACCACTGTGCTTACAGGTATCATTCACATCCAGGTCTGGTTCGAGGAAGGTTCTCCTGACGGAGGGTACGGTCAATTCGTCAATGTTGAACTCATCGGATCCAATTTCACTCAACCGAAGGGAAGAACGGATCAGCTGGGAAGGATCAAACTGGTGAATATCAAGCTTCCCGATACGTTGATGATCAAGCTCACGCCAACCGAAGATATGATCGGTATTATGGGAGTCAGATCCGGATACATTCCAATGGAATCCGATCCGATCCGTATCGACCCCGACAACCACGAACTAACAATAGAATTGAAAATGGAATACTATGAACTGGATCCAGGAGCACCCACCGGAATGATAGAGGGAATAGTATCATACCCGCTTTCAGGTCCAAGGTCGGGAAGCGTATCCCATAACAACATTACATTGTTATCCGTCAACGGGTCCGTCTATTCCAGAACGAGAACGGACAGCCTTGGATATTTTGTGTTTCATGGAGTGAACTCAAAAGATATTTCAAGGTCCAGGCAGATCCGTTGAAAGAAGACGGGGACAGATATCATTCCACGGTCTCGGATCTCATTTACCTGAACGAATCCGTGATGAGGAAACAGATTGGCCTAATTCTCGGATACGACCAAGGAGATATCGAACAAACGGTTATTGATATCTTAGAATACGGTCCTGTTGGGATGGACATCGACCATTCTCATGTCATTTACATAGGTTCTCTCACGAGATAACTACAGAACAGCTTGAAGGTATGATCAAACTCGATCCAAAGCCCTCATGTCCCGAAATCTACCTCTCTGAAGATAAAAAGACTCTGTATCTGAGACATGACGGCCTCCAATCCTCGACGAGATACAATGTTTCTGTTTCCATCATGCTTGAATTCAAGGATGCATTGGGGTTGTATGAAACATTCAAATGGTCCTTCTGGACAGAGGAACAGATAAATGATCCTCATGAGAATGATGATGAAGAGAAGGGAATCAACTGGTGGATACTGGTGGTCCTTGTTATTCTGATATTAGCAGGAATCTCAGTTCTCATTTTCTTGAGAAGGAGGAAGATGGGGGATAAAGTTAAATGTGATTATCCAGGGGATGAACAATGAAAAAAACCTATCCCATTCCTTACTATTGAAAGTCCCACATACCACATCTAATAAAAAACTGTTTTAACAAATATGAAAGAATGAGCTATTGGATTATTGAAGGATGATCTGGTCTTTATCAAAACCGATTTGAAAACCGATTCGCATGTTTACCTTATAAAGCCCCCCAAGAGTGTTTTACAATCTGGAGAAAATCATTATATCCGCCCCAACGATCTCGATCCTTTCGATGTCTGGAAGAGAGAGATCAATAATGGTTGCAGGTTTGATATCTGCAGTTGTCTGCATATCGATCTGCATTTTATTCGGATCAGCCAACGGAACACCCTCATCGGATCGAAAAGCTATCATACTCATATCCACAACGGATCCTGATATTGATGAGGAAGGGAAGGCTCAGTCGTTCTATGGATATCTGCTGGATGAAGGATATTCCGATGATGATATTGCGTTCCTTGGTTTCGAAGAAGACCGAAGGATCGGATGGAACAGCCAACATCTCGAATATCAATCAAGCATTCGAGGATCTGATAGCGTTTGAAGATCCGCTTGATGAAGTGATCATATATATCTCCGACCATGAACAAGGAGTTCTCGGAAACAGCAGTTTTGTATTCATTGACGATTCAATTACAGCCGATACGATCTCATTTTGGATGGATTCCATCGATTACACCGAGGCCACAATGATCCTGAATGGAAACAAGTCCGGGCTAGCTGGTCCTGAACTCAAAGACCCGGATAGAGTGGTCATATCGTCCATGGATTGGGATCAGGCATACGATCCCGATCTGTTCAACATCACCAGGAGCTTGAAGGATCTTTCCGCTGACTCGAACAATGATGGTGTTGTGAGCTTCATCGAGGCCTTCTGGAAGGAGGTGATCCTTCTCAATGGAACAGGTCAGGACCCTGTTCTATTCAATTGACAATCCATGATTCATCATGGGAAAATAGGAGGTGAAAAAGATGAAAAGCATAGCAAAAAAGAAAAAGGTAACACTGTTTTCGGGAATACTGCTTTCAGCAGTGGTATTTTGTTTGCTATTCCCACAAACGGTTGTTGCAAAGTCAAATCAACAAGCAATAATAGGTGTTGATTCGGAGGATCCGGGAGGATATGCAAAACATCCGGCTGATGATTCGCGTGCAGCTGTTGTTGTATGTGTTGCATCCAAATACAATTCCGTGACTGATGCATACAATATAAGATTTGGATACTCGGCCAATTCCGGTGTCAGTTGGCAAGGATGGGAATGGGTCGCGAGCAGTCCCAATGAACAGGATTATCCTGATGTTAGGATATATCTGGAAAATGGGGACAGTATCAGAATAGTTGCAGTCTGGCAGGAGAGAGATGATGGAAATAGTCCATGGACGATCAAAGCATGCAGTAAATACTATTCACCCCCTGCTGGTTGGGGAAGCGTGATTGATATCTCAGATACTGAAGATGAGAACGATAATATCTATCCGAAGATAGACACTATGGTATCTGGATCTGGTGGTGGATCAGGTTATTATCATTACTGGAATATTGTCTGGCAGAGAATGAATGATGATAGCGAGTGGGAAATCAAGATGTATTCCAGTTATTATACAACAGGCAATCCAACTACATTTACCAATACAATAATAACAGATTCAGAGAATTCCTACCGCCATCCTGCCGTTGCTTGTAACTGGATAAGTGGAAACACTTGTGAAGTTCACATAGTGTATGATGCCCATATATCTTCTTTGCACTATGTCCAAGTACAATCAGGATGGGTGAATACTAATGCAGTTTATACGAAATACAATACTGGGCCTTTGAACCTTGCTTGGAACACTCAGGATACTAGAATTGGATATCCTGACATAGTTTCAACGGGTCCAGGGGGAGGATCTGGCCATCCTAATCCTCTTGTCCAATCAGGACAGGCTGATGTATGGGTTGTATGGCATCATGAAATTAACGATGCTAACAAAGTGCAACGTGCTTATTCCGGAAACAGTCTCAATTCCCAGCCAACCAATTACACATTCAATTCTAACAACGGTCCCTCCACTTCAGCTGTATTACGATGTGTCGCAGTTGCAATGAACGAACCTTCCACTAGCCCCATATCAGTAGTCTGGACTGATGATGATGATGTATATTTTTCAACATCAACTGATTGGAATACCGTTGAACAATGGACATCAACAGAGGAAATAGATATTCATGTCGATGTCAGTTTGAGCACACCTTCTGCGACAACCTATTCTCATGTCGTCTGGCAGAGGGATTCACAGACAATCTATTATGCCCAGGATCCCTGATATATAAAGAAATAATGGGACCGGTGTTTAATGAGCATCGGCCCCTATTTATTTAATATTCGAAAGGGGACAACTCAGTCATGAATAAGATACGATTAAATAATGAAAAGAGAGATGTAAAAATTGCTTTGGGGGAATTTGGATGAAGATGAGCAGTACAATAATTGCGTTGATATTGATTATCCTTATAGATTCTTCGATAATTACAATACATGAAAAGGAAGAAAATTGTAATTTTTCAAGTAATCTCTGCAAAGATGTAGAATCAGTCTCATCGGAAGGATCGATCGAAGGTGGGCAATATAGCGGACCGATCTGGCCTATGTATCAGTTCGATCAACAAAGGACCGGACAGAGTCCCTTCAATGCAACAGGAAATCCCGGAAGGTTGAAGAGGGTGCTAAGTTCAGTTCCGATAGTTTATTATTGGATGGTGATAGACGAAGAACAGAACATATACTGCATCGATTGGGATCTGAATTTGACATGCTACCTGCCCAATTTCACCGTTAAATGGAGTATAATAGGAAATTTCAAAATATCAGACTCAGACCCACGGAAGTTTCTCTACAACAATGGAGTGCTCTATATTGTAAAAGGGAAAGATTTTTCAGCTATTGACTGTTCCGACGGGTCCGTCCTGTGGAAGGACTCCACACACATCAATAACAAAATGTGTTTCCTTAACCCGGACAAAACCATGATCAGTTGCATTCAAGACAATAGCACTACAAGCTTCATTTCGTCTTACCATCTGAATGGGACCTATATTAGGACCGTAAAGATCGGATTCCCTGAGGAAGCTCACAGTCTTGGATTTCCTGCTTTTAGTTCGAACGGAACTATATACTTACCCTACACCTACTGGGAAGGAGTTTATCAGCACAATAAGTTTTATGCGATAGATCCCAATGGAACTGTAAAATGGAGTTCAAAAGATTATACAGGATATTTTGAATTTATGGTGGATAAAAATGATATAGTTTATACAATTTCAGACCACTTCGAAGCATATTATCCTAATGGTACGGTGAAATGGAAGAAAAATTTTGGTGCATATGGCCCTCCATCCTTGTCTAATGATGGGAATATTATCGTAGCTAGTAACAAAATATATTCAATATTTCCCAACGGTACTGTGAAATGGGAAAAAAGCTACTACATGGATTCGAGGACTCTCACGGTGGATTCTGATGGTAATATTCTCTTCTCCGGACGAGTTCCAAACAATAATAACGGCTACCTTATAATGTTGAACAGTGATGGAATACTGTTATGGAAATATCCTCTGAATCAACCTAATGATTGCTATCCTCCTATTGTAATGCCTAATGGAGAACTATTTATTGGAGACTGGGTCCCGTCGGAAGAAAAGATCCTCCTTCACATCTTGGGAAAGACAAAACCAGAACCTCCCGAGATCAACCCGGCTAGGAGTGGTGATTCATTCGTTAACTTCACCTGGTTTGCCCCGGATCACAACGGCGGGGAAGAGATTGATGAATACAGAATCTATCGGAAGGAATCACTCGGAGGCCAGTTCGTTCTTTTTCAGACAGTATCACCAAACATAAGGTGGTTCCAGGACGATTCCGTTATCAACGGGAACACCTACTATTACAGGATCACCGCGGTGAGTGCAATAGGCGAATCCGATCCGAGCGATATGGTATATGCAACACCTCTTACCATTCCCTCCTCACCAAGGAATCTGGCAGCCAGATTCGGTGACAATTACGTGTATCTTTCCTGGGATCCTTCGGAGGATGATGGCGGGACCGATATTCTGAAATATACATTATACAAAGGTCCTGATGCGGAATCAATGGAGGTCCTATCAGAACTCACCCCCTCAAGGAGGAACTACAATGACACGGATGTTGGACCGGGGAACATTTATCATTACGTGTTGACCGCCACCAATAGCGAGGGCGAATCGGGATCATCGAATTTCATATTCGGATCCCCGAAGACACTCCCCGAAATCCCGTCGGATTTCTCCCTCAAATCCGGAAACGGATTCGTTCACCTCTTTTGGTCCCCACCGCTTTTCGATGGAGGATCACCCCTGATCAATTACACTTTGTTCAAGGGATTGTATTCGGAAGGGATGCTGTCTCCCTTGAAAACATTCGATATGGACGTTATCGAATACAACGATACCGAAGTTACAAACGGTGAACGTTACATTTACACATTGACAGTCTCCACTGCTATCGGCATATCAAAGACGAACGAGCTGACAGGTGCACCTGTCGGCCCTCCATCATCACCAATTGACCTTGTGGCAAAGGGAAATGACAGTTTTGTTGAAATTACCTGGAATGAGCCTGAAAACAAAGGAGGTCTGGAAGTATCCGGTTATTATCTGGAAAGGAAATCCGGTTCAAATATATTGTTGATACCTATAATCGGAAAATCCTATGTATATCGTGACAACGATGTTGTCAACGGCATATCCTACTCGTATCGTATCAGAAGCTTCAATTCCGCGGGTAATTCGTCTTTCACAGAGTATATTGAAGCTACACCTCTTGGAAAACCTTCACAGCCAGATCAACTATCCTATCAGGTTGGAAGATATTTTTCATTGATATTCTGGCAACAACCAGAAGATGACGGAGGAACCCTGATCATATCATACAGGATTTATCGCAACGGGAGCTTCCTCATCGAGGTCCCGGGTTCATCAACCAGTTACAATGATACCGGTGTCTCTCCAGGCATCACCTATTCCTATTCGATAGGAGCTGTGAATTCCGTCGGGGAATCGATCCTATCCTCATCCATGGTGGTGGCTGTTCCTGATGTTCCGGAAGTGATTTCAACCATTCCGACTGCACCCTATGATCTTGCATATACCACAGAAGGACTTTCCGTGACCCTTTCATGGACGGAACCGGACAGCGATGGCAACGCTTCGATCATTGAATATCTGATCTATCGCAGATCTGACGGAGCTGAGGATATGATAGGCTCCGTACCTTCGACCACCTTCTCGTTTACAGATGAACCGTTGATGGCGGGAAATACCTATGAGTATCGTGTTTCCGCTCGAAATGGTGTTGGAGAGGGTCCTTATTCGAATATGGTCAAGGTCACGATAGATATCCAGGATGAGAACGGTTCAGAAGAAAATGGTTCTAACATATTGTGGTTCATCATGATACCGATCATTATTGTGGTGATTGTTCTTGCAATCGGTCTTTCGGTACTTATATGGAAAAGACGTGGACAAGATGGGGAATCCGAAATTGATGAAACAGATGAAAATCAAGGAGATATTAATGATTTCGGCGATCTTTGAATGAAAATTCCCACCGATGAGCAGGTCCTCACAGATCCTTTCAAAGCGATTTTGAAAATATTATCTATGGATTATGGATGAGAGATAAAGAACACATTTGGGTCTTGAGCTATATAAGATTCGTCATGAATTCAAGGATGCATTGGGGTTGAAAAAAACATTCAAATGGTCCTTCTGGACAGAGGAACAGATAAACGATCCTCATGAGAATGATGATGAAGAGAAGGGAATCAACTGGTGGATACTGGTGGTCCTTGTTATTCTGATATTAGCAGGAATCTCAGTTCTCATTTTCTTGAGAAGGAGGAAGATGGGGGATAAAGTTAAATGTGATTATCCAGGGGATGAACAATGAAAAAAACCTATCCCATTCCTTACTATTGAAAGTCCCACATACCACATCTAATAAAAAACTGTTTTAACAAATATGAAAGAATGAGCTATTGGATTATTGAAGGATGATCTGGTCTTTATCAAAACCGATTTGAAAACAGAGTTACATGTTTACCTTATAAAGCCCCCCAAGAGTATTTTACAATCTGGAGAAAATCATTATATCCACCACAACGATCTCAATCCTTTCGATGTCTGGAAGAGAGAGATCAATAATGGTTGCAGGTTTGATATCTGCAGTTGTCTGCATATCGATCTGCATTTTATTCGGATCAGCCAACGGAACACCCTCATCGGATCGAAAGGCCATCATACTCATTTCCACAACGGATCTCGATATTGATGAGGAAGGAAAGGCTCAGTCTTTCTATGGATATCTGCTGGATGAGGGATACTCCGAAGATGATATTGCGTTCCTTGGTTTCGAAGAGACCGAAGGATCGGATGGAACAGCCAACATCTCGAATATCAATCAAGCATTCGAGGATCTGATAGCGTTTGAGGATCCGCTTGATGAAGTGATCATATATATCTCCGACCATGAACAGGGAGTTCTCGGAAACAGCAGTTTTGTATTCATTGACGGTTCAATTACAGCCGATACGATCTCATTTTGGATGGATTCCATCGATTACACCGAGGCCACAATGATCCTGAATGGAAACAGGTCCGGGCTTGCGGGTCCCGAACTCCAGGATCAGGATAGAGTGGTCATATCGTCCATGGATTGGGATCAGGCATACGATCCGGATCTTTTCAACATCACAAGAGGATTGACAGATCAAACCGCCGACATCAACTTCGACGGAGTGGTTAGCTATTATGAGGCATTCTTGAAAGAATGCTTCACCCTCAGATTCGAGGATCAGGATCCACAATATTATTTTTCATAAGAGGTGAGATAAATGAAGATAAAGGAAATAATAAGGTCGGTTGCATTGGGATTACTGATCGTAATCTCGATGTTCAGTGTGGTAAAGTATTGCTCGGAGAACGTAGCTGCATCAACAACTTGGACTGTGAATGACCAGGGAGGAGCAGACTTTACCAGAATACGTGATGCCATTCAGGTAGCCGCTCCGGGAGATTCCATTGATGTATCTTATGGGAGTGGTTTCTACAATGAGAATAATCCACTTGTGATCGATAAATCTCTTACCATCAATGGTCAAATAACTGGGGGAGGTTTCATGCCAAGTATTACAGCTCAAAATTCAGGATATGATGTGTTTCAAATTAGTGGAGCCCAGGCTAAACCTGTACATATCGAGAATTTTCATATTTCCGGTGCTACAGGAAATGGAAAAGCGGGCATTTATTCGAACGTTGTAGGTAACTCGACCGACTTCATCTCGTTTCAGAATTTGAGGATAACAGGGAATGACATAGGTATATTTATGACCACAAATACAAGATATCATTTTATTGATGATTGTTATGTCTATTCAAACAATGGGAATGGGATTGTTCTCAATGGACAGAATCACCAGATCGAGGATTGTGGATCATCATTTGCCGCCGATACCGGTATCTTTTCAAATGGTGGAGATGGTATCTATTCCTCTGGCCTTTCAACCTCGACCATCGAAAGTTCCAATATCTACAATAATGACCAAAATGGAATCAATATAATGGACGGATATGAAAATACTATTCAAGAAACCGAGATATGGAACAATGATTGCCGTGGATTGTATCTCTGTGGAAACAGCAACACAATTAACGGATTGACCAGAAACATCAAGAACAATTACTATAATTGTGTGACATCAGGATTAAATGATGTCTATATTTATGGTAGGTCCAACACTATCAGCGATTACCATGTATATCAGACTAATGAAAATCTAGATCAAAGAACCGGAATCTATGTTGAAAGTGACAGTTCAGCCTGGCCCAATACCGTTAGTGATTGTGTTGTCTACGGTTATGAAGGAGAGGATTCCGTTGGTATCTTGGCAAGAAATTCGGATATAACAGGTTCGGCAACAAATATTCATGATAACGATATTGGAGTAGACCTCGGTTGTGATTGTTTGGTAGACTGTGACTCCTCCTTCACAAGCGAAAACCTGGATACAAATCTGATAGGCATTCTGGTTGGAGGAGATAATTGTAATATTGTTGACACATATATTGCAGGTACCGGTGCTCTGTCCCAGATCGGAATCCGTATTCCAAGCGAATCTGGAGACGGAGACATAAATGCATACATTGAAAATTGTCAACTGGACCAGCTTGGAAAGGGAATCTACATCTCCGGTTCCGATACAGATGACAATTCGGTGATTGCCGACAGTAGATTCAATTCCTGCTACGACGGAATATACATTTCATCCGGAGAACATGATGACATAGGTCTATGCATATTTACCGGTGGAAATACTGGAATATACCTCGATTCTTCCAGTAACATAGACATCACCTCATCAAATTTCTACGATCACAGAGTGGGTGGTTCAGGACCAGGAACGAAAGACGCTGGCGTATACGGGTATAATAGTGATGATAACTATATCGCAGGATGTCTGTTTGACAACGATGAGAAAAGCATCTGGTTCGAATACTATTCAACATCGAATGTGATCTATGAGTGCCAGATAAAAGACGGAAATGGATCAGCATATGACAATGGTCAATGGGGAGAAAATGATGCAGAAATAGGTGTCTATTTCGATACACATTCCGATTACTGCGATATCCTACAATGTGATTTCACGAACATCAGATATGCAATCGGAGTAGAGGCATCCGAGGATATCGACATCATCGGAGATTCTGAGGCACCATGCGAATACTCAATTATTTCCGGATGTGGAGTATCTGGTTGTGCAATCTATGCAACAAACCAAGATTCTTCGATATCATCGGGGGAAATCAGTTATTACGGACAGGTAAACAGCGTAAGCCTGACAGGATACAATGAAGAAATAAAAACCGTCTTTTCCTACTCCAACCTTTACGGAAACTGGCCAGCAAGCGGTTCATATTCGAACTGGATAGATCTGGACTGAATAACTTGAGATATCACGTCTCTCCTACCTGTAGGAGAGATATTTTTTATTTATAAAAGAATATATCAAAGATGTGAGGTGTATGAAAATGATTGCAAGGATACAAAAAATAACATTAGTTATATCAATTATCACAGTTGCTTCCACTTTTTTTATATTGACAGTTCCGGATTGCCACTCCAAGAAAATATTATCTTCATCCACCACTTTGATAGTGGATCAATCCGGATCGGGAGACTACACAACAATACAGGATGCCATAGATACAGCCGGTGAAAACTGGACCATTTTCATCAAAAACGGTACCTATTTTGGCAGTATCGAGATCAACAAATCCCTGAAAATCATGGGAGAGTCAAGAGAAAAGGTGATACTTCGACCCGATGGAGAAACTGAACATATAAAGCTCAATTCCAGTTATATCACCTTTTCTGATTTTTCAATAACCGGAGATGGAGGAGACGTAAGGGGGCAAGGAGCCCTTTTAGGTATTGGTGATTTGATAACAAACATTAGGATAATTAACGTGAGCTGCGAGGGAACTCCAATATTTATCCACTTCCGGAGTGCATTAATCGAGAATGTTACGATAAGGAATGTATACTCCTGGGGTGGTAATGTATCAACTCCCTCTTCAAGCGACACACATCCTGCAAACTTTTCAATCATCGATTCGGTTTTTCAGGAAACATACATCCACCTGTTCATCAAACGAAATCTGACCATCGAGAATTCCACATTTGTAAACAATAAAGGGAATTTCTTTACTGTTGGAGTCGGATTCAATATTAAAAACAATACATTCATCAATGAATCACTGGTACTTTCCATCTCATCTAATAAAGATGGTGTCTTTTCAGATAATACAATCTTGAATTCCCCTGCATCTATTGATTTTCGTAGTGGTAGAAAGATAATCAAGAACAACACCTTAATCAATATCACCGAGGGGATGCTCTTTGGTCATAACGATGAACTGATTATCGAGAACAACCTGATCGAGGATTCCGATAGCGGATTCACCATTGATTCAATAGACATCGAGAACACCCGGATTTCGGGAAACATGATCTCCAACTGCACAACCGGCATCATAGCGAGGTATAGTCCTGGAGGAAAATATTACAATAACGAACTGATAAACTGCGGGTTCGAGTTCTTCAACCCGGATGATCTTTCCGAAATCATCATCGACGATACAAATACGGTCAACGGAAAACCGGTGATAATGAAAAAAGACACGAACGGTATAGAAATCGATGAAGACTTCGGACAGTTGATCCTGTCCAACTCTCCCGGATTCAATTTGGAAAATAAGATAATCGAATCCGGTGGAGATTATCCAATCATATACTCACATCAGAGCCCGAACGGATTCCTGAAGAACAACACATTCCTCGAGGGAGCGAAAATTCAGGCCGTGGATTCAGATGGCATTCTAATAGAGGGGAATATCTTTCATAACGCATCCAGGATCATACTCGAAGAAACAGACGGATGCATTATCACCAACAACACATTCGACTGCTCCAACGAGAGCTTCCTTGACGAGGGAAACAATCAATGGGATTCGTTTGGTGTTGGTAACTACTGGAAACAGCTCACCATCAACGACACCGACGGCGATGGCATCGGTGAAGTACCGGTTTACATTCCCGGAGGACCTGGAGTTGACAGGTATCCCATTGTCCCTGGGGTATCTGTAGAATGGGAGATACTTGCAGACAAAGCCACAACCGGGGAGGATATTCCTATAAAAGTTACAGCCAGAAACATCTACCGGGATATTCTGGAGAACTTATCATTTGCATACGGAAACGATACGGCCGGATTCACAAATGAAATACTTGATAATGAATCCGTTACCCAGACAGCTTACATCCCAATTCCGCAAAATAGTCAGGACCCTGTTCAGTTTTTCATCAATTACTCGGATTCATTTGGAAGGAACTTTACCATCGGTCCCGAATCAATAGAGGTTTTCGACAACGATCTACCAACCATGAATGTGTTATCAGCTTCTACCTCGATACAGTCAGGGGACAACATATCGGCTGTTTTATCTGCTGATGATAACATCAAGATCGATAACGTTTGGGCAGCTCTGACAGGAGAGATATCAAGAGTTATCAACCTCACCGAATCAGACGGATTGTGGTATCTTGAAGTGGAAACGACCGGAGAGGACCGGGGTTCGGTTACGATATCCATTTTCGCAAATGATACTTCGGGAAACATTGCCTCATTCGACCTTGAAGATGTAACAATCACGAAGGAAGAACCACCTTCCATAATTGAGGATCTGTCCCCGGCAACGGTTTCAACCGGAGGCGAACTGGTTCTGCATGTTATCTGCAACAATTCCGGAGGCATTTCATCCGTTAAAACAGAATATGAATCAGGTGGAATAGTGAAGACTGATCCCATGACAAGGATGAATTATTCCTCATCAACACAGGAGAATTTTCCGGACGGATTTGATCCCAAGAATTACCCTGCCAACTGGTCCCTTTACAAAATAAACATCCCCATCCCCGAGGATGACGATTCGGAGCTGAGGTACAGGTTCATTATCGTGGACTCGAACTTGAATACCATTAATGGCCAGTGGAAAACAGTGGATATCATCGACACCATTCCTCCTGAAATTAATCTTTCTTGGGACGTACCTTATAACGATGACAGTTTCGTAATAAACTTCACAATATCGGACAATATTGAAGTTATGGACACATGGTTTCTTATTAAAAGCGGTGATACCATCCTGCTCAACACCACAGGAACCGGTGAGATATCGTTTGAGGTGCCTCTGAACCTATCGGGAAATATCATGATAGAGGCTTACGGATCGGATCCTACCGGCAATCACGATTTCATCGTTAGCGATCCAATTGCTGTAATTGACAATGTTAAACCCACATGTGAGATTAGTGGGGAATTAAAAGGAAAGACGGGAAAGAAGATGACACTGGGCCTGCTTCCCGATGATAACATCGGCATTTCCTCGGTTACCTGGAATATCAATTCACAAACGGGGTCAGGAGATAAGGTGGAATTCGAAATCGATCACCCGGGAGAGTACACATTAGAAGTTATTGTAAAGGACCTTTCTGGAAATAAACAATCCTACAACTGGACCATCACCATTGAAAAATCGAATGAGGAAACTAATGAGATCGGATCCCTAACCCCTCTGCTTATTGGAGGAGTGGCCCTCATTATAATCGTTCTCCTGATGGCCTTCCTAATATCGAGAAGGAAAAAGAGATCCGTAGATATATCCGAAGAATTTGATATTGAAAAGAGAAGTGGCCAAGAGGAATAGATAATAACACCTGAGAATCGAAATACCTTCATGAGATTTGGATATTCAAAATGAAAAGGTTCAAATATCCTTGAAAATGTTATTGAACCCAGTATGAGAGGAAGAGGTATTGAATTACCAAAAGAGGATCTGGTCCTGATCTCTATCGGTTTGAAAACCGAAGCATCCAGAGGTAATGATGATCAGATCGAAGTCGAGGACCTACCGGACCTGCTGGGTATTAACAGAGCATTATTGCTCAGATATATCTCAACTCTTTCAAGAAACGGAGAGATCAAGAAAATGGGGAGGGTCCCCTTCAGGATCTCATTGAGCATGAAAGGATGGGATAGGTATCTGGAGATTACGACCAGATTGAAAGGTATTACCCTGGATGAAAAGAGATATTGTCTCGGAAAACCGGTCAAACTGGGATATTTCATCAAGTATATTGGTAACTATAGGACCCTGATAATCTTTCTGAGGGAACTGCAGAAGAGGAACGGATTCGATATCTTGAAATTCATCAAGATCGAATCGGATCTACAAGAAGAATCCAAGTTCATGTCCATTTTGAAAGAGATGAGAGATCATGAGGACGCTGTAAAAATTGATGGAGTGGATCTCGCATCCCTTCGCTCCGAACATTTGATAGGACCAACCATTGTGAGTGGATACAACCCTGAAATTGAAAAAAAGATACTTGAAGGGGAGATCCTGAGGAGACAGGGGAAATTGAAGAGATCACTGGATCTTTTTTCAAAGATCCTTGATGGGATGAAAGAAACCAATGGAGCCGAATGGATCCTGGCAGAGGTTGGTCGCATTCAAACCCTGAGGTACATGAACTCATTGAAGCTGGCAAAGGAAGAGATCGAAAAAGATCTGAAAAAAGTGCAGGATAATAACCAGAAGGGGCTCCTAAAAAGATTGAAGGCCGATATTCTATCCGACCAGGGATCATTTGAAGATGCCAGAGATCAATATAGATCAGCGGTTGGTCATTTCCAATTCTCGGGATCTGACAATCTCCTTTCCATTTGTTACAATAATATGGCTGTGATGTTCTTTAGAATGAAAATGGCAACCGAGGCAGAATATTTCTGGAGAAAAACACTCAAGATATCCCAAAGAACCAATATTCCCTGGGCAAGGGCGCTTGTCCTGACCAATCTGTCGGATCTGAATGCAAGGAACGGCAGGTTCAGAAAGGCAAAGAAAATGTTGAATGAAGCAAAGAAAATATTCATATCCCTCGGAGATCTGGAAGGTTGCTCCGGTGTTGATTTCAATATGTCCCTTGTTTTTATTTTCGAGGATAACAGGGAATCGGCCCTCAGGTTTTTCGATAAGGCAATGAGATTCCCTCTCAGATACGATATGAAGAGAAAGGAAAGGTGGATTGTTTTAAAAGACCGGTTTGAAGAGAAAGGGTGGCAATTACCACCTCACCTGAAAAAACCGCCTTGAATTGCAATTGAGAGACTCTTCATTCATTTCTCAACCTTTGACAACCGCTATCGGAACCATCTTAGCCACTTTCCTGGACAAACCAGCGCCGTGGGCTACCTCGATCACAGCATCAATATCCTTGTATGCACCAGGGGCCTCTTCGGAAAGGACCTTGGGTGAATTTGCCTTGACATAGATCCCTCTGGATGCCAACATATCTATCACGGACTGGGGTTTGAACTCTCTTATAGCCCTTGACCTGGAGAGGATCCTCCCGGCTCCATGACAGGTCGACCCAAAGGTTTTTTCCATCGCAGTCGAGGTCCCGGCCATAAGATATGACGAGGTTCCCATATCCCCGGGTATCAGTACCGGTTGTCCATAATCGCGATAATCCTGCGGGATGTCCGGATGCCCAGGTCCGAAGCTCCTGGTGGCACCCTTTCTATGGACGCAGACCTTAGACCTCTTCCCATCCACCATATGCTCTTCGATCTTCGCAATGTTATGGGCAATATCGTAGACCATCTTGAGATCCGCTTCCAGCCCTTTCCCCTTGAGGACCTCATTGAACGATTCCCTGATCCAGTGGGTTATGAGCTGTCTATTTCCCCAGGCATAATTTGCGGCACATCTCATCGCTCCAAGGTATTCATCTGCCTCTCTGGAACCAAGAGGTGCAGCGACCAACTGTCTGTCAGGGATCCTTATATCGAACTTGGAGGATCGATAGGAGGACCCATCCTTCTCGTAAAGCTGTTCAAGATCGCTAACCTTGTCCTGGCATACCTGGTATCCGAGACCTCTCGATCCGGTATGGATCAAGACGGTCACCTGTCCTAATGAATGGATGCCCATGGCCTTGGCAGCTTCTCTGTCGAATATCTCTGATACCTTCTGTATCTCAAGGAAATGGTTCCCGGCTCCCAATGATCCGACCTGGGGAAGGCCTCGCTTCTTTGCCTTTTCCGAAACTTTGGATGGATCCGCTCCTTCGATCGCCCCTCCCTCCTCCATGTGAAGAAGGTCCTCATCGACACCATAACCTTCTTCAACGGCCCATCTAGCTCCATCGGTAAGGATGGAATCCAGCTGTTTGTGGTCAACTCTTATCCTTGCCTTGGACCCTATCCCTGATGGAACGTTCTTGAATATCGTGTCAGCTAACTGTCTCGAAATGGGTCTTACCTGGTCCTCTGTGAGATCGGTGGTAAGCAACCGCACCCCGCAGTTGATATCGAATCCTACCCCACCCGGTGAGATGACACCTCCATCATCTACCAGTGTAGCCGCTACTCCTCCTATGGGAAAACCATAACCCCAATGTACATCTGGCATTGCCATAGAAGGACCTGCCAGGCCCGGGAGGGTGGCTACGTTTGCCACCTGCTCGCACGCCTCGTCGTTGAAGAGGCTCTCCAGCATCCTGTCCGAGGAGAAGATCATACCATCTTTCCTCATATCTTCCCTGTAGTCCTTTGGGATCCTGAAGGTGAAATCATCCAATTTCTGGTGAGGTCCCTGCCACATGATCAGGAGCTATGTTTGAGCTGTAATAAACATTTCCGTTGGAAATGGTCCGCGAAAAGGTTTAACTAATCATGGAATTGTTCGGGAACCAATGGCGACTCACAGGGAAGAGGACTATCTCGAAGCGATCCTTCATGTTGTCAGGAAGAAGGGATACGCAAGGGTGGGAGATATCGCTAAACATCTGGACTGCTCTGCCGCAACAGTAACGGAAATGTTCGGCAGGCTCTCAAGGAATGGAATGGTGAACTACGAGAAATACGGTGGTGTGACCCTGACCGAAAAGGGAAAGGGTATTGGTATCGAAGTGGATAGAAGACACGGCATCCTCAAGGAATTCTTCCTGATGCTTGGTGTTCCGGAAGAGACCGCGGACCTGGATGCCTGTGAGGTCGAACACTCCATCCACCCTGAGACCATGAAAAGGCTCTCATCCATCCTTGTTCTTTTGCAGGAAGACAAAGGACTCAGGCAAAGGTTCAGGGACCACCTCGATCAGTAAATGTTTACATATCCCAAAGCCTCTCCACCCTTGATGGAACTCGCCCTGGACCTTGATGATGCTTCCGATCTACTTCTCTACAAGAAATTTACAGGGGAGGATATCAAGGGGATCAAAGGTGCGACCCAAAAGACCTCTCTGGACATCGGGATCAAAAAGGATGGAATAAGGATACTCGAGGTGATTATCGAAGGTTTCGGACCTCACCTCGGACCGAATAAAGTTGAGATCAAAGACGGATTGACCATCCTTGAAGGACCAAACGGTTCAGGGAAGACCCATCTGCTGCATTCTATCTACTGGGCATTGTTCGGAAGGACCGGAAATCTGGACCCATGGTCCAGGGACCTTGAGGAGAACCAGGATCTGGTGAACTGGCAAAGACCCAAGGATAAAGGGATGGGTGTTAGCCTTGTTCTCTCATATAGTGATGAAAAGTTCAGGGTATCCAGAACATTCAGTGATGGAGTGGGATCTTTCAAGCTAGAGGAATTTGAGGAAGGTAACTGGAATGAAAGTCCAAGGAGAAATATCATAGACCCTTATATTGCCCCCTTGCTCCTCTATCAGGGTGAGAACTCAATGTTTTTAACCTCAGCAGACCCCTTTTCTGAAAAAGGAATGCTCCACAGGGTTCTGGATTCAATAATTGGTGCACAGGACCTTGAGAGGATAGCATCGATGTTAGAAGCTGAAAGGGAACTGTTGAAAGAAAGGATGAAAGGTAAGAATGAGAAGATCCGAAATTTGGAAAAGGAATTGTCGGACCTCAGGTCCCGGAAAAAAGAGCTTGAAGGTGAAGTTGAAGAACAAAAAAGGAGGATCATCTCACTTCTTGAAGATACCAAGAAAGCCCATGATGATTACACAAGGATCATTGGGGATCTATCAGCCGGTGATGGAGGATCTCATCAGGAGAACAATGGAGCAAAGACCACAGAAATGGTTGGAAGGATCGAGGAGCGACTTTCCAACGCTTGGTCCCATGCCTATGTGGAGCTTCTCAGGGAACAGGGGGAAAGGGCCCTTAAGAAGGCTATAGTTCAAAGAGAGGATTCCACAAGGAAAAGGATCATGTACGGTGTCCATGAGGCACAGCAGGCAATAGTTGAAGAGATACTGAAGAGAAGGTACCTGCATCTGCGGAACATCCATCGCAACGACAGGCATGGGCAGAGAGAGATTGAAACACCTCCACGAAAACCTGGAGGAAAGGAAGAAGGAGGTTTCTGACTGGAGTTCCAACAGGATCTGGTGCTCTGATATTATGATAGGAAATGCTTCAATGGATCTAATGGATAGAGGATCCGAGGGGACTTCTGTCAAGGACCTTTTGAAGGAAATTGATGGTCTGAAGAGGTCCATATCCGAGATCCCTTTCAGGAAGGATCAAAGGACCGCCCTGATCGAGGCTGTTAGAAAGCATGAAAGGAGCAGGATTATCCTTAATGAAGAAAGGTCCCTGTTAAAGCAACATATGGACCGGATAAAAAAAGTGGAATTATTGATCAATGACCGTGAGGGTGAATTTACCAGATTATTTGGAGGTAAAGGAGGAGACCTATCACTTGAGGGAAAATTGGTCAATTATAGGACTGCAATATCGAAAGTTCTAACATTCATAGAAGAGAGGATGGAAAGAACAAGATCCGACCTTGAAGCTCAGGCAACAATCATTCTACAGGAGATCTCCCGGAATCCCGGGCTCCTTGTTAAGATACACCCAAAAGACATGACCATTGGGAGGGGGAGGTCCGGTGAGAACAAGGTCCTTCCTATGAACAAGCTTTCCGCTGGTGAAAGGGAGACCCTGGCCATATCGATCATCATAGGTCTTTCAAGAGTGACAGGATCAGGGATCATCATGGACTCTCCGTTCACAGGAATGGAATCTGATACTATCAGGTCCTCTATGGAATTGCTTACAGCTGAGGGGGGAAACATTCTCCTCCTTATTCCATCCGGGAGTGTTCAGAACCTTCCAGAACACCAACGGAGATATATTCTGGCTCCCGGACCTGAAGGGACCAATCTTCAAGAGGTGGAGAAATGAACGAACAATTTGTCCCGGAGGATCTGAAGTGTCTTATCAGAGAAGATGGTTTCCAGGATGAGGATACCCTTGTATCCTTCGCCCTTGCCCTTGGTATTTTCAACGATCTTAATGGAGATCCAAAAATAATATCGGACCGTATTTCCCCCGAGACCCTCCGCTCTTACACTTTATCTGCTATTATTATCAGCGAGGGAGGGACCCGGGACCTTGACATGGAGGGGATGAGAAATCTCATGCTCCAAAGGATCGCGGGTGGATTCGGTCTTCTAAGGGAAAGGGTCAAGGGAAAGATTGGTTCGACCGCTCTCAAAGAAGTTGCTCGTATGATACCAAGGGCATGAAACGAAAACTCATACCCAAAACATTTTAGAGGACAGCAGTGAATAGGCTTTATACATCCGGTCCAAGGTGTGAAACATTAAAGTAGAGGCTTTGATAACCGGATCAGGTCAGGCGGTGAGACCCATGTTTAGATTCAAAGGAGGCTCCAATGCCCTTCTGATCGCGATTATGCTTCTAGCCACTTCCCTCTCTCCAATATTATTTCTCTCATCTGGGGATGGGGCCAACAAGGATAATGAATTACCTTTTCTGATCAAGGACCGTACAGGTCAACTTCCCCCATTGATGACGAGATGGGGGACCTTTCCGATAGATCATCTCTATGAAGAGGTCCCGTTTTTCGAAGTTGACCTGGACAGCAGCATCTGGATCGTTCAGTTCAACGGACCCATAGAAAAGGGATGGAAGGAAGACCTGGAAAAGGAGGGATTCGATGTCCTGGAGTACCTTCCGGAATTCTCATTTACAGTCCGAACTGAAGGTAAGGACCCGGAAGATCTCCTTGATCTCGAAAATGTCATAGCCGCAGGACCCTTTCCATCCGGAATGAAGATGGATCCCCAGACCTATATAGACCTTGAGACTGGAAATTCAATCCAGGACTCGGTTGGGGAGGAAATGCTGGTTGTTGATACATTCCCTGCCCAAGAAGATATCACACTGCAATTGAACGAAATATCTCCCGTTGTAAAGAAAGAATCACCCACCAGATACCTGATCGGACCTTCGATCGAAAGCAGGGAGGAACTGATCTCGATCTTTGGTATCAGCCATATAGAACCATATTATTCAGTGGAGCTTCACAACAATGTATCAAAGGACATTATCAACGTCCAGGAAGTTTGGGATGACCTCGGTCTTGATGGAACCGGACAGGTAGTCGCCATCTCGGACACCGGGCTGGATACCGGGGTTGATGATCACCAGGTGAACGGGGACATCAATCTAGATTTCGACAACCGGGCAACTATCGTCAACTGGGCCGGATCAGCACCTGATGACGAGCACAGCCACGGAACCCACACTACCGGGTCCATAGCAGGTGATGGGACCAATTCCGGTGGGAATATCAAAGGCATGGCTCCCAACGCATCCATCTTCTTCCAGGCTATAATGACCGATGGTAAAGCCCTTTCCATTCCTGCAAATACCTCCCTTCTTTTCCAGCAGGCATATGACAACGGTTCCAGGATACATACGAACTCCTGGGGGTCCGATGTATCCGGACTGTATACCTCCAGAGCCCAGGATGTGGATTGGTTCCTCTTCAATTACCCTGAGATGATCATACTCTATTCTGCAGGTAACAACGGATACGATTGGGATCCTGAGGACGGGAGGATCGATCTGGATTCCATCGGCTCCCCGGGAACTGCCAAGAATTGTATCACCGTGGGTGCCAGTGAAAACTACCGGTTAACCGGAGGATCCATAACTCCATGGGGAAATTCCGGGGCATGGAAGTATATAAATGGGAGCTGGGTCGTCTATTCCAAATACCCAAAAGAGCCAATCCTCAGTGATTTGAAATCGGACAATGTGGACGGAATGGCAGCTTTCTCATCTGTTGGACCAACGGATGATGGAAGAATAAAACCGGATGTCGTAGCTCCGGGAACCAATGTTCTCTCCTGCAGGTCCTCCATAACGGGAGCAGGAACCGGATGGGGAGTTTACAACAGTGATTACATCTACATGGGGGGAACTTCGATGTCCACCCCCATTACTGCTGGAGCAGTTGTCCTGATGAGGGAATTCTTCAACTCGACATTGGGTCTGAGCTCCCCTTCCGGAGCTCTTCTCAAGGCTTCACTGATAAACGGAGCAGTAGACCTTACTCCGGGACAGTATGGACCAGGGAATTCCACCGTCCAGGAGATACAGGGACGCCCGGATATGCACCAAGGTTGGGGAAGGATCAACATTTCCAATTCACTACAACCGGATAATGGCAACATGACCTTTCTAGATGACAAAGAGGGTCTATGGACTGGGAATGATATAACCTCATATTTTCAGGTAAAGGATTCAGAAAATGACCTTAGGATCACCTTGGCATATGCAGATTTTCCGGGAGCCCTGTATTCGTCCAAAGAACTTGTCAACGACCTTGATCTCATACTGATCGCACCCAATGGTACCGAGTATTACGGTAATGATTGGTCATCTCCTTTCAACGATACATTTGATAGGACAAATCCCATTGAAGGGATAACTATCCAATCTCCAGCCGTTGGAACATGGAAGTTATTGATATCAGCTTATAACATACCCATAGGCCCCCAGCATTTCGCCGTCGTTGTCTCTGGTGACATATCCAACCTTTCAAGTCTTGTTTCACTGGACAAGCAATTTTATTCTACCAAGGGAGACCCCATTTCGATAACCGTTATGGACCCGAACCTGGTTGGAAATGGA
Organism: uncultured Thermoplasmatales archaeon; assembly: GCA_963807965.1. Classification (GTDB taxonomy): domain Archaea; phylum Thermoplasmatota; class Penumbrarchaeia; order Penumbrarchaeales; family Penumbrarchaeaceae; genus Penumbrarchaeum. Next base: position 26,722 of record CAWEDU010000007.1, read on the forward strand.
ACGGCAATGGTCACTCTGAATTCCACAACCGATGGAACAGGGATCACACTGATCCTAACAGAGATCGGATCTTCCGGACTTTTCAAAGGAAAAGCGTGGACAAGGAATAATGCCACTGGGAACTCTTCATCTCTGCAGGTAATGGAAGATGATATTATCATTGCAACCTACCAGGATGATGACCCGGCAGATACCTTTACCTCAACAGCAATTTCAAAAGACCCTGTTGAGGTGTTCTTAAAAGAGAAGATGGATCTCCATCTGACCCAGGGAGAATATGAGAGAGTATTCATTGAAGGTACCATCTCAACAGGAACGGAAGCCTGGTGGGTACTGGAAAGCTCGGGGATCGGTTGGAGACCTTTCCATGATGACGGTAATTCCACATACGGCGATACAACTCCGGATGACGGGAACATCACTGATGTTTGGATAGTACCTCAAAATATAACAGGCAGTTTCATGTTGAAAACAAGGGTCCTTGACCCATTCCTGGGGAATAGAACCTACTCACATTTTCCAATGTACTTCAATAGCTCGGTTCCAAGGTACCCCAAGAATGTTTCTGTCCAGGTCCTTCCACAGGGAAATTCTGTGAAGGTCTCCTGGGAAAACTCCAATGAGACAGATCTTTCCTACAATAATATATATATCAACTCTTCATCCATTTCTGGTGGTAAGCAAGGGGAACACCCGACTGCAACTGACGGATGGTCCCTTATCGCATCTACGGTCTCATTGATCGGTGAGATCGATATCGGAGGTCTTGTTGACGGATTGAAATACTCCTTCAGAGTATCTGTTGTTGACAAGAACGGGAATGAATCATCACTATCGGTTTTATTCAACGCCACACCCCAGGACCTCATTCCTCCCGATGCTGTCATGGTCACAACACCTCGAACAATTGTGGGTATCATAACCTTCGAGTTCACAGGATCTACCGATCTGGAGACCGTCCAAATGCAGTTCTACAATGACATCAATGGGAACGGTCTCATGGATGATGGAAATTGGGAGGTTGCTGGTGAGGGACCCTATACTGGAGTTATCTGGGACACCAGGACCTCTGCCGGAGGTCCCGGGGATGTGGATTCCCTTTTCCTGAGGTATAGGGGTCTTGATGAAGCACTGAACATAGGAGATTGGTCTGTTAATGAGGATTTCCATATCGACAACACAGGCCCATCATCCGTATCTTTCTTGGACCCACCTTCAGCCGTGACCAATGTGGTCTCCCATCAAGTTTCAGGAACCTCTGAAATGAACGGAAGGGTAGAAGTCTGGAAGGACCATGTATTCTTGGAAGAACTTATGGTAAATTCCATCGGTGGGTTCGAATTTGTCCTCAACCTCACAGAAGGTAAGAACCATGTTAATTTGAGCGCCTATGATGAATTCGGAGCAGGTCCTACGAACATGAGCTACAACTTCACATTGGATACCAAGTTACCAGTTGCAAGATTGGATGTAGAGGACCAGAGCAATATCACCAGGAACATCGTTCCCGAAGGTCTCGAGCTGATATCTACTTCATTTGACAACGGTGATGACCCTTACTTCACATATATCGAAAACTTCACATGGAGAGTGACCGACCCTCTCGGGATGGTCACTATCCATTACGGGAATGGTACACTTCCGTTCGAGCTTTCAATGTTGGGAAATTTCAGTATCCGATTGACAGTAAGGGATCCTGCAGGAAATATCAATTTTACCTTATTGGGTATCGAAGTTATCGACACAATAGCACCCACTGGAGAGATCCTGGGCCAATTTTCAGTGAATGAGGATGAGACAGCTTCCTTCGAGATAAATATCACCGATAATGATGTTCGGTGGTTCAATAGAGAAGGAGCGGGTGTTCTTTGGGAGGTCAATGGTGAAGATTACAACTGGACATCCACCGAGAGCACAGCGCACATTTCATTATCCGAACCTGGCCAATACACATTGAACCTTACGGTCACCGACGGGGGAGGCAACCAACTCCATATCACCAGAACGATCTCGGTAACCGACCTCACACCACCCGATGGTAATATCATTGGACCAACAACCGTTACTTTGGGGATACCCGCAACATTCAAACAGAACCTCACAGACAATAACAGGTCCTTCCCATCTGGGGCGGAATTCCACTGGAACCTTACATATCAGGAAGTAGTGGAACCCATGTCCGAATTCTTCGATGGAAAGATGTTCAACTTCACTTTCATATTGGCAGGTTCCTATTTACTTACACTCATTGCAAAGGATAGATCCGGTAATGAAAGAGAGGTCCAGATGCTTTTAAGGGCCATAGGAGACCTGACCCCACCTTCCATCAAGAGCATCACTCCCGAGGAGAATGAGAGCTTTCAGTTCTCAGAGGAACTAATGATCACGGTTTCATTCGATGAACCTTTGGACACCTCAACGATCACTCAAAGTGAACTTGTCATGACAGACGATGAGGGAGGACATCTCAATATTACCATCAATATCAAAGGACCATCCGAAGTCCAGGTAATACCACAGGGACTGGAATATGGTAGGACATATACCCTCAGGGTGGGAACCGGGATCAGTGACCTTTGGGATAATCAGCTCATATCAGGCATGACCGTTAATTATACGATAAGGACACATTTTTCTTTGGACTACCCAGATGGAGTTTTTCCATCAAATGTAGACCAGAACTTCTCAGGTAACGAAGATGACATCTACAACATCACTTTGATGTTCACCAACCCTGTCCAAGTCTCGTCTGTTGTCAATGCATTGAGGGTCTTTTCCGTTAGGATAGAGGATACAAGTGGCTACCCAAGAGAAGTAAAGGAAGAGATCTCCTTCTTCGTGGTCAATCCAGGACCTGATGATCGAACGGTCGTCATCTCGATCCCCCTCGATAAAGGAACATCATACGAGATCAGTCTGGGAACAGAGGTCAGAGACATCTTCGACTATCAGCTCGACAAGGTCTACGGTTGGGAGTTTAAGACCTACATACCTGATGTCGCTGACAATGATGATGTTACAGAGGAGAAGAAAGAGGATCCATTACCAAAATGGCTCTTGGACCCGACACTTTGGATCATTAGTGCTGTGATTATTATAATATTGTTCATAGTAATCACTGTGTATTCAAGGATACACAGAAAGAAGAAACTTGAAAGGATCTGGGCAGCCGGGATGGACGAGGCACCAAAAAAGAGGTCAAAGGAAGTTGAATATGACCCTCAACCTGATGAGGTTTCCAATGACGACATGGGCTCGATCGAGGATGAGATTACCGCATCCAGACCACCACCTGACTACAACGACCTGTACGGAAGCTACAATGGATCAAACATGGGGCAAGGACAAGTCCCTGACCCACCAATTGATCCACAGATATCCTCCACCCCTATGACCGAGGGATCCGGCATCGATTGGGATGAGGATGAGGTTCCCGAGGATGATGATGAAGAATGGGAGATGGAGGAAGAGACCACAGAGGATGAAATGGATTGGGATTGAGCTTCGAAGCACCCTGTAACTCGGAAATAACTGGTATATCTGGGAATGAATTCCCCCTTTCGCCATTCACCGGGTAAATATTATTAAGGTCCACACAATTGGTTTAAGGACAAAACATAAAAAGGGTATTATCAAGGGGCTTGAAAATGACCATGGGATTAAAGATCCACAAGATGATCAGAGAGGATAGTAAGGACCCTCCTGAGATCAAAGAGGATGCAAAAAGGAGGAGGGACATGTCCGACAACATCCTAGAGATCATCTACAACAGGATCATGAACAAGAAAGAAAAAAGTCCCGTGGAAATCATTCCAGAAGAAGAAGAGACCTGGGATGATTGAACCCAACTTCTTTTAAATAATAAGAGTGACTTAGTCCCTTGAACTATAGCTATGCTCTGGAGACGTAAGATTCATTGACTCCATTGCAGATGTTCTTTGAACGAGGTGTTCAAATGCTTAGGATGTGTAGAGAACATGGTTTCTTCAGAGGTGAGGAGTGTCCTATTTGCGGGGATGAGGGCAAATTCCTCATGAGCTCATACGAGCTGGAATCGCTTGGCAGGATCATGGCAGGGATATTAAGACATTTTCCAGACAGGTTCAACCTGGATATGGATGAGGAAGGTTTTATCGACATCTACAAGATGGTCTCAGCTGTAAAAAGGAAGAGAGGTGACAGAATGAGGTGGCTCAGACCAACCCATATCATTGGACTGGTCGAGACCGATCCCAAAGGAAGGTATCAGGTTGACAACAATCATGTTAGAGCTACTTATGGCCATTCCCTTCATCTTTCAATGAGCCTCCCTACTGATGATATTCCCGAGAGATTATATTTCCCAACCAAACCCGAAGAACAGGAAGGAGTTCTGGAAAAGGGTCTGACCCCGGAGGACAGGACAATGGTCCACCTTTCCAAAACATGGGACGATGCATATGAAGCGGGAACTCACAGGGAAGGACCGGACCCCATAGTGCTAAGAATCAATGCAGAGGAGGCTCTCAATAATGGAATAATCATTCAAAGGGCCGGAAAGACTGTATTCACCGTAGAGGAGATCCCTCCCGAGTTCATATCCCTAGCTGACGAGGAAGATATGGAGATCTCCAGAAAGGAAATAGAAGAAAGAATGAAGGATATCTATTACCAGGGACCTGGATCTGACAAGAAGAAGAAAGAGGAAGTGGAGGAATCAGAAGATATCGACCAAATCCCCGGGGATGATGAAGGGGATCCTGAAGAGGATGATAGTGATATCGAAATCAATGATGAACCTTCAGATGAGGATCTGGTCGACAAGCAAGGTGAGGAAGATGATGATTCCGAACTGGATGTCGAAGAGGATGACCTGACAGATGATATCCTCAAGATGAAGGATGACGTTTCTGACAAATGAAGATCCTATTTGAAAAGCTCATAAACGGTTAAATATGACCTTAAGATTAGGCCTACTTCCGGACAATGTCCGGTAAAGACCAACAGGCTGCAGAGGTAGCTCAGCCCGGTAAGGCGCGAGACTGGAAAAGACTTCGCTGTCATCCGGACATCTCGTGGGAGTAATCCCTCGGGGGTTCAAATCCCCTCCTCTGCGCCATTCTTTCACCCTTTACACGAACGCAGAGAGAGTAATGGGTGCTAATGACTTGAGGGGATTTGAACCCCGTAGGGTCCTGAGGCCACGGGACATTTACAACACGGGAGTGGTCTCAGGGTGAGCAAAATTTCCCATTTTGTGGAAGTTCAAATCCCCTCCTCTGCGCCATTCTTTCACCCTTTACACGAACGCAGAGAGAGTAATGGGTGCTAATGACTTGAGGGGATTTGAACCCCGTAGGGTCCTGAGGCCACGGGACATTTACAACACGGGAGTGGTCTCAGGGTGAGCAAAATTTCCCATTTTGTGGAAGTTCAAATCCCCTCCTCTGCGCCATTCTTCTCTCGTCAATTTCAAATAAACCGGAAGAATGACGCATGATATTGATAAGAAACGATGAAAAATGATGATATGTTGCAAATTATCGTTTTTCATCTCAGGGTTAGAATCTGGTTGAACGTCAATGACCTGACGATTCTTACCCTCCCCTCCTCTGCGCCATTCTTTCACCCTTTACACGAACGTAGAGAGGGTAATGGGTGCTAATGACTTGAGGGGGTTTGAACCCCGGAGGGTCCTAAATCAAATTGATTTCAAAAAAACTAACAGCCAACTGGCTTTCACCAATCATATCGCAAATTATTTATCAAGAGTAGGGTACTCAATTCAAATTCCCGGGTGGAGCATCATGGCCGTTTCTGCAGCATCCGAAAGACTGGAAAGAGTCGAAAGATTCCTCGATAAGGTTGACAATGTCAAATCCCCAGGGGATCTTCAGGAGCCCTTCAAATCCTTATGGCTTAGGATACATGGTGAAAAACCTACCCTGATGTCAGAGGAGAGGAAGGAAGCTTTGATATCAGGTGGTCTGAAAGGAGGGATATTCGAAGATGTCCAGATATCTTCAGGTCCTTCCCCTAAGAATGTCAAGGGGTCCATTGAGGTCATCTCACCCAAACAGGTAGGACCAACAGTTGAAATGGAGGTCGAGGAGGAGGAGAAGGTCACATTCAAGATGGCAAAGGGAGACGACCTCAAGAATATGGAGTCCAAAGAAGGGGCTGCAAACGAGATGATAACCCTTCAAGGTTCTGTTAAAACCCTTTCGGGTCTGGGTGGAGAGGTTGCCAAGGTCTGGGAAGGTATCCGAGACGTTGCTCAGGACTACAGAGATGGGAATTACATAAAGGCCCTTGATCTTGGAAAGAGCTTAGGGAATTTCCTTGGAACAGAAAAGTTCAAGAGATCCGTGATGTCCGAACTTCAGAATAAACTAGCTGAATACCAGGAGCTTGGTGGCGATACCACAAAGGCCAAAGAGAGGTTCAAGGACCTTGCCTCTTCATTTAAAGAAGATCGACCCGATTTCATTCAGATCGCGGGTGAGATCAACACCCTTGCTGAGGATAGTATTAAGGGGATAATTGAAGAGGAGATAGTTGCCGAGGTGAAAGCTTTACCAAAGAAAGAAGAACCGGTAAAAGAGAAAACCTCTGAGCTAAAAAGAACTCTAAAGAAGAAACCTGTCCAGCAACTTCCAAAGGAGATTGAGAAGCCCGTTCCGGAAGAAGGAGAGAAGGAACCTGATCCTGAAGAAGATATGAAAGAAGAAGAGAAACCTGTTATCAAGATCGTGACCGTCAAGAAACTGGTCCCTGTCCAGAAAGTGATGAAGCAGAGAATGGAAATGCGGCAGGAAATGGAAGACAAGACCAAAGAGGATGGATCTTCAGGAGACGTCATAGAACTTGATGAGTCATATAAAGTGTCCGAGGAAAAGGAAATAATCAAAGAGAAGGACCCAAAGACCAAAGGAAAAAAACAGAAGGGAGCAGAAAAACAGAACGTTACATCGAAGGAGAAGGATACTAAAAAAGAAATTTCAGACAAGGCCCCTGACATACAAGACCCTTCTCCGGAAGAGATCCAATCCGCTTTCAAAAAATACCAGTTTGTCTACAATGCCAGTATCAAGCTTAATGAGAAAGGAAAAGACATGTCCCAGATCTTCGACCTCATGCACTATGCGGAACAGGTAAGACAGAAAGGGAACATGAAGACCTATATCGGCGTCTGTGATCAGATGGAGAACATGTTGATCAAGTCACAGGGATGATTTTCACTCCTCCAATCTCTCATGAAAAAGGAAGTCTTAAATAACGTCCCGGCAGTGGTTAAAATATACCAGCAAGGAGCAGGGTAGATCTGTTCGCTGATAGGGCGTACCCAACTGATGCACGAAACCACATGGCCAGTGCTGTACCAGGCAGGGAAACTTTATCTATTGTATCAGTAATACCCAAGCCCCACGTGGTACACTTCGATATAAGTGTAAACTTTAATGGAGGGAAATCATGCGCAAAGGTGTTTTGGCCCTTGTCTTGTTCGGTCTTCTCATAGCGGGAAGCGTTACTGTAATGATAGGAGCGCCGGATGATACAACAGTGGATGCAGTCCAACAGGAGACGCCGACAAGGACGGACCCGTATAACCTGCTTACCGATTACGATGATGCAAAATGGGTCTCATCCAGCGGATGGGACATCAACGATTATCAGCATCCCTGGAGACAGCCCTGGCATAACTGGACCAATTACCTCAGTTATGATATGTACGACCAGACCGAATTCTGGTTCAGATGCAAGAACATGACAGAGGACTATCAGTGGCTGGATGATGTGAATGCGACCACCAATGGTGATGAGGTGGGTCTGATGAAAGAGGATATCAATCTTACACAGTCCTACGATGATCCCATGAACTTCTCATATCCCAGAGCGGACCGGAAACTTACCGCCAAATATAATGAGGACATGCACGATATGGGCGTCATCAACCTAACGTTCAATCCGTTGGGTCTTCTTCCAAACCCATTCTCCTGGACCAATCCTCTTCTGGGTGCGGGCAAAGAGCTCAATGTTGAGGTTTGGGTTGATACCAACGGAGATTTTGATTTCGAAGACCCATCACCTACTGCAAGTATAGAAGGTATAATGCGGTTCGACTTCAACTGGTGGGATACTCCATATGACCCGGCAAATCCAGGTGGTACCATAGAACCACATACAACTGTGGCCAAGGAAATGCAAGTACCACCCGTGGGAACCAACAGGCAGATGGAAGAGTACGCAGACGGGCTCGGATACTGGCTGGATATCGATGATGACAATCACCCCAATGTTCCTGGTGACATCAACGGTGGAAGAATATGGGTTCTTATGTGGAGGAGCGATAACGAACCTGATGATCTGGATAACAGGACCATGGATTTCATTCTCTATTGTGGATATACCGAGAAACTCAGCTGGATATCCATTCCTTACCTTCATCCGAAACAGCTACCTGTAGCCAACACCGGAGAGGACATGGGATTCCCGGAAAACCGTAATGAATGGGAGGATGATCCCGATTACGTTGAACCTATTTTCAATGAAGAATATCCTCAGATCAAAGAAGGTGAGATCATTACCTTCGATGCATCCCATTCCTACGATCCCCAGGATGACGTTGGAGTGGATAAGATCCCCTATGGATCCCCTGATTGGATAGGGCCGGATAAGGGTGAGAACAACGGTGCTATCGATGACGGAACCGATATTGGGGACGGATGGAGATCCACCGATTACGGTGAGATTGACAGGTTGAAATACGAATGGGTTGCAAAGGTTTCCATTCCTGGAAACAAGGTGGAACAGACCATCAGGATGTCCGGTGGCCTGCAATCCTCACCCATTCTGGATTGGAAGGTCAAGCTTCCAGCAATGAACCCGAATCTCCCCGCTAAGGAGCAGTACCTCATTCTCAACGTGACCCTGACTGTTATCGATCCTGAGAGAAACCAGGCGACACATGTGATTCAGGTTCTTGCATACAAATCCCAGAATGCTCCCCAGGTATCGCTTAGTGTGATTCCACAGATGCCAGCGGAATATGCCGGGATCGGAGAATCGTGGGTTCTGGTCAAACAACAGGTGGTCTTCAATGGATATGCCTTCGATCCCGACCCGAACTCAGAGTTGTTCTATCATTGGGACCTTGAGGGGCCATACGGGGAATTCTACCATCATGAGCTCACAAACGTCTTGGATTATGTATTTGACGAGGAAGGAGAATGGAATATTACCTTGACCGTTTATGACGGACCAACAGATAACATCAATACACTCTCCGGAAGCAAGGTATTACTCCTCCATGTTGTCGAGAACATGGATCCTGTTCCCGTTATCAGGGCAAGTCACAATCCCTCGATGGAGAACTATTTCCTAGAACGGATAAATTCATCCAAGAACAGGGTTATCTACTTCAACGGGTCACATTCCTTCGACCCTGATATCTGGGTCTCCGGAGTGAAGGATGTTGAAGATCACTACCAGGGTCTTCCCGGATTCGATGAAGATGGCGATGGTCTCCCTGATGTGGAACTGAAATACCAGTGGGATTGGGGAGATGGAACAAGGACCGAATCCTTCTCCACTGACCCACAGGCAGAATACAAATGGCAAGATAGAGGAGCATCACGGACCGGAAAGCTATTCTGGCCAGTTAAACTCACGGTTTGGGACGGCAGGAAACCCATAGAATCCCTTCCCTTCCAGGTTTACATTAATCTGCCTCCAACGGCCGAAGCAGGACCTACCCTCCCGCCTCCTGGAAAGGAGATAGAAGTGGGAATGCCAGTGACCTTCGATGGAGCAGGTTCCTATGATCCGAATGACGATCCCAACTATGATAACAAGAGGGATTCAGAATATGTGGATAACCTCATTTATACCTGGGACTTCGGAGATGGTTCCGGAACCGTCATCGGCCGTGTCATGGAACATGTTTACCAGAAGGCAGGAACCTTCACAGTTATGGTTTCTGTGACCGATGGGGAATACTCGGATACTGATACCACAAAAGTAAAGATCGTTCCCGCCAACCAGGGACCGATAGGTGTTGTGGAGATCACATCCGAATCCTGGCTGAACATCGATACCAGGGAAGTCTATACCAATGTAAGGATGACCTTTGATGCAGCCCAGTCCTATGATCCAGATGGTGACGCCTACCTCGACGACAAGCTCGAGACCAGCCCACTTGATGACCTCTTCGGACTTACCTGGGACCTGGGAGATGGAACCATCTCCAAGCAGGCCAAGGTGGACCATGTCTATGAAGATAATGGGATATTCAACGTATCCATCTTCATGACCGATGAAAAGGGACTGAACTGGTCAGAAACATACAAGATAGAGGTTTCAAACAGAGCTCCATTTGCAATCTCGAAGGAAGGGTCACTGACATACTTCTATGATGAACAGCCAGTCATGCTTTCCGGAGACGGGTCCTATGATGATGACGGAGATATCATCGGTTACTACTGGGACTTTGGCGATGGAACCCACTCGGACACATCACTGGGGATCAACGGATACCAGCCCTCCAAGGTGGTTGCCCATCCCTATGAGAAAACAGGTCTGTACACAGCCAAATTATTCGTTATGGATGATGATGGGAAGATCACCGAGTCACCATTCGAGATAACTGTCCAGATCAAGAATGAGGCAAAACCACCAGAAGAAGACTTCCCAACAGGTCTAGTAATAGGAGGCACAATAGCTTTTGTTGTGGTACTTGCCGTGGCATCGACCTTCTTTGTCTCCATAAGGAAGAGGATATAAACGAGCTATCTGATGAAGGGGCTGAGGTGAAATATCGGTGAATATCCTTATCACCGGCTTCGGCCCCTTCGATCATTTTTCTTCTAATCCATCTCAGGATATAGCGAGAGCCCTTTCTGATCAGAACGATGATGTGGAATCCAGAACTCTCCCTGTAGTGTATGGAGAGGGAGGAAAGGCCCTTTTTAGTGCTCTGGAGGAATTGGACCCTGACCTTGTGATCTGCTTCGGTCTTAACGGAACGATCTCACATATAGCTCTTGAAGAGATAGCTCTGAACCTGAGATCTTCCGAAATCCCTGATTCTTCAGGAAGGATTGCAGTAGATGAGCCGATCTTTTCAGGAGAACCACTGGCACTTAGATCCTACCTTTCCAATAGAAGGATCCTGGATGAACTTCGGAATAACGGGATACCTGCAAGAATATCCTATTCTGCTGGAACATATCTCTGCAACGAAGTTTTCTTCACTTCTATGAAATGGTGTAAGGAAAACGGCAGATCCGGAGGTTTCATACATGTGCCTATGGCAACCGAAATGATATCTTTGGATCCAAGGAGCTATTCCAGACCTCATATGTCCATGGAAATGATACTGGAAGCGGGGAAAAAGATCCTTGCTATCTCTAGGATCAAATGATGCTCGAGGGAACATCTTCCTGGTCCCTTCCACAGTAGAAGCATCTGAAAAGCGGAGGCTCTACCGATGTCCTGATCAGTTTAGGTGAAACAGGTTCCTTTTGATTGGTGATACAATTTGGATTCTCACATTTGGCGATCCCCTCTATCTGTTCTGGGACCTCTACCGAGAACTTCTTCACGACTTTGAAGTCCCTGATGATGGATATAGTTGCATTTGGGGTCAACACTGCAAGTTTGTTGACGTCTTTTGGGTCCAGCTCCATATCTTCGACCTTTACGAGGTCCTTCTTACCAAGCTTTTTAGAGTTGGTGTACATTGCAATGGCCACCTCTTTCTGGGACCCGTTGCTTATCTTGAGGATCTTAATGACCTTCAGAGCCATTCCGGGTCTGATGTGGTCAATAACTGTTCCGCTCCTTATGGGTGTTATCTTGAGCTCCTTCATTATTCTCCCTCCAGAACGAGTTTGAGGAGTGCCATTCTTGTGGCAACTCCATTGAAGGCCTGAACGAAATACTTGGCATGAACTGTATCATCAATATCAGGATGGATCTCATCTACACGAGGTAGCGGATGCATGACTATCATGCTTTCCTTTGCATCATTTATCATTCTCATATCGATCTTGAAGGCGTGGGCAACCTTGCGGTACTCGGCCTCATCGGCAAACCTCTCTTTCTGTATCCTGGTCATGTAGATCACATCAGACCTGGGAACCTCTTCTTTGAGGTTATCCGTGATCGTGACATCGATCCCCATTTCTTTGATGTCATTTACTATATGCTCAGGCATTGGGATTATATCTGGAGCCACAAAGCTCATGGAAGCTCCCATCCTGGCAAGTGCCAGTGAAAGGGAATGAACAGTCCTTCCGTATCTCAGGTCACCTGCAATTGTAACATGCAGGTCCTCTATCTTCCCAAGCTCCTCTCTGATCGTGAAAAGGTCTAATAACGTCTGAGTGGGATGCTGACCGGCTCCATCTCCCCCATTGATCACTGGTGCCTTGGAGAAAGTTGAAGCTAATCTTGCCGCACCCTCACGGGGGTGTCTGATAGCGATAACATCAGAATAACCATCGGCCATCCGGATAGTGTCAGCAAGAGTCTCTCCTTTAATGAGCGAAGAGCCTTCCTGACCTGCTATGGTTATCACACCACCTCCAAGCCTAAGCATTGCTGTCTCGAAAGAAAGACGTGTTCTCGTGGAAGGTTCGAAAAATAAAGATGCCAGGACCTTTCCGTCAAGAAGCCTGGACCTCTCCTCACCCCTCGCTATCTTTACCATTCCACTGGCTGAATCCAATATCGTGGAGATCTCTCCCAGGCTAAGATCCCCGATGTTTACGATGTCCCTACCCAATAGAGTCAAACATGTCCACCAAAAAGGGGGATATTTACCCAACCATTTAAAGACTCTCCATGGACCGAGGGTAGAAACCCGTTTCAAGAAAGAGTCACTATCGACAATCTTAAGATTATACACATTATAATGACCCCATGGGTAGATCGGACGGGATCAGAGTTAAGGATGTTCCAAATTACAGAAGGATCATGCCTTTCTTCATGAGGACCAAGCAGGATTCATTGATCAATTATACCCTGGATGTCCCTGCTGAAATGGCAATTGAATTCGCTGAAAGGATGTCGAAGGAATTTGGTCAGAAGGTTACTCCTTTCCATCTTATTCTCCATGCGCTATATAAGACCCATGTGGCCTATCCTGATCTGAACAGGTTTGTGAAGGGAGGGGTCCTGTGGCAGAGGAAAGGTATTTGGTTCTCTTTCTCAATAAAAAAGGAGTTTACAACCTCTTCCCCAATTTCAATAGTCAAGAGAGAGTTCAAGCCTGGATTTACCCTCAAGGATACGGTGATGGTCTCAAGGAAAGATATACTGGAAGGTAGGGACCTGAAGAAGAAGGATCAAGCAGAGAAAGAATCAGGGCTCTTTCTTTGGATCCCGGCCCCAATAATGAAATGTCTCTACCCCATCTACAAGTTCCTGGACGAATACGACCTCTTACCTGCTTCATATACTCGTAAGGATCCACTTTATGCTTCAGCTTTCATTGCCAATGTGGGGGCATTCGATGCAGACACAGGATACCATCATCTCTATGAGCTGGGTACTATCCCTATGTTCATTGTATTGGGAAAGATCGGAAAGAAGCCTTTTGTCGAGAGTGACGAGGTCGTTGCAAAACTTGTGATACCTTTCAAGGGAACAGCGGATGAGAGGGTTGTTGATGGATTTTACTATTACAGAGCTCTGGACTATTTCAGGGATCAGCTCCTTGAACCAGAAAGACTCCTTGATCCTCCAAAATTGGTGGAATGATGATTGAAGAAAAAACCCTTAGGATCCAGAGGTACCTGGCAAGAAGTGGAATGGGGTCAAGAAGGGCATGTGAACGGTATCTTGAAGAGGGTAGGATCAAAGTCAACGGAGCGGTAGTCGTTGAGCCTGGGTCCAAGGTCTTCCCGGGAGATGAGGTCCTTCTTGATGGGGACAAAGTAGAATTGAATGTTTTGAGATATTTCATAATAAACAAACCTAAAGGTTACATAAGTGTGAATCTGGACCAAAAAGGCAGGAAATGGGTTGTCGATATCATCCCTGGTGGAAGGGAGATGGGATTATTCCCTGTCGGCCGTCTAGACCTAGACACCTCTGGATTAATGGTTCTTACTAATGATGGGGAGATCGGAAACAGGATATCACATCCAAGATTTGGAGTAATGAAAGAATACCGAGCATTGATCAAAGGGATCTGGACTAATACACAATTGAAAGATGAAATAGAAAACGGAATCGTTCTTGAAAATGGAGACCTTGTTAACGATGTGATCGCCCATTCCGCAGTCAATAAAGAGGGAAGGACCATTGCCGTTATCAGGATACATGAGGGGCGCAAGCATGTCATCCGTAGAATTTTCCAAGCTATCGGGACCAGGGTCCTTGAGCTGGAAAGAACAAAGATAGGGGGTTTGGAGCTTTCAGGTATACCTCCAGGTGGTTATATTGAGGTCTCAAGAGAGGAGATTGAAAAGGCATTCAATTATCAGGAGTAAGTTCAGAATTCTGATAATTATACATGGACTTTTTAATACTTCATCATAAGATTGATTGACCAAGATCAAAGGAAAAAAATGGACCGTCCAGAAAAATAATATGTACATACATGCACATATATATTAGTGGTTTATGTGGATTTATAAAGTTACAGGTTAAAATACCTGATATTATTATATTTTTACATATCCCAACCAAGATGGCCCTAGGTCCAATCAATGGAAGAAGGTGAAAATATGATAGCAAAAGCTGGCATCCTGAAAGGTTCGATCGGAGTGTTCACTGCATTATTATTACTTCTTGGATTACTGTCGATCATACCATCAGATCCTGATGCAACTGATACAATAGAAGTCCCAGACCATGCTCAAGCTGAGAGGATACTCTTAGATGACGGAACCCAGATAGGGACTCTTTACATCTGGAGCAATGACCTGAAAGTACTATTTGTAAAATATATTCTTGATGATGAGGGGTGGGAGATGAAAAGATCTGATCTTTCATTTGGAACCCAGCTGTCAGATATCTTCCAGAGGAATGGTGATCCGATCCCCGAGATGTTTCCATTTACAAATAACCATGATCCAAAGGTCTCTGACTATCTATATAAGATCGATATAGAAGGGGCATATACCAAGGAGGACATCCTTTACTTGGCAGCCCATTGTAAGTGCTTACAATACCACTGAACCCTCACAGAAAGATGTTGAAAGATCTGGATGGACAGGAGAGAATACTTTCCTGAGAACCTCAAATGCAAGATATTTCATTTACAGATTCTCGAGAGAAGAGGTTTGGCCCCCTTCAGGGACAGCATCATTCGGATTCGAGGACCTTCCTCTTGAAGTGGAAGAAGGAAGCGATTTGAAACCAAATGATTGGGATTATAATGATCTGGTCTTTGACGTTTCAATAAGGACATCATACTTTGAGAATAAATTAATGTGGATGGAATGGACCTTCTATGCTGAGGAGAGGACCGCAAGCTTCTCACATTTACTTGAACATCCTTATACCTGCGGAGACCTTCAAATCCAATGGGAACTGTGAGATAACCTATTTCGCAAATGAAAGCAAGGATATTATCGAATCCACAGAGGTTCCCTTTGAAATGGATACTGATTTCGACATTGGAATTTTTAATAATGGATATACCAACGATGCAGTCGATCAGAAACAGGTCACTACCATAAAAATTAGTTTTGAGCAAGGATTCAATTTCGACCTGAGCCATTATGGATATAATGAATTAGATGCCCACGCAACCGGGCTGTTCTTCGATCCTTATCTTTATGTTAAGGGAACTAATGAAGAGATACATATCGGTGATGTCAGGATCGTTTTCGTCCCTGAGAACTGGGAATGGCCAACACCTGATGAAACACCGATCTGGGAAGTCTATCCATACAATTTCCTTACCGGAGATGGTGTATACCATGATGAGACAACTAATGAACCGATCTTCGTTGGCGACTGGTATCTTGTAAGAGAATAGATATTGGAATAACCTGAATTTCAAGTCGAATAATATCTGAACCAGTTTCTTAAAAACTGCTGTCATCAAAGGCCCTTTAAAAGAGCCTGAGATCCACTATATGTGATCTGAAAAAGTTTGGTTTCATGATCCAAGGCGACCCATCCTAGGAAGACCATCTCGTTCAGAACAGTTGAGGCTTCGAGAGAGACCATACCTAGATGATCTGTCAGATCATCTGTTGTGGATGGATGTTCATCTAGATATCTCAGAACCTTCATATACCTCTCTTCGATAGTCTGCTGATTATCATTGAAATAATGGTCCATGAACATCTCCAACCATCTTCCTAGTATGGGATGAGCCCTGAGTTGAAATTGATCATTTCCCACAATATTGAATTCCCAGATATCCTTCGATCCCTGAACCGATCTCTCCACCAATGTATCACCATCGATTGTATATGATACTCCTCCAATGCTATTTATTCCGATCCCGGTTTCCCTTTGCTGAAAATTCATGGGCATTTCATGCCCATCCTTAACAAACATGCACCCCTTGAAAAAATTGCATACTTGTTCGTAGATATCCCTTGTAATCGCTTTTTCGACCGATGGAGTGACACCAACCAATGAAATATGAGCATCAATCCCGTTTGAATGGACCAGAGGGATCACCTTTGCATTCCCTTCATCTGGTATTGGAAAGCTTCCATCATTCTCAATGGACAGTAGATTTGAATATGGTATGATCTCCTGGAAAGGACCTGATGCAAGTATAATTCTATGCGATGACAGGATCAAAAGACCTGACATCCATGACCGCTGAGGGAATAGTTGGCCATTCTTTCCAGCCTTATGGCGAAATCTGACAATCACCTTCCTTAGAAGACTTTCACGGGAGGAAAGCTTCAATTGATTTCAGCCTCCTATTTTTCCCAAGCCGGGATTTCCATTTTAAACCTTGTTCCCATTACCTTTTGATCCTTCATGACATCTTCAAGTGTGATATTACCACCATATCGACTGATAACCGACCTGACGACGGAGAGACCCATACCCTTACCCTGAACATCTCCCATTTTTATAGAATTGTCAAATCGGGTGAAAACCTTGTCCTTCAGACTGTTAGAGATACCCTTCCCACTATCCTCATAGATCAATCGGACCATTTCATCCATATTGCTTGAAGCTATCTTGACGGATGCCCTTGACTCTTTACTGTATTTCATCGAGTTTATTAGAAGTTGAATGAACACATCCAGAAGGAACCTATCCGCCTTCACTATACATTCCCCTTCCTTAAAATCTATGTCCAGGTCAAGTTGTTTTGAATCTATCTGGTATACTGCAGATTCTGAGGCCTTTCTTAGGGTCTGATAAGGGTCCACAGGTTCTCCCACGAACTTCTCATCTGAAAGATTTACCAATAATCTGACATTATCCACCAGATGTGAGATGGATTTCAGTTCAGACATGGAATTGGAAAGGTACCTGGTAAGTGTTGGATCGTCTTCGACCATGGAAAGAACTAATTCAAGATATCCCATGGAACCGTATATATGATTGTTGATATCATGCGATAACAGGGTCATCAATATCCTAGTCTTCCTGTCTTCGATGTTCGACTTTTCATTTTCATTTTCACTGGCCATGTAGCGGTCCTCCAATTAGACCCGATCATTTCCTTCATATCAATCCTTGAAGGATATTAGTAAATCTTCCCCTCCTATTACCACACAAGGAAATCAAGTTCATAACCCAATCAATAAATCATATGCCACAATTATCCGATCGTGGCCTTTGATCCGATCTCTCTGAGCATACTTCTTCTTGCAGGGATAATTATCGCTTGTTTGGGAGCTATGACGGGCCTTGGAGGGGGCTTCCTCTGTGTTCCCTTCCTCCTTTTGGCATGGAACCTTGGAAGGGGAGATGCTGTTCTTATTTCACTAACGATGATCCTTGCTAATTCGACCTCATCGTCCGTTTCCTATCTAAGGTCCAAGATGGTTGACCTTCCGGTGGCAGGAATGCTCGCGGTTACAGCAGTACCGGCCCTCTATGTTGGTTATATCCTCTTGCAGTCCATGAAAGCTTCTACTTTTGATCTCATTTTTTCCATTTTGCTGCTATCCGTTACAATTTATATTCTTATTTCGAGGTCAAGGAAGAAACTGAAGATCGATAAAAAAAATGATGCCAAAGGAGATACGGAAAAAAGAGTGATGATACCCTATATCTCTATGCCCCTCTCATTTCTTGCCGGGATAGCTTCCTCTGCATTTGGGATCGGTGGAGGGGCGATCTTCATGCCTCTTCAAGTAGGTCTCCTAAAAATGGATGTGAAGAAGGCCATTGCAACGTCAATGTTCCTTTTGATGATCCTTACAGGTTTTAGGGTGGTGATCATATCGAGGTTATCCTTCGATCCCTGGATAGCTCTCCCTCTTGCTCTTGGTGCTATTATCGGTGCTCAGCTGGGATCTATTATTGTTAAGAGACTTAATGGGGAGGTTCTCCTCTATATACTTTCATCATTCCTTTCCCTGATCGCATTGTATATGGGTGGTGGGGCAATAATTGATCTCATTTCATAACTAAACATTGAAAAAAGGATCCTTATTATTTATCTTGTTCTTCCTTATTGATCTCTTCCTCATCTCCTTCCTCCGTTACCTCCTCATTGTACCCATCTAATGTCATTTTTGAGATCCGATCAAGGACACGTTCCTTTACATGGTCCTTGACCTTCTTCTTGGAGACGGAGGATATTCCGAAAACCTCTGAGAATTTGTGAGTAGTTGTCAATATCTTGGTAGAGCCCTCCTTTCTGGTTCTGACCAGACCGAGAGCAATGAGTTCCTTCACATGGTCATATATCTTGGACCCGTACATCTCAACGAGTTCAGATTGTCTCATTGGCTGATGATATGCTATGAGAGCAGCTGTCTTTAGAAGTTTAGGATTCACTTCGGGTAATGCAAGAGCAGATATCCTATCCACATAAGGTTCCCTGATCCTGAGGGAATACTTCTTTCCAGCTTTAATTACCTCAAGTGAAGTGTCCCTTCTGGAATAGGATGATATCAGTTTCTTCAGGTAAAGTGAAACGAGGGATGCATCAATACCGGTAGAAATAGAGAGGTCATCGATAGAAACAGGTTTCCCCGCTGAAAAAAGAGCTGCTTCAATGAGAAGATGCGAGGGAAGTTCCTCCAATGGCCCCTTCTCATCAATTATTACTTGCGGATACTTCTCTTGTTCCCCCTCCAAAATCCTACCTCCTCAGGTATTCCAGTTAGGTGGAATGGGTTTCTCTTCCACAATAAGCTCGAGAGATCTCTCCAACTTTGTCTCTCCATCAATAACCTTTTCCTCATTAAGATCGAGATCACCAAATCTTAGACCCTCTTTGTCCCTTCCAATATTCTTGACCATTATTTCTCCAACCGGAAAGGACCTCTGCCAAACCTTGATCATACTATTGTAAGCAAGGAAAAGGAGAGATATAAAAATGGAACTGCCATCAAGTTCAAATCCTTTTTCAATGGTAGACAATGGGATAGGATGACCATTGAACTTGTTGATCCTCTGCCAGGTTAGTCTAATCTCCTCTTCTGTGTTCTCCTTGAAAACCTTCTGGTTAATATTTGACCGGTTGGTTAGATCCTGCATCTTACGGTTTTCTACTCTTCTTCTTCTATCCTCCTGAAGGACCTGGACCTCATCTTGGACGTCTTCAAGAGCGTTCAGTAGGTCCACCAGGGTTACCGGTCGATCTCCCTTGTGAATAATGGATTCGGCTATTGGTGAGTGTTTGTTTCCAAGGATCCCTCTTGTCACTTTGAAGGTCTCATCATCCTCCATCCAGTCATAGAATTGATCCTCATCCATTTCCTCCTCTTGAGGGACCATCTCGGCTTTTTTAAGGGTGGTGGCGCTCTTCAACATGTGGACAGTATATGCCATTCTGATCAGCTTACCGATCACGACCAGATTCAATCTATCCTCCTTTTCAAGTTTCTTGAGGAACATCCTGCAGAATCTTACAAGGTCAACATCCCAAGGGTCCATGTATTCTTCGGTTGCAAGTTCGAGGACCATTGCTATTGAACGTGAATAGGAGTCCTTTATAGTGACATGTACACCTTCCTTGAGCTGAGACATTACACCCAGATAGGTGTCAAGTCTCGAGGTACATATCCTCATTTGAATCATCGATCAATGACTTATGGAACATAAGGTGCCTGAAAACCTCTTCCTCGATATCCAAGGATAATTGTCTGGTAGCAGCTTCAGGGATCATGCGGCTTCACCTTCCTGGGTAAGGCTTCCCTGATCAGCAGCGCTCCCTTTCTCATACTTCTCCACTTCCTTGAGGTCTACTCTTCCAAGGATCACAGATTCTCCGTTCTGGAGGGTAACCCCATAAAGGTGATGAGACTCTTTTAAACTTATCTTCCTCAAAGATATCATAACGAACTGAGCAAAGGTTGCATTATCCCTGATCATTTTAGCAATTATCTCCGCATTGACAGCATCGAGGTTCTGGTCCACCTCGTCAAGCAAATAGAAAGGTGAAGGGTCCCATGCTTGAACGGAGAAAATAAAGGCCATAGAGGTAAGGGATTTCTCTCCACCTGAAAGAGCTCCAAGCCTTGTCATCTTCTTACCGGGGGGTTTGACATGTATGTTCAATCCCCCTGACAAAGGATCATCAGGATATTCCAGTTCGAAACATGCCTCTCCACCACCGGAAACAAGCTTGTATATCTCCCTGAAATTCTGATCGACCCCTTTGAAAACATGGAGGAATTCGGACTTACGCTTGTCATTTATCTCATTGATAAGACCTTCAAGCTCCCTCTTCTCTTTCTCAAGGGCCTTGACCTCTGTTGATACTTCCTCCTTTCTCCTTTCTATCTCATCATATTCCTCAAGGGCTTTCAGATTGACATTACCAACATTTTCTAAAATGGATTCAAGTTCCCTGACTGTCCTTTGAAGTTCCCTATCAGACGGCCATGGTCTTTCGGGAAGTGCAATATCCTTGTGGTTCTGAAGTTCCCTCAGAATGTCTGCCAGCTTCTCCTCGGCTATCCTGATATTGGTCCTCTGTGTAATTATGATCTGGTCTTGGGTCTGGGCCTCTGATCTTGATCTCTCCCTTAAACCAAGGATCCTCTCAATATCACGTCCTAGCTGGTTCAACCTATCGTAAAATCCTTTTGTCTTTGCATCGATAGATGTAAGGACCTTTTCAAGGGCTTTGACCTCTGTGCTGTATCTTACCTCTTTTTCCATGGCTTCCTTCTTTTCCAGTTGGACCTTCTCCATGTTACCAGAGATCTCCGTCAGTCTTGAGGTCATATCCGTTGACCTCTCATGGAAGATCTTAATCTGGGTCCTGGAATCTTCTCTGGAGGTCTCCAATTTCTTGATATCCTCCTCAAGGTCGGTTGCAATGGCCCTGAGCTCTTTGATCTTATCCCTCACAGCTTTTGGAGTTGCCCTATCCAATCTTTCCTGGAGGTCATCCCGCTCTCCAGTCTTCTTCGAGATAACAACATCCATCTCCCTGATACTGCCATCGTGTTCCAAAACAGCATTCTCCAATCTTTTGACCTCTTTGCTGGTTTCATCAAGAATGGAAGATTTCTCCTCAATCTGTTCCTTTGACTGCTTCAATATCTCCGAATTCCTCTTCTTTCTGGATTCAATATCCATTTGATCGCCGGTGATCTTCCTAATCTCCTTCTCCAGGGTGTTAACTTTTTCCCTCACCTCGTTCAATGCACCAGTAAGGGATTCGGATTCCTGCATGCGTTCCTTTAATTTTGCCGAAACGGATTCAAGCTCGGATGCGGACCTTCTTCCAAAACCATCCGATCCGCCCCTTCTCCGTGACATTGATCCACCTGTAATGTCCCCTCCTGAACCAGCGATCTCTCCATCTAGTGTTACTAACCTCACTCCCCCCATCAATCTTCTTAGAGAGTCTAGTTTATCAACGACAACAGTATCTCCAAAAGTCCAAAGGAAAGCTGAACGGTATTGTTCATCGAAATCTATAAGGTCCACGGCAAGACCAAGAACATGTGGATCGTCCTTTATCATGAGAGATTTTGCTCCTGGTCGCCGGGTGGACAATTTTGAAAGCGGAAGAAAGGTAGCCCTTCCCATTTTCTTCCTTTTCAACCTCTCGATACATCTGGAGACGACCTCATCATCATCAACAACTATGGATGATATCCTTCCTCCTGCAGCAACCTCAAGAGCTGTAGAATATTCCTGCGGAACATTTCCGAGTTCTCCTATGGTTCCAATAATGCCCCCTATCTCGCCCTTATCCCTGGCAGTCAGAATATCCTCAACTGCCATATTCACACCTTTGGACAATTTCTCAGAGGTCTCCAGTTCCACCTTCATCTGTGTATATAACCTGTTGAGTGAAGTGATCTCCGATTCCAGTTCCCTCATTCTCTTCCCAAGGTGTTTCTCCTCGTTCCTTGCCTCCATATATTCCTTCTGAAGTCTCTTTACTCGATCTCCAGAGGACAACCTGTCCATTTCCTTCACCTGATCGATCATGTCCTTTATCTCATAATCGAGTGTGGAGACCATCTGCTGGAGGTCAGCTATGGTGGTGTTCTTAGCTTCCAAAAGGGCATTCGCCTGTCCACGTTCTATAACCCTCTCCGATCTCTCTTCCCTGAGGGATTCCAGTTCCTTTGAGATCTTTCCCAGGTCTCTCCTCATATCAAGGAGTGCCATATCCGATCTTTCGAGCTCGGTCTCCAGATCGTTCATCTCACCTTTTTTCTCAAGGACCTTACCATTAAGGTCCTTTAATGATGCCTCAGCCGACTCTTGTTCCTTCGTCAGGGCTGTTATCTTTTTTGAGATATCCTTTATCTCACCTTCACGTATCCCTTTCTCCCTTTCAAGATCGATCAATGCATCTTCAGCTGTCTCGACAACATCCTTCGCCCTCATCATCTCGAGTCTAGCTTCGTCCAGTTTCAATTTCAACCTTTGTCCTTCTTCTCCGGTGATGTCAGCTATCTTCTGTTCTACCTCTCTTGCTTCCTTCTCAGATTTGATCCTCTCGGACTCAAGACGGTCCAACTCTGCTCTGAGTTCGATTTTTCTATTCTCAGCATTTTTAATAGCTTTATTGTAACTATCCAGTTCCCCTTCGACAGCCTCTTTCTGCACTGAATAAAACAGAGCCTTACTCTGGTTGATCCTTTCCTGTGCTTCCCTGAACCTTTCCGCCTCCTCCTTTTCCTTCTTCAATTCCCTGAGCCTTCCTTTGATGAAGTCCAGATGCCATCCGATTTTTTCCATGTTGGATTCGGTCACCTCTTTTTTCTTCAGAGCAACCCTTATCTCCTCGTCATATTTTCTTATACCAGCGATATCGTCTATCTCTTCCCTGATCTTCACTGGGGTCTTGTTTATAAATTCAGAGATATGTCCTTGAAGGACTATGTTGTACCCTTCAGCGGAAAGATGTGCATGGGTCAGAATATTTTCAAATTCTCCCTGAGATGATGGTTTATTATTGACATAGAAATAACTTAATGTGGAATCCGGATCGGTGGTAGAAATTCGTATGATCCTTTTCAATGATACCTCATCCCTATCTACTGGAATGGTCCTATCACAATTATCAAAAACCAAAGTGACCTTGCATTCCTTTGCGGATTTCCATTTATCATTTCCATGGAAAATGAGATCTGATAACCTCTTGGCCCTTACAGTCTTAGATGAACGAGGTCCGAGGACGAAAAGTATGGCATCAGCAACATTTGACTTGCCAGAACCGTTTGGACCGGTAATTCCCGTAAATCCGTTATAGATCGGGATGGTGACCTTCTTTCTGAAGGTCTTGAAATTCTCCATCCTTATCTCTTTCAGATACATCCGGCCACCTCGCTAATGTCAAATAGCTCTCAATACGTACCAACTATGGTCCTATCTGCAAGTGATCCCATCCCACTGTACAACATCTATAACCGCATCACGAATATATAAATAACTATGCCTTGGACCTGTTGAAAACTATCTAAAATATCAGAAGTGGTTCCGTCTTTTTCTAAGGATAAGTATGAAGGCTGAAATCAGAATGATGAAGATAATGAAGGATATACCCATCATTATTTCGGAAATTCCTGGTCTGAATGGACCTGGTTCCGAGTGGGTCCTAACATGGAAAGTAAAGTCCCGAGGAGGAATTTCTCCCGGTTTTTCACTTTCCAATCTCATTACAAGATCACTTTCCTGTCCATCTCCTCCTGATTGTCTCATCCTCACCTTTATCAACTTTGTCTGGTAAGAGACTATATGGAAGCTCTCTTCTTCTATAACCACTTCCAATCCCAGAGGTATCTCACTCGCTTCCAATACTAGGTCAACTGCCATATTGCGATGATTGTAGACCTCGAAAACAACCGTTTCCCACTTTCCCACTTCCATTTCGATCTCTTCGTAGTTCATGACATTGGTCATGTCGATATATCCAAAAGGTGGGATGTAGATGACCGTAAGATAATGGTCTGGATAACCGCTTCCCTGCCCAGTCTGGTAGTACTCCCACCTAAGTTCAACATCGAGATCGATCCTGGTATCACCTATAAGATCGGTGAGGACCCAGATATTCATATCGAATTCCATTGTTGGGTCGTCCTTATTGAAATACAATTCCTCAATGTCTGAATTCTGTGCAAGGTTGGAAAAAAGAGATAAGGTCACCTGGCAAAGGACAGTTGGTGGCACTACGTCAGGAATGATGCATGTGACAGTTCCCAATATCGTTGTATCTCCGCCAGAGATGGGATCGGGGTCCAATTCATACTCATCCTGGCTGAAGGATAGAGTGACGTTTGGAGCCGGATACAACTGTTCTCCCGGAGCTCTAGTGTATTCAACCTCTCCGGGAACCTCCGTGACCTGTCCACTAATATGAGGGAGTGAGAAGAAAATAATGGATACAAGAATCGTAATGAGAATTGATCTAAATCTTCCCATATCAGCATATTGGTTGGATAGGAGAAAACCTTTTCCGTGAAAAGACCAGTCTACCGATAAACTTACAAGAAGTTGGTTCTTTCCATAGGTGAACAAATGGTTTATCTTCCAAAGGAGTGATCATTATCCCAGTAGAATACAGGCATGTTAAGGAATGGGAGACATCAGAGATCATTGACCTATACAAGGCAGGATCATGGTGGAGGGATGATTATGATCCCACGGGCATAGGACCTCTGATAAGAGGTTCCTTTGATTTTGTGATCGCTTATGACACGATTTTGAAAAAGGCTGTTGGGATGGGGAGGACAATCTCAGACGGTGTGAGCGATGCTTACATTCAAGACGTTGTGGTCTTCCAGGATAGGAGGGGGGAAGGTATAGGTAAAGGTATCATATCTGAACTTGTGAAACATGCCAGGGAATCCGGTCTGGCCTGGATCGGTCTTATCGCCGAAAGGGATACAATGGGTTTTTATGAACCGCTTGGATTCAGGACCTTTAAAGGTACACCCATGCTTCTTCGAAATGAGGGGGATGAGAAATGAGGTTGGAGGATTTCAAGAAGGTGGACTTAGAAGATGCGGATATGTTCAGGAGACACTATGAGAAGTATCCCTTGGAACATTCCGATTACATTCATTCGGATATGATGTCATGGTCACATTATATGGATTACCTGTATGCATGGATGGACGATAGCATCTTATTGATCACGGTAATGGAGGGTATAAAAAGGATTAGACCGCCAATAGGAGATCTTTCAAGGGAGAAGTTCTTGAAAGTAATGGACATGACAGGTTTGAAAGGGTTGGAACCTATTGTGTCAATGATAGGTCAGAGGACCTATGGTTGGATGAAGGAGGAATTCCCCGGGCTTGAATACTTACCTCACAGAGATTTCTTCGAATACGTTTACAGCTCATCTGACCTGGCGGACCTTCCGGGTAAGAGATACCTCAAGATAAGGAACTATCTCAACAAGTTCCGTAGGGAAAATCATTACCAGGTTGAACAGATAGATGGTGGGAACATAGAGGAAGTGAAGGATTTTCTCAGAAGATGGTGTATGATGAAAGGATGTGAAGAAGAACCCTTCTTGCTTTCAGAAAGGCAGGCCAATATGTACTCTCTCGAGCATATGGAGGAACTTGGTGTCTCAGGTATAACTATACGTGTTGGAGAAAGGATCGAAGCTCTTTCCATCTTCGAGAGGATGACCGATGATACCGCATTGGTCCACTTCGAAAAGGCCAATTTCGAGATCTTAGGATCATACCAGGCAATAAACAATGAAACAGCCATGATCTTGAAGGATAGATTCAAGTTCATCAACAGGGAAGCGGACATGGGAGTGGCAGGACTGAGAAAAGCAAAGGAAAAATACGGACCCCATCATATGTTGAAGGTCTTCGATGCAACCAAGTTCTAATAGTTATCTTCAGAATTGTCCATATTCATTCTTTTTGACTGTATAAGAACAAAAACAATGACTGATAAGGATACAAAGATGATCATCAATGGGATGATATAAAAGATCAAGGGGATTTCACTACCTTCATCAGTCTGATCATCTTCGATATTATCTGGATATTCTGACCCTGTGGAAAGAACCCTCAAAAGGAGGACCTTTGAAATGGTTCTTCCTGATATATCCGACACTTCCAGTCTGAGATAGTATATTCCGGCATCGAAGGAATGGTTAAATGATCCCCTGTCCGAAAGGAATTTATCACCAATCCTCCAATAGAATAGAGGTTCAAATCCTTCGGGATCCATTGAGTTACTTGCATCGAATGTCACATTTTCTCCTTCCAGGAATGTGACCTCATCTGATCCACCGAATTCAGTTCCATTCACTTTCAAGGATAATACAGGTGTTCTATCCATTACCATTACAACAGCTGTAACGGTGTTTGTCAAAATCCCATCTCCAACTTTGAGAGCGATTGTGTGCATCCCCTCTGGAAGTGCCAGCACATATTGAGCTTCATTTGAGATGGACACTCCGTCTATGGACCATTGGTATGTTAGAGACTTTCCCTCAGGATCATAACTTCCAATAGATGAAAGCTTGATGGATTCGGTCACATTGAAACGCTGTCCGTTCTTTGGACTATGTATGATGGCAATTGGTTCAATATCTGTTTCGATCTCTTTCGGAATAACATTGAATTGGATGTAGGTCGATGAGGTCTCCTTACCATCCGAAATGATAAGGGTCAATCGATGGGTACCTGGGGAAAAGGTAAGAATGTCATCCTTTGAATATGATACAATACCGTCCAGGTCATCCTCCCACAGGTAAGAAATTGGATCGTCTTCGAGGTCGTAGGTCCCCTCAGCAGATATCTGTATCTTATCCTCTTCTTGATATGTAGACCAAGGAAGAGGACTTTCAATATATGGAATCGGGGGTGTATTTGGGTCCATGACGGAAAAGAAGATATTGTCAGTATCCTTTAGACCGTCCTGGTCCTCTACGGTCAAAGATAGATTATGATCCCCTGCCTGGAAGTTCCTATCGATGCCTTCACTTTCCGACAGTATGGACCTATCATTCTCATCTCTCCACATATAAGTGAGGGGATCATCGTCCGGATCGGTGCTATTTTTTCCAGAAAGGTGTACGGTCATTCCAAACTCAAGTATCGCCCCGCTCTCCAGACCGTCAATGGAGGCGATCGGTGGTCGATTGGGCTGGATTATTCTTATGGATAACGTGTCCGTATCTATCAAACCGGAACCATTGAAAATATGAAAATCAACAATATGGTCACCCAGTGGTAATGTCTTTGAAAAGGTTCTTTCTGTTGAAAGATATTCCGAGCTACCTCTCATTTTCCAGATATAGTAGATATCACCCTGATCGGGGATGGAGGGTTCAAGAATCCCTTCGAATTCCAGGATCTCTCCAATATCATAGGTGCCTTCCAGGGGGGATAGGATGGATGCCTTTGGATGTACAATTGACCTTGATACGTTCACCCTGACCGAAAAGAAGGTCCTGCTCAGAGGTCTTGCCATTCCTGGTATTACCATATGCCATTCCCTTGCATCAGAAAGGATGACGGACCCGTTGCCTCCTTTGGAGAGGTTCAATACTGCAGCTGGGAAGAATTCAGACCCCGTCCTGTATGCTTCCAGGTTCTCATCATCTAAAAAATATATGTCAAGCCGGGTCCTATCAGGATACCCTTTCTCAATTGATGTGAAATATCCCCATGGGTCCCTGTGGAACCTTGTCCTCTGATCAATATCCTCTGCCAGAACTTCAATCCTGAACCCGTACCCTGGTCCATCCTGGAGACCGGTCAGGTTCACTTTCAATGGCATTGAGGTATTCAGGGTAACGTTAAAAACATGATTCCCTCCGGGAGAGGTAGTTGGAAAAGCCAGAGGCAAATATGATGTTTCATTCAACCATCCCTCAATTGGAGAGAGAACTTGGACGAAGTAGGCGAAGTTCGAACCCACCTTAAAGCCAGCCTCACCATTGACATCTGTTGCATTTCCAAGAAGAGGTATGACGCCATAATAATTCGTTGAAGGTTGGGAAAGGACCTTGACCATGGCCCCATCCACCGGTATGCCATTCATATCTCTGACGACTACTGTAAGGTTGGTAGTGGGTGTATATAGATCGGTATTCGTGAAGAATGATTCATCAGGGTCCATGTTGGTCATTACAGTGACCGACCCTGGCATCCCCTCTGCCATGGGATCGTCGATCCGTTGACTGTAACCCTCCCACTGATGCCAACCGCGTTCATAGAATTCATTCCAAGCATGCATCATATCAAAATTTATCGTAACCACAGTTGGAATAAGTGCGGTCTTTGCAGCTGCCACTAAGACCTCTGCGTTCTCACCGCAAAGGCCCATGTGCTGTTTGTAAAGTGAAACCGGTTGATGATCTCTTCTCATTCCCTCCATGTAACCAAAGGACATGACCTGGGATTCCCATTGGGTCACTGCTCCAATTGCTCCGTTGTTGAGAGCCATGTTTTTAGTACCATTCCAAAGGGTGGACTCATTCAACAGTAGATCTCGAAGGACATGATAACCTGGATCGTCAGCTGTGTAGAGAAAATTCCTCCAGAAAAGCCCCATTGACGGATCGTTGGTCTTCTTAAAGGTAGTCAGATTGATGTAAGATGCCTCTTCCATCTCATTTCTAGGCATCATAAGGTATCTGTAGTAAATATCCTCAGGTAGTGTAACATTCCCTGATGGAGTTGAGTACACCACTGTCGAATGCTGTCCATCTGATCTGACAGTATCAGTAATGGATGCATAGGTGACCTCTTCTTCAACCTTGTACATCATTTCAATATTCTCTACTATCAGATCAAGTACCGTGAAGTATGAGTTCAAGCTATCAGGACTGGAATATGCCACATAGAAGGCGATCTCATCTATGTATCTGATGTCTATATCGGGATCTGTAAGCAGTGAAGTATACTTCCAGGTATTGTAAGAGTTGATGTCATGGAACTTCCAAGAAAGAGTCCTGTTCAACCATTGAGGAGACGCATCAATGGCAGCCTTGATCGTGTAATTATGAGAAAGATATGGATTGAATAAGGAGCTGTTCTTGACCATCTCACCGGTTTGGACATCCAGGTCAAGTACAAGATCGTTACTCTTGTTAAGATATGTATTCCATTGTCCAGAGAAAGTATCGGCCCATTCAATATCAGCACCGTCATTTCTCAAAGGGATCGATGAGGCAATGGTTTTATTGATATCAATATGTATCAACCCTTGAAGTAACAAGAACAAAACAATGAGCAGGATTTTACTTTTCAATTGTCTCACCTGGACCGAATGCTATCTTGGAGTTCAGTCTTAAATTGAATTGAGAGGGATTTTCAAAGTTTATTTACCTTTTCTTCATTGATCTTTGAACGATCCTTCTTAAACCCTCGGGATTAAAGACCACAAACCAGACTGACACGGTCGACAGGAGTATCAAGACCGCTCCACCTATTGGAAGCCAGAAACCTGTCTCTACATCAGATATGGACCATTTTGTAACAAATTGAAGGAAATATATGGAACTGTTGTACCTACCCGGATACATTGATGAAACCTCGATCTTAATTGTATTTGAACTGGAGAAACCCGTCTTCTGCCTCATCCTTATCTTGACATATCCTTCACCTCTGCTCTCTATGGTGATCCTCCTTAGATCGAGAACATAGTCAACCTCATCCGGACAGGATATCATTGAGATATTGAATCGGTCAATTCCATTCCCCTCGTTCATTATCCTAAGAGTAACTGTTCTCCATTCACCAACTGGTACCCTCTCTGTGATGATCGTCCTGTGGACCGAGAAAGCTCCATATTGTTTCACCTTAAGGTTGATCTGGCCTCGTCCCCAATAGTAGATCTGGTTCGGATCGTCAGGATGGACCACGTAAGCAAGGATCCAAATTTCTGCATCCAGGTCGGCCTGGAGCCCATAAGAAGGGGATACCAGTACAGTATAATTTGTATTAGGTTCTTCTCGGGAGATCGGGATCTTGGGAATACGGTATTCCGAAAGAATATCTCCGGTAACCATCATTATTATTTGGAATACTTTGGAGTCGTTCTCCCGACCCTGGTAGAAGGCTTTGATCGTTCCAGATACCGAGAATGTATTGTTTGATCCTGGTTCTACAGAGACATTTTTAAACAATCCATCATAGGTTATATGGGTTCGTGGGAAGAACCATTCATCAGGATCTTCCTGTCCAGAAACATCTGGTAGAGGAAAGGGTAATCCTAGAAGAAGTAATAGTAAAACCATTGAAGTCTTCAATATCGAATTCCTATTGATCATCCTTCCCGGAAGGAATAGAGTATCAAGATATTATACTGATTCGGTCAGATGAGTTGTATGTAGAGTTCAAACATGAGGAACGGTCCTGAGCCATTCCACATCCGAGATGTAGAGGTCCCTTATATCCTTCCTGTCAAGTACCATCATGGCCAGTCTTTCCAAGCCCAGGCCCCAGGCAAGAACAGGGAGTTCTATTCCGGCAGGTCCGGTCACCTCCGGTCTGAAGATGCCCGCTCCTCCAAGTTCCATCCATTTACCATGGAACAAAACATCAACCTCAAGGGAGGGCTCTGTATAGGGGAAATAACCGGGTCTGACCCTGATGTCAGAAAAACCCATCTTCTCATAGAAATCCTTGAGGAGTCCTACAAGCATGTTCATGGAGGCTCCTTCTTCAACAAGTATACCCTCGATCTGGTGGAACTCGGGCAGGTGGGTGGAATCGATCGATTCGTTCCTGAATACTTTTTCTATAGAGAAGACCTTGATGGGTGGTTCCGGGTGATCAAAACAATATCTAATAGTGTTAACTGTGGTATGCGTCCTTAAAATGGCCTTATCTGCTTTCTCCCTGGACCACCTGTAACCCCAGCCTCTAGAACCGGTATTCCCTCCTGTCTCGTGTACCTCTGAGAAGGTCTTGTATGGGTCCAATCCTTTTCTCTCATTGAATTCCATTGGATCCATTTTTCCCACTGTTTCCACATAAAAAGTATCATGTTCCTCCCTTGCAGGATGATCCTGTGGAATAAACAGGGCGTCCATGTTCCAGAGTTCAAGTTCGGCATAGTTTCCTGATATCTCTTTGAAACCCATCTCCAAGAAAATCCTTCTTATCTTCTCGATGATATTTGTAACTGGGTGGATACGCCCCCCTGAGGGGGTGGTGGCCATCGTATTGACATCATATTTTCGAAACTCCACATCCATCCACTTTCCTGTTCGAAGAAGTTCGGGTGTCAGTTGTGATACCTCTCTCTTGATCTCAAGACCGGACACTGCGATCTTCCGTCCCAGATCCGTCAGCTCCAACCGTCTTTGGACCTCTTCCTTTTCGGTAATGACATCCTTTCTACCCTTCAGAGACCGGTAGATATCCACTGCAATATCTTCTAAGTCCATCTCTTTCCTGGAGAGGATATCAATCAATTCCTCATCCTCACCTTTCTTTCCGAGGGCCTTCTTTCCCGTTTCCGTGACGACGAGGTAAGTCTCCCCTTCCTCTTTGCGGACCTTTGCCCATTTCTTCCTATTTAACCAACCTATCGATATTCCTATCTCGGAACTGGACAATTTTCCTTTTTCTTCGAGCTCTTTTAAGCTTGCTGCACCTTGGTTCTTCCCGAGGTATTCAAGCACTTTCCTCTCTGGTAAACCCTGGGTAGAATATGTTTTTCTTCCGAGAGAGACCTTATGGAGGAACTCTTCATGGATGATCAGGAGACCTTTTGTTCTGAGCCATGAGGCTGCGCTCATTACCTCGACCTCCTTGGCAAAACCACCCTTCCTGACTGCTTTATCAGGCCTCAATGACCTCTCATCTTTCAACGCGAGGAGAAGTCTTTTCTCATTGAGACTTAGTTCATCCTTGATCCTATCCATCTCACTTGCCAAGGGATCACCCGCCGGTCTGCATATCGCCTAACATTTAAACCAATTTCTCCATCAAGAGCTCGAGATATGACCTTCTTTCCGTTTTTTCAAGCTCCCAATCTTCAAGGAACTTAAGGACTCGAGCTTCTCCTCTCTTGATGTCATCGTCCATGACCTCCACCTCAAGGAAGCAGCCAAGGTCGGGTAATAGATCAATACACGCTTCCATATCATCTAAGGTGTATGTTCTCCTCTCCTTGATCACTTTCAATACCTTTCGAAATCCCAGTCTTTCCAGGATCTCTCTCATCCCACCTCCACCAGGGATCTTTAGTTCCATTTCATATCTTGCTTTGGACCTTTGAGATAATTTAGGACCTTTGTAGGTCAGATATACCTGGACTCGACCATCATCATGGTCCTTGACGGTCCTAATTCTCAATGCTTCATCGGTCTGGGAGAAATCCCTGCTCGGGTGAGAAAGATATGTGTCACTCATGATCAACTTTGAATCTTCATCCCAACCGGAGTCCACAAGGATCTGGATCATCTCATGGGCGGCCTCCTCCTGTTCAGCCGGGAGAAGGCTGGTGGATAACCAGACCTTCACCTCTACCTCATTTACGGCCATGGGGGTGGACCTCATTGATGGTTTTTAGACCCTTCGGGGGAAAAACCATAAGCAATACCAGTCCATCTCCCTCAAAGAACTGGGGCTGTGTTGATGACAGGGAAAAGAGAAGTATCGTCCAGGGAGACCGAATTGTCTATGGAGAGGAAGATGATCTGGGAGATAGCGACGGATAAACAACTTTTGGAGATAGAGAAACTCTCGAAGGATTACATGGATTTCATTTCCAGGGCAAAGACCGAGAGATTAACAACAGATATCCTTGTGGAAATGTTGGAGAGTGCAGGATTCAGGGATATCAAGGAATGTAAGGAATTGGTCCCTGGATCGAAAGCTTACGTGGTCAACCGAAACAAGAACGTTGCGGCTTTCAATATTGGAAAGGATAAAATAACCAATGGTGCAAACCTCGTTTCCTCTCATTCGGACGCACCCAGACTCGATCTTAAACAAAATCCCCTTTACGAGGACATGGATACAAAATTGGCCCTCCTGAAAACCCATTATTATGGTGGGATCAAGAAATACCAATGGGTGAACATCCCTCTTGCCATTCACGGCAAGGTGATCCTGGATTCCGGAAAGGAAGTGGACATACACATAGGTGAATCCCAGGATGATCCAATATTCACCATATGTGACCTCCTACCACACCTGTATAGAAAGAAACAGGGAGAGAGGAAGCTCATGGAAGGGATCACAGGGGAGGAATTGAATGTTCTCCTTGCATCATTGCCATTTTCGGATAAGAAATCCAAGAAGAAGGTCAAGCTTTGGGTCCTCGACCATCTGAATAAGGAATACGGAATGGTTGAAGAGGATTTTGTATCAGCTGAGCTTGAAGTGGTTCCTGCCGGTCCTGCAAGGGAAGTTGGTTTTGACAGATCGATGATAGGGGCTTATGGGCAGGATGACAGGATCTGTGCTTACACCTCGATAAAGGCATTGATGGACATCAAGAACCCCCAAAGGACCGCAATGGCCCTAGTGATCGATAAGGAAGAGATTGGTTCAGATGGCCCGACCTCCATCAAGTCAAGGTTCCTGGAGGAGGTCTATTCATCCATCCTGGAATCCTCTGAACCTGATTATCCTGACAGAAAATTGAGACAGGCCCTTTCCAATACCAAAGCGATCTCTTCGGATGTGAACGGTGCGGTGAATCCTTCTTTCAAACAGGTGCATGAGCTTCAAAACGCTGCAAGGATAGGATTGGGAATATGCGTGACCAAATATACTGGGTCCGGGGGGAAATATTCATCCAACGACGCGAGTGCAGAGTTCATGGGCATGATCAGGAAGACATTGAACACAGCAAAAGTCCCCTGGCAAACAGGAGAACTTGGGAAGGTTGACGAAGGGGGTGGGGGGACGATAGCTAAATTCCTTGCAGAACACAATATGGATGTTGTGGATGCTGGACCTGCGTTGATATCCATGCACTCACCTATGGAAATATCCTCAAAGGCCGATGTATGGGCTACATACAAGGCCTATACCTCATTCTATAAAATGAAAATTTGAGAATATCTCTATCCGGGAACCGAAGAAGAAAGAAAGATATGAAAGCCAGGGAGGTCTGGACCACCCTGGCTACCATTGTGGGATTCTATAGCGATAGGGCCTGGACCGGGCAGGCACCGACGCAGGCACCGCAATCAACGCAGGTTCCCTCGTCCACATCCGCTTTTCCGTCAACCATAGAAAGTGCCTGGACCGGACAGGTCCCGACGCAAGCTCCGCATCCGATGCAAGTATCCTTGTCTATCTTAACAGCCATTTTCACACCTCGAAATAGTCCCCGAGATCGGGGTTCGCCTTCGATAACGGGTTGCTATATTAAACTTTGTCGGGAGAGGGACGATCCTTGGATAAATGGTGATACCATCGGTCTATATATCCGAGGGAATCCATTGATGGACTATTGAAGCTTTTCATAGAATCCAGTGATGGAATTGATCGTCTTTGCAGATCGATATCTGAGGTACCTATATCCCAAAACGATCTGTTGGACCGCCTTGAAAGAGAGATATTTCCATTACTGGATTTTAACAGCTGGGTATCACATTTAATGTCAAATATCCCAGAAGCCCATGCAGTGACCTTTGGAGCGGTCGCATCAGCCTTGGGAACCGTAAAGGCCTCAAGGTCTGTTGGAAGCTGGTCAGTTGATCCAGACAATATTTCACATAGGTTGGTATATTCAGATGGACGAGTACCGGTCCCTTCCATCACTGAACTTTCGTCGGAAATTGACCTCGAACTCAGAGGAAAGGATCTCTACGTTCCGGAAAGATCCATGATCGAGGAGATCGTTTTGGAAAATCCTCCCTTCAACTCTCTTAGAGACCTACAGAAGAAGTCATCCGCTTTAATATCTGATGAAAAAAGTTCATTTAAACGGATTGCTGGGATAGACATCTCATCAAAGGGAGATCACCATTTTTGTGCAGTTTGTTCTATGGACATCCTGGGGAAAAACATTGTGAAGATCTGTCATAAGGGAATGCCAGGGATCCCTTATGTAAGTGGATTCCTTTTCTTCAGAGAAGCACCGATCATTCTACCCACTTTAAAAACAGGTTTGAATACTGGTTTGATCGATGAAAGAACGCTTATTGTCATGGATGGGAACGGATATCTTCATCCTGAAAGGATGGGGATTGCCTGTCAGATAGGGGCCGTTACAGGTTTGATGACCTGTGGTGTTGCAAAAAAATTGATCATCGGAAGGATAGGGGATTGGGTGAATGTCAACAGCAAAGAAGAGATTGCAGTGGTCCAAGATGGTGGAGAAATCATTGGTTATGCTTCCAGGCATGGAGGAGGAAGACCGATCTTCATTTCAAAAGGCAACAGGACAGACCTGAAAGAGGTTGCAGAGGTTTTGATAAGTATGAAGAAAGGTCGTCTCCCTGATCCTATCAAAGCATCACATAATGAGGCAAATAGATGTAGAAGGTCAGAATCCCCATCTTGCAACCTTCAGGTCCTTCCTCTTCCTCTCCATGAAGGTATAGACCGATGAATGCTCTGATCCGTTCAGGATCATCATTATGGCCTTGGAAGCAACCTTCATACCCTCAATATCACCAATTATGGCAGCTGTATTCCCCTTGATCGAGACCTGGCAATCGGTGAGCTCCTCGATGATATGCCTGGTTTTCCCTCCAGATCCGATCAATCTTGATCTGACCTGAAGGATCCTCTTTCTGGATTTACCGGAGTAATCCCTGATATCGAACTCCTCATAATACATATCATCATCAAGGAGCTTCAAGGCTGCCTCGGGAGAAAAACCCCTCCCAATGGCTCTGAGAACATCCCTCATCCTGAAAGAAAGATATGGATCGTCCGACATATCATCCAACAGAGTGACCTCTCCTGTCTCGGAATCGACCTCAATATCGGTCTTTCCCTTTTCTTTCAGGTCCTTGAGGGTCTCACCCTTCTTTCCAATAAGGACTCCCACCCTGTCCAGTGGGACCTTGAATCTGTATACCATCTATGGTCCCTGCACGTGTAGATTGAGGTTGGGTATAAAAGGTTTCTCGAGGACAGCTGGTTCCAAGAGATAACAAAGAGGAAAACAGTTATAATCAATACCGGTATAGACGATTAGAGAAGAGATTTATCATACTTTGAAAAAGCAGATTTTCACTTGTTCGAAAAATGAGGGAAACGGTAATAAACGAATCTGTATGTTT
Organism: uncultured Thermoplasmatales archaeon; assembly: GCA_963807965.1. Taxonomy (GTDB): domain Archaea; phylum Thermoplasmatota; class Penumbrarchaeia; order Penumbrarchaeales; family Penumbrarchaeaceae; genus Penumbrarchaeum. The sequence continues at coordinate 63,473 of CAWEDU010000007.1, forward strand.
CTATTAAACACACCTTTAGGAGAATGGTCAATGGCTGCCCTTGAAGATAACCAGTTGAAAATACTTCTTGATGAGGCACTCTGGCAGGTTGAAGAGGCCAAGAGGAGAGACCTGTCCATTACCAGGGCAATGAACTTCATCAATCTTTCCAAGGAAGCACTTGGATATTCAAACCGGAAATTATCAATAGGCCTCTTAACCAAGGCGAGGGAAACAATGTTCAACGACCTTGTTGAAAAGGTGATACAGAATCAGGAAGAGGGAAGCGATGCTGTATCAAGAATGAAATTGGATCGAACCATCAAGGAGGCAAGAGGGAGATTCTCCAAAGGGAACCTGAAGGAAGCCTATGACCTTATAATCTCCACCATAGAACCTAAGGAAGAAACCGAATGCAGATTCGAAGAGAACGAAGTGATATGTAATGATGATGGTTCCGCTGAGAAGTACTCAAATGCCCTCGACTCCTTGCAAAGGGTCTGGTTGAAAATGAAACAAGAGGAGTCCCGGGGCAAGGATATGTCCAAAGCCAAGAAGATCGTGAATGAAGCCAAGAGCAGCCTTTCCAAGGGACGTTATGACCACGTTCTGGAGCTCTGCAAGGAGATCACAGATGTTATCCTCTCCCCTCAGGACCGATTAAAAGAGGAGGTAGAGGAGACCATCGATGATATCTCAAGGACTCTAAGTGCTCTTTTCCCAGAGGAGCCAAGGTCCCCTAAAGAGAAGTTCTTCAAGAACCAGATCGAGGAACTGATATCCCTGGCTAATGATAAGATGTCTGAGGATAAGCCCGCAGAAGCCATCAACTCTTCAAGAAAGGCAAAAGAGATCCTTGAAAGGCTAGAAACGGAGTCCATCAAGGGAGATATCCCAAAGATGATAATCGAACTCAGAGGTTCAATAGATGAACTGAAAACAAATGATGTGGACGTTTCCTACGAGGAGTACCTCTTAAAACAGGTGGAGGAGACTTTCTGGAAAGGCGAATATATAAGGGCCCGCAAGATCGCCAACAAATTATCATCAATAATGAAGGATTCCAGAATCCATCTTATGGTCACCGATCTTTCAACCAAGATGATAGATCTAGATATTCTATTGAAGGAGAAGGTAGGCCAGGAAGGATACATGGAAGCAAGGGAATTCCTGGACAAAGCAAAGATCTTGATGGACCAGTCCGCCTATGATATGGCATCTGGATTCCTGGAGAAAGCTGGAAACGCACTGAATAATTGATCTATGTCAAAGATTATATCCGTCCTTACTTTACAAGTGATGTGTTCAAGAGGATAGCTCTCATTCAGATACTGGCAGGAGGGGCCTTCCTCTCCTCTTTTACATACATAGCCATTTTAGCAAACGAGGTTGGTCTTTCAAGGACCGGGATCGTCATAATGGCGATGCTCTATTCCTTTGCACAATTCTTTTCATCATATATCTTTGGCAGACTAGCTGACAGGTTTGGTAAGAGAAAGATACTTCTCCTGGGCCTGGTCTCTTTAACCCTTCTCGTTCTTATCCAGGCACTTGGGAACTCGACATCCACACTAATTGGCTTCAGGTTCATGGCAGGAATAGGATTCGGGATGTACCCAGCAGCTTTGGCTGCTTACGCATTCGAAGCGAGAGCGAGCATAGGTAGATTCTCAGCCTTCAATTCATTGGGGTGGGGCTCAGCCCTCCTCATAGCCGGACCTATTGCTGATCTATTTGGGGTCCGGGCAGTATTCTACATGGCCTCTGCAATGGTCATGATCTCATTCCTGATAGCATTGGGGCTCAAACCGATACCTGAGATCAGGATCCGATCTCCACTTATTCCGATCAAACTGATAAACAGGAACAGGGAGATCATAATCCCATTCATTCTAAGACATGCATCTGCATCATCAATATGGGTCCTGTGGCCTCTTTTCCTCAAAGAAGAGATAGGTCTTAGCCTCCTACAGATCGGTCTGGTCCAAGCGGTCAATGCTTTCACACAGTTTGGATCTATGTTCCTTTTGGGTGACAGGATCAGTCCCAGAAAATCGGTTGGTCTGGGATTGATCTTTTCTTCACTTGCCGTGTTATCTTTCATAGTTGTGAGGTCCTTCCCCTTCTTCCTCGTCACTCAGGTCCTGCTTGGTCTATCCTGGGCAAACCTCTATGTTGGCTCTCTGAGGTCCATGCTTATTAAGAACAAGGAGAGGGCATCTGCAGTGGGATTGCTTAACTCATCCATCAGTCTTTCAGCATTGATCGGACCTATGCTGGCTCTGGTCCTTGTGGAACTTCTTCCTGATATACCTTATGAAGGTCCCATGATCCTTGCTGGATCGGCCTCATTCCTTGCATTCATCTATTATACATTGAAAGGGAGTAGAAGGGTGCCTTTCAGATGATCGGAATATTGCATCCCAATAGATTTATTTAGGGATCCTCCGCTCCCGAAAATGATACCATGCCCTTGGCCCCCATACCTCTATACTATCACCCGGATTATTCACAGGTTACACAAACCCCGGGTCATCCGGAATCTCCAGACAGGGTCGAGGCAATAATGGATCTTATGAAAGAGATCGAACTGCCTGTAAGAATAATGACCCCTGAACAAGTTGACCCGAAATCCCTTTTAAAGGTCCATGATGAGAACCATATCAACAGGATCAGGGACTTCGGTATTGGTTACATGGATCCGGATACCTATCATCATGAGAGGACCTTCGATATGTCACTTCGAGCAGCAGGCGGTGTTGTATCAGCAATGGACCTTGCGGTCAGGGAAAAAAGAGCTGTATTCTCAATTCCAAGGCCTCCGGGTCACCATGCAGGCTACAATTACAATATGGGATTCTGTTATTTCAACAACGTAGCCCTTGCTGCCAGATCAGCTCTTGAAACCTATGATGACATATCACGGGTGGCCATAATCGATATCGACGCCCATCATGGCAATGGAACAAACGATATCTTTGCAAGGGACCCGGATGTGCTCTATATTTCGACCCACCAGTGGGGAATATTCCCAGGTACCGGTCATCATAACGATATCGGAAGAGGACCTGGAGAAGGAAAGACCGTGAATATGCCTCTAATGGGGGGATCCGGAGACCCTTCCTTCGTAGAATGCATGGATGAATTGATAGTGCCGATAACAGAAGAATTCTCTCCCGACCTGTTATTGGTATCAATCGGAGGTGATTCACACACAATGGACCCTCTAACCTCCCTGACACTTTCCACCCCGGGATATCTTGACCTTATCTCCAAGATCAAGGATGTTGGAGATAGGGTATCCAATGAGAGAGTGGTCTATGAGCTGGAGGGTGGATATCACCCTAGAGCCCTCGCGGAGATCTTCGTCGGGTCAATGGCACTCTACCTGGAAGAACCCATGGAAACACCTCAAAGATATACTGAAACCAGGGAGGCGATGCCTGACAATATGAGGATCAAGCAGTTCAGGGACGTGCAATCTTCCTATTGGAAGGTATAGGACCTATCCATGCTTTCTTGAACCCTTCTGGGCTTTTGACTTTTCTTTCTTCAGCTGCTGCTCAATGTGGATGAAAGCATTCCCTATGGCAACCAGAAGGTCCCAATCATAGGCTTCCCTTGAAATGACCTCTGTGGGAGTTGTCAATTTAACGTTGACAGTGTACTTGTCCTCGTCTGTATCGTGGTGATGATGTCTTATCCTGATTGTGATCGCTGATACCTGTGTGAACTTCTCGATCCTTGATGAGAATTTCTTGAATACGGTATCGAGTTCCGAGGCATCCATTAACTTGACGTCATCAATACCAGCTACCTGTATGAGCGGACCTCCACGGGAGGGACCTCTCATGAAAAGTTCCAGCAGGTCAACCTCGTTAATAGATCCCGCTAATTCGTCTCCATCCAGAACATATACAGTATCGACCTCCTGGTCGACCATGATGTCCATGAGTTTACTCAATGGGTCCGTTCTGAGCAATGCCTGTGGCATTTCGGTGAGAGAGTCTATAGACCTATCTCTGTGGACCTTCTCCCCCTGGAAGTCCCCTTTTGAGGGTCTCCTTCTTGGGGCTTCCAGGTAGGTGACGAGATCTTTGGTGCTAATGGTGCCCAAGAACCTCTTCTCTTCATCGACCACTGCGGCTGAGGTATCTCCAGCAAGATCTATCAATGTGAGAGCCTTTCTCATTCCAAGACCCGTATCTATTGTGGTTGGGGCGAAGTTCATAATGGACTCAACCTGAGTATTCCTCAATTCCTCGTCCTCCCTTAGGATTTTTATGATATCCTTTCGAGATATCATCCCCAACACATCGGTCTTATGGGTCACAGGAAGGGAGGAAAAATCCCTAGTGATCAACCATTCGGCCACCTTGTGGATCTTATCAGTGGATTTCACCTTGGGTGGACTGATCATAAAACCCTTCACATGGGCAGAAATTGCCATCTTCCTTCTTCGGGTTATTGTCCTGAAGGTTAAAAGACCCTTTAGCTTGCCCCTTTCTACGACTGGAAGTTCCTTCACATTAAATTTCTTCATTTTTCCCAGTGCCTCTGACAGAGGGTCCAGGGGCTCCACGGTCCATTCGACTTTTGACATTACGTCCTCTACCCGCCTGTTGTACAAATCCCGTCTGAGCATATCACACATCTCCTTCGGAAAAATATCCGATGGCCTTTGTCCTTGTTAAGAGAGGTATGGTCCGTATATCAACGTTTTCATTGAAGAATTCATCCTTGAAAGGGAGAAACCATTTATTACCCCGGTCTCGATCGGGCAGATATGTCCGGAGAAGAGAAACTCTCAGGGGGAAATCACCTCGTTGGTATAGATGAATGCAAGGTCCATATCTTAATGGGATCCGGAAGCGACCTACCTGTGGCAAAAAAAGCTGTAAGCATACTTGAGGAACTAAAGGTCCCGTACTCGGTTACAATAGCATCAGCCCACAGGACACCAGGCCTTGTTGAAGAAAAAGTTAAAGGCTCTACTGCCAAGGTATTCATTGCTATCGCAGGTCTTTCAGCAGCCCTACCTGGAGTGGTAGCGGCCCATACCCTAATGCCAGTGATCGGAGTACCAGTTTCAGGAAAGCTCAATCTTGACTCCATCCTCTCCATAGTCCAGATGCCTCCCGGGATCCCGGTTGGATCGGTTGGACTAGATAGAGGTGATAATGCTGCTTTGCTGGCAGTAAGGATCCTTGCCGCTTCTGACCCCTCATATCTCATAGCCCTTGAGGACCATTTGATAAGAATGAGAGAGAAGGTTCTGAGATCCGGCAGGGATCTGGTCGGTGAATGATGATGCGTGATACAATCGCCGTGATCGATAACGGAGGCCAATTCGCACACCTGATAGCCACAAAGATCAGGGACAGGGTGAAAGTAAAGACGGTGATCATGGATCCCTCAACATTGCCGACCGATCTCGAAGGAATGAAAGGTATAATCCTTTCAGGTGGGCCGGATTCCATACATGAAGAAGGTTCAGTAAGGATCGAACCGGGCATCCTGGAGCTTGATATTCCCATTTTAGGTCTCTGTTACGGTATGCATCAGATAGCGATCCATTACGGAGGGATAGTTCAGGGATCGGATCTCAAGGAGTATGGCTTCGCTTCTCTAAAGACCGTTGATGATCCGGTATTCGATGGGATCGAACAGGACGACAGGATCTGGATGAGCCATGGTGACAAGGTCACTGAGATCCCGCCGGGTTTCAGGACGATCGGAGCAACGGAAAACTGTCCGATCGCCGCATTTTCTGATCCCTTAAGGAAAAGATGGGGTTTCCAATTCCACCCCGAAGTTGAAGATACCATCCATGGTATCGAAATGCTTGACAACTTTGTGACCAAGATCTGCAAGGCTACTCCTGATTGGACTACAAGATCAAACCTGGAAGGGATCATAAAAGGGATCCAGGATGAAGCCTCGGACAGAAAGGTTCTCTGCCTTGTTTCCGGAGGTGTGGATTCAACAGTGGTAGCTGCATTATTGAATCGGGCCCTTCCAGATGAAAAGTTGATGTTCGTCCACATTGACACTGGCCTGATGAGAGAGAATGAATCAAAAAAAGTGGAGAGAGCCCTGAGGGAACAGGGATTGAAGGATTTCAAAGTCGTGGATGCATCTGAAAGGTATCTGAAGGAGCTCTCAGGAAAGGTGGACCCTGAGGAGAAGAGGAAGATGATCGGCAGGCTCTTCATCGATATCATCAACGATGAGGCAGCCTTTACAAGGGATGAAGATTGGGTCCTTGCTCAGGGTACACTCTATCCGGATACCATCGAGAGTGGGGGGACAAAGAACGCTGATGTCATCAAGACACATCACAACAGGGTCGATGTGATAATGGAGATGATATCGGAGGGAAGGGTGATCGAACCTGTCAAGGACCTATACAAGGCCGAGGTTCGAGAAGTTGGAGAGATGCTGGGTCTTCCAAAAGAGCTTGTTCACAGGCATCCGTTCCCGGGACCTGGACTTGGTATAAGGGCCCTTTGCCAGAACTGCGATCTGATCCAGGATAACCTTTCAGCTGTTGTAGACGTACAACCCTTGGTGGATAAGGCAATTGAAGCTGATGAATGGTCCAGAGGAAAGGTGAAAGGCATGGTCCTTCCGGTCCTATCCGTTGGAGTGAAAGGTGATGCGCGGTCCTACGAGCATCCCGTTGCCCTATGGTTGAAAAGAGAGAACCTGAACTGGAAGGAGTTGAAGCTTTTCTCAACCAGACTAGTGAATAGGGTCAGAGGCATCAATAGGTGCATATTGATGTTGGACCCACTTGATCCTGAGAAACCCTTCCCCTGTTGAGAGATATATCACAAAGGATAGGATGGACCTCCTGAGGAAAGCCGATTCGATAGTGATGGATGGGCTCAGGTACTATGGTCTTTACGATTCCATCTGGCAATGTCCAACGGTCCTGATCCCTGTGGGGTATGGTTCAGGGGAGATGGTCGTGATTAGACCTGTCTGGTCCAGGAGGGCAATGACAGCAGAGGTATCCGAACTTCCTGATGCATTCTTTGATGATATAGTTGAGAAATTGATGGGCCTTGATGGAGTGGATGGAGTGGCTGTGGATGTCACATCCAAACCCCCTGGTACTATTGAGTGGGAGTGATCAGTTTACACATACAGAGATAATCTTTATCAACTCCTCCAATCAATTTCGATAAAGTCCCGGAAGGGAAGAGGGTAATCCTGACTATATTGGAGGTGGGATAGTGGGAAGAAGAAATCTGAGTCTGTTGTTTGTTGTGCTTTTATCAGCTTCAATGCTGAAAATTGACGTTGATGGTATCGAGACCGAGATTTTTCAAGATAACATGGCAGTGGATGATCCTCCCATGGATTTCACTCCGATTGTCATCGACGGGAATGATGATCTGATAAGCCAATCTTCAACCTACAACTGGACCGGAAACGGAACAGAATCGAATCCGTATATTATCGAGGGATTGGTCATACCAAGTTATGATGGATATGCTCTTGAAATCAAGAACGTCGATCTTCATATCAACATAAAGAATTGTTCTTCGCAAACCTACCGCCATGAACCCGTTATTTATCTGGAAAATGTCAGTAATATCAAAATGGAAAATATCACATTACAGGATATGGGTCAATTAATCTATGCATATCAATGTTCTTTTATTGAACTGAGTGATATAAAGACCGTTTTTCAAATTTCTGAATATTGGGGTAATTTCTATGATTGCGAAAATCTTTCAATTTCCCACTCTATATTAATAGGTAGAACCTTAATAACAAAGTGCATCAATTTAACTTTCTCAAACAATATCCAGAGTCATTATTACCCTTTTATTCAAACAACCAATAATATCAACATTTTTAAGAATATATTCAATGATAATGGTAATATCAGATTCTCATCTTGTAATAATATTAATCTCTTGAACAATATATTGAATGATACTGGTCTAATCAGATTCTCATCTTGTGATGATGTTGTCATACAAAATAACAGCAGAGGCCCCTTATATCCGGATGGATTCTCAATAGAAAATTGTGAACGAGTTATCATTTTGAATAACAATATAAGCGGATCAGGTGGACAGATAGACCTTTCCTCATCAAGAAACGTAACTATGTATGACAACCAATTTGGCAGATGGGGCTTGAAGGTCGGTGGGGAGCTATCGGACATCTATAGCATGGAAATCCCACTAAACAACACCATAGACGGTCTTCCGATATTGGTATTAATGGACAACAATCTCACACCATTCAAAGAGAATCCGAATTATTCTCAATTGATAATGATCAACATGTCCTCATTGAGAATTTCAGGAAATGACCACGAAGCGTATCCTGAATGTTTTAAGTTGATTTATTCGAATGATATTCATATTGATAACCTGTCAATTTCCAAAAGCTTTTTTGGAATTTCAATTCATGGATGTTCAAGGATCTCAATAGAGAATTGTACAATGGAAGATCTCCAGGCAAGCTTCATTGAAGTAGAGAATTCTGAAGAACTATATATGAAAGAATGCAATTTTATTAATGGTTCGGGTGATTGTTTCAATATAATCGATTCCAGTGAACTCAGGTTTATTTCCTGCAATATAACTGATAATCATGGAAGTAAGATATTTGAAATGAGATCCTCTGTTGACAGTGTTTTTATAGGACTCAATATAAAAACAGGATACGTTCCCTTTGATATCAGAAATTGTGAACAAGTCCGTATTGAAGGATGCAATATTTCCACATCATCTTCTGTGAATATTAAAAACAGCAATTCCATAATTATAAGAAAAAATAGAATTGAAACCTTTTACGGTGGTGTTTCACTCGAAGATAATAATGAAATTCATGTTGTAGATAACATAATTATCTCCGGATCCGATACCGGAGTATATCAGGAGGATTGTTTTTCCGTAAGCTATTATTCCAACCTGCTGATGGGGGGAGGTTTTCTTTTCATCACCGATCCTCCTGATGACCTTGATATTATATTACCTTCTAACAATTCACTTGACGAAAAACCTGTATTATTCATGAAACCCGGTGACTATCATGTTATCGGAAAGGATGAGGTCTGGGGGCAGATCATCATCAACAAAGTGAATAATTACAGGATCGAGGATCTGAACCATTGCCAACAGGACTCACCCCATTCAGGCCTTTTCCTCTTCCGGTTTGAAAATCCACAACCTGAGTTTTAAAGATACCGGCAGTTGTATAAGAACCAATAATTGCGGATCCATGAGAATCACATCCAGTAAGTTCTCCAATTCATCAACTTGTATCTTGGCGGAATACTCCCAGGGTTTATTTATTGAAAAATGCTTTTTCAACAATTCTGACATTGGTATTCTGGTAATAGGCGATAGAATCGATGAAATAAAAAATGCCAAGATCCTGGATTGTTCCTTTACCGATGTAAGGACATCCATACTTGTTGAATATTTCAATATCATTGATGTGGATGGTTGCTTATTCAAGGGAGGTTTACAGGCCATCAGATTTCAAGGAGGATCAAAGGGATTCATCAGAAATTGTGATCTGCGAGATATCTCTGGTACTGGAGTATCCTTCTCTAGCTCTGAAACCACGGTGGATCACAATATTTTCATCAACGTGTCAACTGGTCTGGGACTGGGCGAGGCAAAAGGACAAAGGGTTCATGACAACCTGTTTGCAGAATGCCCAGGTTATGCAATCCTCGCCGATAATCCCTATGATGAATCAACTACCTTGTTCTATTCTAATATCTTCATAAATAACAACGGAGCCGGAGAGGAATTCAATTCCAGCCATATCCAGGCAAGATGCGAAAATAACTATGATTACTGGAATAACAGTTATCTACGTGGGAATTACTGGAGCGACTGGACAGGTCCTGATCTGAACAACGACGGGATAGTGGACGATCCGTACCCGCTTTCCGGGGATGCAAACATGGATAATTATCCGCTGGTCGATCATCCCTTCAAATTGATCGGTCCTCCTATAAACATCTCTGGAACAACCGGGAATGGAAATGTATCTGTCAGATGGGACGAACCTGAATGGAATCGTCTTGATTCTATCGAGGGTTTCAAGATATACAGAGATTCCCAGGGGGAGGAGACCCAGGTTTTCGATGTTGAAGGTGGCATGGACTCATTCAATGATACCACCATAGTCAATGAAAAGAGATATACCTATAGGATTACGACGCTCAATCAATATGGTGAAAGTGTGCTGTCAGAGTCCATTGATCTGACAGGAGATGGAACATCACCATTCTTCTATAAACTGGATCCTGCCAATAATACCATCTTCAACAGATCTGATGTGAAGCTTGAATGGGAAGTACTGGATGATGGTACGGGTTTTCATGAAGCATGGATTTCACTCGATGATGGAGAATGGTTCAGGGCAGATTCGTTGAACCAACACACTCTTATCAATCTGACTGACGGCAGTCATCATGTTACAGTCAAAGCAATCGACAAAGTGGGTAATCATGTGACGAGGATGGTCTCTATTATCGTAGATACTACTCCACCTAACCTGGACATCTGGTCGGACCTGGATGTGGAGATTACGAACAGGACGACGGTCGGGATCAACTGGTCCGGCGAGGATATCACTACCGGAATCGGATATTACATGATAAGCATCAACTACGGCGGTTGGGAATACTGGAGTAATAATACGAGTTTCTCTTTCAACAATATTTCAACCGGAAACCATACACTCAGGGTCATGGGTGTTGATAATGCAGGAAATCAGAACGTGACCGCACTCGGATTCCAGTGCGATACCGATCGACCCTTCATTCATTTCACATCTCCCGATCCAGGCACCCTGATCGAGGAGGATGCGGTTACTTTCAACTGGGACCTGACGGAAACGGGATCTGGATTGAGGGAAATTCTTTTCTCACTCGACGATGAAGATTTCTACTTGATTCCCAACACGGGAACCATAACCATATCGGATATTGATCTGGGTAAACATGAAGCCAGAATAAGGGCAGTTGATCTTGCTGGAAACTGGGCTCAGGATAATATCGAATTCATGACCGGAGAGATTGCCACAATGGTATCGATATCACCCGAGGGTAACAATGTTCCCTTGGATTCAACAGTCGAGGTGGTCCTGTCGAAGAATATCGCAATGATGGATCTCCGTCTTGAGGAAGAAAACGGAACACTCACCATCTCCAGGAATAAGGCTGTTTTCACTCCGGATACAGCATTGGATCCATCCACACAATACAGGGTCAATTTCTCTGGTTTCGACATTGACGGACTTCCATTCGATCCTTTCAACTGGACCTTCACAACGATCGGAAATGCCGAGGTCAAAGGAACACTTGTGGATGAATATTCCAACATCTTAAGAGATGTCGAGGTTTATGCAAACGGAATACTGATGATGAAAACCGGACAAACAGGAGAGTTCTTCCTGTCTCTGGAGAACGGTCATTACAAGCTGATCTTCTATAAAGAGGGATACGATAATTCAACCATGGATATCGATGTGATCATGGGAGATGAGAAGGACCTTGGTGAGATCGTTCTGTTGAAGGAGAATAACGACCGATGAAGGAGAAAAAAATGCAGATGAGTTCCCGATAATCCCGGTCCTGATCCTGGTCATTCTCGTGGTATTGATCATTATCATCGCCTTGATCATAGTTGCCAGGAGAAAAACGTCTGCGAATGATGAAGGAAATGAGGATAATGAAAGAATCACCGAAGGAGAAGATGTTGGTGATCTGATAAAGGAATCCGCCTCAACCTATGAGGATCTCTACGGTTCCCCTCCAATAATTGATTATTCAAACACAGAGGCAGGTAAAGAAGATTATTTCATGGAATATGACAATCCGCCAATGGAATGAATCAAAATATTAGACTGGTCCTCGCCTCCTCCTCTCCCAGAAGAAGGAGATTGATGGAAGAAGCCGGGTATGAGTTCATGGTTATGGAACCCTCAGCAGAAGAGGTCCTCTCGGGTAATCCTGAAGAACTTGTGGTGGAAAATGCCAGGAGGAAGGCAGTATCCGTGTTAGGTGAATCTGGCGACATCATCATCGGTGCCGATACAATAGGTGTCTGCAATGGTAATTTACTTGGAAAACCAAAGGACCTTGAAGATGCCAGAAGGATGCTCCTCCTTCAGCAAGATCATCCTTGTAAAGTGATATCCGGGTTGGTTGTCCACGATGTGAAGAAAGGTAAGACCATCCATGGATACGAGGTATCCATTGTGGAAATGGATGGTGGAATGGAGGGTGTCGAGGAATACCTCTCGACCGGTCAATGGAAGGGGAAAGCAGGGTCCTTCGGCATTCAGGACAGAGGACCAATTGGTGCGAAGGTGGTCTTCGGAGAAGAGGACAATGTGATTGGCATGCCCATGACACTTCTTAGAAGGCTTCTATCCCTTTCTGGTTTCGAGTATCCGGAAAGGACCCCTTCGTGAATGAATTGGTATAAAAAATGATTCATTTGTAAGAAATCATGCATTGATTTCTTTTCTGATCTGGCCCTTAATCATATCCACTGTTAAAAGATTCTTCTTTGAAGGTTCAGGGACCTTCCAACCCATCTCCTTGGAAAAATCTATCCAGGATTGAATTGCATCCATTACTTCGTTCAGTGCTTCGTTCGGAGTTTCCCCGAACGCACTGCATCCCTCAAGCTCGGGTACAACTGCGATATAACCTTCATCTTCCTCACTGTAGAATATTTCGATCGCGTATTTGAACATTAAAGAAACCCTTTCCTTATTCATCCTGAGATTCCCCCTGAAGCATATTATGTTTTTCTATCATCTTAATAAATTGCTTAACTTGATATGGTTTTACCTTTCCACGCTTTCTTTGAATGACAATCCTCTTGTTGATCCCTACCTTACCAAGAACTTCATGACTCCCCCTTCCCTGTCTATGGATGAATCCCAATTCAAGAGCTATTCTAATAAAGATATTGTAATCGACATTTTTCGGGTTTTCTTTCATCTTATAAATTTCCCTTTTCAGGTCCATTCCGCCACCAAAATACATCCATCGAATCGCTTTAATAAATTGAACAAAGGGAGAGATGGGTATGAAATTACTCTAGCTTCTTCTCATCCTCAGGTTCGAGGCGATATCGATCCTTGATGAGAACAGTGATACAAGATAGATAGCCAGCACCATTGATGAAATGGTGACCAGATGAATGATCAGTATGGATGGGGGGAAGACAACTCCGTTTTCTATTGTGATCCTGTTCTCAACATCGATATTGGATCCGAAATCTCCTATTGATGTTGCCCAGTCACCTGTGAATACTGTTTGGAAAGCATAACTGACAATGAAGCCTGTCATCGTTCCAATGAATAACCCAGCAATAAGGACCACCAATCCTTCGGATAGCAGTAGTCTAAAGACATTATCCCTGGTAGCACCTCTGGCAAGGACCTCTGCAAACTCCCTTCTCCTTGCTGTATTCTGGACAACCTGGATCAGGAAAAGTCCTACTACGACCGCGATCAGGACACAAGAGAATTGGACTATAAGCATCAGGTCCATTCCTTTGTTTGCCGGTATATCCTTGATATTTTCTAATTCCTCATCCCTATCGACGATCACTGCTGGTCCCTCGTCCCAACTTAGAGCTGTAATATTCTCCTCTACCTGTTCATTATCACCCTTAACATCCACGAGATAGGACCAGGTTCCTGGCAAATATGATTCAGGAATATTATCCTTTGAAATGTATATTGCGGGTTCCTCGTAAAGGTCCGTAAGGAAGTAGTGGTCACCCTCACCCCACCTCTCTTCATCAATGAGTTCAGATGCGGTCCTGCTTCTCAATCCGGATAAATGATCCACGATCCCTACGATCCTGCATTCAAGATAGATCTCGGTATATTCCTGAAAATCGTCTTCGGGACTTACTCTCCATTGCCACTGGTAACCAAGGGTGATGTTTATCCTGTCACCAACGACAAGCGAATTTTCCCTGGATGCCATCCTGTTGACTATCACTGGAATAGGATTTACAGGACCATCCAGTTTATCTATCCATCCGCCATCGATCAGCAGTTCCCTCGAAGGGGAGACTACTTTCTGGTATTCGTCCGTTTCAAAGGCAATCAGACTACCCCAACCCCAGTCTCCATATTGGTCATTACCGATCTGATAACTGACATCCAAGTTCTGAACTGTTATGGCCTCATTGACGCCCTCGATCGAACTTATGTTCGACCCCATATCCCCATTGGCACCGGATACTGCTACATAGAGATCCGTTGGGACAGAAGAATCTAGGCTGGCCTCAATACCATTCTCCCTCGTCTCCATCTGGGAAAGGACCAGTATCCCGAATGAGACCGTGATCGAGATGAGGATGGCCATTATTGTAACACTTCTCTTCCGATATTTTAGACCGGACACAAGGAGCATATGAAGTTCCCTGTTAAAGGACCTGAATGGTCTCGCTACCAGGTCCATGGTCTGTGGGATGCCTTGAACAAGAAGTCTGGACCCGGAGAGGATCAACAAGAATGGAAGGAAGAGGACCAGCAAAGGTTTGACAACCTCGGTGATTGAATACAATGCCAGCTGGAAAAGCCCCTCGGGTCTCCTCTCATTGAAGAAGGACATTGTTCCGATCAGAAGGAGTATGATGGATATTATCACAATATCCTTTCCCGGCTTGTATTCCTTCTCCTTTCTTTCCGGGGAACCTCTTACAGCCTGGAGTATGTCCATCTTCGAGAGCCTGTTCATTGACCGTAATCTGATAATTGTGACAAGAACACATGAAATGGCCAGAAGTGTGATGACCATTGTGCTTCCGGGGATAAGGGATAGGATCCCGACGGTCTTTCCGAGGAAGAAAGATATGAAAATTGCTGACAGGGCTGTTCCCGCCAGTATTCCAAACAGTGTCCCGACAGATCCGTGTATGAGGGATTCCAGCATCAACATCCAGAATATCTGCCGTTTCGTTGCTCCTTTTACTTTGAGAAGAGAGATCTCCTGGACCTTGCTATCCATGCCTATTCTGGAACCCACAAGGACAAGATAGAAACAAAGGAGAAAGAGAGGGAATGAGAGAATGACGAGAAATACTCTCATTGTGATGGACCAGAAGATATAATTCTCGTAGATCTCATCCACCCTGTCATCCTCGATGTGGAAGCCGTTTACTTCCACTGTACTCTGGAGATCTTCCTTGAGTTCCCTTGCCTCTCTGCGTGTCTTCTGGACATCATCAATATTGGAGAAGAAATCCGGGTTCATCTTGAACAGGATCTTGGAGTAGGATTCGTAGTAGTAGTCAATTTTGGAGCTTACTCTTTGTTCCAGTAATGTTGATCCTTTCAGACCGAGGAAGATATTGTAGGTCTGGGGATAGATTTGATTCGAAAGGGATAACAGACCAGGAGTGTCGATTATTTGCGATACATTGACCGATATGTTTATTGGAATTCTTTCGGTTAAATATAGTCCGGGAGGAGGAATATAAAATACATCACCCTCACCAGAGGAGGTTATTATCTTTCTAGGTACCGCTCCATTGGTAGTTGTATTAACCTCCTCCAACCAAACATCTACCCATTGGTAATAGGTCAAATTGAAACTGTCTCCAACTGAAAGGCCAAGGTCCTCTGCCATGGAAGATGAGATCACACAAGAATCCCCATCATCGGGAAGATCGATACCATCCTTCTCGAATAGGAACCTGGCTGCTCCTTCATCAAGTCCGTAAATGCCCAAATATTCCTCCTCAAGCTCAAGGCCCCCGAGTTCTCTGAAAAGACCAGAGTCCTCTATCCCCTCGAGGTCCCTCACCTGGTCCATCATTTCCGAAAGACCTGAACTGCTTTGACTATCATCATCTCCAGAGTACCAACTGTAAGCCTTGAAATGGAAATCGACCTCATCCAGCTGGTCCTTGAAGAGATCAGAAACAATGGCATCAGAGGTCATGAAGGACCCGGTGATAAAGGCAATTGAAATTAAAACACCGAACATCGATCCAAAGGTTGCAGCCTTGTTGGAACCCTGGTTCCTGAGAAGTATCCTGATGAAAGGAATGAATCCCATTTCATTCCTCCGATACTATCCTTCCATCAATGATCCTGAGGGTCCTGTCTGCCATCTGAGAAATGCGGCTGTCATGGGTGACTATTATCTCGGTCTTTCCCATCTGCTTTGAAAGTTCCCGAAATATCTTCATTATCTCCTTTCCGGTCTCGGAATCCAGTTCACCGGTAGGTTCGTCCGCAAGTATGATCTCGGGATCGTTTCCCAATGCCACCGCAAAGGCTACCCTCTGCTGCTCACCTCCCGAAAGTTGATCTGGCCTGTGACCCTGCCTATCCTTCAATCCAACTGCTTTCAAAAGATCGTCGGCCCTCTCCTTGATGGCTGAAGAGTTGAGCCCGTTGATCCTCATAGGGAGCTCAATATTCTCTCTAGCTGTCAATGTATTGATTAGATTGAAATTCTGGAAAATGAAACCTATCTTCTCCCTCCTGAAGTTGGAAAGCTGTTTCTCTCCCATCTTCTTCAGGTCGGTTCCGTCGACATAGATCCTGCCCGCAGTTGGAGTGTCCAGGGCCCCGAAGATGTTGAGGAGAGTTGTCTTCCCACATCCAGAGGGCCCTACGATGGCCACTACCTCACCTCTCTTGATGGTAATATCCACTCCTCTCAGGGCTGTGACCTCAAGTTCTCCAGAGGAATAGACCTTGATCAGCTCCCTGGCCCATATTACATCATCCTTTTCGGGCATTTCTTCCCTGGTGGATCTCTTTCTCTTCATTTCGGGAAGGTTCAATTCCTTGAAAGGAGA
The DNA here is from genome assembly GCA_963807965.1 of uncultured Thermoplasmatales archaeon. Classification (GTDB taxonomy): domain Archaea; phylum Thermoplasmatota; class Penumbrarchaeia; order Penumbrarchaeales; family Penumbrarchaeaceae; genus Penumbrarchaeum. The sequence goes on from CAWEDU010000007.1 coordinate 80,287, forward strand.
AGGCATGACCAGGTCTAGAAACTCTATGTTAATAAAGGATATTGATACATGTATAGGACAGGATGGTCAACAATCAGGTGAGGTAGTTGTTATTGAAACTGACAATTACTTCTTCTTCAGATCTTCAAGCATCTCCCCTACGCCTTTTGACTCCTTCTCGAGCCATTCCCGGTACTTCTCAAGTAGTTCGATCTTCTCCTCCTTGGAAAAGAAATGTCTTCCACAATGTTCCGGGTGGTGGTCCATTCCGTGCATTCTCATACCCATCATCATCATATCTTCGTGAGGTCCCATTCCATGGAACCCTTTGCATCTATAGTGTCCGTGCATATTGATTTTCTCCATTGTCGGGAATGCGATATCGCATTACCAATATCGGATATACGATACTAATATTTCAATCTATCGGATTTGCGATAGTTTTTAATTCCCAGCGGTTATATATCGATAATCCGATACCATATCATGCACGGGCACCACCATCACCACATGATGAAGGGTTTCCTGAGCTTTATTGTGCTTTGGAGTTTGAGGAAGGAATCTAAAACCGGGATGGAGATCGCAAGGGAGCTGGAGGAGAGAAAAGGTCATATGCCCAGCCCTGGAACCATATATCCTGTCCTGAAGATGATGACATTCAGGGGACTTCTGAAGGTGGATAATGAGAAGAGATACACCCTGACAGAAGCTGGAAAAGAGGAGCTGGACAAATCCCTGGACCATTTCTTCTCCATTTTCTTTGACATTGATGAAATGAAGGAAGCCTGCAGATGCAATCCCGATAATGACCATTCCCAAGGTGGGAAAGACTGTCCTTGTGAGTGATTGGAATGAATTTCGAATATTCTCCAATAGGTTATGTTAGGTCCCCCTTCAAGGACCCTTCCGGAATGCCTATCCAGAATAGAGGAGGAAAAGGGATAGTGGGAACAGTAGAGGTCCTTGATGAATTTGTGGAGGGGATTTCAGACCTCGATGGCTTCTCCCATATCATCCTTCTTTGTCATCTTCATATGAGCAGTGGTTACCATCTGAAGGTCGTTCCATTCATTGATGATGTAGAAAGAGGAGTGTTCTCCACAAGGGCTCCAAGAAGACCAAATCCCATCGGATTACATGTTGTTAGGCTTGAAAGGATTGAGGGCAATGTTCTCTATATCAAGGACCTGGACATGATTGATGGAACTCCGGTCCTTGATATAAAACCATATTTTCCCATGGTCAATGAAGAAGATGATGTGAAGATAGGCTGGATCGAAGGGAAACATGATAGGTTCGATTCCATGGAATCCGATGAAAGGTTCGAATAATGTTATAATTTTTTTGATCTTCAGTTAAGATCATTATTACCCTCAAAATAGATTGTCTCTACGATTTCCAAGGGGAATGTATTGCTGTAGGCTTCGATCCGATAGTAACCAGGTTCCAGTTCCTCATTCCAGTGATCAGAAAAGAATGTGATATTACGATAGATGGTCTCCCCAGGGGTTAGGTTGAATTCAAGGTAGACCGGTAAATGACCGCCACTGGATTCAAAGATAGTCATTCCATTTTCATCATAGATATTTATATGGGTCCAGGGGAAATGAGGAGCTGAACAATTTATAGAGTAATCCCTTGCATTTGTATAGGAGACGATCGCAAGTCCCATACCATCCACCGTTTCACCGGAAATTCCCATATCCACCAACGGAGTGTGATTGAACCCGGTAGAATTTCGATATGACTCTTCAGCAGTGATTACCTCGACCTTTAGGAGGTAATGACCGTATGGGAGGAATGTGGTTCGATTAATCATATTCCATTCTGTGTTCAAATAGAAATGATGTGTGATGAATCCCTCGGGCTCGATGGATCCAGTACCGGTCAAGCTCACAATCGATGTATCGGACCAGATCAAAATACCATCCATGCTGGAAACATTTATGTTTATCATTGCTGGATCCTCATCATCAATTTTGAAACTACTATTACCGGTATTGGTGATATTGACCTGGATATCATAATCTTCCATGTACTCTACGAGATCGATCCCGATCTCAAGATGCGCAGTATTCCCACTACCGTTTTCTTTCTCGAAGGATATTATAGTGTATGATAGGATCGATATTACAAGTAATAGGAACAAGATTGATGTTCCAGTTAGAACAACACTCTTTCTCATCCCATTTTCATATCCAAAGCGAATATTAGATGCTTTTCTTCACAAGTGAATAAAATTAGGTTTTAATTTCGTTTATCATAATTTCATTGGTGATTTCGGCGGTTTTAGAAAGCATGGCAGACACACCGCAGTATCTCTCCTTCGAAAGCTTCACGGCTTTCTTCACCTTCTCGATATCCATTCCTTCTCCTTTGAAGCTGTAAGTCAGATGTATCTTGGTGTAAACCTTCGGATGATCCTCCGCCCTTTCATGTGTCTCGGATACGATGAACTCATCGTATTCCACCTTCATCTTCTTCAAGATCGAAATCACATCCATCTGGGTGCATCCGATGAGAGCCTGAAGGACCAGTTCCATAGGAGTTGGTGCTGATTCAAGGCCCCCTACCTCCTTCTTGGTATCCATGGGGACCATGTGTCCGCTATCTGTCATTCCCGCTAACGCAAGTCCCTCTACAACCCTGCTGTAGGCCATTTGGTTCAACTCCTGCTTCTATGCAGTCCAAACACACATCCGTTTATTATCTTTCTCCCCCACATTTGAGGACCCTTGGACCTGAAACACCCGTTCTCAAGAATTGCTCAGAGATATGATCTTGTCAGCCAAACATTCACATTCCGATTCCCAATCTTTTAATCTTTCCTTTCCCCCATGGCAAACCATGGATGAGAAACCCTTAACCTCCTCCAACCTGTTTGAAAAGGAAGATACCGTCCGTGCAGAACCTTTCAGTATTGAGGATAACTCCATATTGTTCTTTTTGATCACGAGTTCCAATTTCCTTACAACCTTCTCCTCGTTGCCATTTAGGATTGAATCTCTCATCACTAAAAGATCATAGATGTCCTTGAATCTCTCCCTTCCAAATCCACCCACATTGCAGGTGGCAAGTATCTTGTCCGCAAAAAGGTCTGCGGGGCTTTCCATTCGGGTCTGAATCTCGGTCTTGGGTTTTTCATGGTCATTGATGAAGAAATTTGGAACCTTGAGAACTGATTCCATTGCAGGCATCCAATGGTTCTTGATGTTTATCTGAACCCTTATACTCTTGGACATTATTCTCTTATCCTTGACAATTTCAAATTCTCCGAACCTTGAAGGCATCCTTCTCCTGAAGCTCATGGTCCCCGTATGATCATCATAGAAGTCGAAATGAAAACCTCCAAATGCTATGTCACGAACATAGCATGTTCTTCCTGTTGATGCCAGCTTCTTGTTTTTCTTTAAAAAATGGTCCTTGAGAGCTGTTGGATTGGAGATATTGCCGTTCATGTCCAGATCAACTGATGCTCTCTGTTCCGCTGAGGGTATGAAGCATTGTACAGCTGTACCTCCTTTGAGAAATAAATGTTCATCATCTTGTAGAACATCCAATGTATCCTCAAGCCAGAATACGGTCTCGACCAATCTTGCAGGAACTCCCGAGGCAGCCTGTATCTCTCTAAATCTCTGGAACGAGATCTGATCCTTACTCCATATTCCAACAATTGATAATATCCTGTTCTTCTCATCCCTGTCAAGATCTATCCTCATCCTATCACCGTGTTCAATGCAAGATCCAATGAATGGTGATCCACCAGTTCCGGTTGTTCCATTCCCAATCGGGATATTCTGTCAGGGATCATGATCCCGATTTTCCGGGATATGATCAGGACAGTTGATGAAATTTTGTTCTGCAAACCATGTTCAGTGGAATAATCGATCAAAGTGTTCAGATCAATGCCCCCTTCAATAAGGTTTTGTACAAGTAACAGATGGGCACCGTAATCAGTGCAATCCAAGGTTTCGAATGTTTCCACCATTCCTCTTTCAACGGAAGATATCCAAACTTCTGAATCATACAGATTTTCTCTTTTCACATCAACAGGCATTATATCAATACTACGTGTTATGAAGTTCAATCCGGATATCTTCCCAACTGTTTCCAATCTTATCCTATCCTTTCGGGAAGGATCCTTGATATTCAGAAGTATGGAGTCAGTATCATAATCCAAAGGTATCACAGACCCCCTGGCAGAATGAAATCCACCTATGTAATATCGATTTCCGAACAAATAGTCTATCCTTTGCAGTGCATCTCCGATCTGTTTGAGATATCCTGCCATGGATAATACCATATTCGATAGATCATCCATATATGGAAAATTCTCATCAATTTCGATCATCCCATTCCTCTCCAGAAGGACCCCTGCACCTATAAGTTCCTCAACCTGATCGTATGTTCCATGCATACTGCCCCCGGTCTCCCTGTAAATCCGAACAACCTTTAAAGGGCCTGAACCAAGGATCGACTCGACTATCCTGACCTTGGTTTTCGTACCAAATATCGTTTCAAGGGGATGCATATTGAAACATATGAATTCATCACATATAATAATTTCCATAATTGGTGAGGAATTTATATTTTTTCCATTAATGGTGAAGGATGAAGGGTTTTCATGATGAAAAATAAAAAAGGGCCTGATGAAAAACAAGCAATTCCTACAATTAAACAAGGCCCTTGGATATGTAAAGCAGTTAAATATGATACCTTCTTTCTCCCCGTGTTCTTTGTACAACAACGGAGGAAAAGCCCATGAACGATAATGAGAAAGAAGGTCAGACCCAGCTAAGTGATTCGGTCGCCCTCGAAGAGGAGGTGCTAGCACGCTGGAGAGACCTCGATATAATTAGAAGGCTCCTCCGCCACAACGAAGGGAAAGAATATTTCAGATTCCTGGAAGGACCTCCCACTGCAAACGCTCCTCCAGGAGTCCACCATATCTTCGCAAGGACCATTAAGGATACTGTTGACAGACACCGGAACATGAAAGGTTACTTCGTTCCGAGGATGGGAGGTTGGGACTGCCATGGACTCCCTGTGGAACTGGCTGTTGAAAGGAAACTTGGCATCGAGAACAAGGACCAGATTGAGGAATACGGAATAGAACCTTTCATCAAGGAATGCAGGAGATCGGTGTTCACTTACATCGACCACTGGTCCAAGATGACGGAAAGGATCGGATATGTTCTGGACCTTGAGGATCCCTACATAACCATGAAGGACTCTTACATAGAATCCGTCTGGTGGTCACTGAAGGAGATATGGAAAAAGGGACTGCTGGAGGAAGGACATCAGATTGTTCCTTTCTGCCCAAGATGTGGTACCTCCCTTTCCTCACATGAGGTCGCCCAGGGTTATAGAGAAGTGGAAGAACCTTCCATCTTCATCAAGTTCAAGGTAGCCACACAGGAGAACACCTACCTCCTTGCCTGGACCACAACTCCCTGGACGCTTCTTTCAAATGTCGCTCTAGCGGTCCATCCCGACGAGTTCTACCTGAGGATCAAATACAAGGATCAGGAGATCATCCTTGCAGAGGCAAGGGCTAAGGTCCTGCTTAAGGAGGACCAGTACCGAGGTCCTCCAGAGGATCATGGGATCAGATCTGGAGGGATTAAAATATCATCCCCTTTTCGATTTCATGAAACCGGATAAACCAGGATATTTTGTCACGACAGCAAATTTCGTAACAATGGATGACGGAACCGGGATCGTTCATATGGCCCCTGCTTTCGGAGAGGACGATTTCCAGGTTGGTATCCAATACGACCTTCCTTTCATCCAGGCAGTTCATCCCAACGGGACCTTCAAAGAAGAGGTGACTCCCTGGAAAGGGATCTTCGTCAAGGATGCAGACCCATTGATCATCAAGGATCTGGATAAAAGAGGGCTTCTTGAAGGCGTCCATAACTATGCCCACCAATATCCATTCTGCTGGAGGTGCGACACTCCCCTTCTATACTACGCCAGAAAATCGATCTTTGTAAGAATGTCCCGTCTCAGGAAGGAGTTGATGGATAATAATGCACAGATCAACTGGTATCCATCGAACATCAAGAATGGCAGGTTCGGGAACTTCCTTGAGGAGGTAAAGGACTGGAACCTTTCCAGGGAAAGGTACTGGGGAACCCCTCTTCCAATGTGGAGATGCTCGAACGGACACGATCACGTGATAGGGTCCAGAGAGGAAATAAGGGAACTTACAGGGTCAAACGATATTCCCGAACTTCACAGACCATATGTGGACGAGATAACGTTCCCCTGTAAGGAATGCGGGGAGGAAATGAAAAGGGTCAATTACGTGATTGACTGCTGGTATGATTCGGGATCCTCATTCTTTGCTGCACTTCATTATCCCTTCGAGAACGTGGAAGAGTTCAAGAGGCAATTCCCCCGGGATTACATCGCTGAAGGGATCGACCAGACAAGGGGATGGTTCTATTCTCTTCTTGCTATTTCAACCACAGTATTCGACGGTCCTTCTTACAAGAACGTTATCTGTCATGCCCTTGTCCTGGATGGAGAAGGAAAGAAGATGTCGAAATCCAAGGGCAATGTCATCGATCCCTGGGATGTGATTGGTAAGGACGGTGCTGATGCCATCAGATGGTATCTACTGGCTTCCTCTCAACCATGGAAACCGAAGCTGTTCTCACAAGAAGCTGTCAACGAGGCCAACAGGTCCTTCCTGGGAACCCTCAGAAACGTACTGGGATTCTACAGGACCTATGCTGGACTTGATGGTTATAAACCAATAGAAAGAACTGATCCAAGCCAGAGGTCAGATGTAGATAGATGGCTTCTTTCCAGACTCAATTCCCTTGTCAAAGATGTGGATCGGATGATGATGGATTTCGATCTGACCGGATCTTCACAGGCGATCAAATACTTCGTTATTGAGGACCTCTCGAACTGGTACGTTAGGGTTAACAGGAGACGGTTCTGGGGAAGTGAAGACTCCATGGAGAAGAGGACAGCATATGATACATTGGCTGAAAGCCTGCTTACTGTTTCTAAGCTTGCCGCCCCATTCGTTCCCTTCCACTCGGAGAAGGTCTATCAGGACCTGGGATTTGAAAGTAGTAAGGATTCTGTCCATTTCGAGGACTATCCTGAGTTCGATGAAATGCTCCAAGATAAGGGACTCGAAGAGAAAATGGAATTACTCAAGCAAGTGGTGGAGCTGGGAAGATCTTCCAGGAGTTCGAAAAATTCAAAGATCAGACAACCTCTCTCTCGAGCGGTTGTGAAGGGATCTGATCCGTTCAGCGAAGGTCTTATCTCGATAATCAGATCCGAGCTCAATGTAAAGGAGGTCATCTTCGAAAATGACCTCTCGGCTTACTTCGAGATAACAGCCGAGCCTGACCCGAAGAAGTTGGGACCTAAATTAAAAGCTGCATCCAGGAAGGTCACGGAACAGCTTCAAGAGATGGACCCCAGGGAATTGGCCAAAGTGGTAAAGGAAACCGGGATCGAATTGGAAATCGAAGGGGAAAGCTATCACCTTACAGAAGAGGATTTCAGATTCCACGAGGTCTTGGGCGAGAGGTGGGCGCTTGGTGGAGAGGGTGACCTGGAGGTTATCCTGGACCTGGAATTGACCGGCGACCTCATCAATGAAGGTGTAGCCCGGGAGGTCGTAAGAAGGATCCAGACAATGAGGAAGGACATGGACCTGGAATACGATGCCAGGATATCCATCTCACTCCATGGGGATCCTCAGATCCTTAAGGGAGTTGAAGCTTTCAGGGAATATATCATCCATGAGACACTTGCCGATTCACTGGAGATCGATGCTTCAGTAGAAGGAACAGAATGGAAATTGGACCTGGGATCATTGGTCATCAGTATTATTTGATCAATTGGAAACCTTCAGATACTCCGACTTACGTAATGGACAAATGATAGAATGGATGAAGGTAAGGATCAAACACTGGCAATTATCTCATTGATAACTGCACTTGTTGGTTTCGTCATGATGCCCTTTTCAATGTCGATATTGGCCATTATAACCGGAAGGATCCAATTGAACAAGATCAAGGAGGATCCTCTTAACTATGGCGGAGAGACATTGGCCCTTGTAGGTTTCTGGATAGGTGTGATCAGGGGTGTGACGTTCCTTATCATCGGGGTATTATCGATTATTTTCATCCTTCTCATATTCGGACTACCATTCATATTCATTTTAGGCTCATGATCTCCCTATCCTGCCTTACTTTCATACTCCTCTATAAAAACATTATAATGGTAATCGATAATGTCCGTTCGTTAAGGAAGGGAATCGATGTCAACATTCTCCAAGGATGTTCGTGTTAACGCTTCAAAAGGAGAAGTGCTCAGGATCGGACAGTCCATACTGGAGGAGATGGGTCTTCTTTTTCAAGATAGAGATTATTCCCATTTACAATTCAAGGAGAAATACAGGTTCGATCCTTTCAATCCCGTCGAAATGAGAATTGAGGTAAAGGAAAGAGGAAACGAATCCATTATCCATCTCGAAGGAGAGAATATGGGTATTGGCCCTTATCAGGACACCCATGTGAAGCGATTGGTCTTCGAGCTAATGGATAGATTGGAAGAATGTCTCGGACCAGATCATGAATCTTCCAGGATCAAGGACCCAGAGATCGTTAGGGAGCTGGAATTACTTACAAACCTTCACAATAGTGGTGTCCTTACAGACCACGAATTCCAGAGAGCAAAGAACAGGGTCCTACATTGAATCTCACACATTAGTCGTTTTTGGATACCAGCGGATTCCCACCAATTAAAGTTAAATATTTTAATTTCGATGTCGAAAACCACAGGGTGGAAATTGAATTTTTTGTTCATCACGCATTCAATCCTCTCTTCTTAGCCCCACCTTGTTCAAACGAGGGGGTTCTCGTTCGCGAGTGTTTCACCCCCTCGTTTCTCCTCTATTTTCTGCGAGCTAAACCTTGATCAAGGACCCTGTTTACCATTTCATCACAGACCTGGATATGGGTTTCCTCTCTGTTGTGATGGAATATCTTGTATTCAACTCCCCCCAGTAGATCCTTTAATCGGGAATTGAGGTCCCGTACGTTCGAGGATCTGACAGAATAATCTCCCAATACTTGTTTCACCAGAAGTTCCGAATCAGAGTGGAGTACAAGATCTTTGAATCCCCTGGACAAGGCCCATTCCATGGCCATGATCATTGCCCTGTATTCAGCCTGGTTATTGGTTGCTTTTCCTATCCTTCTAGCCATTTTCCGGAGTATCCGATCATTTCCATTTTCAATGACCAGTGCCATAAAAGCGGTTGCAGCGGGACCAGGGTTTCCCCTTGATCCTCCATCAGTATAAATGTGGACAGTGCTCAGAATTCACACCTCCAGGTCTGAAAAATATTCCTCAACATCCAGAAGGGCTTCATTCAATATCCGATCCTTCATCTCCTTCACACCACAGGCTACCATGAGAACATCTGATGATGTCTCGGTTATCCTCGTTCTAATACAGTCCCTGTGAGGGTAGAGATGGATAACGCCAAGATCATCGGCCATTACCGGGATCCCAGGCTCTAAAGCCTCCTCCTTCCCCCCTATTCCATGGAAGGTTTCACCACCTCGAGTTATCATGATCACAGCGCTGCCTTTGATCTTGGAAAGATCGTAGAGACCTATTGGTACAAAATCCCTGGCTGATGCAAGGTTTCCTGCATCCACAAGATTGTTGATCATGGGCAGACCTTTGTGCAGGACCCTTCTAACCAGAGCTTCCGAGGAAGGGCGCGTCTTTGTAGGATCTATCCCGATCTTCCAATAGAAACTGCGGAGAGCCCTTATCGTAGGGTCCATTTTAAGTCGATCCAGTGTCCCGATCCGCTCCCTCAGCTCCTTTCTAAGTTCGATCTGGAGGATATCGAAAACCTCCTTTCTGGACCTTTTCACAAATACATTGTCAAGGATAGCGCTTGCTGTGGCCACACCGATGATCCCTGCCTCGGTCTCCACCTCGATCTCCATAAAGGGACATAACTTCGGATCGATTTAAAACAGGGGGATGTTTTTCATTTCACTATCCTAACCAATCCTTTTCCAGGTCAGCGGTTTAGGGGGGAAAGAAATTATATCTCCGCCGAGATGAGTCACCATGAGGTTTCCGGTAAAGGAGCTAAAGATGTTCCTCCCCGGCCTGATGGCAGCGGCAATAGTCATAGCATCTGTAGGTATTCTAATATTCATTTCTCTTGATAATGATGAAGCCCCAAAAGCAGTTATGGAGATCCCATCAGAAGAGATCAGGGCAAACATTCCAGTTACCATCGATGGTTCAGGTTCCGTAGATCCCGATGGACCCGATGATGAGCTCGAGTTTTCCTGGAGGATAATAGACATCTTTGAAACTAGTCAACACTCCTTCGAGTTCTCTTTTTCAAGACCTGGCAACTATACGATCGTTCTGACTGTGACCGATAAGACGGGTTTGTCCGATACCGAATCGATGTTCATCGAGGTCAAGGATTGATCATGCTTCCTCCGGAAATCCATAAATAACCCTCCTCTCTTCTGTGACTGTGCACAGGACAGGGGGCGATTCAACGTTACTTGGGGAGCATATACCTGGAGATGACATTGAACTGAGGGAAGTTATACTCTGCATATCCGAACTTGGAAAAAGGATAAGGGACGGATTCCTCGAGAACCAGGGTGTGGCTGGAACAAAGAATATGTATGGTGAAACCCAGGTGGAGATGGATAAATGGGCTGACAAGGTCCTTGTGGACCGGTTGAAGGACCTCCCCCAGGTAGCCTCCCTTTCTTCGGAGGAAAGGGATGAGGTGATCGATTGTCACCCCAGTGGCAAGTTCTCCATCACCTTCGATCCCCTTGACGGTTCTTCACTCATGGGTATCAATCTCACTGTAGGTACCATCGTTGGCATCTTTAGATCATCTCACCCTTTCGTCAAAGGATCCGATCTCGCGGGTGCTATGTATATCCTCTACGGACCATTGACGACCCTTACCTATTCGGTCGGAAATGGAGTACATGAGTTTGTTCTGGATAGGAACGGAGATTTCATTCTACAGCATGAGGACTTGAAAATCGGGTCCAAGAAGATATTCTCACCAGGTGCCCTTAGGAAGGAATGGCTTCCATTCCATGCTAGATTCATTGAACGGTTGGAACAGGAGGGCTATAAACTAAGGTTCTGTGGAGCATTTGTTGCAGATGTCCATCAGATAATCCATAAAGGAGGGGTTTTCACTTACCCTGCATATAATGGAGGAAAAAGCGGAAAGCTTAGGATTCTATTTGAGGCGATACCCATGGGATACATCGTTTCTCAAGCAGGAGGAGCAGTGTCCGATGGAAGGATCGATATCCTTTCTATTATCCCGGAAAGGCTGGACCAGAGGGTGCCTATCTACATAGGGGGAAGGAAGGAGATAGAAATGATCCATGAAGAAAGTTCAAAGGAGGATGTGGAATGAGTGGAAAGGGACCCGTCCCGGGCAATGTTGTATATAAGGCCTTGAGCAGTGAAAGGACAATAATAATGGCCTGCAATGTCAGGATGACAAGAGGCATTGCCAAGGGCATCATGAAAGCAGCCAAAGATATGGATTCTCCCATAATCTTCGAGCTCGCCAGGTCCGAATCTGACCTTTCAGGTGGTTACACCGGTATGACACCGGAGTTTTTTTACAAGGAGATAACGGACGTGGCCAGGGAGGTCGGACATGATCTTTATATCATCCATGCCGATCATATTTCTATAAAAAAGGGTGATCCAGAGGACATTGAAGAAACAAAGAAATTGATCAAACGTCAGATCGATGTTGGTTTCACTTCGTTCGCGATCGATGCATCCCATCTTTTCGATTTCAAGGGCAAGGACCTAAGAGAGGAACTAGTCGAGAACATAAGATGCACAACGGAGATTGCAAGGTTCATTGACGAGAACATGGACGGGAGAACCTACGGTCTTGAGGTGGAGGTCGGTGAGATCGGTAAAACGGACAAAACCGGAAGGGTCCTCACATCACCAGAGGAGGCAGTGACATTCCTTTCCGCTCTCAAGGAGAATGGGATCGAACCCAATCTGCTGGCCATCGCAAATGGATCCGCTCATGGTAATACAATCGATGAGAACGGCAAGGTCATTCCCCAGGTTTCAGTGGACATTCCCCAAACGATAGCCGTGGTGAATGCTATTAAAAAAGCTGGATTGGATGTCAGGATCGCACAGCATGGGATCACAGGTACTCCCAGGGAGACCATTAACCTGCATTTTCCGAAAGGGGATATTTTGAAGGGAAATGTTGGAACACATTGGCAGAATGTTTTCTATGATGTAATTAAGATATTCGAACCAGGACTTTACTCGGACATGAAGGAATGGGTAATAGAGAATTATGAGGCAAAGAATCCTGGAAAACCTGCTGAGGCTGTCTTTGTCAAGAACGCAAAGAATGCCTTCAAACCATTCCTTGAAAGGAACCATAACCTTGGATCAGGAACTTTGAAGGCTCTGGAGGCAGTGGCATATGCTGAGGCAACATTATTCCTCAAAGCATTCAGTTCCGTAGGAACAGCTTCCAAGGTCAGAGAAAGATTGGAGGAGGGGTGATCTTGGACCTTCCTGTGATCATATTGAATTGCAAGACCTATTCTCAGGTGGATGGTGTCGGATCACTTGAACTCGCAAAGATCTGCCAAAAGGTGCAAAAGGAGACAGGTGCTTCCATCGCTATCTGCCCACCACAGGTAGAATTATCAAGGGTAGCTTCCGAAGTGGAAATTCCAATCCTTGCACAGAATGTGGACATCTGGGATGGGGCCGTGAGGACAGGGGGGGTCACTTTGACCGGGATCAAAGCTGCTGGGGCAAAAGGGCTCCTTATTAACCATTCTGAATCGAGACGCTTGATAGCAGACATCGAATCCCTGATCTCCAAGGCCAGGGATCTGGACCTTCAAACAGTAGTATGTTCCAATAATGTCAATACATCCAGAGGTACCGCTGCACTCAGTCCTGACTTCGTGGCAATGGAACCTCCGGAACTGATCGGAGGAGATATCTCGGTCACATCAGCAGACCCGGGCATAGTCAAGGTGACCGTTGAAGAAGTGAAGAAAATTAACCCCAAAGTCCATGTGCTGACCGGAGCTGGTGTAAAAACAAAAGAGGATGTTAGAATGGCCCTTGAGCTTGGGACCAAAGGAGTTCTCCTGGCTTCAGGTGTTGTAAAATCAAAGGACCCAGAAGGAGTACTACTCTCACTAGCAGAAGGACTTATCCGATAGTAATATAGTAGAAACCGGTATAATGGACGTTCATTTCCCGCGCCTGGGATGGTGATACGATATGGACGATAAACATGATTCATGCGGTATCTGTGCAGCAAGCATCCCGGGAGAGAACGCTGCTTATGATCTCTACCAGATGATGAGCGACCTCCAGCATAGAGGACAGGCTGGAGCAGGGATATCCACTTATAATCCGGAAAGATCCATCCTCTTAAGGACATACAAGGCTACTGGTCTTGTTAAAGATGTCTTCGGAGGTATGGACGAGAATATCTTCCATGATCTGATGTCAAAGAACAGCGGAACAATTGGGATAGGGCACACCAGGTATGGAACATCTGGTGAACTAACATCAAGACATGTCCAGCCGTTCGAAAGGATACATGGTGAGAGGTTTAAATGGTTCTCGTTTGGATTCAACGGTCATATAACGAACAGAGAAGACCTTGAAGAAAAGATCAAACGAGTGGGATATCATCTGATGCTTAACACCGACACTGAGGTCATGATGCATTACATCTCCAAGCACATTTCGGAGACGAAGGGAGATATAAAAGATGTCTTCTCCAGACTGTCTGAAGATTTCGATGGGGCCTATAACATTGTTTTCATAGACGCAAAAGGAAATCTGGCGGTCATGAGGGATCCGTGGGGGATCAGGCCGCTCTCTTCGATACAAACCGAAAGAGGAGCATTTGTAGCTTCCGAGACCTGTGCGTTGTATAGGCAGGGAACTAAAAATATCCACCATATAGGACCAGGTGAAATGGCTGTCCTTGTGGATGGAAAGATAACTCACATGAAATATTGCGAACCCCGGAGAAGGGCGCAATGTTTCTTCGAATACATCTATTTCGCTGCGGTCACCTCCAATATCAATGGCAGATCGGTCTATGAGACAAGAAAGAAATGCGGTGAGGAGCTGGCCAAGATAGAGACCCAGGATCTTAATGATAATGAATGGGTGGTCATTCCGGTACCCAACACTGCCAGACCTATTGCAAATTCCTATGCCAAAGCTATTGGTTTCCCCCATATATACGAGGAGGGGCTGATAGCTGTAGGAAAGGGAAGGACCTTCATTGATGAGGGAGACAGGTCCATGAAGGTCAGGAGGAAATTCCTCCCGATACCGTCTGTGATACGGGGGAAAAAGGTAATTGTCATCGATGATTCGATCGTCAGGTCCACCACTATGGAAACCCTGGTAAAATACCATCTAAGGGAAGTCGGAGGGGCCAAGGAGGTTCATGTCAGGATCGCTACTCCTCCGATAATTGCACCCTGCTATTACGGAATAGACATGAGATCATTCGAGGAACTGATAGCCTCCCCATACCAAGATCATATCCAGGGAGGGGTCCTTTCCGAAAGGTCGAATGATGAGATCGCTGAAAGGATAAATGCGGATTCTCTGATCTATATGTCCCATGACGGATTGGTTTCCGCTCTTGGCCTCGACAGGGACACGATCTGCATGGCATGTCTCAACAGACAGTATCCAACTCCGGTGGGTCAGGTCCTGGATGAGGAGAATTACAAATGCTATTGTGATAAGGCTTTATGCAAACGATGAGCAAATATTTGAACGGTCACTTTTTATTTATTGCATATTTCTCCTATATTATTTGTACATATTTAGATGTCGGATTCTGACCTAGAACACGTCATCTAAATTGGAATCATAGAGCTTCTCGTAAGCTTGTTTTTCTTCGTCTGAAGGGCCATTATCCTCTGGAGGAGATTCTTCATTAATTACCTCAGTAGGTTCTTCTTCTCCTTTCTTCTTAAGGAAGAGGAAAGCTCCTATCCCAGCTCCTGCAAGGAGTAATACTACAAGAATAATGATGATGATGAGGACGATAGGTGATCCTCCGTCATCAGGTTCAGATACAATTTCTTTCTCAGCCACCTCAACTTCAAACTCATTGTAGGTGGTCTCATATCCATCGGTCAGAGAAACATTTACAGCATTAGTTCCAACTTGACTTTCTATGGGAGTCCAAAGGATAACTCCATCATAGATCTCCATTCCCGTAGGTCTATCTTCCAATACAAATTCCAGATCATCTCCGTTGTGATCTGAACTTGCCAAGTTCAATCTGAACTCGATTCCTATCTCTGCTTCTGGAATAGTGAAATCATCGAAGGATGGTGGGGTATTTACAACGAAACTGAATACTTCACTACAGCATGAACCAGTTGAAAAGATATCTTTTGGAATAACAGTCCAGTAATATGTTACACCTTGTTCCAAGAGCTCCCGTGTGAATTGAAGACCCGTTTAAATCTTCCATCCAGAGGCAATTGATATTTAATTGTGAAACTTCAGTATATGAGTGTACAAAGGTAGAGATCATACAATAAAGGTTCTTCTCCATCATCCTCTCCTTCCCATTCCAGGAATATTCCCTGGGATGTTACAATTTTTTCATCATCAGGTTCAATAATTGTTGATATTGGTTTTGGGTTTGGAATAACCGTTAAGGAAAACCAATGGGTTATTGGTTCTTCCCCATCTGTAGCTGTAATAGCTACATATTAAGACGTAATCTGGATTTGGAGTCAATCCTTCCAAGGATCCAGTCCAAGTGATTTCTCCAGATCTTTCATCAATAATAATATCCGAGGATGGTTGAGATGAGATAGAGTATGAAACAAGGTCTCCAACATCAACATCGCGAGCCACAACTGTAAATGTATAATCTTTACCCTGGTCTAATTGAGAATCATATGGGGTTGAGGACCAGTAAGGAGGATCGTTAACATCAATAACCTCCAAGCTGAAATTCAACCAATCCATTTCTCCTCTCAGGTCCTCTGCTGTGATATTCACAAAGTAGATCCCAACATCGTCATTTGAGGGGGTGCCACTCAGGATACCTGATTGGGTTTCTAACTCCAAGAAGCTAGCATCTGTGGTTATGGTCCATTCATAGGTGTTGATATCATCTTCATCTATAGCAATGAAATGGACATAATACTGATCTCCTTGCGATATTTGTGTTGACGGTTCAGTTGTAATTATTGGTGGATCATTTATATCCACAACTGTTAAGGTAAATTCAGTCCAGTTAAATCCTTGGTTTCCATCATTTATTGAGATATTTAGTTTATAATTGCCTACATCTTCACCTGTTGGAGTTCCATTGAGGACACCAGTGTTAGGATCAAAATCCAACCATCTAATATTAGATGGATAGATTCTCCATTGGGTTTCTCCTTGTCCTTCATCATCTGAGTTGTAATCAACCTGATAGTATTCACCCTGGTTGATCTTTTCAAGATTATTGGTCAGAATTGAAGGAGGATCTGTTCAATACTTCAACTGTGAAGTTAATGAAATCGTAGCTTAACTGATCATCTTCTGCACTGATATTGATCCAATATTCACCAACCATAGAATTATCTGGAGTTCCGTTGATCTTCTGCTCAATCCTCGTCCCATCTGAGCCAGCTTGCATCGGTATTGAATTTCCACTGATCCACTGTATGATATCCTAGGTTCTGGAAGTAACACTCCATGAATTCATCTTCTGTCCACTTGATACGATTCGGGGTTGGTTTGATCAATATTGGAGTATTTACTTGAACGTTGGCTGTTTTGGTGGGATTCTTCCAGGATGTTATCGTTATATTTTCTAAGTATTCTAAATCTTTAGATACCTTGAACTGCCCTCTATATCGCCCTGTATTGATTCCCGTTTCGACTACAGGTAGAGTGATTGGGAGAGGAATCGAGGAAGTGCTTGTAATGTTGACTCTGGCTAAATTTCACTGAGTAATATTACCATCTTGACCGACCAATTCAATATAGATCGTTTCATCAATGTCTATCTTATCAATCTTTTTAGAAAATAATGGATCAGAGTAGGTATCTATTGAATATACCTCTGAAGGCTCTGTGAGTCTAAAACCAGCTATTAAGTAAGTTTGCCCTGCTTTTGACCCACCTTCATCGTTCCAATTAGCCCCGATCAGGATATCATCAAAACCGTCACCATTAACATCACAGGTTCCTGAGCTTCTCCATAATCGATCTCCTGCAGTCTCACCGATAAACGATGCATCCACTGAGGAAAGATCTGTGTCCATACTCCAACCTGTCGATCGGCCAAAGATAAGATATGTCTGACCTGCCCCTGAACCCCCCTCATCGTTACCATATGCTCCGATAATTATATCATCGAACCCGTCTCCATTCACATCTCCAGTTCCTGAGACCGAAGCTCCAGCTTCATCAAGCAAAGCCTCGCCGATAAATGACGCATCCGCTGAGGACAGGTCAGTGTCCATTGTCCATCCCGAGGATTTCCCTAAAATGAGGTATGCCTCTCCACCTCAACTCCACCTCCACCCGCCATAGCCCCGATGAGAATGTCATCGTATCCATCTCCATTAACATCGCCCGCACCTGATACCGGTCGACCAGACAAATCATCAGATCTCACCAATGAATGATGCGGAGGCGTTTGAAAGGTCAGAGTCCATGGACCAACCGGAAGATTTTCCCAGGATCAAGTAAGATTGACCAGCAAATGACCCACCCTCATCGTTAGCATCAGTCCCTATGAGGATATCATCGTATCCGTCCCCGTTCACATCGCCCGCACCAGAAACCGAAAGACCAGAATAATCATGTGCAGCCTCTCCTATGAAAGACGCATCTGCTGAGGACAGGTTAGTGTCCATTGTCCATCCCGATGTTTTTCCGAAGATTAGGTATGTCTGCCCAGATGAATTCTTGCCATCGGTGTTTTTTTGGGCTCCAATAACTATGTCATCAAGCCCATCTCCGTTCACGTCACCCGCCCCATTGCACATCCCTGATTGATCACCTGCACTCTCGCCGATGAACGATGCATCCACTGAGGACAGCTTTGTGTCCATACTCCAACCTGTCGATCGGCCTAAGATAAGATATGTCTGGCCGGCGGTCTGCCCCGCCTTCATCGTTATAAATTGAACCGATCAGGATATCATCATAACCGTCACCATTAACATCACCTGCTCCAGAGCAAACCGCTAAAATATCACCTGCAGCCTCTCCTATGAAAGACGCATCTGCTGATGATAGACCTATGTCCATGTTCCATCCAGTAGACTTGCCCAGAATAAGATATGTCTGGCCCGCATCTGTCCCCCCCTCATCGTTCTGATACGCTCCGATTAGGATATCATCGTATCCATCCCCATTAACATCACCTGCACCTGAGACAATAATCCCCGAACAATCATCTGTAGCCTCACCGATGAATGACGCGAGTGATACTTCATTAACTTTCATGTCCATTGACCATTCAAAGTTTCCCCTTGTTTTCATTTGGGGATTTGCTTCAATTTCAATATTTTCAGAAAGGATCGAGAAAGATCCGATTATAATAAGAATGGAAACTAACATTATTGCAGATTTATACATAATGATACCCCCTGGATTCCATTATTATATAAACTATAAAGAATAAAAATGTTGGGCCATCAAAGGGGTCCTTTTCTTTTGCACCTGGATATCTCTCTTTCTTCATCACCTGGATGATGAGATCATCTACCGAGTGAGATCGAGAATACTCCTCAAAAGAAATAGAATCTCACCCCAACCACCACCTAATTTACTGAAAGATAGATTTCCAAATATCTCTCTATATATGTAAAATATTCAGAAAAAAACCCAAGTTTTTAATGTGCCTGGACATCAGAAATCGAAAATTTGCCCAAAACATAAATATAGTCTCGATAACTTGGGACTAAATGATATTTGTTTAAATAAGAACCAGGGGATGTGAATGGCACGAATAATCACCATCGTTAACCAGAAAGGAGGCGTGGGAAAGACCACCACGGCCATTAATCTGTCAGCTTCCCTCTCCTTTCTCGGCAAGAGGTCCCTCCTGATCGATACAGATACTCAGGGTAACACCACTTCCGGTCTGGGCTTCGACAAGAACGAGCTCGAGTACACTGTCTATGAGGTCCTGACATCCCAGTGCGGGATCAGAGATTCCATCCTCCACACAGATCTGGAGAACCTGGACCTTATAGGTTCCAACATCAATCTTGCAGGAGCCTCTGTTGAACTTGTAAATGTTCCGGAGAGGGAAAGGATCCTGAAGAATGCCTTGAAGGAAGTGGAGGATGAATATGATTTCATCCTGATCGACTCTCCACCTTCTTTAGGTCTTATCACATTGAACAACCTCACAGCTGCAGAATCGGTCATGATCCCGCTTCAGTGCGAATACTTTGCTCTGGAAGGTATGTCTGAACTGCTCGATACCATCTTCCTGGTCCAGAAGAACCTCAATCCTGATCTGACCATCGAAGGTATTGTAATGACGATGTTCGACAGGAGGACCAACCTTTCAAAGCAGGTTGTTGCAGAGGTCAAAAACTATTTTGGAGATAAAGTTTACAAAACGATCATTCCGAGGAATGTCAAACTCGGAGAGGCTCCGTCGTTCGGAAAACCCTCCATTCTCTATGCACCTGAATCGACGGGAGCTCAGACCTACATGGATCTGGCCAGAGAAGTGATTGCTCATGGGTAAAGCAGCACTAGGAAAGGGAATGAAGGACCTTATCGCAAAGAACTTCGGTCTTGAAAAGAAAGAAGGTCCAGAAGATAACGAGACCGAAGCGGAAGCTGAGCTTTTAGTCAATATTGAGAGATACCAGGCACAGGGTCTGAATGTTGAACCATTAAAGAAATTCAAGGGAAAGAAACCTGATAAGATCATGAAAGGGATTTCAGATTATAGATCCTCTGTTAAAGACCTGAACTCTGCACAGACAGTTCTGAGAACTCTGGAGGGGTATGGGTATACAAAGGAGATCGAGACGATCAATGAGAATATCAAGGACCCTTCAAAGGCTGAACAGGTATCCAAATGGGTGGAAGAGCTTCGAGATAGGGTCCACACCGAACACAATGTTGGCCATGATAAAAGGGGTGAACCCGGAAGAAAGCTTTCAAGATCCCTGAAGGAGAAATCCAAGAAGCTGAAAAAGAATGTTGTTAAGGAATCCGGGCCTATCACCGTTGATGAAAATGCTCTTGATGATCTCCTGGATGACCTTATTGAGATCGGTGACGCTTATTCCTTGGAAATCGAGGAGGATCCTCTTCTATCCCGTATATCCAATTGGGAGGAAATGGGATATTTCGTGGATAAGCTGAAGAATTCCATTGCTGAGGACCGTGATGGTGCTCAGAGAGAGGTCGATCAATTCGAGGTCGATATCAAGAGGATGGAGAAGGTCAAAGAGCTCTTCAAAGATATGGACCTCACAGGCTTCCAACAGGAAGCTCGGGAGATGACAGTCAAGTTCCAATATCCTCACCTTGCACAGGATGTTGAAAATCAGCTTCTGAGGATCAGGGATATTCAGAAGAAAGCTGACACCCTCATGGAGGAAGTATCGGAGAAAACTCCAGAGGAGATCCCTCCACAGGATGAGGAGATCCCCCCTGCCGATGAGGACCAAGATGAAACCGAACTTCCTTTGGATACCAAACCCGCTGATGAGATATCCGAGGAGGAGACTTCTGGAGAGATACCCGAAGAAGAGGTACCCCAAGAACAGGAAGATATTCCGGAAGCGGAAGAGGTACCACTACAACAGGAGGATATTCCAATAGCAGAAGAAGCACCTCAGCAACAGGAAGATATTCCAGAAGCGGAAGAGGTACCACTACAACAGGAAGATATTCCAATAGCGGAAGAAGCACCTCAGGTGAAAGAGGAGATCCCCGAAGCCGAGGAATTAAAGGAACACGAAGCAGAGGAGAAACTGGAAGAAGCTCCAATTGCGGATGAGGAGCCTTCGAACCTTTCCGGTCATTCCCCGGACGAATTGATGGAATTGGCCAAGGATGCTTACAAGGAAGGGAGAATGGAGGAGGCCTTAACACTGTTCAAGGAACTTTTAATATTGGACCCGAACTCCTCAAAGGCCATATTCATGATAAGGAGAATTACCTCAAAAATGGGACAGTGATCCTTGATCATGTTAAATATTTCACATGAATTAATTGATCAGTAAACTATTCTTTTAAAGATGGCGTGATTCTTTTTTTCTGTTTTCTAAAAAGCCTTTTTCTATAGAGTAGACATTGGTCAACTGATGAGTCCCACCTTTTTGGACATTCTCAGGTCGGGAAGGGTACACACAGCCATGGCAACCGCTGCCATCCCTGCCATAGCATGTATCGCTCTATCCGGAGATCCTATTGCTGTAGGACTTGTGGTGATCGGTGCCATAATGCATCATGCGTGGGGATTCTCTTTGAATGAGATCATGGACCTTGATGTTGATAAGAAAAATCCTGACCTTGGTGACAAACCACTGGTTTCCGGTAGGATCTCAAAAAGGGAAGGATACATCATCTCCTTCGCATTTCTCATTCTTTCCATTCTTTCATTTGCAGTTGCAGGTTTACTATTCTCCGCTCCTTTCTTCATGCCGCTGATCTTCATCGGAACAGCGACGGTCTGCGGTACCATCTACGACATATGGGGGAAAAGATTCCCATTATCGGACATCTTCATGGCAGGTTGGATGTTCTTTCTTGTTCTTGCGGGTGTTTTCTCCTCCGGGAAAGTGGAAGGACTGCCATTTCCAGCGATCGCAATAGCTACCCTGGGTGGACTCCAGATCCTGTTCAATAATTCTGTGGAAGGAGGATTGAAAGACGTCAGGAACGACAGGACCTCCGGGACAAGGACCCTTGCAGTGACATTAGGGGCTCGATACGAACAGAAAATTCTGAGACCTGGAAAAGGGATGATCGTATGGGGAACCTCTTTGAGGATATTATACGTTCTTTTCGGTGCAGCCGCATCCCTCGTCATTGCTGATATTGCCGGGTGGGGAGAATGGATAGTGATCGCAACAGCTGTTATTGGAATCATCCTCTTCCTTCATTCGCTGAACTATCTTAGAATGGAATTAAAGATCAGAAGATCGGACCTTCTGAAGGTTTTCGCAAAACATGAGGTCTTGTCATTCCTATTGTTGATTATTATTATGATGCCCGCTGTGGGATGGATCCCTTCAATATTCCTATTCATATTACCTCTATTTTCCTACCTTGTTATGAACAGGATCATGTTCGGCACTGGATTGGCCCCAAAGGTATGATCACTCTTCGTAATAATCGTCTTTCTTCCTTCTGGTAATAAGGAACAGGACAGCTATCAGAATTATCAAAAGGAGTATCGCAAGAATGATGTAGACCGTGTAATCACCCGTTTCGTTCTCTTTCTTCAACGCTGGCAGGGGTGTGGTGAATTGGGGAAGGATCTCATCTCCCCCAGGTTCATTGGTTATTATGATCTCATTTCCCTTCTCTGCCATGGAATCTGGTATGAATACACTGTACCTTTCAATCTCGTAATTGGCCTGGAAGGTCTGGAATTCTCCTTCACTATCGAAGACCATGACGTAGATCGTCTGGCCGTCATCAGCGTAGATGTTGATATACCAACCATTGGTCGTTGGTTCTATCTCTACACTGTTGACATTGATCTCCGGTGGAGGAAGGGCCCCCTCAATTGTGAAATGGAGAAGCCTGGACACTTCAGTGGTCCCATCATCTGCAAATATGGTTGCATTATATTCTGTTCCCCTGTATGTTCCAAGGAAATCGATCATTAGGTTTGTACCGTTGATCTTCAGGTATAGTGAAGGTTCCACCCTAAAGCCAAGATCATCACCATCAACATCTGAAGCCCATTCCAAAAGATCAATGGTAACGTTCAGATACCTGCTTATCGATAGATTACCCTCATTTTCCGGTGTGAGAACGGGAGGATCGTTTACAGGAGTGATGTTGAAGCTGACCCAGAAGACCTTATCGACTTCGCCGTCAGTCAGATGGAACCTTCCTAGATTC
Organism: uncultured Thermoplasmatales archaeon; assembly: GCA_963807965.1. Taxonomy (GTDB): domain Archaea; phylum Thermoplasmatota; class Penumbrarchaeia; order Penumbrarchaeales; family Penumbrarchaeaceae; genus Penumbrarchaeum. Next base: position 103,453 of record CAWEDU010000007.1, read on the forward strand.
TCCTCCTGTGGAGTCCTTTTTAGGAGTGTAAATGAATCTATATGGAACACTTACCATTTCTGTAGTGTTGTCTGGAAGTGTGACTTCCATCTGTGCATTTGTGATGGTACCGTTCTTCAGATCAGCTGGTATAAATGAATAGTTCAGGGAGTCCCCGTCTGCGTCCGTTGCATTGATCCAGAACTCTGATCTGGTATCTTCGTTCAAGGTTATTCTATGAACAGAGATATTCCCATAAGTTGTATGGTTCCATTCGAATGTTCCAATGGGAGTGTCTTCTTTCTGAAGGATCCCTATCGGAGCATCGTTTACCGGAAGGATGACTGCCTTGAGGTCGGTCTCCAGGGGGTCAAGGCCGTCTGAAAATTCTACTGGTATGAAAAGTGTCCCAAACCAATCGGTTGCCGGTTCCAATGTCAGGTTGGTCCCTGACATCATCAAGGTACAGTTCTCGATCGGTCCAGCTGTGATCCCAATGGAATCATCCTCTACATCGTAGACATACATACCCAGATCAATGGTCCAATTTTCATCCTCATCGATCTCGATGTCTGGAAGGGATTCCGATAATCTTGGTGCATCATTTACAGGAAGTACATTGAGGGTAACATTCGCATAGGTTGTATTGTAGCCGGTATCGGTCGCTGAGACATTGACCCAAGAGGTCCCAAACCAATCCATTGGTTCGTTCATCAGTTTCAACGTACGGTTCAAACCAACTATGCTAGCATCAAGATTGGGACCAGTTTCAATATCGAAAACCAATATCTTGTTCTCGGGATCTGTGAAATGATCCTTCATATCATATTCAAGCCACAGGTCCTCATTAACATCTAAACTGTCCGGCATGTCGTTCACAGGTCTTAGGTCCATGGTAATATCAAGATAGAGGGGGCTTTCAATGTTCCAACCCTCATATGATATCAGGTTCCCCGAATGGTCATTTGCCCTGATCAGCATATCATGCTGAACATCCATCTCCACTGATCCGTTGGTCCATTTCGATTTGACTGGAATATCAAGGAATGTTCCGTCAACACTATCCTGATCAACCATTTTAAGGAAGGAGGATCTCAATAACTCAAGGTTGGTGTTCAGCGGTTCCTGGTTTCCATCCGTAACGAACAGGTCAAGATCATACCATTCATTTACCATGGCATCACCTGTAATATTCCAGAGTAATGAACGATCATAGGTGCAGTTGAAGAGATCAACTTGTACTGTAGGACCGGTAGCATTCAGAGTGAAAAGTTCCTTTGCACCATCAAGGCTGCAATCGAACATCCTAAGAACTCCGCTGTTTGCGGGGTCATCATTGAAGATCGTGTAATTGACATTCTCCCCGAAATCCACATTCCGCATATCGACATTGGTTATTCCATTGGTTCCAAGGGCAACTCCATAGTTAGTCTCATCTACCATTCCATTATTGAAAGAGATCTCAGAAACCTCCCCTGAAAAAGCCAAGCCGACCATTGAAGGATGGTTAGGACCTCCGAAATCAAAATCAATGACGGATATCTTCTTCGAATGAATCACCCAGAGATCGTAACATTTTGGCATCGGTAACCTTGAGATCCGCAAAAGAGATGTTCCCACAGGACTCCATACCGATCCCTCCCACTCCTGTATCATTGATGAGGATATTCCTCAACACCATAGGGGGATCACTGCCACCGATGACCATTCCAAAATTACTCTGCTTCTCAATAAGAATATCATGAATGTCGTGAGGACCTCTCGGTTCGGTAATATAAAGACCGTACCTGCCCCACCATTGATGTATCCATTCTTGATAGTCGATGATTGACAATCACCCATCATGAGGCTTCTATGTTTAACATGCTGTATCGTGAAATTCTCCATGGAGACCGAACCGGTAGTGTTCACCGTTATCCCACCCCATGATTCCGATGCGGACCATCTCCTGAAACTGACCATATCACTAAGGGTTCCCCTGACTATCAGGGTGCCTTCAACATAGAGATGGGAATCATACAACCCACTGATGGAGGCTCCAGAGGAAAAGGTCAGGGTAACTCCAGGGTCCACTGTGGTATTTTCAAGTATATATGCAGAATTTATCTCGGTATCTGTGGTTATATTGGCTGGAAGTGTTGGAGTGAACCTTGTTTCCGATCCATCACCAAACGACAATAAAACGAGATTTCCCGAAGCTATCAAAACCATTACCATTAAAATTGACAGAAATGCATCCCTTCTCATTTCCAAACCCCATTTACGACGATATAAAGACAATTAATATTTCTCATATTTCAAATTTGCACATATGGAGGAGAATATACTATTGACGGTATAGGGCATAAGTCATCAATTTATAGACCAAAAACCTTTTTAAATATCATCCGGATTTGGAAATCGGGAAGTGTAGGAATTGAGAATCAATTCAATGGTATTTCTTTCATTGATCATGATCATGTTGCTTCCAGGAGCTTCCGGTATCATGGCCAACATGAAAGATGACAGACTTGGACCGGAGAATCCATTTCATGTTTTCTTTACAGATCCGGAATATTTCAACGATATTGAACTGGATACTGTGAATCGAACCCTTTATCTGGCCACCGATTACGGTGTTTTCGTAAAGGACCTTGAAACCGGTGAATTCTGTAATATGGGTATGTGGTTCGGATTGGAGGACTCCAGTAATTACCCAGATTTGAATTGGACCCCAAAGAGAGACAGGCTGATAATTGCGGTTGAAAATCGTGATCCCAACATTATATGTGATCGATACGAATGACTCTTCACATGATAGGATAAATATGTTATACGAAGTGAAAGACGGGAAAAAAGCAAACAGCGAACTTGCATAAATTGCGTGGTGGACTGGAAAAATGACAAGATATTCGTTTCTCACAGTGAAGTCCCTGTTTATGATCTGAAAGATCTAGATACAGTATCAGGATGTGTCAGATGATCGATTCCGCTGAATTTTTCGATCCATTGAGCAGAATAGACAGCTGGAATCATGTGCAGGATATGGTATATGTAGAGGAGATGGGAATGCTGTATATCGGCCACATTGAGAGGATTTCTCATCTACAATCCTGAAAACTGAACTGCTAGGAAATATACCTGACTGTGATGATCCTTGTCCAAAGAACAAACGAAATGGACCTGGATGAGAAGACGGGAAACCTCTACATTGCAGGTTACAGGATTGTAAAATTCAATATTCATACTGAGGAATGGATGGAGTATCCCTATATATACGAAGATTGGAGAAATGATACTTTCAATCCTGTTAATGAATTCCTGAAGAGAGTTGGGAAGAGGGATATTCTTCTTTAGGGTATGCTATGATCCTCTCAGAGACGAGGTTTACTGTCAAATGGTCACTTATCACAATCTGATCAGATTCGACGGGACAGAACCGGAGGTTCTTAGAGTCTATCACCATGATGATTATACCAGTGAAACATTTGCGGAAGCAACAACATGTGAGATGATCTACGATCCTGTCACAAGAAATATCCTATTTTGCCATGGACAATTCAAAACTGGTGGAAGTTCCTCCTGGACAGGCTGGAGATCCCAAACACGGCTCATGTGGTATAACGTAGATGAAGATAGATTCGAAAATATTGAAATATTCAGAGAGAATCCTGGGGATCCCGACCATCACAATAAATTTCTCTGGCTCAGATCCACGCATCTCCATGACGGATTGTCGTTGGGAACATAACTCCCTTTATCTCCTGGATGATGAAATGAATATAATCAAGGATTACTCATTCAAGATCGAACAGGTATTCGATCTGGAATTCAGAGGAGCGGACTTGTTTATATCTGCGAAGAACGGTACATTCATCCTGAATTTTAACAACAAGACACTTCTTAGATTGGGTATCGATGATTCGATCAATTTCTACGGGATGGATATTCCATCGGATGACAGCCCAATTTACCTTGGAAGTTCATATGGAGTTCATATCTATTATCCTAATAATGGGACTTAACGATTCTTCGACCCAATGAACAACAGGACAAATCCTGAAGAGGAAAATTTCACCAAATTCGGAAGGCTTGCTCCCGGTGGGCTCTATGTCCATTCGACAAAGGATCTCGTCTACCTGTTCACCGATGTTTACAGCGATCTGCTAGAGTTGGATCTGGACACAGGAAAGTACACCTACCTGAATAATCTCACTCGATTACAGAGGATGGAGAGCGGACCTATGACTGGAATCGATTACAGGGTGGAACTGGTGTTCTATTCGGAAGAAATGGATGATCTCATCATGATGACCCATCATGATCTAATGAAACGCGATCCTTCGGAAGGGATGATAGATACCCCAAACGCCTGTGTCAAGTGCATCTATCTGGACGAGGAAGAGGATATTCTATATGCAATACAGGCAATTTCCTCATGTATTCAAGTACAGGACCTATACCTTCCTGGCCTTCGGGATCGCCGTGGGGATTTTTCCTGATAGCATGTAAACAACGGAAGTCATGTATATTTATAATCCGGAAATGGGACTGCCATGGCAGATCATCAAGGGGTTTCACTTTGATGAATCAAGGGAAAGATTCTATTTCGAGGGGACAAGATGCTTCTACTGGATCGATAAGGAGGACCTGGATGAAATATTTCAGAGAGAGGAAGTCCAGGTAACTAACATCACCATGATCCCGTCGAAAGAGGAAGGGGATGATATCGATGACGGTGGAGAAACGGACGATGACAATACAATGAAATTCATCATTGCCGTGGTGGGAGTCCTGATAGTAATACTGATAATTGCAAATTTAAGGATGAATAAGAAAGGTCGATCCCAGGATGATGAACCTGATCTCATGAGAAGGATCCAGTGATTTTACTTCAATGCAAGCATCCTTTGAAGTGGAAGCTTGTTCTTCTCGATGATCTCAGGGTCAAGCTCCACTTCCGGTCCCATGGTTTCAAGGGCCCTCAGGACGTCTTCCAATCTGATCTTTTTCATATTCGGACAGACAGCCGTATCCAACCTGTGAAAGAACTTCCCCGGGACCTCTTTTTCAAGTCTATGGGTTAGTCCTTCTTCTGTTCCGACAATGAACTCCAACGCATCGGAATCTCTGGCATACCTTAGCATTCCTTCAGTAGATGTGACTACATCTGCTATTTCGATCACATCCATCCTGCATTCGGGATGGACCATGACCTTTGCATCGGGGTGGGCTTCCTTTGCCTCTCTTATCTGTTCCACTGTGATATCGTTATGAACATGACAGTAACCTGCCCAGAGATGGATCGTCTTCTCAGGGACCTCTGATTGGACATAAGCTCCAAGATTTGAATCCGGTATGAAGATGATCTCCGGTTCTTTCAATGACTTGACGACCTTGATCGCATTTGCAGAGGTGCAGCAGATATCAGCATGTGCTTTGACCTCTGCAGTTGTGTTCACATAAGCAACAACCGGGGCACCTGGATGCTCCAACTTGAACGCTTCAAGTCCCTCAACATCCACCATATGGGCCATGGGACAGTGGGAATCCGGAACAGGATGGATGACCCTTCTCTTAGGTGAAAGGGCCTTTGCAGCTTCCGCCATGAAATCCACGCCACAAAAGAGGATGTTGGCCTGATGTGTATCAACGGCCTTCATTGCAAGGACCAGGGAATCCCCTACGATATCCGCGATATCCTGGACCTCCGGGACCTGATAATTATGGGCAAGGATGACAACATCCTTTTCTTTGGCAAGGTCCCTTATCTTCTGCTGAATAGCTGAGAGGCCATCCATGAGCGTTGGAATAATGGAACTGTTATTAATCTTTCGTCATTTGACTGTTCAAACGATCTTTGAAGGTTTCATTCTCTAAATAATGGAACCAGCTCCTTTCGGTATTCCAGGAATTCATCGATGTCAGACATGGAAATGAAGACCCTGGATCCATCCAATCTGATCACTTCCAATGGTCTCATCCGGAAAGAACTATTGATCTTATCAATGAATATTTGCTTCTTTTTATGAAGTCCCATTATCATTACCGAATTGAACAATCGATCTTTCATTTCAGAAAAGTTCCCTCCAACCAGATCCAACATTTCATATGATGCATATAGGAAACCTTCGGCTACATCCATTAGCTCATTCACATCATCGATATCAAGAAGGATATATAGAGTCCCAATAAAAAGAGGATTCTCAACCTTGTGGTAACTTAGCTGAAGATGAATTCCCTTGTGTCTGGAGTTGTCAACATGCCTCTCCAGTGAGATCCGATTTTGTGGATATGATCCGGAAAAATCGATCTTTGAAGAGATTATTGCAATCTGGAATGACAATCTGCTTCTGTCCGTTGCAATCCTTGCTTTTAACCGATCATTCCCGTTGGAGACTTCAAATGATCTGAAATAGGATCGGACTAAATCTATTGGAACAGGTAAGTCATCTATCAAATCAAACACTCTTTTCCTCTATGATCCTTGACAACACATCGGTCAGATAAGAACTTTCTGGCAGTCCCACTCTAAAAAAAACACGTTTCCAGTATCTGTAATCGAATAAATTGAGATTATCCTGTATCTTGAAGGCCTTGTCGAAATGCTCATTGATTATCTTCTCAACCATGTGGAAATGAATATTCATGAGTTCTTTTTCCGAAACACTTCCTATATCAATTGTTCCTTTCAACCCATCTTGAAATACTTTTTCGATTTGGACCTCCATTCGATATTCATCGTTAATAAGTGCCTCCTTGGATGGAATGTTGTATGAATAGTGTACAATCATCCCTCCGTTGAATTCAATAGAATCCACTCCCCTCTCGATACTTGATGCTGATATGACGTTTGGTTCGATTATGTCATTTCTATTGATCAGGTCCACAAGTTCTTCTTTTTCCCGGTTCAACCTGTCATGTGTTTTTACCAGTCTGACAATAGTATCCTCCAGGCTCTCTCCCGGGAGAGAATGGTCCAGTATCAGATACTTCGTTGCCATCCTGACCCCGATAGAGGTTCTGACCTTGTCAATATCCCTTATATCTTTCATATAATTTATAATATTTATGCATATATAAAATACTTTCTACTGTTTAAATTATTCTATTACAATTATTTCCGTCCTTTTGTACAATACCTTTATCGATTCATCTCAATTTCAAATATTTACCGTTCATCCCCGTTTCACGGGTCCTCATCGGTAAGTGCAGTTGAAGAGACAGAATTGGACCTCTCGGACATATTACTGATAAAGGAGTCATAAAAAGATTAATATCAAGTTCTGAATATTATCATTATTATTCCAATCCTTGGATTAATCGGATTAATTGTGTTCTTCATGATGGGGAGGAAAGGAGAAGAAGCTTTCATGAACCTGGATGAAGAATAAATAGAAAGAAAACGGATGATGTTTTGAGTATAAAAAGAGTGAAGAAGAAGGGGAAGATGATGGTAAAAAAACCGATGATGATGTTCTATCCTGCATTGATCTTGATCATCTCGATCTTCTCAGGGATGAACATGATGGGGTCGGAAGGTATGAACGGATCTTTTGGGGGAGGTAACGGCACGCTGTCCGATCCATATATCATTGAAGATGTTTGGGACCTTCAGAATATTTCCTCCGATCTGAGCGCTCATTATATTTTGAAAAACAATATCAGTGCAGCTATCACTAAGACATGGAATCTGGGAGAAGGTTTTGAACCGATTGATAGCTCATGGGATGGATTCCTTGGAAGCCTGGATGGTTGTAATTTCACGATATTCGATTTGTATATTAATAGATCTACCAAATTAAATGCAGGACTGTTTAGAAAAATTGGCAGTGGGGGATGTGTAAAAAATATTTCCTTGATGAGTTTTAATATTATTGGAAAGGAATCCTGTGGTGGTTTAGCAGGTACAAATTATTATGGAACTGTCTCAAACTGTACCTGTTCCGGAAACCTCACCGGTAACGATCGCATGGGTGGACTTATTGGAAGTAACTTTGGAATCGTTACCAATTGCATTGTAAAAGGAACCGTTAAAGGAAAGGATGAAGTTGGTGGTCTATTGGGAAATAATTATGAAAATAATGTTTCCATGTGTCATACATATGTGAATGTCAATGGGGATGAAAAAGTAGGGGGCCTTATTGGATGCAATTATAAAGGAAAGATATCTCATTGCCATTCAAGAGGAAATATAACTGGAAAAGATAGAGAGATTGGAGGGTTGATTGGAGAGAGCGGTGGGTTCGTTACAAACTGCACAGCAACCGGAAATATCAGTGGAGATGATATTTCAGGGGGACTTGTGGGAAACAACCAAAACACTTTATTTAATTGCACTTCAAACACCAATATTACTGGAAATGATATGATAGGAGGACTGGTAGGAAGAAATAATGCAAATGTCTTTCAGTGCGAATCATTTGGAAAAATTGCTGGAACATCGTATATTGGTGGACTAGTTGGAATAAATTACCATGAAAAAATATCAAAATGTAATTCCACTTGCAATATCTTAGGGAAGGGGTATCAATAGGTGGTTTTATTGGGTCGAATTCCGGAACAGTTTCATCCTGTTTTTCCAATGGAGAAGTAATTGGGAATGAATATACTGGTGGTTTTATTGGATATAATTCTGGAAAAATTTCTAACTGTTATTCAACCGGTAATGTTAACGGAACAAGATTCATTGGAGGATTAACCGGCTATTTTATAAAAACAATGAACAATTCTCATTATAACATTGATAAAGTACTAATAAATGGTAAAAAACAGGTAACTCGTGGTGGTCTATACAATGATCAATATAAGGATTGGATGAAGAACAACTTCACACTTAACATTTCTAATTATTACACCTCACTTGTACCTTCAGATGGATATTTTAATATCAATGATATTCAAGGAATGAAGCATCTAATAGGATTTGCCGAGGAAGAAGACTTGAAATTTAAATTAACAAAAGATATTGATCTCTCAATTTCTCCTGGATACTGCATTCCATTTTTTTCAGGAGATGAATTTGAAGGAAATAATAATACGATATCAAATTTTAGTATTACTATTCAAAATGAATTCATAGGCCTATTTGGTTTCAATGAATTTGGAATAATAAACAACCTTACTTTAGCAAATATATCTGTAATTGGATATGATTACATTGGAGGACTGCTTGGGCAGAACAATGGAAATGTGTTCAATTCTCAGATTATTGGCAATGTCAGTGGAAATGATTATGTAGGTGGGTTAATAGGAGAAAACAACGGAAACGTATACAATTCCCACGTAATTGGAAATGTCAGTGGAAATGAATATTCAGGTGGTTTAATTGGTAGAAATGAATACGGCAATGCATCCAGTAGTTATAATATCGGTTATGTTAGTGGAAATGAATATTCAGGGGGTTTCATAGGAGGAATTATCACGGAACCATTACCAACTGTCATTCACACGGTAACTTAAGTGGGAATGGCAATTTCTCAGGTGGTCTTGTTGGATTTAACCAATACGAAGTTGTAAACTGTCATGCCAATGTGGAAGTTGTTGTTGATGCTAGTTATATCGGTGGGCTCTTTGGTAAAAACGTTGGTTTGGCTAAAAATTGTACTTCATTTGGCAATGTGAGTGGAAATGAATTTGTAGGTGGATTGGCGGGAAACAACGATGGAATGATTTCAGAAAGTCATTCAGAAGGAAATACTAATGGAAATGGGGATTGTATCGGAGGATTAATTGGAATTAATGAAGACTCAGTTTCTAATTCATTTTCAACAGGTGAGGTCAGGGGGAATGGAGATTATATTGGCGGACTCTTGGGAAGGAATTATTTAAAAATTCAGAATTGTTTTTCAACAGGATATGTGGTTGGAAACGGTAACTATATTGGAGGACTCATAGGAGGTAACGACCGAAGTGTATCCAACTGCAATACAAATTCAAGTGTTCGTGGAAAAGGAAATTGTATCGGTGGACTTATAGGAATCAACCGTAATTATGTTCCTTCAGTCATGCCAATAGTGATGTTTTTGGAGAGGGTAATTATATCGGAGGACTCGCTGGCTTCAATGATCAGTCTATAACGGATTGTTATGCAACCGGTAAAGTAAAAGGAAATGAATCCGTAGGAGGATTGGTGGGATTTAATAACAGAACAATTTCTAATTGCTATTCAATCGGAACTGTTGTTGGAAATGTATCAATTGGAGGACTTGTCGGACTAAACAATAGAAGTCTATCTGATTCATATTCAAATGGAAGTGTTAGTGGAAATGAGGCAGTAGGAGGACTGGTAGGATCGAATCTGGAAAATCTATTTCGAATTCCTTTTCAAATGGTAATATCACTGGAAGAAAATTTAATGGGGGACTTATCGGTTCCAATCATGGAAATATTAAGAACTCACATTACAACATCGATAATGTTTCAATTAACGGGGATTATTTTACTACCAGAGGTGGACTATATAAAAATCAATATGAAGATTGGTTTTCAAATAATTTTAAACTGGATATAACGGATTACATTACAACCCTCATTCCTTCCAGCGGATACTACAAAATAACAAGTATCCAGGGTTTAAAAGATCTTTTAGGATTCGCCGAAGTTGGAGGATTCAGGTTCCGGCTTGGAGAAGATATCAATCTCTCAGGGATTCCTGGTTTTCACATTCCATATTTTTCCTCCGAGGAATTTGACGGGAACTACCATGTGATTGCCATCTTGAAATCAATATCCCAAATGAGTTCATAGGTTTAATTGGGTATAATCAGGGTGGAACAATAAGGAATACCGTATTGGAAAATATTTCTGTAATCGGATATTGTGAAGTTGGTGGTACTTGTTGGACATAATACAGGCACTGTTTCCAACTGTAACACAAACGGAAATACAACCGGTAATTACTCCATAGGTGGACTCATAGGGTACAACGACAGAACGGTATCCAACTGTTATTCAACCGGATTCGTAACTGGTGAATACGATATTGGTGGCCTCGTAGGATACAACGACCGAACCATATCCAACTGCTATTCAACTGTATTCGTAAGTGGTAATTACTCCACAGGTGGGACTGTAGATCAAGATGAAGAAACTGTATTAAACAGCTTTTGGGACGTAGACACTTCCAGTACAAAATTCAAGCTCCGGAGGTTCGGGAAAGACCACAAAAGAAATGAAGACTCGAAAAGTACTTTCACCGGAGCAGGTTGGGATTTTGAAAATACATGGTCGATAATTGAAGACACTACCTACCCGTTCTTCAGATGGCAGGACACAGATTCACCAAAAGCAAACGCAGGTCAGGATCAAACTGTAAACGAAGGGACAACAGTTTTCTTTGACGGAAGCGGAAGCTCGGATATTATCGGCATTGCAAACTGGACATGGACATTTACCGATGATAAATCAGTTCACTTATACGGAGAAAAACCTACTTACAGGTTCGATAATCCAGGAGTATACATCGTAACACTAAATGTTACCGATGCTGTAAGTTATTGGGATATAGATACTATTAATGTCACAGTTTTAGATATCACAACGCCTATTGTAAATGCTGGACCTGATCATATTATCAATGAAGGGATGGAAGTCTCATTTGATGGAAAAGCAAGTTCGGATAATGTCAAGATAACAAACTGGACATGGACTTTCACTGATGGAAATCCAGTCTTTTTATACGGTGTAATAACAACTTACTTGTTCAACGATCCTGGACTGTTCATTGGACACTGAACGTTACTGATGCAACAGGTCACTGGAACATTGATAATATGAACGTCACTGTCCTGGACATTACACCGCCTATTGCAAATGCTGGCCCGGATCAAATCGTCAATGAAGGGACAGAAGTAGCCTTCAACGGAAGTGGAAGCTCGGATAATGTCGAGATAAAAAACTTGACATGGACCTTCATTGATGGAAATCAAGTCCACTTGTACGGTGAAATAATATCTTATTTGTTCAACGATCCTGGGCTCTACGTCGTGACATTGAATGTAAGCGATGAAGAAGGCAACTGGAACACGGACACTATGAACGTCACAGTAAAGGATGTTACATTGCCTAATTCAGATGCAGGACCTGATCAAACCGTAATCGAAGGGTACCGGCAGTATCATTCAACGGAAGTGGAAGCTCCGATAATGTTAGGATAACAAACTGACATGGACTTTCACTGATGAAAATCCTGTCTACTTATACGGTGAAAAAACAACATACTTGTTCAACAATCGAGGGCTCTACGTCGTGACATTGAATGTAACCGATAATGAAGGCAACTGGAACACAGATACTATGAACATCACAGTAAAGGATGTCACCTCACCTATTGCGAAGGCAGGATCTGACCAAACAGTAAAGCAAGGAGATATTGTTATATTCAATGGAAGCGCAAGCTCGGATAATGTCGGAATTGTCAACTGGACATGGACATTTACCATCAATGGAAGTCAGGTGAAGTTGTATGAGTGTTGCCAACCTACATAATCAACAATCCCGGGGCATACATGGTCACACTTAACGTTACAGATGCGGGTGGTAATTGGAATACAGACACTACGAACATCACTGTGATCGATATTACAAAACCTGAAGCGAATGCTGGTTCCAGCCGATTAGTGCCCATTGGAAAGACCGTAATATTCAACGGATCCTCATCTTCGGATAATGTGATGATCTCGGATTATTCATGGGAATTCAATTATGGCTCATTGGAGCCAATAATGGAATTATTGAAAAGTGTTTTGTAAATGGTGCTGATCAGAGGCGAAAAATTTGTTTCGTGGGATTGTAAAAATGGCTCAGAAATAATCACAATTCGCATTATAATGTCGATAACGTTTGGATACAATGGCAGGAAAAATGTGTGACAGTCGGTGGTTTTGTCGGTTCTCAGTATCGTGATTGGATCTCAAACGATATGGATTTGAATATCACGAATTCTGTTGTTGTATCTGCCTTCTATCGAAGATCCTTAGGATGTCGACGATGTTCAGGTTTTGAAGGATCTTTGTGGGTTTCTCAGACGATGGTGAATCTGGATTACGGTTTCCTCCTTAATCTGGACCTTTCGGCATTATCACGGGTCTATACATCCTTATTGCGGAGAATTCGATGGTTCCGATCGTCAATTGTGATTCTTACATCAATATATCCAATCGGTCCATTAGGGAATCTTTGGGTATGTGTATGGCGGTAAGATTACCAACATCGAATTAAAAGATGTGAGCTCTCACGGGTATTTCAGAATCGGAGGTCTCGTGGTTTATGATTTCTATCGGATTTTATCGAACTGTCATGTTTGAGAGGAAAGGTTAATCGTGAATTTCACGTCGGGGACTTCTCAGAATAAACTAGTACGATTCAAATTCATCACAATTGTTAATGTCAGTGGGAATTTGAGCTGGCGGACTAATTCGATATGACGCGGGATTTCGATCGCTGCTCATCAGAAGGTATGATAAATAGGAACAGAGGGAAGATAGGTGGGTTGGCAGGGAGAAATTGGAATACGATTCGAAACTGCCATTTTTATGGCAATGTGAGCGGTGATGAGACACTAGGAGGACTTATCGGAAATAATGAGGGCACGATCTCGAATTTTATTATTTAGAGTCTATACGGCAATAATATCCGTAAAATTCATGGAAATAATGAAGGCACGATCTCGAATTGTTATTCTACCGGCAGTCTATACGGCGATGATATTCATCGGAGGATTCATTGGAAATGATCGGGGCACAATCTCGAATTGTTCGTCTATCGGGCGTTTAACTCGAAACAGTGATGGTGGCCGTTTCGCTGGAATGAACTATAATACGATCACAGCAATTTATGGAATATGGAACTTCCGAACTGAACTCGAGCAACGGCGGAACTCGGAAGACCACCCAGGAGATGAAGAAACGTGAGCCGTTCCCGATGCCCGTTCGGATTTATTCCGACCCATGGTGTATCATCGATGAGGAAGTCGTACCCCTTTTTCAGATGGCAGGATAAGGAAGTCTCTTCCATCTCCGACGCAGGCAACGATCGTTGATCGAACCAGGTCTCCCGTTTTCTCATTCGACGGAAGCACAAGCTTCGGACGATATGGGAATAGTAAACTGGACATGGACATTCAACGACAATGGAATAATCTATCTATATGGAATCAAACCGGAATGTGAATTCAACGATCCGGGATCGTTCATTGTGACTTTGAATGTGACAGATGCTGTGGGGAAATGGAATCTGGATGCAATGAATCTCACCGTCAGAGATATACACCAAGCCCGTTGCCGAAGCGGGTCCAGATCAACAAATTGATGAAGATAATGTAATTGCATTTGACGGAAGTGGAAGCTCCGATAACGTTGGAATCGTGAACTGGACATGGACATTCCTGGACGGTGATCGGATCACACTTCATGGAATCAAACCGGAATATTCGTTCCATAACCCCGGAATGTTCATCGTTACCCTGAAGGCTACCGATGCTACCGGTAATTGGAATTGGACTGACTGAACATTACGGTATTGAATACCACTTCTCCAATAGCTAATGCGGGACCCGATCAAACGGTTAACCAGGGAACAATTGTCATTTTCAACGGAAGTGCAAGCTACGACAACGATGAGATATCAAACTGGACATGGACTTTTCGGGATGGGAATCAGATTGATCTTCATGGAATGCGTTCAAATTACAGGTTCAACGTTCCCGGAGTTTACGTTGTGACCCTTAATGTCAGGGATACGTTGGGGCTCCTTAATGCTGATATGATGAAGATCACCGTTCTGGATATAACCCCTCCAATTGCCGATGCAGGACCCGATCGAACTGTTGATGAGAAGAGGTTGTCCGGTTCGATGGATCAGCATCCTCCGACAATATCGGGATCGTGAACTGGACATGGGTGTTCCTTGATGAAGAACTGATAACATTGACCGGAAGTGAACCTGCGTACCTAGTTCATCAAACCGGGCATTTATCTGGTCACAATGACGGTAATGGATTCTGAAAGGAATTCCAATATGGATACATTAACAATCACTGTGGTTGACAGGACACCTCCCATGGCCTATGCTGGTCCTGATCAGATCGTAGACGAGGATACGTTGATTGAATTTGACGGCTCCGATAGTTCCGATAACGGAGAGATAGAGTCCTGGACATGGACATTCATTGATGATACACCAGTCACACTCCATGGCTCGAGACCGCCATACGAATTCAACGATCCTGGGTTATTCGAGGTCCTTCTTACTGTCAGGGATTCAGGGAACAACTTTCACACAGATAGTATGAAAGTAACGGTTGTGGATAAAACTCTTCCTGTGGCATATGCCGGCGAGGATCTCAATACGACCATTGGAAACACTGTTACTTTCAATGGCTCTCTCGTCCTCGGATAACGGACATATCGATGAATTCATCTGGACATTCTCGTATAAAGGAAAGGATACAAATTTAATGGGTGAAATCGCAAGATTCAATTTCAAATATGCGGGAGTTTACGAGGTCATACTTGTTGTAACGGATGAATACGGAAATTCAGACAGTGACGTTTTGATCGTAACAGTCTTGGATAATGAAGAACAATCCGAGAAGGTAAAAATCCCTTGGTTTTTTACAATCTTGATCATACTCTGCTTTGTCCTCATTATCACAGGGGTAATGGTATTCCTTTTCAGGCCCAACAGGAAAGAAAACCATATTGCTTCAGATGAAGAATGAGTGATTTTGTTCAGGTTGAAATAGAACTACCTTTCGATATTTTTTCGTTATTTGAAGGATATTTCATCCTATCATCTGTTAAATAGTCCAAATGTAATGGAGAGGTGATCGATATGTTTGATTTCTTCAAGAAAAGGAAGGAGAAGAAGATCAGGAAAAGGAAATTTCATGATAAGTATAGATTTGAAATGAAGATCCATATTCATACATTATCCTTCATGCTTCTCAAAAACTAGGTGCCCATCTCAACAGATCTGGCATTGAACCGAGATTCCAGGAGACATCAAGACAATATCTGGTCCGGGCATCACAATTGAATGGTATCAATGAAGATGCACTTTTCCAATTCCTTCTTCTCCTTGAGGAAGTTCAATATTCGGATCATAAGATTGGAGAAGATCATAAGAATAGGGCCATTGGAACTTTGAGATCCATAGAGATAAGTCTGGAAAGGTCATCCGGAGAGATCAGGAAAGAAAAAAACCCCAATACTGATCTGATCATCATACCTCCGCCAATGAGATCCGAATACTATGATGATCTGAGGTATCCGGAATCCATGGAACTCAGGAAGGATAGAGAGGAACGATCAAGATCGATCCAAGACCAATTTTCTACATTGGAAAAACACCCGGAAAGAAGAGGCATTGATCCAACCGATATTCTGATAAATTTCTTCAGGGGAGAAGATAACGATTTCATAAAGGGTATAATGGAAGAAGTGGAGGACCCAAAGAAGGATGGAATCTGGCTATCAATGACGGTCTCATATTACATCTCAGAGATATTCTACAGGATGATCGAGACGAACATTCTCCCTGATGACAAGGCGAAAGAATACCTGGACCGTTTGATCCTCTATTCAAAATCCCTTGCAAAGGTGGAACCAAGGGATTACGTAATACCTGATGATGTCAAAATAGCAATAATCAATTCTTTACCTGGTTTCAACATGATTGATAGGACCACCGTAATAAAATTGATCGACTCTGTTCAGGTTCCCTCTGTATTGAATGGATAGGTGTATTTCGAGATCAAGAAGAAGAGAGGCTGACATCACAGATCAACTGGTATCTATCTTTCCATACCAAGACAAATTATTAATCATTCCTTTTGATTCCAATTCCCAATAAGAGGCTTTAAAATGTTGGACATCAGGTTCATCAGAGAAAACGAGGAAGCTGTCAGAAAAATGATCCTCAACAGGAGAGTTGAAGCTGAACTGGACCTGTTCATTGAATCTGATGCGGTTTTCAGAAGGACCGTTGACGAGGTCAACTCACTCAAGCATGAGAAGAACGTGGTGTCGAAGGAGATACCCCAAGAGAAGGATCCGGAAAGGAAAAATGTCAAAATTGCAAAGATGCAGGAACTAAATTCAAGATTGAAGGATCTGGATTCCCTTTCAAAGGAGATGGACCTGAAGCGGAATTCCGCCCGTCTTACGATCCCCAACTTCCCCCTTCCTGATGTCCCCATTGGAGAGGATGAGAAGGATAACAAGTTGATATCATCCTGGGGAGAACCTAGAAAACTATCGTTCGATCCCAAGGACCATTCAACAATTGGAAAGGACCTCGGTATCATTGACCTTGAACGTGGTGTGAAGATATCCGGTTCCGGATTCTATGTATTGAAGGGAGAAGGAGCCAGAATGGAGAGGGCCCTCATCAATTTCATGATGGACATTCACCGGGAACAGGATTATATCGAGGTCTGGCCTCCTGCTGTTTGTAACTCTGCTTCCATGACCGGGACCGGTCAACTCCCAAAATTCGAGGATGATATGTACAAACTTCCCGAAGATAACCTTTACATGGTTCCAACAGGCGAGGTTCCCATCACAAACCTGCATAGAGATGAGATACTGGCCAAGGAGGACCTTCCCATCAGATATCAGGCCTTCACTCCATGTTTCAGGAGAGAGGCCAGGGAAGCATGCTGGTGAAGAGGGCATCATCAGGGTTCACCAATTCTCCAAGGTCGAACTTGTGATAACATCACATCCAGAGGATTCACCCAAGGAACTGGAGAAATTAACAACGGATGCCGAGGAGGTCCTCAAGCGGCTTAACCTCCCATACAGAAAACTATTGCTATGCACAGGGGACCTGACATTCTCTTCGGCCAAGACATACGATCTGGAGGTCTTTTCTCCCTTCCAGGACCGATGGCTGGAGGTCTCTTCCTGCTCATGTTTCACCGATTTTCAGGCACGGAGGGCCATGATAAAATACAGGGAGGAACCCCATCTCCCATCGGAATTCGTCCATACGCTAAACGGTTCTGGCCTTGCAGTGGGAAGGACAATGGTCGCTATCCTGGAGAACTACCAGAGAGAGGACGGAAGTGTGGAGATACCAAAAGCATTGAGGCCCTATATGGGTGGCCTCGAACTCCTTGGTTGAATCATCTCCTCTTGCGTGGAGGCCTCATCTTTTTGATCCCGGGGCCTTTTTCTCCCTTGTCCCAGCTCATCTCCTTTTCTTTGAATGCTGATGAGACACGGTCCCTGGCCTTTTTTATCCTGCCATCTTTCCATGATGATTCCAAACCAATTGCGATCCTTTCCCTGAACACCAGTGCTGAGAACACAGCGAATACCGCAATACCTGCAAGCAGGACATAGACTGCGAGGTCCAGATATCTATATTTTCTGAACCTGTTGGTTGGGAAATCATCCCTGGAATCCGGGAGACCGTCACCGTCGTCATCCTCGTCCTTGTTGTTCCCGACACCATCGCCATCGGTATCTGTCCACTCGGAAGGATCGTTCGGCAGATCGTCATCGTCATTATCGACACCATCCCCATCCCTGTCCGTATCGCTGTTGTCTCCAATGCCATCCCTGTCAATGTCAGACCATTCGAGAGGATCTGTTGGGAATGCATCCAGTGCATTGATTATGCCATCACCATCAGCATCAGGATCGATATTATCCCCTACCCCATCCTCATCCGAATCAGCCCATTCCGTGGGGTCCAACCTGAATGGTATTCCTTTGGAATCTCCTGAAAGCATAAGACTGTCATATTGTGGTTCGTACAGGTCCAGTATTCCATCGCCGTCATCATCGTCGTCGTAGAACGATCCGAATCCATCATGGTCCACATCCCCGTTGATAAGGGGATTGTCAGGATCATCGTCATAAGGATCAGTCACGCCGTCACCATCAGTGTCCAGATAACCTTTGTAGATGGTTATGGTCCTCGATTCTGTGGTCATACCTGCATTGTTCTCCACCACCACCTTGATCTTGTGAGCTGACCTGTCGAAGGGGGTCATGTTCAGAATGAAACTGTACAAACCTCCGTCACCTATTGGATTGCCTAACATGATGTTCGATCCATCGATGTTCAAGAAAGCATACCTGATCCCTGCAACTTCATTGATCCTTGCCATCACTATTAGCTCATCACCCGCTGCGTAACCGTCAACAGGTGACTGCAGCTGGACCTCTGGAGCGGTCTTGTCAACGTATATTATCAGGTCCTTGGAAGTGGTTCTGAGAGCACTGTCGATGGCCACGAACCTCATCAGGTACTTCCCGTCAGGGACACCGTCCATGTCGATGGTTGCATCGAATGGATACTCCTTCCCGTTAAAAGTGAAGTATGCCTTTGAAAGGAACGGATCGTCTGCCTGGGCATCGGGTGTGAAGGATCCTGTAACTGCTCCTCCGTTCACGGGATAGAGGACGTTCAGAACCGGGGCATTGTTGTCTATAGGTAGATATTGGAGAGCATGCCCCTCTGTCCCTGACCTGTCCCTTGCTGCAATATCCAGCAGATACCTGCCGTCGGGGAGGCCGACCGTAGCAAGCTCACCTTCGTAGAAACCTGCTATCACAACCGCATCAGAGGACCCGTCCATCCGAACCGATACCACTGGTTCCTCCGATGGACCTGGAGGTGTGGGTCCGGTCCTGTTGCCCCACTCGTAGATCCTTGCTTCGGTAAACTGGATCCCCCCTCCATCAGTAACCCTTGCCATGAGTCGGTGGGTTCCATCAAGAATAACGCCACCTGATGGCAGGAGGAGGTCCACCTGTGGAACACCATTGTCGAAGTACAGGTCAAGTGTCACACCCTGGGATTTGCCCCTTCCGTCGAATCCGCGGACCTTTACCTTGTGGTATCCCTCGGAGTATAGTTCGGTATCCATCCCATCTCCGGCATCAAGGAATGGTCCGTCATCTATGGAATATCCCACGAAATCCTGGAAGAAGTCTTTAAAAGTATAGGTGAAGGCCACAATCCCGCCAACACTGGATCCGTTCTTTGGTGAATGCAGTAAGAACTGGGGTAGGGTATTGTCGATACTAATGTTCAGAACTCCGGATGATCCTACTCTTCCCGCCGTGTCTATTGCTTTCACCTCAAGCAGATAATTTCCTTCTGCGATCCGGGTGACATCGACCGGTGAGGAGTAGAGTTCGCCCTGCACTGGTTTGATGAAACCCTCCTGAAGCATCGTTCCATTCTCATCGGTTATTTCATAAACCACCCTCTGGACTTCGCCATCATCCCTGGCAAGGAGGGTAATTGGATCATCCCCTCCCAGGAAACCGAAATCCTTTGGTGTGATCATGGTAACAACAGGAGATGCGAAATCATTGACCACAAGGACCTGCCCTCTCGCTTTAATTGCATTCCCGGCATAATCGGTTACCATCATGTCTAAGAAACGGTAGATGGATGGGGCATTGCCAGACTGGGCAATGATATCCATGGAAGTGAAAATGGTATCCGACTTGTTCAGATCATTACCCTCACCAGTGTTGTTGAATGTGATGGGAGGGAAGAATCCCATATCGCTTCCATCCCCGATTATCTTCCATATGCCTGCGATCTTGTCTGTGACGTTGATCTCTATATGGAATTTCTCTCCATCTCCGACAGAGGCCCTTCCCTCGGGATAGACCATCTTCACCCATTCGACATAAGGAGCGTCATTGTCGCTTATCATTTTGAATGAATCCGCATTTGAGCGGTTCGCCCAATCCCATACATCAATGATGACAGTCCTTGACTCGGTCGGCAGTTCCGGAACGGTGTAGTATTCCGAGGCCCAGAGATTATCACCTGCAATACCATCGTTATGCAGTCCATCGTCATAGAGTTCCACCTCTATGGTCATATCAAGTGGAAGCATAGCAGTGGCCCTCATGATCTTTGCAGGGTCCTCTGTCGAGTAGATGGAATTTGCAATATCCTTGTAAACACGTTCCAGGAGTGTCGCCGAGGGGGCATAGAAGTATTTCCCTCCGGAGGAAGTCTCCGCTATCCTCCAGAGATTGTACTCTGGTGTCCCTGATTCACCTGACCAATATGCAGAGACATTGTCGTGTTCATACTGGGAAGGAGGAGATGATTTCACAGGGAAATTGGGAGGATCGTAGTGTTCCAGACCCAGCCCAATGGTATAGACTGGAATGGGAATATTAAGCAAACCACTTCTGGTTTCATTGATGTGACTCCGAACCCAGTAGTGATTTGTGCCATTAGAATACTCTGAATCAGCATATTTTCCCCAGTGATAATCGATATAATTCGTTTGACCCCAGTTGATCCATGGGCAGAAATAGTCCGATCCTTCTTCGAAGGTGGGAGGTTCCTCTTGAGAAAAATCATCCGCTCCATCAGTAAAAGCAATCACGATTGGATTGGAATGGGAATTGGTTATTGTATATTTCGTGGCGTTACCAATTGTATCCCAGATGGGAGTGCCTGTGGCACCATACAATACTCTTTCTTCATCGAAATTATCTATGATATCAATTGCAGTTTTCTTCCCTTCTTGATTCATTCTTGTGAAATTAAGGACCCGTTTTGGCCAACCTGGACCTTTGGGATTGTATGGGAAAGGATCCTCAGTTATCCAATAATATCTGTACAACGAAACGTAATCAATGGACCTGGTCTGATTGATAAAAGATTTCGCTGCTCTCTGGAGGTCGCCCATCCTCCCTGACCGGAACATTGATCCGGAATTGTCAAGAACCAGGGTCATGTAGATTGGGGCGGTGCTGTCGGACAATATTGCCTTCACCTGGATATCATCCCCTTCGGCTGCCCCCTGCTGGCTTCCGGGATAATCCACCCACATGTTCTCTATCAATGGATCGAGGACATCCATTGCCACCATCATCTTCTTCTCAACAGTGTTCCCCGCCCTATCAACGGCAACGAACCTGATTGTCAGATACGCCCAAGGACCATCTGCTTCAATTACATCTGTCGAGAAGAACCCATCATTTGTGGACCCATCGTCAGTGAAGCCATTATCGAATAGGGTCTCCATGGTAGATCCGCCAATGGAGTTGGCGACTACGTAGGTTGTCTGTAATCCGGACTGGTTGTCAAATATCCTTGCTTTCAGCCTGAAAATGTCATCCGGTTTCAACGCTTGCTGGGTTCCAGGGAAATCAACCATAATATCATACAATACAGGATCGGTATTGTCGATCTCGATGGAGTTGAATATCTCAACAGATCTGCTACCGAATCCGTCGAGGACAGCTTTCAAGGAATATGTCCCATCATCGAACTGTGTAGAATCTATCGAAAGGTCCACCCTCCCGTTCACAGGATAACCAACAAAAGTGTCTGTCAGTGTATCATCCACATACAATTTGGCTGATCTCAGATAATTCGATGTGATCAGTCTGACACCGATGGTATCCCTGTTGGAACTCCCGTATAACGGGCTCTGGAAGTAACCCCAGAGAGGATAATTATTGACATTTACCCTTATCTGGGTATTATAACCAACACCGTTGGTCATATCAGTTGCCTTGACCTTGAGCACATGCTCTCCTTCTGTGTAATCAACGGTATCCCAATCGATGTAATAGGTCCCAGTATCTCCAGAACCCCCTCCATAGGTCATCCTCTGAAGTGATGTGTCTCCATCCACTCCGAACTCCACCTTGAGTATGGAGGGTGTGGATTGCACTCTGGCGATAACCCTTGAAACACCGGAAACATTTGTACCGGATGTAGAGGGTTGGATCATAGTTACAACGGGATTGGTTGATATCCCAGAGTAATTTATCCTGATCCTGTTCCTGTTCTGGAGATTGTCATACAGATCTACATGGATAGGAGATGATACTCCTGAAGAGAGGGAGTCGATGAAGTATGAAACGTTGAAGCTTTGAGGGGTATCATCGCTTGAAGGTGAAGAATAGAGTGAAGGTTCGACTGAAAAGTAGATCTCATCAACCCCGGATTCGCCGTCAGGTTCGTACCCTTCCCCAATAATATAGAATGGTTCGGGTGAGATCATACTGGGCCTGAAATAGACGTTCCTGGCCCCGGTCTGGGTCTCGATATATTTGGAGTGATCCAAAAGGGTGAAGTTCCTGACAAGAGGAGCCTGGTTATCCTCTGTAATATTGACCTCGAATGTGGTGTTATGACCTACTACATCCTTCATCCTGAAGACCATGGGATTTAGCGGTGGGACGGTTGTTACGGTATAGGAGATCTCGGTCCTGTCAGAGAATATCAGGTCCCTATTCCAAGTCTCATAATCAAATGCGGGTTCACCCTCGAATACAAAGAGGTTCTCCTCGTCATATCCTGCAAGGTTAACTCGGATCTCCATTCCGAGGCCCTGGCCAGAAAGAGAATTGTAGAATACCTCATCTGTTCCCTCAAGATCAGTATCCGCCTCGTAAAAATAGGCTGATACGGGATTGGTGTAAACACGAAGGTTGGCATCTTCCAGATCTGGAGCCTTTGTATCCGCTTCAAAATTCCTTGACCTGTTGGATGTTTGAAGAACGCTGCGTGAGTTTCCATCAAGTCCGTAATATGAGATCCCCCATGAAGATATGGAAGTAAAGAACGTATCCTCGTGTCCTATCGTCGAGGATGTGGAGACACAGATGAAGATATCGTACGATCCGGAAGTGGAAGTAGGAACATTGTAAGAACCGGCCCCCGAGTCCGGATAATCGAGCATCACCTTCCAGTAACCCGAACCGTTGGTCATTTGGACATTCTGGGGGATCATCAATGTATCACCGGATGGATCCCATACATCAGAGGATCCGGGTCCATTATCGAGATATATCTTCAATCCCGAATTAGCTGAGGTTCCCATGGTCCTAAGGTCTGTCGAGGGGTCGAAATTGGAAACCGAGTTGAGGACCACTTCGATAGAATCTATCTTCTCACTCTGAGCTATTCCAGAGAATATTGATAATCCCTGTGTCGGCAGCGTATCTACCTCGGCTCCCAGCTCACCGATGATGATAGGCGAGGAGGTCCCGATGTAGAGCGACCTTGTTAATATCACATTTATCGTATCACAGGTAACGGTTGAAGAGGGCATCGTCGTCGTGTCCGAGTAGGATACCCCCCCGGATGGGATTGCCACATTGAATTGATCAGATGTAACTGAGGTCGATGAGGTTCTTGCAACCACGATCCATCTGAAGGAACCGGTTATTGAGGTTGGAACGATCTCTGATGAGATAGTGAAAGTGTAGGTCCATGATCCTGATCCAGTAGTGAGCGATACCGAGGTGACAGAGAGAGGTATATCAGAGGGATCAAGGTCATCATCGGTTGTCCCGACATCTCTGTAAAGACCAAGTCCGGAGGAAGACATATTGGAAGAGACCGTCTCGATGTCGGATATCGAAAACGAAGTTGACCTTCTGTTTATCGTTAAAATGACACTGCTGAGAGTATCCGTTCCTGTAGAGGAGGTAGCTCCGAAACCAATTATTGGAATTGCAGTGGAGTTCTCGTGTGTATCCTGGCCTGGGTCAGTAAATACCCTGACAACTCCTGCTGTCACGGCCGCTTCACCCATTTCCAGTTGTGAGAGGATCCCCACGGTGACCAGAAGAAGAACAAAAGAGATTGCAGTCCTTCTTCGATACGATGAACGCTTGGATAGCTGGGTCTTACCCATATGAATCACCTGGACATGGCTTTGATGCCTCTTCCAGGCGTTCAACTCCATATATAATCCTTTAACTTTTTGCTCAGATATGTATGTAAACAAGGATGCGGCATCACTCAACTTTTGTGGCCTCTGCCTCATCCTTTTTCTTGGATGATTTTCTGGGAGCCCTCTTCTTGGGGGTTTCCTTCACCTTTTCGGGCTTCTCTTCTTCTTCCTCGGAGGTCTTCTCATCCAGCTTATCATGTGAATGGTCATGGTCGCAGTCAGGATCGTCGCATTCATGATCATGCTCTTCTTCCTTGGCTGCTTCCTCTTCTTTCCTGACGTATACCTCTATCATCCTCACTGTCTTGATGTCCAGGAATTTTCTCAGATCGGAAACCAGTCTGAACTTGGCCATAGCCCAGTTTGTATCCAGCTTCACTATATCGGGAAGGATAACATCAACCTCATCATCCTCTTTGAAATCGAAAGTGAACTCCTCGGATTGCGGATAGACAGCCTCGATGAGGGCTTTCATCTTATCTTCCTTGCCCTCAACTACCTCAGTGATCTTGTACTTGAAAAGAATGGTGCGACCGGCCCATCTGTTGTTGAAATCCACCCTCACCCTTCCGGCAAAGATCTTGTTAATGTAGCCTATCCTGTTGTTGATCCTTATATCCATTCCCTCGGAAGGATACTGGTCACCCTTCCTGAACTCTGGAAGGGAGAGGATCTTGTTCATCGGATAGACCTCAATCAGCTTGGGGTCCTTCTCTCCGTAGGCGTCCTTATCACTTACCTCAACCTCAATGTCCTTTCCGATCTCGGCGTTCTTCAACGATTCTTCCAGGCCTTTTACAACGCTACCAGCTCCGACAATGACAGCCATTGGAACATATTTTGCCCTGTCGTTGAATACATCATGCTCCTTGGCTACCTCCTCATGGGTGGTATCAACAAGCTGATCGGTCTCCTTAGCAAAGGCATCGAATTCTATTTTAATGAAATCTCCCTCTTTCATGGGAAGCACCACCAACGCTTTTTAGCGGGGTCTTTGCGCGGATAAAGGACCTTGGATTTAAACTTTAGGGAGTCTTGGGGTTTGAGCATCTGATAACGATGGATGTCCATGTTATCTCGTTACGGGTAGAAAAACCAAGATCAAGAACTGATTCATTGCCGAATGTCATATTCTTTGAACAGCCCATAACCATGTTCCAGGAAAGGGTATTGCCCTCCCCTCCCCGGATCTCCATCTCGACTGGGTCCATCAGGATAAGGAACCAGCCATTGTGTATCCATACAGATTCAGCTACCTGCTCTATCGGACCGAATGTGGATGTATTCCAATCTGGTCTTGAGATGAGAGGATCGTAAAGCACTCTCTCTCCATCAATGAACATCATCAATTGAACATCCTTGTCAAGTCCACCAGTGTTCTTCACAGAGACCGAGAAGACCTTGGGGTTCTCCGAAGAAAGGTTCAGGTCTGTAGGTACATCGCCTAATCCCACTCCACCAGCTCCCATCGTAACCACCTCTAGTGGTAGCGGATGGAAGGTTAGCACCATGATCAGCAGGCACAACCCGGCTGTCATGAACTGCTTCTTCCTTATGGGAGAAAGATCATCCAAAGGAGGGGGGTGCCTTGCACCCATGAGAAGGATCAGGAATGCGAATAGAAGGTAGGTCTTGAACGGGGTAAGGAATCCAAGAAGGAGAAGGACAGCCACTGTGGCAAAGGAAAGCAGCTTTCCTTTATCCCCAAAGACACCCCTTGCAATATGGCCTCCATCCAGCTGTCCAGCGGGAAAGAGGTTGATGGAGGTGACAAAGAGACCGATCCATCCTGCGAGGGCTGTCGGAAAGAGGTCCTCTCCGCTACCGATCCCAAGTGAGGTCATGATCGCCCTGAAAAGGAGGGGGGGATTGATCTTCAGGTATTGTGCCCCTTCTATCATCTCCGCGGAGGATGGGAATGAACCAGTTAGAAGAAGACCAATAAAGGTGACCGGAATGGCAACGATGAATCCAGCTATCGGGCCTGCTGCACCTATGTCCACCAGTGCTCTCTTGTTGGATATCGGCTCCTTCATTGATATCAGGGCACCAAAGGTTCCGAATGGAGAGAACATCGGTGGAACCGGGATGAAATAGGGCAGAGAAGCATCGACCTTGTAATGTCTAGCAGTGAAGTAATGACCGAGTTCATGGGTGCCGAGGATCAACAGAAGGGGAAAGGCGAAGGTCAAAGCTCCCATTCCCAGATCGATCGGATTCAGAAGGACACCCATCAGATCGCCAATATCCGAAAGTTCTCCTGTCCTTTCTTCCCAGAGCATGGCCCCTGCCCATACTGTCGTTATCACAGTTAGGACAAGAAGGACGATGTTGGTAGTGATGTTTCCAGGTTTTCCCTTTGGAAGTGGAAAAATTGCAATGATACTCTCCGTACCCGTATCCATCAATCTTGGAAAGAAGCCTTCCTCTTTTAGGGTCATTCGGAGTTTCTCGAAACTATCAGGATCCTTCTTTGGATCCGCTATGACCTTGAAGAAGATCCCGGATTGATCATGATCTCCAGAAATTGCCGGATAATGTTTCTTCACCAGGGCTCTGACTTTTACAAAGACCTTCTGACGTTTATCCCTATCATCTGGTTGATCTTTGTTTGGACCTTTGAGAAATGATAGAATGCCCTGGACCTTTGGGCCAGAGTATGCATCGGCCAGCCTCTCTTTTTTATTCTTACCCTTCTCGGTCATAGGGTCTCCACTATCTCCTTCATAATATTCCTGATCGCAAGGTAGGAATCTGCAAGGGACTTCTTTGTCTTGTGTGGCCATATAGCTCGAGGTTGAATATCCATGGCGGATTCGAATATCCTCTGATGGACCGAAGGATCCCTGTAGATAATATGCCATTTATCAATCCTTTCATAATTCTTTGAAAGGAAGGAATTAACGATCTCCCCGGACCTCTGGATCACCTGTCTGAACTTATCTTGATCCCATGAGAGGCCCCTTCTCCTAACCATGAATGATTGAGCACCTGATGCATCATACATCGGCATCTCATCATACCATTCCATAGGTATTATTCCGAGAAGGGGGGAGATAGTGAAAATGGTCACTTTTTCCTCCAATTTGAGATTCTTGATGGAAGTATGGAGATTCCGATAGATCAGGGCATCCGTCTTTCCCCGGGTCCATGGTTTTCTGTCCGCATCCGGATAGAGAATTGCCAGTTCCTTCTGGGGGGCTTCATACCCTTCCAGCCGTTTGAAGTAATCGAGGATGACCTGGTTTCCGTTCATTGCCTGAAGTAGTTCAACCGGAGTGAGGAATGATAGTTCCGGATCAATAGCCGGGACCTTCTCTCTAACGGAATCAATGAACATCTTCCTCCGGGTGTCCTCGGTTTTCTTCTGGGCCTCATCGAACGTCTCTTCCCATGCGGGGGTCATGAGTCTGTTAATATCATCCACTACATATGGTTTAGGGTTGAATGGATTGGTTCTTCCGATGAAACAAAGTTGAAAGAACCATTAAATAGCGTTGTTAAGAATAGTTATAACAGGATGACAGGAAAGAACAGAAGGTCCCTGGACCTAAGATCCCAAGACCTCAAGGTCGAGGATATGAGAAGGTTCAAACAGACCTTCATCGGATCCTCCAAGGGGATTGAAAAACATCAGGAACTCATCATGTTCTCTGCAGGTACCAAACCGTATCAGTACCCATCCCTTGAAGAATTCGAGAAGGACCTCAGATCGATCCCATCTGACGCTGAATATTTTTATTACACCATTACCTTGCCAAACCGCAATAGGTGCTCCCTATACCTGGATCCTGATAGACCGGCAAGGGTAATTGTAGAGGGTTCGGACGAATTCGTAAACAGACTAACTGTAGAAATGGAAAAGACCTTTCCGAAAGGTGGGGCCAGGTACAAAGCGCATGGAAATATTGGGTATTTTATCATATGGGGGATCGTGGTGTCATTGTCCATCTCATTCATCCTGATCTATACCCTGTTCTCAGGAAATGCTGTCAATCCATATCTTCTTGCATGGGTGATATTCGTTTCATCCCTCCTAGGGATATATCTTTCGATAGTCAAGTCCAAGGAGATCAATCCCGCTAATACCATGGCTCTCGGGAATAAAAGAAAGAGACCAATGGTAGACCTTCTTCTCCATTTCATTACCGTAGCGCTAGGGATCATCTCTGTGATCCTGGTCATGCTCTTCGTTGAGTTCAACATCTGAGCAGTTCCATGGCCCGAAGCACATATGTCATCTTCTCAGGGTCCTCACCATGGTCCAGTTCCTTGAGCATTGAGAATAATATATGATCATGCATTTCTCCCAATACCATCTCATGCAGGTGATGCTCTGGGATCAATCCATTCTCCTGGGAGATCCTACCCATTATTGATAGGTCCAGATACTGTCCTAGAAGAAGTATCAGCGATGCATCCTTATCACTTAGCTCCCCGGGACCCTCACCTCCAATGCGTATAATGGAGGACCCCGTCAAGATCAGCGCGGATTCCATCAAGGCTTTCCTTGCTTTCTCCTCTACTTGATCTGCAATAAATGGTGCCATAGCAACAAGCTTCCAACCCTGCTCCTTTGTTCTGGTCTTCATTATAGCAGTTATTCTGGGAAGAACGATCCTTCCCTTATCCTCAACAAACCCATTGAGATAGGTATCTGGCTCAACGATAGGCAGCTTCTTGATAGCGAGTTCTTCGACACATATGGAACATATAGGAAGGTCAAGAAATGATTCCATTTCACCGTCTCCAACCTTTGCACCGCAGATCGAACATGACCCAATCCCTTCCATAAGATAACCTCTACCTGTAAACGGATAGTCAAAGTAAGACTTTTCCCCATTCAAAGGATCGATCTAACGATGTATTCCACATCGTCAGAGGATAGTACCACAGGGAGGTTCTTCATAAGAGGTGTAAGGTCAGTTGACATTACCCTTTCCGATCCCCCAGAGAAACCTGCCTCAGAAAGTGTGGAAGGGACTTTAAGGGTACCAAGCAATTCCTTCAATCCTTCTGAGAATGAACCTTGGTCCAAACCCATCGCTGCGGCCAATCTGTCAAGACCCTTTACCCCCCTGGACCGGAGTATGTCATATACAGGTCCAAGTGTCATGGCAACAGCCATACCATGTGGAAGTCCTGTATCAAAGGTGATAGGATATGAGATCGCATGACATACCGTGGTCCCGGTGTTGGAAAATGCAAGACCTGCGAATATGGAGGCAAGAGAGATCCCCTCTCTATGCTCCCTTAGGGAGCCATTGTTATAAGCTGCAAACAGATGTTCATTGACAAGTGATACGGCCTTAATTGATAGCTCCCGTGTAAATGGGTCTGAACGTGATGACCAGTAACTCTCGACTGCATGGGATAGGATATCGAGACCGGTAGCCGCTGTTTGGACCGGGGGGAGGGTGATGGTCAACTCCGGATCAATTATTGCCCCCTTGGGATAGAGTGCAGGATGTCTCAAACCCACCTTGTTCTTTATTTTGTCAACAGATACAACAGAAAATGGTGTTATCTCGGATGAGGTACCTGGTGTAGTCGGGTACTGCATAAACAGGATATCCTCCATCCACTGGGTCCATTCCTTCGAGGTATTCCATTACATCACCACCGTGTTTAGCGATGACCGACATGAACTTTGCAGCATCCATGACGGATCCGCCTCCCACCGCAACTATCAAGTCGGGATCGAATTCAGCGATCTTAGATGCTCCCTGTTCCACGGTGAATGATATCGGATTGGGTTCTACCCCGGAAAACACACCCATTTCAACATCGATCATATTCTCCATTCTTTCTAGTAGACTTAGGTCCTTTGCAGAACCTCTCCCAATAACGATGAACATCCTGCCTTTTGGAAGAAGCTTTGGTAACAGATCGAAATGTTTCCAACCGAAGGATATCGGTGTCTTGAACCAGTTGAATTGTACCATGTCAAATGCCTCGCTGGATATTTTCAATATATATAGATAACATGATCATTAACATGATATAATTATATTCGGGATATTGATGTCTTTGACATTGAATAATGAAGATGGGAAAATAAATGGTACCAATGTTAAAGTGATCCTCGAGAAAGCCAGTGATATTTAATAGCAGAAATTACCCGACAGGATTATATATACAGCCCATTTTTAAACAAGGTGATATAAGTGAAACCTCATTGGATATTGGCAATTGCGGGAGCATCGATTATCCTGGCCGGTATATTTGGTTTTGTAATGGGTTCTCCCGCTGCTCTTGTGGGGGGAGGTGTTTTCTCTTTTGCTCTGATTTTCGCTTTCGTCTACTGGTTCTTCGATATTCGACAGGCAAAAGACCAGGCTCCACAGGAGGAGATTGAGGAAGATGATGAACCTGTCCAGGACCTGAACGAGGTGAGGTCTTACGATCCGGAACTTGAGAAGATGGGTGGTGATGAGTTTCTCAAGGAAGCGGATATCGTGGGTGAATTCATGGAAAGCTTCGGAGTTTCCAGGGACAAGGCCCAGAACCTCTACGATGCAGGGTTATCTCACTGGGGTGATTTCTCGGAGGCGATCCCCGAGGACCTTTTGATGGTGGAAGGGATCAACCCGACCATCTCTAGGAGGATCATCACCGTTGTCAGGTCCAAAATGTGATCATAGTTAGGGAATTGATTTATCACCGGAAGGTCATTAGATTAATCAACCGATAGCTTTATTGCAAATTTCATAATGTTGGGTTAACTTTTGCCCCCATGAGGAGTTCACATGAGATCTATCCGTATCCTAGCCCCTGGTTTGATAATGATGGTCCTGATCGCCGGAGCCGTGATCATGAAAGAGGTTTCAGCAGATGATGGACCTGATGAAACGCCCTTCGGATTCACCGATGAATACTGGTATGAAGGGCTTGGGTCGTATACAGATATCGACCCATCTGTAAGCGAAGCCGTTTCTAAAGAGGGCCCAGAAGCGAACCTGGATCTTGTGATCCAGTTCCATCCACCTCTTTCCAAGGAGGATATTGAGGCAACCCTTGATGCTGGCTTTGAGATCAGATATAAGATGACAGCCCTTCCGGCATTATTTGCAAGAGGCAACAGGGATGCTATCGAAAGGATATCCAGATACAAGGATACATTCTGGGTGGAATTCGATACCCAAATGGAATTTCTGATGGATCAGACAACCACCACCATCAATGCAACCAATACATGGGATACGATCATTGTGGATTCGGTCGGGAAGGAATACCCATCAATAGATGGTCAGGGGATAACAGCAGTTGTCCTGGATTCAGGGGTGGATGCTGGACACCCGGACCTGGATTATGGTGAAAAGACCGTTAAAAACTATAAATCCAACTCCGATTTCGTCTGGAGGGAGGTGGAGAATGGAGATACCTCATCCGGCCATGGCACCCATTGTGCCGGGACCGTCGCAGGTAACGGGGATGCATCAGGGGGGGCCAGAGCAGGAGTTGCACCCGGTGCAAAACTAATAGGACTTTCAACCGGTGAGGCAGTTTCGATCATCAATGCTCTTGGTGGACTTCAGTGGGTATACGAGCATTCTAAACCGGGTCACACATATGAATGGGACGATCCGATCAGAGTAGTTTCCAACTCCTGGGGCCCTAGTCCTGGAGATTATAACGCGGAGGATTCCGTTTCTATTATCTCCCAGAAGATAACATTCGAGAACAATGTATTGGTCATTTTTGCAGCTTCCAATTCCGGTGGAGATGGAAGCGATATACAAACGAATCCCTACGGAAACGTTCCCTCCAATATCGCTGTGGCTGCATTCGCAAGGGATGGTTTAGGAGTTGCCAGCTTCTCCTCGAGGGGTCAGCTCGGCATAATCACAACCTATCCAGATGTTGGTGCTCCAGGTGTTGGGATCTGGTCCACTGCAGCGAGGAGGACCATGATATCGGTGATGACAAAACAGAGTGCAGGAGGTCTTTCCAACATCGATCCATATTACTTCGCAATATCAGGAACATCCATGGCAACACCTCATATCGCCGGTGTTGTCGCTTTGATTCTCCAGGCTTACCCGGACCTGCGTATGTCTGAATTCTACGAGGAGGCTGAACAGGAGAAGATCGATGCAGGCTGGTTGAACGATACCAGGAACAAGGTCCACGAGGTGGAACTGATCCTTGAGGCATCCGCTGATTATATTCTTCCGTCTGATGAGGGCACTCCCCTGGCGGAGAACTATATCCCCCAGAATTATTCCATCGGATGGAATGGCGAACCCTTTGATTTTGCACAGGGATTTGGGATTGTTCAGGTCGACAAGGCGATCGCAATTGCTCTTGCCCTCAAAGAGTTAAGGACAAGGGATTTCGACAAGGATGGTCAGCCGGATTATCCGGAGGCCTGTGTTAAAGCTGCCATAGCCCAGTATGAAAATACTATGATGGTCAGATCCAAGACCTACAATACCGACAGATTATATACAGCATGGAACGGTGAATGGTCAAGATTTTCTAACCAGACAAATTCGGTCATCCCAATGAATCACGACACAGCCAAGATGGTCCTCATCCCAGAAGGGGCTGAGAAGATGGAGATAAGGTTCACTTACGATCCCTGGAATACTGATGATAAAAGGATCGCTTCACTCTTTGTTTCTATCGACCAGTCAGGTGATGGCAATCCAGACTGGGTCCAGACAGGGGAACTGATTACTGATGCAAGGACCTCCGAGATCCAGATATCTCCCGGAGATTGGGGAAATTACTGGTCCGTCAATGTTGAAGGTAGAGGAATTGACTGGGATATTGGTGACAGGTTCAGAGAGACCCAGTTCAAGGAGGTAAGGGCCGAGTTCACAATATCATTGAACATGACAATGACAAGCGGTGGTCATGTCCTTGATCTTCAGAATTCACATGCAGCCTATGCAAAATGGAAACCCTGGATACCATTCGATTCAGCCGTTACAGAGGGTAATATGATCAATGTATCTCAACACATATATGATCTGGGACAGATCACTCCCATACATCAAGAGGATGCAAACCCCAGTGAACCAGTAAATCTTACCTGGCTCTGGATCCTGATAATAATTGCCATCATAGGAATTGCCGGATATCTCGCATATGTCAAGTATTTCAAGAAGAAGAAAACCTCTTTTTGATACCTATTTGCGATTTAAGAAAACCTTAAATGGCAAATGAATATTGGGGCGATACCCAACACTTTGGGCCAGTAGCTTAGTACGGTGGAGCATCCGGCTGATAACCGGAAGGTCCCCGGTTCAAATCCGGGTTGGCCCATCCTGTTTTTAATTTTCATTAATCTGAAGGATGGGCCGACCCGATATTTTCAGTATCTAAATATTGGCAAGTAAAAAAGCGAATGATATTTCTATTTCATCACTTTTTTACGGGTGTCCGGGTTGGCCCACTCTATTTTCAGTTCAAGTCCAGATAAATCCGATAATAATAATGTTAGTTCACTCCGTGGAGAGGATCGGACCATCCGGTAGGATTAGGTGAAAAATAATTCGTTGTGAATATATACCTCTTCTTATATTATTGCCATTATGTGCAATCATTTTATATATGACTTCTCATATGAGTAGCTGTGCGATGGAGAAACGGCAACCACAGGTGCGCAAGATGGGTAGAAAACATCCCGGAGGTCATACTGTATAAACCAGCGGGGGTCCCTTTGAGAGACATGGAGATCGTTGAGATATCCATTGTAGAGATCGAAGCTATCAGACTTGCCGACTATGAAGGATTGACCCAAGAAGAAGCGGCACAGAAAATGGGCATATCAAGAAGAAGTTTCTGGAACGATCTGATGACAGCAAGGAAAAAGATCGCTTATGCCCTATCAAATGGATGTGCCATCCAAATAATCAGTGGGAATGTTCGTCTATCCAAAAACACGGAAAAAGATATGGAGAAATGATAATTATGCCTAGAGGAGATAGAATGGGGCCGGAAGGATATGGTCCGAGAACAGGAAGAGCACTGGGTTACTGTTCAGATTTCAACACCCCCGGATTTACAAGAGGATATTACGGAATGGGATACGGAAGGGGGATGGGACGTGGATATGCCCGAAGAGGATATGGAAGAGGTTTGGGGTTCTTCGGAAGGGTCTTTGGAAGAGGGGGGAGATTTATGGGTCGAGGTTTCGGAAGAGGGAGGTGGTAACATGCCCGGAGGAGATGAAAGCGGGCCCTGGGGAATAGGTCCGATGACAGGTCGGGGAGCAGGCTACTGTGCAGGTTTCAACGCCCCTGGGTTTGCCAGTGGGTTTGATAGAAGAGGAATGGGATTCGGCAGGGGAATGGGACGCGGATACGACATGGGAGAGCCCGTAAGAGGTTTTGGTGGAGGACGCGGTAGAGGTATGGAGCGAGGTTTGAGAGGTGGATTTGGATACTATGAACCGGGTTTCTTCCCTCCGGAAAACGATCGAATGGATATACCTTACAATCACAGAATGCCCAGGACTTTCAGTGAACCTTCACCCGAGGAGGAGAAGGCTTATCTCGAAGATCAGGTAAGGGGAATGGAAGCGGAACTTGAGGATATGAAGAAAAGGATCAAGGAATTGACAAAGGAAGAGTGATGTTTCTTTCAATAGGTCAGATTGCACTGGACGGATCAAAGAATCATGGGAGATCAAGGTTTTGTACCGAAAATGGACAGATGCTTGCTGGAAAACAGATGATACCATAACTGAGGTTGTGTAAAATGCAGAATATGAAAACTAATAGAGGATCAGGGCAGGGAAACAGGATTGGAATGGGCGTGGGAGGATACTGTATTTGCCCGGATTGCGGATACAAGGAATCTCATAAGAGAGGAACCCCATGCTTTGAGCTAAAATGTCCTAAATGCAAGAAGTCACTGGTTAGAGAGGGATAGTTAGAATTTAAAAAAATAATTTACAAGGTCAGCGGATCATATGAAACAACAAGGAGACGTTCAATGAAAATAGCGATAACAGCAAAGGGAGAGGAACTGAGTTCCGAAATAGATCCAAGGTTCGGCAGATGCCAGTATTTCGTAATAGTAGATACGGAAAACATGGAGTTCAAATCGATAATCAACGAAAGTGCCATGGCCAGTGGTGGAGCTGGTCCTCAAGCCGCAAATGCAATTTCCAAGATGGGTGCAAAGGTTGTGATCACGGGAAATGTAGGGCCGAATGCTCATCGAACCCTGGAAGCGGCGGGGATAGAGATCATTACTGGATCGAATGGGAAGGTCAGTGAAATGGTCCAGAAATATAAGAGGGGAGAACTCTCGAGTTCAAATTCCCCTACAGTAGGTTCACATGCGGGTATGAAGTAATAGAAAGTGAGGTGAAAAAATGAAACTTTGCATTCCATCAATGGGAAAGAACGGTCTGAATGAGACTGTGGGGGAGCATTTCGGTCGCGTCCCTGCATATACGGTCTTTGACACAGAAACCGAAGAAGTGAAAATTCTGGATAATACAAGCGAACACATGGGCGGATCAGGATATCCTGCCGAGATCCTCGCCAAGGCTGGCATAAACACCATGCTATGTGGTGGACTTGGCAGAAGGGCGATCTCAATGTTCGAAGGAGCCGGTGTCATGGTGTTTGTCGGAGCCA
The DNA here is from genome assembly GCA_963807965.1 of uncultured Thermoplasmatales archaeon. Lineage (GTDB taxonomy): Archaea > Thermoplasmatota > Penumbrarchaeia > Penumbrarchaeales > Penumbrarchaeaceae > Penumbrarchaeum. The sequence goes on from CAWEDU010000007.1 coordinate 139,702, forward strand.
AGGGTACCGTCAAGGAAGCAATAGAAATGTGGAAGGCAGGAAAACTGCAAGCCGCAACGGACGAAAATGCTTGTGCACAACACGCTTACAGGGGAGATGGGATCGGTGAGGGCCATGGCGATGGACATGGGCATCACCATCATTAAATGAGTTTTCAGAGGTATATGAGGTCTTGAGATGAAGATCACTGTAGCCAGTGGCAAAGGTGGAACAGGTAAAACAACTATTGCGGTCAATTTGGCGCTCAGTATGGAAAATTCAATGCTGATCGACTGTGATGTTGAGGGTCCGAATAGCCATATATTCTTCAAGGAACCAATGATAAAATTGAAGGACGTGACCATACCAGCTCCCGAGTTCGACCTTGAAACATGCACATCATGTGGAAAATGCGCAAAATTCTGCCAATATAATGCAATATCGATTGTAGGAGAAAAACTGCTTTTTTTCAAGGAACTGTGTCATGGTTGTGGTGGATGCAAGATCGTCTGTCCGGTAAATGCTATCTCAGAGGTTGAACATAATGTCGGCATCATAGAGAAAGGAGGAGATAAGAATCTCACACTCTATCATGGACTGCTTAACATCAGTGAACCGTTTGGTGTACCGATTATAAAGGAGCTGAAAGCATTTGCCGATGATTCCAAGATAACAATATTCGACTCTCCCCCGGGTACTGCTTGTCCAGCGGTCGAGACGATGAGGGATGTGGATTTCTGTATCCTTGTAACCGAGCCAACACCATTCGGTCTCCATGATTTGACACTGACCGTTGAAGTGATAAGAGAGATAGGAACGCCTTTTGGAGTCGTGGTCAACAGGGACGGCATAGGGGATGGCAGGGTTGACCGATATTGTGAAAATGAGAATATTCCGCTCATTTCGAAGATACCGCACAGCCTTGAAATTGCAAAACTTTCTTCGAATGGAATTCCCATGGTGATCGGTCTTCCGAAATACAGGGAATTGTTCAAAGAGATGTTCGAGAAGATCAAGGAGATGATCTGATGGTAAAGGAGATCACTATCATCAGCGGAAAGGGGGGTTGTGGAAAGACGACCATCGCCGCATCATTCTCGGCACTTGCGAGGAACCATGTGACCGCGGATGCGGATGTGGACGCAGCAGATATGCATATCCTATTAGATCCGGAGATCAAAAAGAGGGAGATCTTCCATGGTCTGAACATCGCTAAAAAGAGCGATGACCTCTGCATCAACTGTGGGAAATGCTACAAGAACTGCAGATATGGTGCCTTCGATCCCGACAACACACTGCATCCAGAAAAATGTGAGGGGTGCGCCGTCTGCGAGCTCGTTTGCCCGGTCGGTGCAATCGAAATGGTCGAGAGAGAGGCCGGTGAAGCATACATCTCAGAAACAAGGTTCGGCCCCCTTGTCCATGCAAGATTGCATGCTGGTGAGGAAGCATCCGGCAAACTTGTAGCGCTAGTGAGAAAAAGGGCCAGAGAGGTAGCGGAAGATCAGAATAAGGACCTGATCATTATAGACGGCCCTCCGGGCACAGGTTGTACAGTAATATCCTCAATAACAGGTGTGGACCTGGTACTTGTGGTAATTGAACCTACACTTTCCGGCATACATGACTCCAAGAGAATAATCGAAGTCGCAGATCATTTCAGGATACCATCTGTCGTCTGTATAAACAAGTTCGATATCAACATGGACAACACCGAGAGCATACTGGATTTCTGCAAAGGAGAAGGAATCGAAGTTGTCGGAAAGCTTCCATACGACGATACTGCCACCAAGGCGATGATAGAAGGAAGGACAGTGGTGGAATTTTCAGACGGTGATCTGGCTAGGTCAATCAAGGATATCTGGAGGAAGGTCGAGAAGGCATTGATATGAACAAGAGTGATTTTAACGGGATAATGGATGAGCTGGAAGAGAGAATAAGGAAAGATGAAAAGAAAAGGTTTTCCGAAAAGGTCCTGAAGGAAGCGGGGAACCCTCATAATGTTGGAAGGATCGAAGCACCTGACTGCCAAGCATCAATAACAGGCCCATGCGGAGACACGATAGAGTTCTCCCTGACCGTTGAGGACGGCCGGATATCGGATATCCGTTTCATGACGGATGGATGCGGTTCTTCCATTGCAAGCGGAAGTATCACAACAAGGATGGTTAAAGGCAGGACCATGGAAGAGGCCAGCAAAATAACTGACCAGGACATATTGAACGAACTGGACGATTTACCCGAGGAAAATCGGCACTGCAGCAAACTTGCTGCTGACACCTTTCACAAAGCCATCGATAATTATCCAAAAAGGGAGCGATGAACCCATGAAATGCGCATTTTGCGATAGCAAGGATTGCTACACCGGCAAGGACTGCGTGAAGCTGAAGGAAGAAGTCGAGAAACGCTATGTCGAAGATGACCTGAGGTCCATGAAGGTTTCCACCGGTATTGAGTCCAGGTTTTACATGGAAAAGACACGTCTTGAAGAACTGATACTATATGCCAAGGGCATGGATTATGAGAAGATCGGAATGGCCTTCTGCATTGGAATGGAGAAGGAGGCCAAGATCATACACAAGATACTTGAGAAGGATTTCGAGGTCCATTCGGTTTGCTGCAAGGTCTGCGGTATCGACAAGGACAGATTCGAGCTGGAAAGACTTCACAGCAAGGGCGGAGTGGAGGCCATGTGCAACCCCATAGGACAGGCCATGGTACTAAATAATGAGAAGACCCAGTTGAACGTGATTCTCGGTCTGTGCATGGGCCATGACATTCTCTTCACAGAACATTCGAATGCTCCCGTTACCACTATAGCTGTCAAGGACAGGGTGCTGGCGCACAATCCGCTGGGTGCCATATATTCCAATTATTATCTGAAAAGAAGATTCGGTGGCGAGCAGGAATGAAGATAATAATTGTATATGATAATGAAGCCGAGGAAGGGTTCAAGAGCGGTTGGGGATTTTCCTGCCTGATCGAACATCACGGCCACAAGGTTTTATTCGACACAGGTTGGGATGGCAATGAACTTCTCTATAATATGGAAAAGATCGGAGTGAAGAAAGAATCTATAGACATTATCGTGCTCTCCCATAACCACAGAGACCATATTGGAGGTCTTGCTCAGGTGATCCACCCTGAAGTGAACGTCTATCTTCCTGTGTCTTTTTCGAAGCATCTCAAGAATACAATAGCGAAGAAGGCTACGATTCATGAAGTCAGCGAACCGCTTGAGATCATGGAAGGAGTGCATCTTACCGGTGACCTGGGAATGGGTATAAAGGAGCAATCACTGGTTGTCGGGACCGGAAACGGTCTTCTGGTGATCACTGGCTGTGCTCATCCTGGTCTGGATGTGATATTGAGAAATGCAGGAAAACTTGGCAAAGTTACCGGAGTGATGGGTGGATTTCACGGTTTTGACAGACTTGAGCGATTAGATGACCTTGCCCTGATAGTCCCATGCCACTGTACCGAACAAAAAGAAGAGATCATGGAACGATTTCCGGGAAAGGCCATGGCCTGCGGAGCCGGGCATAGTTTCCAATTTAGTAATGATGATGAGATTCAAGTGGAGAAAAAATTGACATGAGAAAAAAAATATGTAAAACTGGAAGAATCAATATGAAAGAAAAAGAGGGCCATATGGAACAGGCAAAGGTTGATGATACGCAGAGCGAACCAAAATGGCCTCAAGCACCAGTGGACCTTACCGATCATAATTTCAATGAATTCGTGAAAAAATATCCATTGTTGGTCGTTGATTTCTGGGCACCCTGGTGTATGCCATGCAAAATGGTAGGTCCTGTAATCGAAGAACTGGCTAAGGACTATCGTGGAAAGGTAGTATTTGGCAAAATGAACGTGGACATGGAACAGCAGATTGCTGGAAAATATGGGATCATGAGCATACCCACAATATTGATCTTTGAAAATGGGAAAATGGCAGATCAGCAGGTAGGGGCAATGCCCAAGAGGACCCTGGAATCGATAATAAAGAAGCACATATAAGGTATAAAAAGGGGGGAATGAGAGATCATATCAACGGAAAAGATCGCATACGGACCGGTACCATCAAGAAGATTCGGCAGGAGCCTTGGGATAAACAACATTCCGCCCAAGTTCTGCAGCTATTCATGTATTTACTGCCAACTCGGGAGGACCAATGACCTTCAGATCGAGAGAAAGAGGTTCTACGGTCCGGACAAGATATTCCGAGATGTCGAAGCACAGGTGGCCTCGGTGGAGGAAATGGGTGATCGGATCGATCATCTTACATTTGTCCCGGACGGGGAACCCACACTCGATAGCGATCTGGGAAAGGAGATAGAGATGGTCAGAGAGCTTGGTTACCCGGTGGCAGTTATAACGAATTCTTCCCTCCTGGGGGATAAGGCCGTGAGGGAGGAGATATCCATGGCCGATCTTGTGTCGGTCAAGGTTGATTCCGTAATTGAGAGCGTATGGAAGAAGGTAAACAGGCCTCATGGTTCTCTGGGCCTTAAAGGTATACTGGAGGGTTTGAATGAACTCACTTATCGGTTTAAGGGTTCATTGATAACGGAGACCATGCTTATGAAAGGGATAAACGACGTCGCTGAATCAGTTAAGGAAACGGCTGATTTTATAAGGGAGATCGATCCCCGGATCGCTTACATCACCGTTCCTATAAGGCCCCCCTCCGAGGATTGGGTTGAGATACCGCTCGAAGACACCATTTTGAAGGTCATCAGGGAGTTTACATCCAGGAACATCAGAACGGTTCCTTTGACCGATAAAGAATACGGCGATTTCACATACACCGGTGATGTGAAAAGCGACATCCTTGCGATAACATCCGTTCACCCGATGAGGGAGGACAGCGTGAAAGAGATGCTTCACAGGTCCGGTGATGAGTGGGATGTGGTGGAGGAACTCGTTGGTTCGGGGAAGCTTCTGGGGACCAGTTATCAGGGAATTAATTTCTATAGGAGAAAGTTCGACAGGAGATGAGATCATTATTGAAGATGAAAAGAGTTCAAAACGGGTTCGAAATATTCGGTCCTCCGCAATTCACGAGATGACCAGACTTTCCAGGCAGATAGAGGATGTATCTTTTCTTTCCTGGGCAAAACCAACAGCAGATACACCTGACCATATCAAATTAGCCGCCATCAAAGCGATTGAGGATGGCAAAGTAGGTGGGTACTCCTCAAGTGCTGGCATTTTGGAATTGAGGAGATCGATCTCGGAGAAGCTTCACAGGATCAACCATATCGATTCAACCGAAGATGAGATAATCGTTACAATAGGTGCGATCGAAGGATTAGCAGCTTCTGTCATGGCCATCATTGATCCCGGTGATGAGGTGATATTCCCGATCCCCACATATTCGACTCATATCAGACAGGTCCAGCTGGCCTCTGGGAATCCCGTTTTCGTTCCGACCGATGAAGAGAATGGATTTGATCTTGACCTTTATGCCATAGAAAAGGCGATCACTCCAAAGACAAGAGCCATCATGTATTGTTCCCCCAACAATCCAACGGGTGCGGTTTACTCTGAAAAACAACTGAGAGGGTTGGCTGATATTGCGATTAAGAACGATCTTTTCGTTATAACGGATGAGGCGTATGAATATTTCACATATGATGGACACAAGCATTTCAGCATTGCCTCCATTCCTGAAATGAAAGAGAGGACCTTGAGCAGTTTCACATTCACAAAAACCTATGCTATGACAGGCTGGCGTATCGGATATTTACATGCTGATGCCGCATTGATACCTCAGATCAATAAAGCACATATCCCCTTGGCGATCTGTGCACCTGTTGTCTCACAGTATGCTGCCCTGGCAGCACTTGAAGGACCTCAGGATTGTGTAAAAGATTTCAGGGACCATTACCGATCGGCCCGTGACCTGATGTGCAGACGATTGGATGGATTGGATCGGATCTTCGAGTACCACAAGCCGAAGGGATCCTATCTGATGTTCCCCAAGATAATAACGAACGATGCCGCTGATTCCACTAAATTCTGCAAGTTATTACTGAAAGAGGCAAAGGTATCCACCACTCCGGGTATCGCATTTGGTCCCAATGGTGAGGGGCATGCCAGGATGTCATTCTGCGTCCCTGAACCAGAGATCGATAAAGCATTTGACCGAATGGAAAAATATTTCAAATGACTTTCTTCAATCCGGGATGGATCCCCACAGATCGATGAAATAGAAGGTGATTGTTATGGTTGAGACAACCAAAATTGGGATAATAATTTGTGATAGATATCACACATGCGCAGGTGGAAAATGTCTGCGATCCCTCCACAACAGAGAAGGAGCCTTCAGCAGATATAACGAGAATGAGTATGTCGAATTGGTAGGTTATACCGGTTGTGGAGGTTGCCCGGGGGGGAATATTGAATATGCACCTGAGGAAATGATCAAAAATGGTGCCAATGTAATTCATCTGGCAACCGGAATGGTGGTCGGATATCCGCCCTGTCCATATCTTGAACATTTCCGGGACTTCATCAAGGAAAGATACCGGGTGGAAGTTGTGATCGGAACCCATCCCATACCACAAAAATATTTCAAGGTCCATTCGAAATTGGGAACCTGGACTTCACCGGAATGGAAAGAGATGATCCAACCAACACTGACCGATGATCGGACAAGACTTGATTATGATTGAAATTGAAAGGTATAAGGATATTTGATACCATCCATAATATTGACCACTCTTTAATATTTGGTTTGATAGGCCACAATTTCACACAATATATTGGTTTGTCAGACCAAATATATGTCCAGAAAATTTACGTAATTTCTTTTTAAAGTGTCCATTACCACAAGTGTGCACTTGATATGAAAAAGCCCTATACCTTCCAATAATAAATCCTCCTATAAGTTTGATCTTGATCTCAATCTGGATCGTTAATTTTTTCACGTTCCTTCTTTGTGAAGAACTTGAACCCGAAGGGTAGGTAAAGGGGGCAGATACCAATTGCAGAGGTCAGTAGTATAATTGCTGCAATGATATACAACCACCACAATCCTGAAAAAATACCAATAACGATCAGTGCAGTACCTGCAAGGGCTCTGATCGATCTATCGATCGATCCCATGTTCTTCATCATTTCAATTCACCATAATCATGTAAATGAAACATGGAAAAGCTGTTGGTCCCTGATTGGTAAGGGATAATCGTGGAATTGGATGGGATGAATTGACCCACTTAAATTCATTCAAGGCATTCCATTCTTCTCAATATGACTGATCTCTCCTTTGAGGGCCTTGACAATACCTCCGATACTGAATAAGTTAATCAGGACCGATAATGCAAAAAGGATCTCCAGATAAACAAGGATTATCGTTCCTGTAGGTGCTTCCTCAAAACGGAAGGAGATCAACAATGAAAAGAAGCTGAAAAGAAGGATCAGAAATGGTATTGCTGAGATCCTTCCCCATTTGAGACCGTTCTCATTTCCAAGGAGGAGCAGGGCCTTTGCGGGAATATCAATGATCTTCCATTTAAGAAAAAGAAAGATGAACAATATGATCCCAAAGAATGTAAAAATAGCATAACCCTCACCTTTATCGATAATAAAGGTCCCCAATATCCCATACGAGAAAATCATTCCCAAGAATAGTAAGACGTATGGGGTTCTGCTCACAATCTGGTTCCTTTCTGAAGGCAATTCATCAATTTCTTCCTTAAAAAAGAAATTATAACCTGACATCACCATGACCGCAATAAGATCGAATGTCCCGCTAATTATTATAAAGAACATTCCCTGGAAAAGGAAGAAGTCACCCTGTGTGAATAGCTCATTTCCAAGAAGTGAAATGAGATAGGCTCCAATCAGAAATGCAATGGGTATCAGCAACATCAGAGCGAGAGCATATATTACGGTCAGTATCAGGAGAGTGATCACAAAACTCCTGAGGGATCCAGTTCCACTCATTTTAACACCCCAGCAATCATGATCAAGAAATTAATCAGGATGAAGTTCAGATAAACCAATCTGAAGATCCTTCTCTCCCGGTCATCCTCCATATGTTTCGACTGGGAGAAGGGATCCTCTACAGTGAAAATATAGGTGATCGGGGCCGAGACTATCAGGTTCAGACCGGCAACGGCAAGGTTCCTCTTCGTCAAGGTTTTTTTCTTCCCACCGTCCCCTGAAACAGTCCTCATTATCTTAATAAGAAGGAGCCAGAGTCCGATTTCGAATAAGATTGCTAACACGAAAGGAGCCCATACTGTGTTCCAGTGTATGAACATAGATATTGATGAGGAAGCCCTCTCTCCTATTGATGCATCCTCGATCGATGCTTCCAGATCTTCTCCAGGATTCGCATTGAAGTATTCAAAGATATAGCAGTGCTCATCTTGAAAGAATGCTGAATGCATGAAATCGATGTTCGGATCAAGTGATCGGTCCTTTGGAACCCTTGAGATTATTATTGTTTCCTGGATCGGATTGTCCCATCCTTTAGAGGTACCCAGAGGGAAGTAAAGACCGCCTTCATCAAGCTGAGTCGTGACAGACAGGGTATGCCCCTGGAAATCTGTAAAACCGTAGACCGCAAAGATCAATGATTCCATTTTATCGAGGATATCAAAAGGGGTGTCGTAGGGATCCCATTCCCAACGATCACTGTAATCATACCATCTGTCTATCTCCCTCTGTTCCATTCCTGAAAGGTTGTATCCGGAATCCACCATCTCTCTGAAACCCATGAAACTGTTCTGAACAACCTGTTCTTTGGCTTCCTGATAGGTCAGACTTTGCTTGATAGAAAAAATTCTTTTCAATTTATCCATCGTATCGGGCATGGCCTCCCATAACCAATTGTAGGTCTCTTCCGGAATGGGGGGTGAGGGGGTGGTCTCGATCACAGTAACATACTGCTCCCTGTATTCCTCCACAACATCCCTTGTGATAGTGGGGAGAGTTCCTAGATCAACGACAGAGATGAAATCCGAAAGCGTTGCATTGGCACTAACTGAATATACCGAGACGGAGGCCCCATCGAACTCATAATGGGCAACCTCCTCCACCTCCTTGGTGGCGCTGTCCGTTCCTCCCATTCCTCCAGAAGCCTCCTTGTATCCTTTTCCTCCATCACCTGAACTTAGAGAGTAGGTCCTGGCAACATAGAGCGTGAGTGCTCCCAGGGGGGTCGATACTGCTGATGTTCCAACATCCAGAAGGGAATTTCCCATTCTATCTGCGAATCTTTGAGAGGTCCTTCCAAGATCCTGTTTTCTCGATTCCTCTTTTATATCATCGTAACCATATTTTTCAAGGAAATCTGTGTCATTTCCTTTCTCCATTTCAACCGCTTCTGGAAGCTGCCTGAATGGAACCAGGACAGTGAGATTCTCTCTAGGCTCCAGAGAGAATATGGAGAGGAACAGATCTATCCTCTGGTGGGTGGAGTTCAGATATTCAACGTTGGCAAGCTGGCGTGATTCGAAGGTTGTACTGTAGAGGTCCTTCGCTTCACCATTGTTCTGAACATAGGTATAAATAGGCATTCCATCCCCGGTTACCGGAGGTATTAGGGGGAAGAGAAACAGAATTGTTGCGAGATAGATGATAATTCTCTTGGCCCATTCATCCATTTAGGTCCTCCTCCTTGAAGTAAGATATTACATTGGTGGTTAATAAAGAGACTGAAACGAAAATTTTATCAATTACAATTTAATGGTTTTTCTGAGTCTAATCACCAAATGATCATTTTTTAGGATGTTATATCATTTCAAAATTGGTATTAAGAGATTTTATTACCCAGGGATTTCTTGAATGTAGAGTGACAGATACTCCATCAGGGAAACTGACCTTAAAAAGGCCAATGCAGATCTTTCTGGTAATCGCGGGTTTGATCTTCACGGTTATCGGATTGATCGGGATATTCCTCCCTATCCTTCCAACTACTCCCTTTCTTCTCCTGGCTGCAGCCTGTTTTCTGAGAAGCTCGGATCGATTGTACAAATGGTTACTTTCAAACAGGGTTTTCGGGAAATATCTGAAGAACTACTTGGAGAAGAAAGGCATTCCATTGGCTGTAAAGGTCTTCACGATCTCACTACTATGGATAACAATATTGCTCTCCACTTTTGTCTTTATTCAGATCATCTGGGTCAGGGTCCTCCTCATTTTCATTGCGATCGGAGTAACTATCCATCTCATAATGATCAAGACTTACAAAGGACCAATGAAATGATATCTGGTCTATTCATACGATAGTTCATTTGTTGATCAGGTCCTTGATTAGAAAGTGTATTAAGCATCTTCCTTTGGATGAGCTGATCCTTCTGGAAGGTCCTCCACAGTCTCAGATCCAGGAGGATCCATACCGATTTCTGATCCAGAAGAGGAGATTTCCCCCGAGGATACGGGCTCTTCATTGGACTCAAAAGAAGCTACCCGACTGAGATCCTCCTCTTCGGAGAGTGCCTCGGGCACTATTGACTCGTAACTATCACCTGAGTGGTCCTCTTCCACAGCATTCTTTCTGCCATCTGCAAGCGGATCGGTGTAGAGGTCCTCTTGCAGGGCAGTTTCACCCTCACCCAAGAAGTAATCAGGAATATCACCTTGATTTTCCTCATCCGGAATCTGTTCCTCAGGTTCACCTTCTTTCTTCTTCCTCATCAGCAGGAATATGATCAAAACGATAATGATCAATATTATGACAACAGCGATCACTGCGATCACTATCGGGACCGAGGAGGATTCATCCTTATCTCCATCCTCATCATCGATCACAGTGGCTTCCTTCACATCGATTATAAAAGATACGTTATTAATATCGAGTCCATCTGAGATCTGGACCTTAACGGTGTATTGTCCGATGTCTTCTACTTTAGTGGTCCATGATATGATCCCTGTTGTTGGGACAATAACCAAGCCGGAGGGGCCATCCAGAATAGTGAATTCCAGATCATCCCCATCATCGTCAGATCCATTGATATCAACAACAAGATCCGAACCAGCATCGACCTCCTGATCCTCTATAGTATCAAACTCAGGAGGAATATTGACCGTGAATCTGTAGATCCCGTTCAGGCATTCTCCGAATTCGTAATCGTCCTTCCCGATAACGGTCCAGTAATAGGTGACTCCCGGCTGAATATCCTGAGGAGGAAAAGAAGAGGTTCCAATGAAATGGGCTTTCTCGGTCAAGTTCTCCAGATCGCCAATTTCCATGCTGATATAGAAATGATATTCTATTGTATCCAGTTCGGCATCTGTTCCACTACATCTCAGAACCAGTCCGTGGTTAGATACAACAGCCTCATCCTTGGGAGATATCAGGGTGGTTTCAGGAGGTGAGTTCAGATAAAAGCTGAAAGCCTCATCAATGCAGATTCCCATTGAGTATTGATCATGCGGGATGATGGTCCAGAAATAGGTATTGCCAATTTCAAGGTCATTAACTTGGAATTCGGTCTCATTGATACCCTCTCCGATCATTGCCCATTCATTCATGGAAAGCACATCGGACTTGGAATCAAATAGATAGATATCATAGGTAAGAGGTAACTCCCCGTTATCCGATCCCTCCCAATCAAGGATGACAGGACCGCCAATGGTCGATCCGTTCAATGGAGAAATCAAAGTTGTAATTGGTGATGGGTCGAAGATCACATCAAGATGGAAAATATGTGATATCACTTCTTCACCATCGGTCGCTTTGGCCAACAGATCCAACCGGACCTCGTTTACGCTTTCTATATCGATCTCGTCTATGAAATCAAACCTGCTCACGGTCCATTCAAGAACACCTGTTGTTCCATTGATAGTGAAATTCACCGCAGGATCTGAGGATATACTGTAAGTTATTTTGTCTCCCATGTCCACATCCGTGGCATTGAGATCGAAAAGGTATATGCTTGCCTCATTGACAGAGATGTTCTCGGGAACATCGACCCATACAGGTATGTCATTGACATTCAATACTGTTAGCTGGAACTCTGTGGAATTGAAGAGACCTCTTGGGTCCTCCGCCTTAATATTGACATCATAGCTCCCAACATCATCATTGGAGGGTGTTCCGTTTAGAATGCCTGATATCGGATCAAGGGATAGCCAATCAGCATCTGTAACCAGGGTCCAGGTCACATCTTCGCCATCAATATCAATGTGGTCATAATCCACCTGGAAATATTGGTCCTCAAGAGCTTCTATCACATTTTCAGTGGATATTTCAGGTGGATCGTTGATGTCCAACACTTCAAGGTTGAATGTTGATGAATCCATCCCTCCATTTCCATCGTTGAACCTCACAGTCACCTCTTGGATCCCCACGTCATCATTGGTCGGTGTTCCTGATAATAGACCGGTACTTGGATCCATAGACAACCATCCGGCATCAGTTATCAAACCCCAGGTTAGAACTCCGGATCCTTCATCACTGTTGTATTGGACGCTGTATTCCTCATCCTGAAATATCTGTTCAATTGGATCTGTAAGTATGTTTGGAAGTTGATTTTCAACCGTAAGATCGTATTGGTATTCCGCGAAATGGTTGTCTCCATCTGTAACATTGATCAGCACATTATAGTCACCGACATCCCCATTGTCTGGCGTACCTTTCAGGTTCAGACTTGGTGTACCTGGGATCACTGCATGCTGCTCGATCTCCCAGCCAGGTATTGCTCTATCCCAGATCCTTACTTCATCGATATACCCTTCATAGAAAAGAGAACCCCAGGATGCTGGAGCTCTCCTCCCTATGGAGATATTGAAATCACCTGTCGGGAGGCCTCCAGAGTATACCTCTCCCATGTAGGTCCCTCCCCATCCGGTGTATGTCTTTGTCTGGTTCACACCATCGATGTAGATGTAGAATCTGGCACCGTCATATACACCTGCAACATGGTGCCAAGTGTTCCGGGTGATCGGATCTGCAGGGGCAATACCGTACCAATCCTCGGAATCCGGTAGTTTCATTTGAAAGAGTGGCAACCCTTTGTCAAATGTCAGTTCATAGCACTGTGGGTCCTCATCACTCCAGCTTCCGCCTTTGCTTACGATCATATGTTCTCCCATATCATCGAATGTCGGGTAGATCCAGGCTTCAACAGTGATCTCATCGGTTATATTGAGACTTGCATCATGAGGGATATCGACATATTCATTCCCCTCAAAGGATAGGGCCTGACCAAAAGATGAGATGCCTCCAACGGAGGTTGGTCCATGCAGCGTTCCATCATTACCGTTACCCGATCCGTCTGTTGCGTCTCCCTTATCGAAGCTCCAGTATCCCTCATTGTCTGTAGTATTGATTCCAAGCGGTTCGGTATATTCCCATGTCAACCAGGCAGCATCTGATATGAATGAATTGACTGTCAGACCCCCCATAATGGTATAGAATCTCGAATTGTATTCTCCATCCTCAATGGTAACTTTCAGGTCATCCAAAGGGATCAATCTATAAGCGGAGTCGTCGATCATCAATCTTGTCTTCTCTCCATCTACTTCATGATCCGGTATGAATAGGGCTCCACCAATGATCAAGCTAAAAACCAAGGGTATGCAAATTTTCTCTCTCATGTCCAATCCCACCAGAGATTACAGATGAACAGGACCTAATGGTAACCTCTGTCATTATATTGGAAGGATTGGTACTTACATTTATCCATTGATGAAAGGAGAGAATTCCCCATGAATATCTAATGATCTGTGATCTCCGATCAGTTCACAATTTCCTCTGATCTTCCTGTCCTCAGCTCATTGTTGAACCATAGCTCTCTCTGAGGGAAGGGAACGAATATTCCATTCTTTTCAAGCCTGGTCTTTATCTTCCAGAGGAGGTCCTTCCTGACATCATACCATTCGGTGAAAGGTGCCCATATCTTAACATTGATATCAACGGAGGAATTCCCCAGAGTATCAACGAAGATCACCGGTTCGGGATATTTCAATGCAAAGGGATGCTCATCCACGGTTTCCTTTATTATTGTTACAGCTTTGTCAGCATCATCCTTGTACCTGATCCCGACAGTGTACTCGAATCTTCTGGCCTTGTTCACAAAGTAATTGATTATCTTGGCATTGAAGACCGTGAGATTTGGAATCCTCACGAAATATCCGTCAAATGTCCTTATCGTCGTGCTTATGATCCTGATATCTTCCACCATACCGATAGTGGAATCGATATTGACCACATCTCCAACCTTTACAGGTCTTTCAAAGACCAGGAAGATACCTGAGATGAGGTTCCCCACAATGCCCTGGGCTGCGAAACCAAGTACAATAGCAAATATCCCTCCAGCGACAGCGAGTCCGGACACATCGAGACCTACGATGGGGAGGACCATCAGAAATGCGATGAAAAAGATCACCACGTATACGCCTTTGGTGATTATCTTGACATGGTCAAGTGACATCCTCTTTTTTAGGAACCGGGTAACATACATGCTCAATGCTTTTCCCAAAAGGATGGCAGCTATCAGGATCACTGTGACCAGAAGGATATTCTCAAGGTTCAGGCCACCTATGCCGATATCATCGAGATTCAATAGCCTCCCTCCATGGTAAATTTGGTCATGAGACGTATGAAGGATTTATGTGTCAGCATCTCGAATGCTTTCTCCTGATCCTTTCTCAATGGTTTGTTGCTGAACTTTGATTCGACCTTCTCATCATCTATGATGTTTGCAACTGCTCTTCCCGAAACCAGGGATTTTGAGAAGAATATCTTCATCAGGAGTCCTTCGAAAACGAGCTTTGATACCTCTCGCCAATCAGATGTTGAGTTCTTTACCTTGACCTCCAATAGACCCTCCCTCGTAGGATCGGTTCTTGGGGGATGGACATAGACATCGGACTTGTAGTACCTGCACATGATCCCTTCTTTGATGTCACCGTACATTGCGTATTTCGGTGGATTGTCAGTGAATACGTCGATCACCTTGTCCTTCCCCTCCCGTGATGTTAGCACCGCTATCTCAACAGGGAACCTGAGAAAAATGACCTTAACCTGTTTGGGAGGAACTACCAATGTCTTACCCAGTTCGATCATGAGGGATGAGGTGATCATCTTGGGACAGTTGAAAGGTTTGACTGGAGACATCCAGAGATTGGCCTTGCTGCTGTAAATCCTCTTGTCAATCTCCTTTATTCCAGTTGTCCGGTGATACAAGATCCCACCTTTGAATTGTACGATCCTGATAGAATTCCTATCGGAGTCATACTTCAATGGAAGAGAGACTCTACCGAACATGAATCAGAAGTCAATCTTAAGACTAAAAACATTTCCCTTAATGACCTTGGTTCGGATCTCTCACTTACATCTGATGGAGTATTATTGTATAATTATTATACTGAAAATGGACAATTATACCCTTTTATAATATTTCAGGCACTAAGGGTAATTACTGGGAGGTGATAGGACATCCATCAAAGAAAAGAAGGTATATAAATGGAACTTGGAATGGACGAGATACTGGTTTGGAATGAGCCTTGTCATATGATCATGAAAGGAGGAGTTGTGTATGGGGACCTTACGATAACCAACAAGAGGTTGCTCTATAGATCAAAGGACGTTCCCAGATTCCTCTCCCCAACTAGAAAGGTCACCGACTTCTGGGACCTCGATGTTTCAAAGGTAAGTGAGATCAATATCCACAACATGGCAGGTATGGACCATCCCATGATCAGGATCAGATACAAAGAGGATGAGGTTTTCCTTAGGTTCCCAGATTTCGATCCCAGAAAAGCAGCCACAGCCCTGATAGTATTTGTTAATCATGCAAGACTCATAGAAAGGGTAATGTCGGTCATGAGGAACGTTGATGGAAGCTTGAAGGAAGGAAATCTTACCGTTGGGGAGAACCTTCCCCATATTATGATCGACCTCCCCAACAAGGCTGATGAGGAATGCTTCCAGTGCGGAAAACCATTGATGGAAGATGAGATCGATAAATTGAATGACCAGATCAAGGAATGCTTCGGTTGTATTCCGGATATGCCAGCTTGATCCGATCAACTGTTCCAGGGAAGGTGGTCAAGGTCCACATTCCCACCTGATAGAATGATCCCTACCCTCAGATCCTTGATATCCAGTTTCTCTTCAAGGATGGCCCCTAAAGGTACAGCGGCAGAAGGTTCGATGATCAGTTTTGTTCTCTCCCAGAAGAGCTTCATTGCATTACATATCCCATTTTCGCTGACAGTGACGATGTCATTGACGTTCTTTTTAATTATTGAAAATGTCAGTTCACTCAGAGAAGTTAGAAGACCATCGGCCATAGTATCAGGGTCCTTTGAAGGGACCAACTCTCCTGATCTAAAAGATCGAAATGCATCGTCCGCATTCACTGGTTCTGCCGCAATGACCTTTGTTTCGGGTGATATGTATCTGACCGCAAGTGAGGTCCCTGAAAGCAGACCACCCCCACCCACCGGGGTCATTACGATATCCAGTTCTTTCACGTCATCAAGAAGCTCAAGGGCTGCCGTTGCCTGCCCTGAGATGATCCTTCCGTCATCATATGGATGGATGAAGTTTGCACCGGTCTCCTCAAGAACATTCTGAAGTGTGGACTCCCTGGCCTGCAGACTGGGATCACAGAAGGTTATCCGAGCCCCGTAACCTTTTACAGCATCCACCTTGACCTTTGGAGAGGTCCTTGGCATCACGACATAGGCGGGGATCCCCCTGTTCCTGGCAGCCAAGGCCAGTGCCTGTGCATGGTTTCCTGATGAATGGGTTGCAACTCCTTGGATCGCTTCCTCATTTGAGAGAGACAACACCGCATTGGTCGCACCCCTGAATTTAAAGGCCCCTACTTTTTGAAGGTTCTCACATTTGAAGAAAAGATTTCCTCCTGTCATGGAATCAAGGGTCCTCGATGTGATCACAGGGGTCCTGTTGATATGTGATTCTATCCTGTAATGTGCGACCTGGATATCCTTCAATGTCGGAATCCAGTGGTGGTCGTCGACATCCATCAGTTTTCACCCATGGTCGATGGTGGACCGTTGATATAAAAACTGGTCGGGGGAAGTCCCCGGAATCCTCTATCTTCTTCTGGGAATGAGCTTGCCTCCTATTCGAATGAGCTTACGAAGAAATTTGGGATCCTTCGATCTGAGATCGACCGAATTGTGGGGGCATAGTTCATGGCAGCAGAAACACCTGATGCATTTACTGTAGTTGATGTGAGCTTTACCTTTGATAATAGTGATCGCATTCCCTGCACAGTTATCCCTGCAAACTCCACATCCCACACATGTTCTTCTGTTGATGATCGGTTTGGCCGTGGTGAGGCTGACGGACAGTCTCTTCAAAGGTTTGGGAAGATTCCCGATAACACCTCCTTTGGTTGGAGGATCAAATGGAGGAGAAACCTTGAGAGCTTTTCCTGGTCCAGTTAGGCTTATACTATCATTGAAATCCAAAAGGTTCGACTCTCGAGCGGCATACATGATCGGCATCCTTTCGGGATCAAGTCCGGTCAATCTGCAAACATGAAGATCTATCCCCAGATGATCCTTCCCGGATATTATCAAACCAATCTCTCTTGGATTGCCCCTTGCAGGACCCTTCCCATCCATCCCTACAATACCATCTACCATGAAGAGATCCACTTTGCACAAGTCAGTAAGGTCGAGAAGCATCTTTGAAAAGGCCACTGCATCAGGAAATCTTGTATGATATCTTGCTTTCTCAGTTCCGGGAATGGCTCCGAACATTATCTTGGATGCGCATGTCAGACCGCAAAACATGTGAGTCTTGATCTTCGGAACTGCTATTATCAAGTCACAATCCCTTATGTAATCACTGATCTGGAACGCTTTGGTGAAGCGTCCCTGGAGGTACTGCTCCTTATGAGAATTGGTGTTTAGATTAAGTAAGGCTCCAGTATCATCCGATACCTTTTGTATTCCTGTTCCTTGTAAGCATTTCTTCAATGAATCTTCGTTGAAAAGGCCACCGGGCGAATCACCGATGATCACGCTACCCCCTCTCGATCGAATCTCTTCAACCAGTGCTTTCACAAATACTGGGTGGGTGGTAACCATCTTCTCCGGGGTGGATGCCGAAAGCAGATTGACCTTGATTAGGACCTTCTTTCCGGATAGGTCCTTGAACTTGGGATACAGGTCCATATGTACCTTAACCTGCTTTGATACCATCCCAGGATCATACTGTGTGCATTTAGTAATGTGAATGGAGCTATTCAGTAGATTACCTCACTATGGAGTTGTTCAAGAAGGTATAAATTGATTTTGATAAGAGTATTGACCGTTATAATTGGGAACAAAAGGCTTAAACACTTGTTCATATTAGCCCCGTTTCACTCGCCATCCATGCGTAAAAATCATGGGCCTGTGGGGTAGCTTGGTCATCCTCGTGGCTTTGGGAGCCATGAACTCCGGTTCAAATCCGGACAGGCCCATTCTGCATTTTATCATTTTGAAAGCGAAGAATGGGCCTGGACGCTATCATCATTCTCCAATAATTGGCAAGTAAAAAAGCGATCTGTATCTGTTGCCATTACTTTTTTACGAATGTCCGGGCAGGCCCACCATTTCTAAATTCTTTTCAAATTCAAATGGTGGGCCTGAACGTTCTAATTGTTTTTGATCAATGGCAAGTAAAAAAGCGATAATAATTAGCATTAAATTACTTTTTTACGAATGTCCTGGTTAGGTCATTCTACATAATATTTAACCTAGTGCGACATCCAGTACCATCATCACTATGAATCCTGCCATCAACGCCATAGTGGAAAGGTCTCGGTTCCCCTCTCTCTGGGACTCGGGGATCACCTCTTCCGCAACAACGAACACCATCGCTCCCGCAGCGAATGCAAGAGCGTATGGAAGCAAGGGTTTCATAACAAGTACCAAAACCGCTCCGGTTACTCCTGCTATAGGTTCAACAAATCCGGAAAGCTGACCGTACCAGAAAGCCTTCCCTCTCGATAGTCCTTCTCTCCGTAAAGGAACTGAGACAGAGAATCCTTCAGGGAAGTTCTGAATACCAATACCCAAGGCGAGGGCCATGGCTCCACCAAGTGTGGCTCCACCAATATTTGAAGAAAGGGCACCGAAAGCAACTCCCACAGCAAGGCCCTCTGGAATATTATGAAGGGTTATCGCGAGAACCAGGAGGGTCGAACGACGCCATGATGTCTTAACCCCTTCCGCTTCATTGTCCTTCAAACTCGGGTGAATATGCGGTAATATCTTGTCCATGCCCCAGAGGGATATGCCACCAAGAGCAAAACCGATTGCGGGGGGAATATATTTCGGAAGAGGACCTTCACTGGCCATTTCAATGGAAGGTGCCAAAAGCGACCAGAAACTGGCAGCAATCATTACCCCTCCTGCGAAACCCAACATTGCATCCAGGAGCTTCCTGGATGGTTTCTTGAAGAATATCACTGCTGAAGCTCCCAGGGCGGTGACACCCCATGTAAACAGGGTTGCAAAGAGAGCCTGGATGATGGGGCTTAGACCTTTGAACCACTGGTACAGAATCCATCACTGAACTCTCCATGATCCTATCCGGCTACTTCTTCCGGTTTCATTGTGATCGTATTATCTATCTTTTTCCCATGTTGGTTCTGATTCCAATTATATTAAGGATGATGAAGAAAAACCTGGTTAAAGATCAGCTCTGATCCCCCTTTTTCACAGGGTAGGCTTCACCCTGCACAATGATGTTCTTTCCATCCTTCTTTTTTATCTGACAGAGGGTCCTTGCATCGACCATGTATTCGAACTCGAACTCCCTGAGATTTGCCGTTGGGAGGAAAATGAACTTCCTCTCATCGGTGTCAAGCATTGTATGATTAGATGTCAGGTGCATGGACTTCTTGGGACAAACGTCTTCACAGAATCCGCAAAAGCAACACCTTCCGTAGGACACTTCTGGTCTCTGTTTCTGTTCTCCCTGAACATCTACCATTTCGATGGCATCACAGGGGCATACCATTGCACAGAGACCACAGCTTATGCAGTCTTCCCAACTGTTGACATGGATGCCTCTATACCTCTCTGAAGGTAACGCGTCCCCCTCGATATCATTATGCGGTTCATGGGGGATCCTGATGGTATGGGGTTTCCTTGTAAGATATTTAAGGGCCCTGAAGGGTCTGATAGTTCTCTTCACAATATCACTCATATGGATCACCTGTCTATATCGGGGGGGCATACCTCCAGGGTACCTGTTATCAGTGCTACATCAGATATCTCATTTCCGGGAAGGAGCTGCTCTAAGACGTCTATACCATGGGTGAACGAGGGACCTCTGACATGGACCCTGTATGGAAACTTGCCCCCCTTGGAGACAACATAGTATCCGTATTCGCCCTTGGAGCTCTCGACCCTGGCGTAGCTGTCTCCAGGGGGGACCGTGAATGCAAGAGGGGGAGGGACCTTGGCCCTGTGCTCACCACCGGGCATATCCTCAAGGGCCTGCCTTATGATCCGGATCGACTGACCGACCTCATTCCATCTGACAAGGGCTCTGGCCAATCCGTCTCCCTCTTTTCTTGTAATGATGTCAAAATCCAGTTCCTCGTAAGCGGCGTACGGATCGAACCTTCTCAGGTCCATCTCGAATCCGGTTGCTCTGAGATTGGGGCCTGTCACACCGTGTTCCACCGCCCATTGTGAATCAAAAGGTGCTAATCCCTTCAGTCTTGCGTCGGTAACCTTCGATTCGAAGAAAAGTGAATGATAATCGGGGAGCCTTGATTCGATATGGTCCAGCACCTTGTTGACCTTCCTGGGCCAGCTATCAGGCATGTCCCAACGGACACCTCCGGGCCAGATGAATATATGATAGATCCTCCCACCGGTAAGCTGTTCCATCAGGTCCAGAATATAATCCCTATCCCCATTGGACCACATGGGAAGTGTGTAAAGACCGATCGCCCCACCCAGGCCTCCGAGGCTCATAAGGTGTGATGCTATCCTTGAAAGTTCCAGGATCACCGTCCTTATGTAATGGGCCCGCTTTGGTACCTCTATCCCCATTATGTCCTCTATAGCCATGGAATAGGCCTGTTCATTGACATCAGGATCTGGGACGCATATCCTGGGTACAATTGCCACGTTCTGCATCCAGGTACGATGTTCCATCAATTTCTCGAATGCACGATGTAGGTAGCCTGGAACCATCCTAGCCCTGTGGACAAGGTCTCCTTCGAGTTCCAGTCTCGTGCCAAAGTTCCCGTGTATGCCGGGATGCTGGGGGCCGAAGATTATCTCTGTCGCTCTGAAATCATCCATCAGGCACCACCTCCCTTTTTCGGTTTGGGAGGAAGACCTTTGGGATGCCTGACATGGATATCAAAAGTGTCCTGAACATACTGTATGGAATCGAAATCCTTCCTCATGGGAGGGGGGCCTCCCCAATCCTCAAGTATGAAATCGGTCAAACGGGGATTTCCAGGGAAATCCACTCCGAACATCTCCTTGATCTCCCTCTCATAGGTGACAGAAGGTCTGAAAACATCAACAATAGAGTGGATGGTTGGTTTCTTCCTTGAGATCGATGTCTTGACATATACATGGATCCTGGCACCGTAGGAAAACAGATGGTAAACAAGGTCGAACTTGCCGTCCTCTAACTGATCTATGCAGGTAAGTGCTACGAAATGGTCATATCCATCTCTTTTGAAGATCGAAAGTGTTTCGGAAACAAGGAGATGAGGAACCTTCACCTCTGCCCTCCTACCGTTTCTCGGGACAATTTCAGCACCCTGGACCTTTTCAAGGACTTCGTCCATTACCCTTTGTCCCGGAACATCTTTTTGAACATAAGTTCCATTGCGTTGGTCCTTTCTTTTCGTCAGATCATAGGAATCCTTGACCATAATATCACCTCAGTTCCGGTTCCTCCAGCGCCCAGTCCGGTCCTCTCTTGAAGACCCGGTCCTGGTTCTTCCGATACCATTGATAGTTCTCCTTGTACTTCTTCCAGCCCAGAGCTTCACCTTTTGTTATCATATCCTGCAGTCTTTCGAATGCCTGGAATATTGCCTCTGGTCTCGGCATGCAGCCGGCAATGTAGAGGTCAACAGGGATGTACAATCCCACATCCTTGACGGTTGCATAAGAGTCCCAGTACATTCCCCCGTCAATTGTGCAGGAGCCATGCCCCAGAACATATTTCGGGTCCTGCATCTGCTCGTAGGACCTCACTATCCTCTTCAATGTCTTGACAGACAGGTATCCCGTGATGAGGAAGATATCAGCCTGTCTTGGAGTGGCCATGGGTCCGATCCCGTACCTCTCCATATCATATCTGGAGGTGAACGACGGAGGAAGTTCCACTGCCCCGCACCCAGTACAATACCATAGAAGCCACATGGACTTCGATGAGGCCCAATCGGCCACTTTTCTGACGAATCCCCTCTCGGGTAGGTTCGTTATCGGTCTTCCATCCTGATCAAGAAGTCCTCCTTTTGGATTCTCCTCCGACATCTAAATCACCCCCAGATTGGAAACCACCACATATGACAGACCTAAAAGGGCAAGGAGTGTGGGTACTCCCCAGTAGAATTTTAGAGCCTGGCCCATCTTGAATCGGCCGAACACGGTATTGATAGAAACGGATATGAGCCACATTACTAGTGAAAGCAATGACCAGATCACGATATTGCCAATCAGTCCAAGGGTGGAACTGCCGTTGAAGATCACACCACCTCCGAGGAAAAGGTCCACGAACAATCCCGCTTCCACGACTATGGACATTGCGTGCCATACCATCAGCATACCCAGATATTTCCCTCCGAACTCGACCATGGGACCTGATGCTATTTCTGAAGGAGCTACTGGTTGATCGAAGGGTTTCTCCCCAAGCATAGCCTGAAGGGAAAGGTCTGCAGCAATAGCTGACAGAGGGAGTGCAAGGATCGCCCAATTGAAAATGCCCTTCTGGGCCTCAACGATATCACCAAGTGAAGCTGTGTCATAATGAAGCATCACTGCGACCAAGACCATGGCAAATGGAAGCTCGTAACCCATCATCAACATGAGTCCCCTTGAAACACCTATGGCAGAGTTCGGATTTCCCGTTGCTCCGGTTCCTAGGGCCATACCAAGAGGGGCAATGACAAGAAGATATGCCAATACGATGAGGTCCCCCTCGAAAGAGAGGACCGCTTCACCCCCGATGGGAATGAACAGTATGGAGGCGAAAACACCGATCACAGCAAAGAGCGCACCCATGTCCTGGACCCAGGAATGGGTGGTGGATTCTCGCTTTCCGAAAAGCTTCATCACATCGATGAACTGTTGCAGTATAGGTGGGCCCACCCTCCGATGGATCCTTGCTGTGTACTTTCGTGAAATTCCAAGGAACAGATGTCCGAGTATGAAGGCAAGTAACGGAGCCAGGAATACCATTACCCATCCGGTGGTATCCATTAGAACCACCCCCCGAACCGGTACAGAATGATCCCCAGGAGGACCAGGGAACCGAAAACGAGCCAGAGGTAACCTGTGATGTCTCCGTTCATGATGGAACGATGCAGCCTTGTTATCTGAGAGACAAGCTTGTAAACCTTAGCCCAACCTTTTCCTATCCAGTTGTTGAAATAGGGTTTCAGAAACCTCTCATAGGGAGCATAGAACTTCCAGGCATAATGGTAACGTTTGTCCATGTCCGGGATAGGTTCCTCTCCAGCTGTGAAGGTGTCTCTGAGGTCAATGTGCCTCCCAAGCGGTCTGGAGAAGAACATCAATACTGCGGTCAGGAAACCCACACCCACAGCGATCATCACAACAAGG
Source organism: uncultured Thermoplasmatales archaeon (assembly GCA_963807965.1). GTDB lineage: Archaea > Thermoplasmatota > Penumbrarchaeia > Penumbrarchaeales > Penumbrarchaeaceae > Penumbrarchaeum. The sequence continues at coordinate 163,438 of CAWEDU010000007.1, forward strand.
CCAGAATAGCTACCTACCCCAGATTCAAGGGCGAAGGTTGAATACTCCGGGGCTTCCATTCCGATATCACCCATTGCTCTGGAGATCAACTCCATGGGGAGGCCGGGGATGAATGCGAATACTATCAAAGCGATCATTATCAGGATCATGGGAATGAGCATGGTTAGCGGGGCTTCCTTCACGTCCTTGAACTCATCCCTCAACTGACCCATGAAACCACCCTGAAGGATCCTGAAGGAATAAAGAAAAGCAGCGACGGATGCCAGGAACAGGATCGGAACGAGTACGCCCACACCCTTTTCCAGAGCTCCCTCGTAGATCAGCCATTTCGAAGCAAGACCCGAAGTTATAGGGATTGCCGCAGCGGCAAATATCCCAACAAGGAAACACCAGAATGTGGCTGGCATGACATGTATCATACCACCCAGCCTTGACAACCGATGCTCACCTGTCCTGTATATCACTGCACCAAGACCCATGAACAGGACCGCTTTGAATGCAGTGTGATTGAGGACATGGTAAAGTGCTCCAGCGGTTGCCGTTGAACCTCCTACCCCGAGACCAACGAAGATATACCCCAGCTGGGAGATCGAAGAATAAGCAAGGAGCTTCTTAGCATCGTCCTGCATCATTGCCATCATGCCCCCGATAAGGGCTGTGATAGCACCTGCTAGAGCAATGAAGAAACCAAACGGAGTAAGCCCGTTGACCGATCCGTAAGAGAGAAGGATCCCCGTTCCTATGAAAACGTCCACAACAAGAAAAGCACCGTAGATACCTGTTTTGGAAAGTCCCCCGGAGAAGAACGATGTGAAAGAGTCCTCTGTGTGGCCATAGGCTCCCGGAGCCCAGATATGGAATGGGACGATCGCTGCTTTGGTTCCGAAAGCTGCAGCTCCAAGAAGTAGAACGACTATCCGTAGCCCGGTACTCCCTTCTTTCAATGTCATAACCGCATCGGAGAAGGCAATTCCTCCCTGGGACCAATTAACGATAGCCAGTATCCCGAGGATGCCCCCTGCCGAGAGCATTCCAAATCCGAAATACATCTTCAATGCCTTCCCGGAACCGGGTCTGCCGTCACCTATCAGCAGGATCACTGGCCAGGTCATCAGTTCCCAGAACAGGAACATGGTCAGAAGGTCCCTTGCCATTGTGACACCTGCGGCTCCTACCAGGGAGACCATGAATAGACCGTAGAACGGTCTGTCCTTCTGTCTCGTCTTCATAGGCTCCCAGGAATAGATCAGGACAAGTGGTGCAAGTACAACGATGGATGCAAGGAATAGAAATGAGAACCAATTCGTTCCAACAGATAAGGATACATCACCGAAAACAGAATATTCCCAATTTTTCAAAGAAGAGATATTCCCAAGGATGCCTGTATGGAGGACCATACCTGCACCGATCAAAGAGGTCAGGATCGAAATAAGAGCTGCGAACCAACGGACCTTCCACAGAAGCAATGAAAGGATCCCGCCAGCTCCAAGGACAAATAGCAATGTTGCCGGTTCGTTGATCACATCCATCAGATCACCCCCCAAGAGGTGTAAATTGACGGGTCCATAAGCTCCTTGACTATCAAGTCTGCCATATCATTCAATGGCCCAGGGACTATCCCGATCAAAAGTATCGTAAGCACCGCTACAATTCCCATGAGTCCTCTTGCGAACGGCAGCTTTGAGGGAGAATGCGATCTCCTTGTATCGAGGATATTGTAAAGCATCCTTCCCAGGTATCCTGCCTCGAGAATGGTGCCTGTCAGAAGGATACCTATCAGGAGCCATTGAGCTTCAGAACCTGCAGAAGAAATTATCAGGAACTTCCCCCAGAATATAGGGGAGGGGGGCATACCGATCAGGGCCAGAATACCAATTGTCAATAAAATGCCTGCAAGGGGAGATGTTCTTATCAGGCCTTTCAGGGATGAGATGGGAACGTCTCCTTTCTTCATTCTGCCTGCAAATGAGGTCATGGAGAACAGGAGGGGTTTGACCAACATATGGCCGATAAGGAGCAAGATCCCGCCTCTGATCCCATCTTCAATACCTAAAGAGAAAGATACAGTGAGAAGACCAAACATCCCAATGGAGGAGTAACCAAGGATCCGATAGAGGTCCTTTGAAGAAAAGGCAGCTGCCTCTCCGAAGATGTATGTGGCTGCTCCAACCCAGAGTAGAATATCGGGGATAAGATCGTTCTCCAGACCAGGGGAGAGGACAGTGATGGACACCCTAATAAGCGCAAGCAGTCCCGCTTTCCCAATAACACCAGAGAAAAGGGAACTGGTACCCCATCTGGATCCTCTATAGACCTCCGGTGCCCATCCGTTCAGGGGAAAAAGTTCGGATTCTATGCCGAATCCCACGAACATTGCAAGGAATGCGGCCCCTATGACAAATGTATCCACATCCTCGATCCTGGAAGCGATCTGGGCTATGTTCAGTGTGGAGGTGGCCCCGTAAAGAAGTGCTATCCCTGCAAGTACCAGGAATGATGCCACACCACCTACAACTGCATAAACAGCAGCTCCTCTCCAATTCAGACCTTTTTCATGACCTTTCCTTGGCATTGCTGCAAGGACCACTCCGGAGATAGAGGTTATCTCAAGGAAGACGAACATATTGAAAAGATCTCCCGTGATGACCATCCCCACGGCTCCCGCGGTTGCCATCATTACAAAGGTATTGTATATGGCCTGATAGGGCCTACCTGAATCGCTGATCCCGGAAATGGATACGAAAAGGCCGACACCTATCATACCGGCTGCAAAGAGTCCGCCTAAGGGAGTCATGATGATCGAGATACCCCAAGGTGGGTTGAAACCCCCTGTTGTGGAAGTTATTGGTCCATTGAAAAGTTCTGGGAGGTTTATAGCCATTACAATTGCCATTCCCAAAAGTCCAAGGATCGGGATCCACTCGGCCAACTTCTTTGATAGCATTGAGATAAGCGGAACAAGGAAGGCTGCAGAAAGAGGGATCACCACAAGGAGGACAGGATCCACGATCATTTCCTCACCTCCTTTTCATCGGTCCTTCCGTAACTGAAGCTTTTCAGTTCCAGAGTACCTGAAGACCTGAAGTAACCCACAGCAGCCACGAGGGCCAGTGCGGTAGTGGCCAATCCAATGACTATAGCAGTTAGGACCAGTGCCTGTGGGATCGGATCGACAACCTCTCCCACAGGAGAATTGGACAAACCGGTATCGCCACCCACTATTGGAGCGGCCCTATCGTTGACATATCCAACGGCCACAAGCAGGAGGTTCACCGCGGTCTCTATGATCACAAGACCCATTATCATCTTGATCAGATTCCTCCTGGAGAGGATGGCCCAGATCCCAACGGCCATAAGGGCCATTATACCACCGAAGAATACCCAGCTGTAATCGGTCATTAGGCATCCCCCCTCATTTTCGTGACAAGGCCGGACATCTCCGAACCCACCTTGATCCCAATTGCCACGTAGATCAGTGGTATAAGTCCTCCCGATACAAGCTGGCCGATGTCACCGAATCCTTCTATGACATTGTCAAGGAAGATCCCGCTTACAGCCAGACCTACAAGTCCGATCCCGATGAACGCAAGGCCTGCTATCGATTCCGAAAGGGAAAGCCCTGAATGGGATACCTTTGCGCCGGGTTTGACAAGGAGGTAGAGCAGGAAAGCGGATGCGATAACGACACCTCCCTGAAAACCTCCACCAGGAGACAGATGACCATGGAGGAAGATATAGGTGCCGAAGAGGACTATCACGGGTATTGCCAGCATTCCTCCCTGTGTCATTATAAGTGAGGGCCTCGGCCCTTTCTTCCTTTTTTCCTCTTCAGGGAGTAGGGATATCATAGTAGATACCCCGGCAGCTGCAAGGAAAAGAACTGTAACTTCTCCAAGAGTATCGAATCCCCTGTAATTGACCACGACGGATGTTACCAGGTTCGAAGAACCCGTGTCATCAGTTCCATTTGCAATATACCTGCTTGATACTGAATCCTCGTCATCGACCCTTGGATTCCCGAACCCTATCTCTACAAAAGCAAGGAAAAATGTCCCTGCAACCAGCAATGCCACCAGTAAGGCAGGAATGGACCTGTGGAGAATGGACCTTTCCATCATCGTTGGCCACCTCCTTCCTCGAACCTTTTGGTCCGTCTAATGGCATAGACAATGATCATCGCTGTGAGGGCTGATCCTATGGAGGCTTCCGCCATGGCAACATCGGGAGCCCTTAAAAGGACAAAGATGAACGATGCTACCAGGGATACACCAGCCAGCAGTATGGCGCTTCGTATCAGGTCCTTTGATATTACCGCCGCGATTGCCAGCGCGATCATGATGATGAACATCAAGGTCCCAAGGGTGAGGAAGATGATCGAGTTCATTTTCCATCACCCTCCTTTTTGAGAGCTTTTCCATACATGTCTATGATCGACCCCTTCCACAACGGAACCCCGCTTCTGTATGCTGCCCTTGCAATGGCATGGGATGCGATCGGGTTGGTAAGGAGGAGGAAAAATGCCACTATCAAGGATTTTGGAAGCAGGGATACATCAGCGATCCCAACCCCTATAGCAATGGAAATCGCCCCTAAAGTAATGGTTTTGGTTGCGGCCTGAAGCCGGTTGTAGACATCCGGAAGCCTCACAAGACCCAGTGCTCCAAGGACCTGGAACAGAAGACCGATGGCTATGAACACCATCCCGACGATCTCGTTCACAGCTGTCAAATGGATCCCTCCAGATATCTGGCAAATACAAGTATGCCAATGAAGGAAATGATCGCATATACCATGGCCACATCCACATAGATGCCGGACCCCATCATCAAGGCCAGGATAAGGAAATAAGAGGCCATCACAGTGGTCATATTATCAACAGCAGCTATCCTGTCCGGTGTTGTGGGTCCGATAAAAGCCCTAACAAGAGCAAGAAGGGTGGCACCCCCTGATAGAATGACCGTCACCCAGAGGAACCATTCAGGTATCAAGGGAACACCCCCTTCACCGCTTTGTTCAAGGGTTCCATCGACGAATCCACATCTTCCTCATCGACATTTATCCAGTGGATGAAAAGACGGTCATCTATCCAGTCCATTGAAAGGGTCCCAGGGGTCAGGGTGATCGAATTCGATAGGAGGACCTTTCCCATTTCAGAATCAAGTCCTGGCTTTACCTCTACTATTCCAGGTCTGATGGGCATCTTCGGATGAAGTACCCTGAAAGCTACATCTAGGTTGGCCACGATCATCTCCTTTCCAAGAACGATCAGAAACCATATGGCCTTGAGGATCCTGACCGGAAGATTTCCTTTTCCACCCTTGGGAAGAATTGAATTTAGAGTTATTGCAAGGGCGATCGACACAATGACCCCGGCCACAAGTTCCTGATATTGGAAGCTCGAGGTGAGCATTACCCAGGCTGCAAGAAGCAGTACAAATGAAATAACGAACGGGATAGGTCTAAAGGACATCGTGGTCACTCCCTTGGACGAATACGGATGTGCGTGATGCATGCACATTTGATATTTAAATGACCCCTAACATGTTTATTGAAATTATTTATATATTTCCAATAAAATTAAAAAAACCGATAAAAAACATCTATAAATAATGGTTAATGGACGGATCCATCTGTGCAGTTAAAAAACTCTCTTTTTTAGAAGCCTTTCTATTCCATCAAAGGCCTTTTCAAGGACCTCCTCCTGGGGAAGGATGACGATCCTGAAATGACCGGAACCGTATTCTTTTCCAAAGCCGGAACCAAAGACCGTCAGGACCTTCTCCTCATGGAGGAGATCAAGGGAGAATTCCTTATCATCCTTCCATGGTCCTTTCTCTAAAGCATCTAATCTGGGGAACATATAGAAAGCTCCACCAGGATCTTGTGAGGAGGTTCCCTCGATCTCGTTCAATCTCCTAAAGGCGATCTTCCTTCTTCTATCCAGTTTCTCCATTGTGCGTATTATGTGGGTTCTGTCTCCAGTCAATGCCTTGAAATACCCGTATTCGCAGATGGAGTTGGCACAAAGGCGGGCCCTTGACTGCCGCATGATACCGTCCCGAATATCCTCAAGCTTGTTATCGGGATCCCTTATGGCAAGATAACCGATCCTCCACCCTGGTGCCAGATAGATCTTTGAGATACCGTTCATGGTGATAACAGGGACCTCTGGACATTCTTTTGCAGTGGATGGGGTCTCACCTTCAAATGTCATCAGATTGTAAATTTCATCCGAGATCAGGAAAAGATCGTTCTTTGCGGCGATCTCACCGATCCTCCTGATGGTGGAAGCATCATAAAGGGCACCGGTAGGATTGTTGGGATTGATGATGGCGATCGCCTTTGTTTTCTCCGTAACCTTAGATGCTATATCATCAACATCAGGGACCCATCCCTCCTCCTCGATCGTACGATAGGGGACTGGGACACCCCCCACCATTTGAACATATGTAATGTAAGGAGGATAAGAAGGACCAGGGATCAAGACCTCGTCTCCAGGGGAGATAGTGGAATAGAAGATCATCTGCAAGGCTTCGGTCACACCGTTTGTTACGACCACATCCTTTGCCTCGATGTTATTCCCCCGGGACCTCTCATCCATGACAATGGCATCAAGAAGTTCTGGATGTCCGCTTGAAGGTGAATATCCGTTAAGACCCAGGTCCATGGCTTCCCTGACTGCGTCCTTGATGAAATCCGGTGTATCGAAATCGTATTTGTTCGGATCCCCGATATTGAGTTTCATTATGGTATGACCTTTTTTTTCAAGCTCTGCTGCAGGCAGTACGACATCCCTGATGGCATATTCGATCTCCAGGGCCCTGGGATTCGCTTGGATCCTCTTCACAACAATCACCTTGTTTGCATGTAAGGCAATGAGATATTAAACCCCTGTGAAGATGTGACAGGATATTTGCCCGTTTGAAAATGGAAATTTCTTAATAAAAGAACCCTTATAGGGCCTGTTCCCCTCCCAGTCGGAAGGAACAGGTGGTCCATTGCCCAACGATCATAATCAAAATCCAGAGGAATATGTAAGGGTCAAACTCCCGAACAAGAAGAAGAGGGAGATATTCGGCGTCGTCGAACAGGCCCTGGGTGGTGGACATCTCAAGATCTTCTGCGAGGACGGGAAGATGAGGCTCGGGAGGATCCGGGGTAAATTGAAGAAGAGGATGTGGATGAGAGAGGGAGACCTTGTGATCATCTGCCCCTGGGAATTCCAGGATGACAAGGCCGATGTCCTTTACAGGTATACCCATATCCAATCCCAGAACATGGCCAGAAGGAATCTGGTCCCCAAGCACCTCGAATCATTATTAGGGTGATCCCGGCAGGTTTTTCTAATCATACCCGAATGGAGGTATGTGCCAGGTAAGGATGCCTACGATCTGATAGACCAGAGATTCGACAGAGGGAACAAGAGGGAGACCATCTTAATCGATGCAGAACGGTTCAAGACATATGATGAGGTCTTCGACCACCAGAACCTCGATCACATCTACAAATTGATGAGAAGGGGAAAGATCAAAACCGTGGAATGTCCCATCTCCACGGGTAAAGAGGCAAATGTCTACAAGATCAAGACCTCCGAAGGATTCTCTGCCATGAAGATCTTCAGGACCTCCACTTCCACCTTTGGTGCTTTCCTGGAATACATTGAAGGTGACCGGAGGTTCCAGAAGATAGACCGGTCCAAAAGGGGAATAATCTATACTTGGGCGAAAAAAGAGCATCTCAACTTGAGGACCATGCACAGAAATGGTATTCGGGTTCCCGAACCAGGAGCCATATTCAGGAACCTTCTCATCATGGATTACATCGAATATGGTGGAAAACCCGCACCACAGATAAAATTCCTAGATGCAGATGTGGATGAATGGGAGGATATGTGGAGAACGGTCCTGGATACTGTAAAAAGGATTTTCCTCGACTGCAAACTGGTCCATGCCGATCTTTCCGAATACAACATCCTCTATGATGGCGATCCCGTTTTCATCGATGTTGGACAGAGTGTCCATATCGAACATCCCAATGCTCTTCACCTCCTTGAAAGGGACCTGAAGATAATCTCATTGTTCTTCAATAAAAAAGGTGTCAAGGGTGCAAAAGAAGAAGCTGAAGGACTTAAAAATGAACTGATCGATTCTATAAGTGAGGATGATGAGGAAGATTGAATTTCATTTCTTTTCGAGACGAAAGCGTTTTCCACATTTCATGCATTTGAAATGAACCTCGGTCATTCCCCAGTTGGTATATTCACCTGTAATGTCTTCACTGAAGAAATCGATCATTTCATCATCAGACATGGTGACAAAATCCGGATCAGGAAGGGTCCTCTCCCTGCTTACCTCCTTCAATCTACCCTCACAATTGGGACATTTTACCATTCACTTTGAAAGTGGGCACCTGGTATTTAATTCAATTTACTGATCCCAGGTCTGCACAACTGTTATAAATCGAACTTTGTTACATGGGTCCTGGTCAGGTGAAATGAGATGACCGAGGGTGAAAAGAAGAAGATAGTCCTTGATAAGGACGATTTCTCCGAATGGTACAACGATGTGGTGGAGGTTTCCGGCCTTTCAGATAAGAGGTACCCCATTAAGGGTATGAATGTATGGACTCCCTACGGATGGAAGATCATGCAATTCATCGATTCCATCATCAGAAGGGAATGTGATGCTACTGGCCATGAAGAGGTGAACTTCCCGCTTCTGATCCCCAAGACAGAGTTCCAGAAGGAAGCGGATCATATCAAAGGATTCGATTCGGAAGTTTACTGGGTAACTCACGGTGGCCTGAATGAACTTGATGTCCCACTTCTTCTTCGACCTACATCCGAGACCGCCATGTATCCCATGTTCTCCCTCTGGATCAGGTCCTACAATGACCTTCCACTCAAGACGTATCAGATCGTCAACACCTTCAGATACGAGACGAAGATGACCAGGGCTTTCATGAGGGTCAGGGAGATACATTTCTTTGAAGCACATACATGCCATGATTCCTTCGAGGATGCCGAGAGGCAGATCCGGGAAGACTTCGCCATTATGGACAAGGTAGCAAAGGACCTCTGTATTCCTTACCTCCTCGTGAAAAGGCCTGACTGGGACAAATTCGCTGGAGCAGTCTACACAATTGGTGTTGATACGCTGATGCCCTCGATGAGGACATTACAGCTGGGATCGATACATCAGTACAAGGAGAACTTCTCCAGACCTTATGATATCAAATACGAGGGGAATGACACTCAGTTCCATTACTGTCATCAGACCACCTACGGAATGTCCGAGAGACTGGTAGGCGCTGTTGTCGGGGTTCATGGAGATAATAAAGGGATCATACTCCCTCCAAAACTGGCCCCTATACAATTCGTAATAATTCCCATACTTGTCAAGGATAAGGCAGAGATCGTTCTAAGGGCTTCAAAGGAGCTCCAGGAAGAGATCAAGGGATTCAATTTCAGGGTCAAACTAGATGAAAGGGACGATAGACCCGGGTCCAAGCACTATGATTGGGAGATCAAGGGTGTACCTGTAAGGATAGAGATAGGTCCCAGGGACATAGAGAACAATACCCTGGTTTTCAAGAGAAGGGACCTCTCCACCAAGGAATTCGTGAAGAGGGAGGACCTCAGGTCAGAATGTGAAAGGGCCCTCAAAGAGGTTGAAGATGAGCTCTCGAGGAGGGCCGCAGAGATCCTTGATAACGGGATCAGGGATGCGGATTCCCTCGAGGACGGGACCAAACTTCTTGAAGGGTGGGACGGGATCATCAGGACCCATTGGTGCGGTGAAATGGATTGTGCTGAACAGATGGAGAAGATCCTGGACAGGACCTTCCTTGGGTATCCCCTGGGAGATATCGAAACCGGTGAATACCAGAAAGATGCAGGGAACTGCATGAACTGCGGAAGACCTACCGAGACCATTGTCCTCCTTTCAAAGAGCTATTGAACCTTCAGATCATAGTCAGGTCCAGAGAGGACTCCAGCTCTCTCCTCCATCACATTCAGCATTGAATAGGTTAAAAACAGGTTCCGTTGTAATAGAGTTTCATCAATTGATAACTTAGGGAAAGGGATTAAATATGCTCAAGAAGTAAATAGTAATGGAGTGGCGTACGCGTCACGATAAATCCACAAACAAAGGCCGAGGATGAAGTAAATTTTTATTCTTTACATCCAATCCTCTCTTCTTAACCCTTCGTCCTCTGCCAATCTTTTGTGCAATGCCATCATTTCAATCTCATTCTTGCACAAAAGTCCGCATAACGCATTTTGATATAGACGGAATAGTTATACTGGACCTGGAAATTTCGATATAATATTACATTGACGAGAGAAATTTACCAGCTGTAATTATTTTGATACACACAATAGAATCTTTTGTGCAAGGCCATCATTTTAATCTCATTCTTGCACAAAAGTCCGCATAACGCATTTCGATATAGACGGACTAGTTATGCTGGACCTCGAACTCACGCATCAATTAACATCGACGAAAGTGAGTTTCGAGATGTAATCAATTTATCCTATTATAATGCCTATTTGATAAATCATTGAGGTAATCCCGGAAAAGGTCCCTGGTGGGATCTGCAAAAATGAACTTCTTTCCCCTTGTCCTTCCTATTGTCCATATTGCACCCATTTTAACAAGATCGTTCAACCTTTCTCTTAGAATATAATCGCTGGGTCCAGTGATCCAGGACCTGACATCATTTAGTGTGAAGGGGGAATTGAGATTTTTTGACTTCATTATCATGATCTTTGAGATGTCATCAAGATCACTTCTCAACAGGTCCCTTTCCTTGAATCTATCCACAGCTTCCCTGTAGCTCCTCCAGACCCCTCTGGTGAAATTGATGATCATATCAGTATAATCACCCGTGAAATCGGTCCTGGCAAGTAGATCATAATAATCCTCAAGGTCCCACACCACCTCTTTCTCGACAAGACACAATTTGGAATTGGGCAATCCTCTATGCTGCAGGAGAACATGGAACAGGGTCCTGCCGCACCTCCCGTTTCCGTCCTTGAAAGGGTGTATCGATTCGAACTCATGGAAAAATACCGTTGCCGCAACCACCGGAAGGAGGGCATTTGCCTTTGTATTCAACCATAGGATCAGGGATGTCAATTCTTCCGAAATATGTTCAGGAGGGCCGGCTATGAACACCTCCTGGCCCTCATTCGTCTCCACGACACCTCTTCCCTTCCTGAATGAGCCGGCTTCGGCCTCATCATCCCCTGACAGAAGGATGGAATGGGTCTTCCTGATGGTCATCAGGTCCCACTTCTCGGAATATACGGGGTCTATGTATGCAAAGATGTGATTGTATATCTCCTGAGAGAAGAAATCAATTCGATCGGTAGGTGGCCCCTCCCGAAATGTCCTCTTGGTGATCCTCTTGACCTCATCATGTGTCAATGGATTCCCTTCCATGGAGGTCGATAGATGTATGTTCGATGAGAAAGCCTCGGTGATGAGATCTTGATAATCCTGACCTGTAAGAATGCATCTATCCAGTTCAGCTTCCATCTGAAATATCTCGGCATTCAATCTCATTACGTCCGGTGGCAGTGAAATTTCAGGGTCGAAAGGTACCTTTCTTTTATGTCGGATAGGATACCCGAATTTTTTTTCTGTTGTTATTATCATAATCAATTGATGAAATTGACATATCCATATTTAAACTTTTCTTTATTTTACCAATCCATTATAACAATAGATTAGAACAATAAGGATTAATAGGGCCTCACCAAGGATATCATTCTCCGAAACCAATAAATCACATCTCTCCCTGGACCTCACGAAATGCAGTACCATGTCCTCACCACCGAGAGGTGCAACCTCAACTGCAGATACTGCGGAGGGACCAGGGAAATTCCCGGCATACCACTTGATATATCATACGATATCGAAGACCTGATCTCTTTTATCTCAAAGGACAGGGACGCTGTAATTGGATTCTACGGTGGAGAGCCCCTCCTATCTATAGACAGGATCGAAGAGATCATGGACAAGGTCCCTGCAAAGGCATTTACTCTTCAAACCAACGGTACCCTTCTCCACAGGATCAAGGACCCCTATCTTCACAGACTCCATTCTATACTTATCTCCCTGGACGGAGGAAGAGAAGTGACCGATGCATCCAGAGGAGAAGGGACCTATGACATAGTGATGAAAAATGTCCATGCCATAAAAGAGAAAGGATTACAAGGGCGACCTCATAGCCAGGATGGCATTCTCCGACATGGGTGATATTCATAGAGATGTGAACCATCTGCTCCGATATTTCGATCATGTACACTGGCAATTGGATGTCTTCTGGACGGACCTTGAGGTCAGAGGGAGATGTGACAGCTTGGATCGACAGATATGATACGGGAATTGAAAGATTGATAGAGGAATTCGGTTCCTCATTGAGAGAGAGAAAGGTCCTCGGTATTGTACCTTTCATCCCCATACTCCGCACCCTTGTAAAAAAGGAATCAAGACATATCTGGTGCGGGTCTGGAGTGGATTCATTTTCGATAATGACATCCGGATCTATAGAGGCCTGCCCCATAGCACCGGAACTCGTCTACTCTAACATCGGAGATATCCGTGAGACAACTCCCGGAGACATAGAGAACAGCAGGACCGTTGGTGAACCCTGCACTGATTGTGATATTCTCTGGGTTTGTGGAGGCAGATGCCTTTTTGCCAACCAGACCATGAGTTGGGGCAGGGAATGGTTCGACAGGGTTTGCCTTTCCAGCAGAAGGATGATAGAAGGCCTGGATGCGCTCGTTCCGGAAGTGGAGAGCCTCATTGAAGAAAGAATACTCTCCCCGGAGGCTTTGGATTATCCGGAGATCAACAACGGATGCGAGATCATCCCCTGATAGAATCCTTAAATCCTCCTAATCTCTTCTCCACCAGAGGACCTTAATTGAGGACAATAAGGAAATGGGGGTATATCTCCGGAGATTTCGGTATTTCCATCTCATTTTTCGTAGTTGGTTTCTTCTTCATGTACTATCTGACCGACCTGATCGGTCTGGATCCGAGGCTTGCTGGTATTGCTTTCGGATTGGGAATGTTCTGGGATGCTGTGACTGATCCTTTGATGGGTTTCATCAGCGACAGGACAATTTCAAGATTTGGAAGAAAAAGGGTCTATATAATGTTCGGAGCGGCCCCTCTAGGTCTTTCATTCTTCCTTCTCTGGACGATCCCATCGGCAGCTTCAGAGATCTTACAGTTCATCCTAGCAACTCTGATGCTCCTTCTCTTCAAGACAGCATACACCGTGGTAGCGGTCCCATACATGTCGCTTCTTCCCGTGATAACATCCGGTTATGATGAGAGGACCCAGATATCCGGGATGAGGGCATTCACCTCTCAATTCGGGACGATACTTGGAGGTGTAAGTGCCCTTCTTGTATCTTCATTTACCAGCGAGATCATCGGACTTAGGACCCTTGGGATCTCTTATGGGATCCTCGTCACGATCCTCATGATCATATCCGCTCAAAGTGTTAAGGGGTTGGAAAAGGATCAAGATAGAGAGAAAAGAGTGAAATTAAGATCCTTTTCCCACCTTCTTGAAAAGAATTTTCTAGTGCTTGTCGTCCTTTATTTCTTCGGAGGAATAGCAACCACATCCATGACAGCATCCTTCCCATATTTTGCCGAACATATCATGGGGAACAACAGCCTCAGCACTTTCGGTCTGGCTGCTTTCATCCTAACCGCAATGGCCTTCATTCCAATGTGGCTGAAGCTTGCAAAGAGATATCACAAGAAATACCTGCTGTTGGTCTCAACTTTGGCAACTGCTTCGATCCTCGCCATAATGGGTTCCATTTTGAATGAGAACATGGTTGCTGCCTTTTTCATTCTCGTTTCCATCTGCGGGGCTTTCATGTCAGCATATTTCATAATACCATATTCACTGGTCCCGGATACCGTGGACCTGTCAGAGCTCAGAACAGGGGAGAGGAACGAGTCCATTTTCTTCGGCATATGGGTGTTCATTCACAAAATGGGACTCGCAGCAGCTCCGGTGATCATGGGTTTCATGATGGGGGCCCTCGGCTACAACGGCAACCTTGATGTGCAGACATCCTCGGGACTACTATCGGTAAGATTGACATTTGCGATAATGCCGGCGATCTTCTTCGTGATAACAGGTATGATCGGCTTGCTCTATGGGATTTCAAGGGATGACCATATGGATATCGAAAGGAGACTGAAAGAGAACAGGGGGTCTTCTGATTGAACATTGCCAGCAGGCTCCTACTTGTTAGAAAGCTGAAAAAGAGCCTTTACGAAACAACCCATGAGGAACTTCTGGAGCATCAATCGGAACGATTGCAGATAATGGGTAAGTTCGCAAAGGAGAACTCTTCTTTTTACAGTGAATCCCTCAAGGATATCGAACGTTTCAAACCAGATTCATTTCCGGAAATGAACAAGGAAATGATGATGAGGGAATTCGACCGGATCAACACCAGGGGTTTGATCAAGAAGGAACTTTTGAAGTTCACCACCGAAAGGGAAGCGAAGAACTCAATGGATCTTTTCAGGGACGAATATTCGGTCGGGATGTCATCCGGGACCTCGGGCAACAGAGGTTTGACGGTCCTGAGCAAAGATGAGATGGCAAAATACTCCTCTCTCCTTTGGGCGAGGAATGGTATACCTGAAGGGATCAGAAAAAAACATGTCCTTTTCGCCCTGAGGATCAATTCCCCGGCATTCATGGAGGTAAGGAAGTTCGGTGTGAAGATAATCTACGTGGATTACACACACCCCGTGAAGGACCTGATCTCCAAGATCAACATTGAGAAGCTGAACATTCTTGCGGGACCTCCATCATTGCTCTCGCTGATATCTCGTGAGGTAGGGTCAATAGACCATAAGATCGATTGTCTGATATCATATGCAGAGGTCCTGACCGATGATGTGAAGCAGAACCTGGAAGGAGTTTTCAAAGCACCTGTGGTCCAGATATATCAGGGTTCCGAGGGATTCATCGGTACTACATGCCGAGAAGGAAATCTGCATATAAATGAGGATGTCCTGTTCATTCAACTCGAGGAGATCGAAGGATCGGATGATGAGACAAGGAAGGTCGTTGTTACGGATCTATACAGGACCACTCAACCTATTTTCAGATATCAGTTGAACGATCTGGTGGAACCAGGGGGGAACAATTGCCATTGTGGATCATCTTTCAGGACAATAAAAAAAGTCCACGGGAGGACCGATGATATCTTTTTACTCAGGGGGAAAGGAGGTGAAAGGAAGTACCTCTTTCCTGATTACGTGAGGAGAGCATTGATCACTGCATCGGATGAGATCGAGGATTATCAGGTCCTGCAACATGATACGAATACCATCGAGATCAGGTTGGTAACGTCACCAGGTTCCAATATCACAGGGATCAGGAAGAAGGTCATAGAAAACCTGTCCTTGAGAGCAAAAAGGATCGAATGTGAATTGGGCCATGTCACTTTTTCGGATGAACCTCCCTCTCGGAATCCGAGATCGGGTAAGATGATCCGAGTGGTCAGAATGTTCAAGGAGGAGATCTGATGAGGGTCGTCACAGTATACGAGGGAGAGCTTCTGGAGAGATTCCTGGCTTTTCCTGAAATAATCTACCAAAACGATGATGTCTGGTGCAAGGAGACTGGGGACCGGATCCTTGGGATGAAGGCTTATTCGGATTCCAGAGGAGGTTTCTTTCAATTATATCTGGCCTTGGATGATAATGGCATTCTTGCCAGGGCAAGCGGATCTCTGGACCCAAAAGCCATCAAGGATGGGGGAATGGTCGGATCCTTGGGTCATTTCGAAGCTTTGAAAGAACAGGAACAAGCCGTTTCAATGTTGATCTCCACGGTCGAGAACGATCTCAGAAAAGAGGGTGCTTCCACCATAATAGCCCCGAGGAACGATATCATGACACTGGGCCTCCAGATCTCGGGTTTCGAACTTCCCCAGACATGGGGTACACCTCACAATCCCGATTATTACAGGTCATACTTCGTAAACAACGGATATTCCAAGAAAGAGGACCTGATAGCGTTCATCATGGAGGAGGACACTCCAATGGAATCCTTCGATGATATTGAGGGAATTAGGATCAGAACGATCAGGAAGAAAGAACTGGAAAGCGAGATCAGGATATTCAATCGACTCAACAATGCCATATTCTCTTCTCACGAAAACTTCATCCCCAGGACCCTGGAAGAAGATATGATGATCATCGGGTCCATGCTTCCACTTCTGGATGAAGACCTGGTCCTCTTTGCTGAAGAAGAAAATGGAACACCACTCGGACTTCTTGTCAGCATCCCGGATCACAATCAGAAGTTGAAAGAGGAGAAGATCACCAGAGCCAGGTTGATCACTATTGGCGTATTACCCCGATTCACAAGGAAGGGTATAGGAAAGATGATGGGAAAACGATTGAAGGAAAACCTATTGAAAAAGGGTTACAAGGAGCTTGAAGGATCCTGGGTCCTTGAATCGAACCTGGCTCCCATGAAAGGTGCGGAGACTATCGGTGCATCTGTAGGGAGGGTCTTCAGATTGTATTCAAAAGACCTAAAGGGATAGTCCCTTGAAACCCAAACCGATGATAATGTACCAAAGGAGGAATCGGGGGATCCTCCAGCTGACCCCTGCCAGGAAATGGGTGTACTTCATATCCAGCATTCCCGCAAGCCAGCAGATAGCAGAAAATGGAATTGGGGTCATAGCTCCGATGATCACGGCCCAAAGTCCGTACTTCTTCATCAGGTACCTCCCCTTCCGTTCATACTTACCAAGCCTCTTAGTAACAAACTCCCGATTTCCAAGGAATCTGCCTATGAAATATCCGATGTTGCCTCCAAGCATGGATGCGGCAGTAATAGTGAATATCGCCCAGAAAGTGTTGACATGTCCTGCAATGGATAGGAAAATGATGATATCGGGAGATATCGGCATTATGAACGTATCCATGATCAATGTGGCAGCGAACATTCCACCATAACCGAACCTATCCACCAATTCCTTTCCGTACTGCTCCATATAATCTCCCAAAGTGTAGCGAAGAAGGATAAGAAGCAGTATGATGATGGAACAGACAAGGATGAACCTGATGAGATTGTTCTTCGGATCCATCTCTCCTTTTTCCTTTAAGGATAGCTCAGGTGCATAGATATCCATTGCATCTGCCATGATGCTCGGGCGTAGATGAGGTTCTTATAAATGGATTTTGGAATCAGGATCACTAAGTGAGTTATACTCCCATATGTTTTTCTATATGCTGTTCCAGGACCCTCATGGGGACGGCTCCGGTCACCCTTTCCACCAGTTCCATGTTCTTAATAAAAAGAATTGTAGGTATCGACATGACCTTGAAAGTTTGGGCGGTCTTGGAATTCTCATCAATATTCAACTTACCGAAAACTACCTTCCCCTGATATTTTCCAGCAAGGTTCTCGATTATCGGCGTGAGCATTTTGCAGGGAGAACACCAAGGTGCCCAGAGATCAATGA
This sequence comes from uncultured Thermoplasmatales archaeon, assembly GCA_963807965.1. Lineage (GTDB taxonomy): Archaea > Thermoplasmatota > Penumbrarchaeia > Penumbrarchaeales > Penumbrarchaeaceae > Penumbrarchaeum. The sequence continues at coordinate 180,983 of CAWEDU010000007.1, forward strand.
CCAGATTGGGATATTGGGATACCATCTGTCTGAAGTTATCATCGGTAATGATCACAGGTTCTCCAGGCCAACCCTTTTTCTCATCAATGGTTTTCAATTCTTCATTCAACTGCTCTGCCCTCTTCTTCCGAAGAGCGATGAGTTCCGGATCATCCTCGCTTTCCATTAGTTCACCAAGGATTATGATATTGGAAGGTGGGATTTACTTTAACGTTGAAATGTTAGCCCCCGGATCGGTCCTTTTTTCGTTGATCCTTTACAAATTATGTCCTGGAGAAAAACATCTATCCGATGTTATTACATATAGATCTCCCCAAATAGAGCTTCAGCTTCAATTATTTATACCTCCTCATACCATCGGGACCTCCCTCGAGGGGAGGCCTTTGATGAAATACATGAGAAGGTCAGTTGTTATCGCTCTTGGAGGCAATGCGATAACAAGAAAAGGAGAAGCGGATACCATTGCCAATCAGTTCAGGCATACCAGGGAATCCCTTCCCCCGATCACGAAGATGGCAGCCCTGGGATACAAAATGGTTATCACCCATGGGAATGGGCCGCAGGTTGGAAACGCCCTTTTAAGGGTTGAAATGGCAAGAAGTGTGGCTCCGGACCTTCCACTTGGTGTCCTTGTTGCAGACACGGAAGGAGGGATAGGATACATGATCGAACAATCCCTTCAGAACGGCCTCCACAAGCTTGGTATCCAAAGGGACGTAGTGACCTTGGTCACACAAACGGTAGTGGATAGGGATGATCCGTCGGTGAAGGACCCCAACAAGTTCGTGGGTCAGTTCTATGAGGAGGAAAGGGCGAAGGAACTGGCGGAAATGAACGGTTGGTTCGTCAAAGAGGATAAAGGAAGGGGTTGGAGAAGGGTCGTTCCTTCGCCGATCCCTAAAAAGATAGTCAATTCCAGGGTGATCAAGAAGCTTATGAACGATGGTATAATCGTTATTGCAGCTGGGGGAGGGGGATCACCTGTTTATCACGAGGACGATGGAAGCCTTGAGGGTATCGACGCTGTTATAGACAAGGATAGGGCCTCAGCAGTCCTAGGGACAGAGATTGGAGCACATACTTTCCTAATTCTCACCGAGGTGGACGGTGTCTATCTTGATTTTGGCACTCCTTCCCAGAGAAAACTTACCATGTTATCCAGAGATGACGCCAGAAGATATCTGGAAGAGGGGCAGTTCCCCAAAGGTTCCATGGGTCCAAAGATAGAAGCAGCCATCCAATTCCTGGAAGGTGGTGGAAAGAAGGTTATCATATCCTCGATAGAAGAAGGTCATCTTGCCATAGAAGGAAAGGCTGGTACCACCATTATTTGAGAGCTTCTACTCCGGAGAACTTCCTGTAGGGATCAAATCTCTGGAGCACTATGCTATCATTCCCGACAGACCTTTCGGTAATATCTCTTGCAGCGATCTCCCCGATTCCAGGTCCTAACATGTATCCCTGGCCGCACATTCCGGTCAGATGATACAGGCCTTTCACCTCTCGGTTCCAACCAACAAGGGGTGAACCGTCCGGTGTCATTGGATATAGACCTCTCCATACCCTCCTGACACGTATGTTCTTTAGACGTGGGAGAAGGTCGACCATTCTCCTTGCCACCTGTGGAAGGAAAATGGATGTCTCCCTCTTGTCAATGCCAGTTATTGGAGGATCAGGTGTTATACAGAAGACGACCTGACCGTGCAAGTTCTGATAGAAGTAGTAGTTCTTGGAACCCGGCCCGGGTCTCAGGTCAATGACCATGGTTGTGAAGAAGCTCTTAACAGGTTCTGTTATTGCTCCCTCATGTGATTCGGGGATAAGAGGGAGGTCGATCCCGGACCGAGAGCATAGTTCAGTTGAAAATGGACCTGCTGCATCAACTACGATAGGTGCGAAGAAATTTGAACCCTGGGTTCCGACCCCGATAACTTGACCATTCTCGATGATAAGGTTCTTTACTTCCTCCTTGAATCGGAAATCGACGTTGTATGTAATTGCATTTCTGAAAAATGAATTTGCCGTGATAAGGGGTGATGCTGAGCCGTCATTCGGGGAAAAAGTCCCCCCTCTAAGATCCTTTGGATTGATGCCGGGGATGACCTCCATGATCCTATCAGGGTTAACGAAATCTATCTTGAGGCCGTATTTCTTCTGGATAGGAATAATGCCTCTAAGAGCTTCTTCTTCCATTTCCCTGTAAACCGGAAAAGTGTATCCTCCGGCCATCCATTCGATATCATCACCGAACTTCTTCTCCCAAGTAGAGAATACCTCAAGTGACCTAAGGCATGTAATTATCTTGGCAGGATCGGAATGGGTCGCCCTGATCCCGCCTATCGCATGCTTGTTCTCTCCCTGACCGGGAGAAGGTTTCTTGTCCAGAACAAGAGTTTTAATACCCATTTCTCCCAGGGACATCGCAAGAGGTGTACCGACGGATCCCGCACCCACGATGATAACATCGTGCTCACTCATCCGGACCACCTCCGTCCAGACCCGCGAAGGCACCAAGCGGGACCTCCACGAAAAGGGGCCTATCCGTCCTGTCGGTGATCTCCTTGAGATCGATCCCCTCTTCCCTGAAGATCCGGTATATCATCGGCCTGCAAGTTTTAGATCCGCAAGCACCCAGACCGGCCCTGGTGACAGCTTTTAGATGGTTGAGGTCCCTGACACCTTCCCTTATAGCATTTCTGATCTCTCCGGCAGTGACCCTCTCACATCTACAGACGATCGCCTGATCAGGTAGTGGGTCTTTCTCGTAGGTTTCCATGGGTTCCTTTGAGATATCCTGCACCCATATCCCCACTATCTTCCTGGCCCTTTCCTTATCGACACTGAACTGGACGAGAAGGGTTCCTGGATACTTCGGGTTCTTAACGACGTTCTTTACAGCATACCGTCCAAGTATGGCACCATCATTATCTGTCAATGCGACCTCTTTTCCGATCTCAACCCTATCCCTCCATACCTCGTAAGGAAGTGTTATGACAGGATTGTCCGGGTCCTTCCTGAAATCAACGAGTGTAATGGCCAGACCGGGACAGATCCCGACACAGCTCATGCACCCGATACACTTACTGAGGTCCGTCATGTAGGGAAGACCGGTGATCTCATCCCTGTCGGTTCTCAACGCATCAACCGGGCATACTGATGTGCAGGGATTACAGGGGACCTCCTGGGAGCAGTGGAATATCGGAAAGACACCATCTTCTTTCAGGACTTCTTCCCTGGGTTTGATCGGACCAGGTCTGGACTTGAGTACCTGTCGCCTTCATCTCCCATTCAACCGGGACCTCCCCCTTGAAAACACCAAGGTCCTTTGCGATCTTCAAGCCCTCTATCCTTCCGGTGAACATCGCTGCCGATGCTTCGGCGATCTCCTGTGCATCGCCTGCAACGTATGAGTCAAAACCAAACACCTCTGCTTTCTTATGGAACTCGTTTACCTCGTCAAGCCCCACGGCGATCAGGACCGTGTCAACTTCATATATGCGGGAAGTCCCCGGAATGATCTTCCAATCTTCATCGAGCCTGGCTATGGTGGCCCTTTCCACCTTGCCATCACCTTCGGCTGATACTATCGTATGTCTGGTCAGGATCGGGACACCCAGTCTCATTAATTTGTCCGCATGGACCTTGTATCCGCCCACATTGGGCAGGGCTTCGATCAGGACCGCAACCTCTATTCCGGCCTGTATCGCATGATAGCCAGCGATCAGACCCACATTGCCCCCACCAACGATGAGGACCCGGTCAGATGCTTTGACAAGGTCCCTGTTGACAAGTGTCTGGAAAGCGCCAGCTCCGTAAACCCCTGGAAGTGTGTTGCCAGGAAATGAGAGCATCTTCTCCCTTGCACCGGTAGCCACCAGGACCTTCTTCGGTCTGATCATATTGTAGGCACTTTCCTTTACAACTCCCACGATCCCATCGGAGAACACTCCAACTGCAGTGGTCTTCAACCATATGTCTACGGATCGTAACTTTTCAAGCTCTTCTTGGAGTATTCTTCCTATCTCATAACCTCTTGTTCCAGCATATGAATCCTCAACCGATCCGAAGAACTTGTGGGTCTGGAGGACGAGTTTCCCTCCCAGTCTGTCCTTGTCATCTACAAGGAGGGTCCTTATGCCCAATTTCCCAAGCTCTATTGAAGCGGAAAGGCCGGAAGGTCCCCCTCCTATGACCAGGACATCGACATCGATAACCGGGACCTGAGAAGGTTCAGTAAGGTTGTCATCCTCCGGCAGTCCCGGAAGACCTTCGACACTTCTAACATCCATATTCTCAAAAAGCGGTGTCATGCATGATTTGACGGGTTTCCCATCTGCGATAACAAGGCATTGTGCACATTGTCCGTTGGCACAGAAGATACCCTGTGGACTACCATCCTTGATGTGATGTCCGAAAACGTGGATATCATTTGCAATAAGGGCAGATGAGATAGGCTCTCCCTGGAATCCTTTCATCTCATTCCCGTTCCAGAAAAAGACCGTTTCTTTCCTGTTCGGGACCTCTAAGATCGGATGTTCATCGATTCTTCTCATGACTGGCACCCCGGTAAAAATGAGATCTGAAGAGCGGAGCGTCGCCTGGAACGGTATATCTTTAAAAAATCCTTTGGTATGGAACATGGTCCGGTTTCGGCCCGACCACCGAAATTCTTAAAGTCAACACAAGTCGATCGCGTATTATCGAATATTATAAGGGGACATTCAAATGAACAGAGTCAAATCCTCATCCACACTGATCCTGATAATACTCATAATTGCAGGATCTTCGATCCTTTTCATTGGAAGGACAGCTGCTCAGGAAGATCAAGATGAGGTCAAACTGTACCTTCACAGGGCAGGTGGAGGAACTCTGGACACCATACCACCGGTACCGTCGGAAGCAATAGAGATAGACCCATTGCTTCCGGGTGAGGATGCAAGGACATACCAGATCAGTTATCCGATCACTAGGGACCTCAAGATCACCGGGAACCGGTCGGGTAGCAGGTACCCGTAATGCTCCTCCACCTCCTGGGTTCGTCTGGTCCTGCTATCACCCCCCAACATACATTGGACATCAGAGTGGTTGAGATCACCGAAGATGGAGGTGAGAACCAGTTAGCCGCTAACAGGTTTGAAGGTACATCCATGCTTGAAGATGACCTTGAACTCATATTCACATCCAGCATGGGTGGTTCGATCACATCTGGTTCTTTCATCCAGTTGAGGCTTAAACTCGAAGGAAATCCAGGATTGATCTATGGTTTCAGTTTCGGATACTACGGGACATCTGATAGTTCCTATCTATCGTTCAGATCAAGACCCCTGCAGAACGAGGACCTCTCCTTGAACCTAATGGACAGCGAGGGAGGCGAACTGGAAGAACTCCTTCCTAACGGACCAGATAGTGCAAGGACCTTCGAGGCATCGGTATTGGTATCTGACGCTTTCGGGGCCTATGATATCGAAGGTATCAATTTCCTTCTTTCATCTGGATCGGGAAATATCATTTGGAATCTGACGGATACTCCGGAGGAGAACGGTGGTGAAAAGGATGCATACCTTAACAGATCCCACACCATCCCGGAGGGAACACCTGAAGGAGAATACACTTTGACCGTTACCGTGTACAGCAGGACAGGTCAGATGATCTATGATGATACAAAACTATTGGTGGCATCGGGACTTCAGGTGACACTGCAGGACCCCGAGAGGGAAGCGGACGCAGGTTCGGTCCTTGAATTCTCCGTAGCGATCTTGAATGGAGGCGAGGGGACAGATAGGGTCACCTTCTCACATAATACAAAACTTGGTTGGAGCATAGAGGACCCAGACCCCATAGAGATAATTGGTGGTGATACAAGTTCAGTCTCTTTCAGGGTCCAGGTCCCCATCAGGTCATCTCTGGGAGATGAGGATATTATCGATCTCAACATACAATCCAGGAATGCGGATAAGACCTATTCCAGAGAAGCCAGGGTAACGGTTGTCTCGGTAGCAGAGTTCGGTGTCGAGGTAGTGGGTGAGTCCACAAAAGCCGTTGTATCCGGAGGAGGGTCACAATTCTCGATCAACATCATAAACATCGAAGATGCTGAGTCAACTTTCGAGATAGGGGTGGAAGACATTCCCCAGGGGTGGTCCGTTTCATATTCGGGCTCGAACGGTTCTACCCAGGGTTCCCTTTTCATTTTGGATATGGGTGGGGATAGTGAAGGTACTGTTGATATGAACATAATGACCTCCTCTGATTCGGATGGAGTGTTCCCCATATCGACCTTTGTCAGGAAACAGGGTGAGACCGAAAAGAGGTACGTCTACCTTAAAATGAGGGTAGTTGACCCTACAAGGGACGTTCTGACCTTGATGGATACAACCGATACAAAGCAGTCTGCTAGAGTAGGTTCGAACATCCCGATAGAATACTCAGAGGTCTTCTTCACCTTGGAGTTCTACAATCCCAGTCTCACAGAATCCAGGATCCGTATCAATGTGTTCGGCCCGACCAGTTGGGACTTGGAATATGACTACGGCTCACTTGACCTGCTTCCTGGAGAATCCTCCAGCTGGAATATCTCGATCAGACCCAGGGATGGGGAGCTTTACGAACCGGACCCATACGAGGTAAGGGTCGAGGTCGATGGCGGAAGCATTGGGACCTTTGATAGTGTTCTAAAGGTTGAGCTGAAAAAGATCACCTCGATCCGCATCGATCCGGAACAAGATATTTTTGATATTGTCCAGGGGAAAGAAGCGTTAGTGAATGTTTCATTCATTAACAATGGGAATTACGAAGCCGAGTTGGACATCACACTTGAATCCCCCGATCAGCTTGATATATCCTACGAGACCACAACCCTTACCCTTCAACCAGAGGATCAAGGGATGGTTCGTTTCAAGGTCAAGGTACTGGATGCAGGTGATCAGGGGGGACTGACATTTACGATAGGTTACGATATAGACGGGATCAAGGGAACGAGGGACATTGCCGTTTTCCCCTTGAAGGAGGGATCTGATAATGCAAGTCCCAATTTCATCTGGATAGGGGTCGCGGTCCTGGCTTTAATCGTGATCGGAGCTGTTGGTTTCTTCCTTTATTCAAAATATTACAAGAGTGGAGACAATACCAAGGCTCCTGTCCCTGAAAAGAAAACCGAACCTTCAGCTCAGATCAGGATATCAGCAGTACCTCCAAAGAATGTGGAATCCGGAAGACCCGTCAGACCTCCCAGGTCAGCATCCATTGAACAAGCTGACGATATTGCCAATTCTTTGCTCGGTGAGGACCTTGATAAAAGGGAGGTCACCGGGGGTGTGATCGTGGAGGCCGACAAGGCAAACGAGGTCATTACCGCAGAGATCGTGGAGTGATATCATGATATCACCTCAGGATGTACCAGTCTTAGATATCAATACAGAAGAGCTGGGGATCCAGGTTGGAACATTAATGGAAAATGCCGGAAAGGCCCTGTCTCAAACCATATTGGACAGATACGGCAGAAGTAAAGTATTGATGGTGCTCGGAACAGGGAATAATGGAGGGGATGGAATGGTGGCTGCCCGTCATCTTGTATCAGGGGGTTGCAAAGTCTCCATTTTGATGGCTGGAGATCCATCCAGGATCAGAACTGAGATATCTCGAAGAGCTTTCGAGGATCTCCCTTCTGAGATCAATATCATGACCGTTGAGGATACCATCAAAGAAGATGCTTCCCTGGATCTAATAGATGGGCATGATCTCATTGTCGATGGTCTGCTCGGATCGGGTGCCAGCGGCTCACTTAGAGGTGATCCTCTTAGGGCGGTTGAACTCATCGGTCATGGAAAGGATGTGGTCTCGATCGACATTCCCACCGGGTTAGGGACTTCCAATGGTATCTCCGCAGATATTACTGTGACATTCCATGATATCAAGACCAATATGTTGGATGAAAATGGAAATATCAGACCAGAATGCGGAGAGATCATCATCAAGGATATCGGCATTCCACCTTCAGCTTCGATCTTCGTAGGACGAGGTGATCTGAACCGGATCCCGAAGAAGAGCAGAGATATACATAAAGGAGAAGGAGGAAAACTGCTTGTCATTGGAGGAGGACCATTCACAGGTGCTCCCATACTTGCCTCCCTTTCAGGGTCCAGGACCGGTTGTGACCTAATCAGGGTTGCGGTTCCCAAAGGTATATGGCAGGTCGTGGCCTCTGCCTCTCCCTGCCTAATAGCGGAAATGTTGGATACTGAGGACCCTTTCAAACTTGGTCCTGAGATCATTGGATCGATCGAGCCAATGATCGATTGGGCGGATGCGGTCCTGATAGGACCAGGGAGCGGTAGGGACAGTGGAACCCTTCAAACTTTGAAGGAGGTGATCGACCTCTCAATATCAAAGGGAAAAAGGACCTGCATAGATGCTGATGGGATAACCTCGATCTCCAGGAAAAGCGAAGATTGGACTTCAATTACAGGGGATAACGTCCTTATAACTCCTCATAGAAGTGAATTTAAAAGACTCCTTAATGGAACGGCGATAGATTTTGAAGAGGATCGGATGAATGACCCATATTTAAAAAGTGCAGATACGGAAATATGGTCCGATGAAGCACTGGACCCGGCCGAAAAGTTCACGAAGTTGACTGGAACAAGTATTCTGGTTAAGGGAAGGATCGATATGATTATGACCCCACACGGGCATTCTCTGAACGAACATATCCTGCATGATCATGTCCATGTTAGGTACAACCGAACGGGAGTTCCGGAAATGAGTGTCGGAGGGACTGGAGATCTCCTATCCGGCCTCTGTGCAGGATTCATGGCCAGAGGAATGGGGGCCTTCAATTCCGGTTGTATTGCATCGTACGTCAATGGAAAGGCCGGGGAGATGTGCAGAAAAAGGATGGGGATATCACTTACGGCATTGGATATCCTTGACTCGATACCCTATGTTCTTTCTGGATCCTCATCCCTTTCTTGATAAAGGTCCATTACCTGTCCACATGTACAACTATACTTTCGATGAAAACCAATATTTGAGGTATCTATCCGTTTCCCACATCCTGGACAAGGGATAGAGGCCCTTCCCTTCAGAAAGATAGGCCGAATGCTGTCCTTTTTCCGCTTGTTCCTTGATGTCCTGTGTAACAAGAGGAGGATGATCCCTATGACCCAAAGGATCGCACCAGCGATCCCGAGAGGGGTCGGAAATCCCATTTCGAAAAAATTACCCCCCTCATCACCGCTGGTAATGACAACTACCGTAATATCAGCCATGAGGGTGAAAGAACCCAGTCCGAAGAGGATGGATGCTGCGATCCCTTTCGTCATCCTCATTGGGGGTACCATTAGGATTCGAATGCTGGTCCGGGGTTATATCTGTAACGGAGAGGTTCTTAAAGATCCGATCAACAGAATAAAACACCAATGAGGGTACAGTTCACGGACCAATCGGTTCGCCTCTGCAATCCTATTTTATATCTGTTATGGATTGAGGTTCAACAGCATACAGGGATATCATCCCGGGGGTGGAGATTGTGGCAGAAGAAAAGACAAAGACCGATTATTTCCCGGATCTGGAATATAGATACTATCCTGTAGTCTTCGACGAGAAGGAAATGGAAGGGATCCAGGGACCGGTTTACAGACCGTCTGGAGAGTTGATGGATCTTGGGGATACCAAGACAGTTGGAATGGAAAAACCAATGGAAGTTTTCCATGATGGTGATGCGAAAGTTTATGAACTGTCCAATCAGGAGATGGACCTCAATGAAGAAACAAAGGGATCTGCTCTGGGATCCATACCGTGCCCCAACTGTGGCAGCATGATAGCCATCACATCTGAAAAAAGACCACTGAAGATAAAATGCGATAGCTGTGGAAAGAAGGGAAAGCTCGAATAGAGTAAAGGTTGAGGACCCATGGGAAGGATCAAGATCGGGAACAGCGGTTGGTCCTATAAGGATTGGGTCGGTTCTTTCTATCCAAAAGGGTTGAAGCAGGAAAGGTTCCTTTCGGATTACTTCTCACATTTCCAGACAGTTGAGATCAACTCCACATTCTACAGGATACCCGATATTCGATCTGTTAAAAATTGGGCTGCCGAGGCAAATAAACACGGAGAGAGAGAGTTCTGTGTCAAGGTTCCCCAAACCGTTTCCCACCAGCTTTGTATGATAGAGGATCCGGATGAAATGGTCAAAGCCTATTCGGATTTCAGTTCTATCGTCCTTGAGACCCTTCATGATTCAGGGACCTTAGGTGCAGTCCTTTTCCAGGCATCTCCTTACTTCACCATGAGAGGAGATATCAAATACAGGATGAAAAGTGAACCAAAGGTCCCGCTGCCGGATTACTCCATGGGTTTAGAGAGACTTAACGAAGTTTGTGCCATGATGAGGAGCCATCCAGGAGAGGGAGCTGTAGAACTAAGGAATTCATCATGGCTTGACGAGGATTCCAAACTTGTAAGTTCAGCATTGGGTGTCCTTAGGAAGAATGGAACCGCATTGGTCACAATTGACGGTCCATCCTTCCCCTGGATCGAGGCTGAAACATCCAGACACAATTACATCAGGTTCCATGGAAGGAACAAGGAGGGGTGGTTTATAAAGATGGATGAGAATCCTTCAGCGAGGTATATGTACAAATATTCCAGAGATGAGCTGAAGGAGAGGATAGATCCTATCAAGATTATGGCATCAAAGGTGGATAAAGATACCAGGATCTTCTTCAATAATCATCCTCAGGGCTATGCTCCTCAGAACGCACTTTCCATCATGGACATGCTTGGTATCGATAGACCTACCGGAACAATAGACCGATTTTGGTAGCAATGCTCTCTTTAGAAAAACCTTTATTGACCCCTGGTCCGATCCCCTTTCATGAAAAATGAAAGGGAGGCGGAATTCTGGAATGGTCCGAAGGACAGCAAGGTAAGATGCCTTCTTTGTCCCCATAAATGCAGGATCTCACCTGGGGGAAGCGGTTTATGTGGTGTAAGGTTCAATCGCAATGAAAGATTGTTAGCGGAAGCGTACGGTATATACCCCGCTATCCACATGGACCCCATAGAGAAGAAACCACTGAACCATTTCCTCCCCGGATCGAATATCTTGAGCCTTGGATCGGTGGGATGTAACCTTTCCTGCCTTCATTGTCAGAACTGGTCCCTGGCCAGGGCCTCTACTGAGGGTTTGGGTGGATATAGATTGTCCGTTGAGGAGCTCTGTAGAAGAACGACAACAAGGGGATCGATCGGTGTAGCATTCACATATAATGAACCGACGATCAATTATGAGTTCATAATGGACTGCGCTCCTTTGTTGAGAGAAAATGGTTCAAAGGTGGTACTCGTTACAAATGGTTACCTTGAACCAGAACCCTGGGACCTTCTTATGAATAACACTGATGCTGCAAACATTGACATCAAAGGTTTTACAGAGGAGTTCTACAGGACCGTTACAGGGGGATCACTGGAACCTGTGCTTAGGAATGTCAGGTCTTCTTTTGAGAAAGGGATTCACATCGAGATCGCATATCTGGTGATACCCGGCAAGAATGATGACATACAGGTAGATCATTTCATTGATTTCATGATCAAGGAACTATCACCAGAAGTTCCGGTCCATTTCAATCGTTTCCATCCTGACCACAAAATGAGCAACGTTCCACCAACACCTCCTCAGACACTTTTTAGGATCAAGAAAAGAGCTATAGAAAAAGGAATGGAAAATGTGTTCATTGGGAATATGGGAGGGGCCAAGTCAAATGATACTATCTGCCCATCCTGCGGAAAGACCCTGGTATCAAGGGAAGGTTTCTGGACCCCCAATGTCAAAATAGTGGATGGGTGCTGTCCAAAATGCAAGAAGAAGGTCTACGGGATTTGGTGAATCGTGCCTGATCGTAACTATGATCGACGAATTGACAATCGGGGAAGAATATAAACACCTTCACCGAAATGACCGGAGGACCCCACATGAGATCCATTCTTATTAGATATGCAGAACTTGGCCTGAAATCGGAAAGGGTCAGATCCAGATTCCTCTCCCAGTTTGTAAAGGATATAAACCATACCCTCACGGACCACGGGATAGAGCATTTGATAAAAACAGAAAGGGGAAGGATCTTTGTTGAGACAGTGGAGATCGAAGGTTCAGTTCAATTGCTCAGGACGATCCCAGGAATACATTCACTATCTATCGTTGAGGAGACCACCTCAGAAATGGAAGGCCTGATGGATACTTTATCCGAATTCTCAAGTACCAGATTGAAGGAAGGAATGACTTTCGGGATCAGGGTGAAGAAGGCCTTCGAGATGCCCTTCTCCACAAGAGACATTGCCATCAGAGGCGGAACAGCAGTTTGCTCCCATCTCGACGAAGAAAGTGTGAAAGTAGACCTTGAAAAACCGGATATATGGTTCGAAATCGAGATCAGGAAGGACCATGCATATATCTTCACCGACCGGATCCCTGGGATCGGTGGTATGCCTTCATCCACCCAGGGAAAGGTCCTCCTATTCCTTCCAGGTAGGGAGAAGCTCTCAGGATCTGAGATGATCTCGGGGAATAGAGCACGTTTATCGAGAAAGATGATGTTGAGGAGGGGATGCAGGGTAATCCCCACCCTCTTTGAAGATGACCTTCCGGGCTGGTCCGATGTAATTGAAGACCTGAAGGAAGGTGGAAAGGGACCCTTCCTACTGAGGGGAAATAATTTGATGGAAGCTCTTGAAGAAGCGGTCCGAAAGACCGATTGCCTCGGAATAGTCCATCCAGGAACACTTGACGACTTTCAGGATCTTCCGGTCATTCATGGATCCGGAATGGCAGTTTCATTATTCCTTCCAACCGTTTCTCTGAACAGCGTTGAAGTTGACAGCTGGCTGAAGAGATTTCGATAGCTGTTCAATGGTCCTTTCCAACCGAAAGGTTTAAGAAAGTATTAATATAGTGTAACTGTACCAGCCTAACTGCTCGATCAGATCTCAGCAAAAATAAAATGAGGTGGTCCATTGGATATTAACGTGGAGAACGTGGTAGCATCGGCATCCGCCGGAGCACCACTCGACCTTCAAATGATCTCAATGACGCTTGAGGATGCAGAACATGGTACCGGAGAAGTTCCCGGGATTGATATACAGGATCAAGGACCCAAAGACAGCTCTCCTGCTATTTTCCTCAGGTAAGCTCGTTTGCACAGGAGCAAAGAGTGTGAAAATGGCAAATGAGGTTGTCCAAAGGGTAATGAAACAGATCAGGGAGATGGGAATTGACGTCCTGGAAAAACCGGATGTCAAGATACAGAACATCGTGGCTACCACAGACCTCAAGACAGATCTGAACCTCAACTCGATAGCTATCACCCTGGGATTGGAAAGGGTTGAATACGAACCAGAACAGTTCCCGGGTCTGGTCTATCGTGTTGATGAACCGAAAGTCGTTGCTCTACTGTTCGGTTCGGGAAAGATCGTTTGCACCGGTGCCAAAGAGATACCTGACATTGACAGGGCACTTTTAAAGATAACTAAAGAACTGTCAGAAGCTGGATTGCTTTGAAGGGGGTAAGGACCATGGGTTTTCTGGATAGAATATTGGGAAGGAGAAAAAAGGCACCTGCAAGGCCCCGGTACGATCGGTTTGATGATTACGGACCTGATGACAGGTATGATTATAATGGGCCAGAGGACACTGAAGGAGCATCCCTCCTCGTGGACCATCATATGGATTTTATCCCAAGTGACGACTATAAGAAACACTTCATAGGAATGGTCTACTCCCTTGATATTGAAAATGGGACGGATTATCCAATGGGGAATGTTAGGGTGGAATTCCCTCCTTCCACCAAATTAGGTAGGTTCGGTGAACCGGAACAGGATGGTAAAATGCTTGATCCTGGTGAAAGGATGAGCGTTAATGTCCCTTTCATACCAAAATACCAAGGTGGTAAGGACGAGTTCGAGTTCGATATTGTTTTCTTTGATTTCCAACATAAGGTGGAAGAGCGGGTAGGACCTAAGAGCGAACCCATCAAAGTTGTTGTACCCAAGTTCAAACCTGAGAAATTGGATGAGGATTCATACAGGTTCCTGACGGGAGATCTTTACAGATGGTCGACCGAGACAGATATCATGAAGATGGACCCAAAGGAACTTTATGAAGGTCTGAAGGAACGTGCCATATCCATTGGATTCAGAGAGGCGAACGAGCTTCTGAACGAATCCATGTTCAGAGGCATAACCCAGCTTGCTGGATCTGATGAAAAGGGAAAGGAAATGGGCTATCCAGATACAGGTCATTGGAAGCCCCAAGGAGTCAAAACTCCTACTTTATTCATACGGTGAAAGGCCTTTGCAAGCTTACAGTCTTGCTGTGAAGACCCTTTTGAAGTTAGACGGTAGGGACCAAGTGGTTACCTCCATCATGGATTGAACACGTTTATTTGGGTAAATTTCAAATATTATATGAATCGTTCTGAGCCTGGAGTGACCGACACCTAGGTCTATTCTTATCGGGAGGTTAAAAGAATGTCTCCATCCATCTTCAAAAGGGGAGGTACCGCTTCGGTCAAGCTGAAGACTGCCTCTAAAAATGAGATCAACCAATATGCCCAAACCCTTTCTGGACAGGGTTATGTTCTTTTAGGGACACCTATCGAGTACAGGCAGAGGATGACCAATGAACAGCTGAGGGAGTCTGCGAAGGGTTATGCACATCAAAACGGATGCCAGCTCATCGTTGAGGTCAATGATCCGAATCCAGTGGCCAACCCCTACAATCCTTACAAATATTATCTCTTCCAATTCAAAGGTGGAGGACCTGCACCAGATCCAGTGGAACCACCATCCAAGTCCGGAGCAACCCAAGGCCAACAGGGACGGACATTTGGTCAGTTCAATTGCCCCTATTGCAAGAATCCCTTCACCACTTATGTGAATCCCGGAAGGAATGTCCTTACATGTCCAAAATGTAAAGGACAGTCACAAGTTGATGTCCCAGCTCCAAACCTAGGTCAGCAGATCGACCAGGGTGCTCAACAGAACACTGTCCAGTCCCAAATAGGCAAGATCAAACTGCATTCATCCTACAATACCCACAATGAGATGGTGGTGGACTGTCTGGATGTTTTAGGCAAGATCCTAATGGTAGAAGGAAATCCACTTCCATTCGATGATACCGGTGAGTTCCTTTACCCATTTATCAGAATGAAAGCAGCTGCATACGAACATGTAGGTTTCAGAAAAATGGATATGATCCTTCTGAAGGAAGCCACCCATGATTACAAGATTCTAGCTTCCGAACAGCATTCCCAGGGCCAATCCAATGTCAACCCCCACAGGGACGACCTTTTTGCTGTTAAGATCCTTGGAGGTATCAACTTCCTGATCCTGGAGGAGTTCAAGGGCCTCGAGGAGGAGCAAAAGACACTGATCATCAACCATTTCTATCAGTTCCTGGCCCAGTATGTAGGTGTTGAATGAACTTCCACCATCCTTTTATCGTGAGGACACCTTCACCATGATATGGAGCTGCTACAGGGAAGACCAGTTTCCAAAAGAATAGATGCTACGGTCATGGAGGTTGTAGCTGAGGAAAAACCCGTCCTTTCTGTATTCATGACAGGATCGGATCCTTCCTCGATCATTTATTCTCGGTCCAAGGTCCGCAAGGGTAAGAATTTGGGAGTGGATGTTGTACTTAGGACATTTACTGAGACCACCACAGATGAGGAAGTTATCAGGCAGATAGAAGCTGATGCTGAAAATGAGAGAATATACGGGATAATGGTGGAAAGACCACTGCTTCCTGGACTGGACATGGATGTCCTTATGAAAGCTGTTCCTCCGGAGAAGGATGTGGAATGTATGCATCCGCAAAACATTGGAATGCTATCCTCCAGCAGACCTACATTCGTTCCACCAACACCTCTAGGAGCTCTGTTACTCTTAGAACATTATGATGTTATGACCAAAGGTAAAAAAGCGGTGGTCATAGGAAGAAGTCCTAATGTGGGGAGGCCATTATCCGTTCTACTCTCTTCGAAGATAAAAAGAGGAAACTCGACGGTCACTTTGGCCCATTCTATGACAGAGGACCTTGAGTCATTGACATTGGATGCAGATCTGATATTCACAGCGGTAGGGAAGGCTGGCCACCTTAACGGTGAAATGGTAAAGGATGGTGCTGTTGTGGTGGACCTTGGGATCAATCCCACTGAAGGTGGTTCAATTGTTGGGGATGCAGATCTGGGATCGTTCGGGAACCGGGATATAAGGATCACACCCACCCCTGGAGGGACCGGTCCCGTTACCGTCTCTTCAATGTTCCTCAACCTGGGAATCTCACTGGCAAAGGACAAGGATATCGATATTTCAAACATTGACCCTATGATAACCCAAATATACAGGTAAGGTGAATTGGGTAATGGGGTTCGGATGGTAGCGATCGGTCGTTGCACCAGCTGTGGATCATTTGTTCAGGAGCTTTGGAAAGAAAAGACCAACTGTAGCAAATGTGGTGGTCATGTAGAACATCTTGAAGTTGATATGGGACCAGTGACTTATGTACCAAGAGCCTTGAACATCGGGGGGCTCATTTTGATGGTTGTTGGGATCGGCCTCCTTCTAATTGGAACTGCAGGGAAGAACGGAAGCAATTCAACGAATTCAGGGACCTTGATATTGATAGTCTCCTCAGTTCTCCTTTTCATTTTTTCACTTTTTGTTCAGGTAATGATTAACAGAAAGGCAATAGAAAGAAGATCTTCTGTCAGGTCTCATACTCTCAAGAGAAGACCTGAAGAGCAGATCGAGAAACGTGAAGGCCCGGTCGGACATAAGGTTCTAAAAAGGTAATGATTGGATGAATGGGAATGTTGGGAATCGGTTGTCATATTGATGTCAAGCCTCCCCGGGTCAATGATCCCATCTATTTCTTATATAGAAGCCAGTTAAAAATATTGGTTGTTTCCCCATGTCCAAATTCACTCTAAGACCAATTTTAAGATAGTTTTTAATAATGAAGGCTTATTCCCACCCGGTTCAATCTGGTAGGGACCCATCAGGTCCCGATCTGGAGGTTTGATAATGAAAAGATCTACAAAGATCATGCTTCCCCTTGCCGGACTGCTTTTGCTTGTTATGATCGTCCTTCCATCGGCTTACGGAGCCATCGGTGGCGAGGCCTCGGATAGGTCAATGGTGACAACCGAATCTGGCAAAGATACGTTCTATTTACACAGTGGAAAAAGCAGTCTTATCGTTTGGGACATGTTGAAAGTCGACGAGAGAAAGACCGTGGTAAAGGTCCATGTGAATAATCCTGATGGTAATTCAAGGGATATCAGGGTTAACCTCTCCTCTGATGCAGATGATGATTGGTCCTTCAAGATAATGGAGATCTGGGATCCCAATGGTGTTGATATCATCGACGATGATGATGAGGTCATGGAAGATGTGAAAGACCAGGTTTATACGATATTACAGGTGGGGGGAGGAGAAATGATCACCGTGGTCTTTGAAGTTTCGTATAAGGGTGATAAAGGCGACCTTTCTGAAACAGCATTTTTGAAGGCAGAGGTGCTGAGGTCTGGTACAGGTGGTGAAGGCAACACTTTCACCGCAACCAAGGAACTTTACTTCGAGACCTCAGAGAACTACGATTTCATCATCCTTGTTGCAGGAGGCTTCTCACTACTGGGTCTTGTCTTCGCATTCTTCGTAGCCAATACCCTAAGGAAAAAGGAGGTTGGGGACGAGAAGCTCAAGGAATTATCAGGATTCATCAGGGATGGGGCAAATGCATTCCTGAAATCAGAATACAAGGTCATCGTGGTATTCATCATAGGAATGGTCCTGCTCCTTGGGATCCTTTCTATTACTCTGGGATTGAACTGGAAGATCATACCTGCTTTCCTGATCGGTGCTTTTTTCTCTGCCTCTGCGGGGAATATCGGTATGAGGATAGCAACCATGGCCAATGCAAAGACCGCGTGGGCCTGCAAGGAAGGGAAAGAGAAAGCCCTTAGGGTAGCCTTCAATTCCGGTTCGGTCATGGGCCTGACAGTGGTTGGACTGGGACTGTTCGGTGTATCGATCCTCTATTTCGTTTTCGGAGATGTGGACATGCTCTTCGGATTTGGTTTCGGGGCATCTTCCATCGCTCTTTTCGCCAGGGTTGGCGGAGGAATATATACAAAAGCAGCCGATGTTGGTGCTGACCTTGTTGGAAAGGTTGAAGCGGGAATACCTGAGGATGATCCAAGGAACCCGGCCACCATCGCTGATAATGTCGGGGATAATGTGGGTGATGTTGCAGGCATGGGAGCGGACCTCTTCGAATCATATGTTGACTCGATCATCGCCGCTATGGCCCTTGGTATCGTGGGTGTCACAGCCTTCGGAGGAGATCTCTTCGGTGGCGGTGTGACTGGAATTGCAACCATGCTTCCTCTTCTCCTTGCAGGTATAGGGATCCTCTGTTCGATCATCGGAACCCTTTTCGTGGGTGGAGGCAAGGGTCATGCACATTCTCAGCTGAACAGAGGCATATGGATCTCAGCCGGGCTGATGACCGTTGCAACAGTAATATTGATCGTAGTCCTATTTGACGGTCTGGATATCCAGGCAGCTCTCATCTTCTCCGTCCTTGTGGGATTGGCTTCCGGAATTGTGATCGGAAAGATCACAGAGTTCTACACTTCCGACCAGGCCAAACCTACCCAGAAGGTATCACAAGCTTCCACCACGGGAGCCGGACCAAATATCATATCAGGTCTTAGCCTTGGTATGATCTCCACTGCCATTCCGGTCATTGCTGTTGTGGTCACTATCATTGTGGCCTTCACCCTTGCGGGTCTGTACGGGATAGCACTGGCAGCTGTTGGAATGCTATCGACCCTTGGAATTACCCTGGCAACTGATACATACGGACCGGTTGCGGACAATGCTGCCGGACTTGCAGAGATGGCACATATGGGAAAGAAGGTCAGGGAAACCGCAGAGGAACTGGATGCTGTTGGTAATACAACCGCAGCAATTGGAAAGGGATTCGCTATCGGGTCCGCAGGACTGACAGCACTTGCACTCTTCTCCGCATTCACACAAGCGGCCAACCTGGACCTTTCACAGTTCACCCTTGTAAATCCATGGATCGTTTCCGGTCTGTTCATTGGTGGACTTCTGCCTTTCGTCTTCTCTGCCATGACAATGTCAGCAGTGGGTGATGCAGCCCAGGACATGGTGGAAGAGGTAAGGAGACAGTTCAAGTCCATCAAGGGAATAATGGAAGGAAAGGCAATGCCGGACTATGAGAGATGCGTTGCTATCTCCACAAAAGGGGCCTTGAAGAGGATGGTGGTTCCCTCACTTCTTGCGGTTATTGTTCCGATCGTTGTCGGATCAATATCAATGGAAGCCCTTGGAGGTCTCCTCGCCGGTTCGATCGTCACCGGATTCGTTCTTGCTGTGATGATGGCCAATGCAGGCGGTGCCTGGGATAATGCCAAGAAGTACATAGAGGGAGGCCACTTCGGCGGAAAGGGATCTGAAGCCCATAAAGCAGCAGTCGTGGGAGATACCGTTGGAGATCCTTTCAAGGATACATCAGGACCATCTTTGAACATCCTGATCAAGTTGATGTCCATAGTATCTCTAGTATTGTTCCTCTATTCCTCTTTGTGAACGGACTACTTGCCGGAATACTCGGTTGATATCTTGAAAAAACAGGATCTGAAAGGTAACCTCATCTGAGGCCCCCAGTAATTTGAAGATCCGGTGAAATTCACCGGATCTTCATTTTCTTTTAAAATTTTTTTTAGATTTACTCTCAATCTTTCTTCCTCTCCTTCATTTAATATACCACCTTTCTCATTCAATCTGCAGGGAAATGAAGAGGGTAGGAAACAGTTTCCTTATGATCGATCCAACCCTTGGATGGTGAGAGAATGAAAGGTGTAAATATTTTATCATTGGCTTTGGCGCTGACAATGGTCCTATCCGCTTTTGGGATGATCTTCAATGTTCTTGATATCGACCTTGCCGGAAAAGCAGATGGAAAGGTCCTAAATGTTCCCGGAAGCTATTCAACGATCCAGGATGCGATCGATGATGCAGATCCCGGTGATACCATCCTGATCGGAAACGGTACCTATACAGAAATCCTTTCCATAGGAAAGAGTCTGATATTGAAGGGGAACTCGACGAACTTCGTCAATATCATCTCCTATGGTACCGGGGATATGATCACGGTAACCTCCGATAACGTTGCAATATCCAAAATGACACTGGAACATAGAGGTCTTACCGGAGAAGGATCCTGTATCCATGTCCAGGGAGTGGAGAACGTTACTATCAATTCTGTGAAAACCTTTAGCGCAACAGGTTCCGGAATATTGCTCAACGGATCCGATCGTTGCAAGATCTTTGATGTGGAAGCATGGGGTAATAAGAACGGGATAACGGTGAACTCCAGTGATGAAAATGAGATATCCATGTGTCATATTCATGATAATTCCGTTAGTGGTGTCTTCCTTAAGGGAGATTCTGATAATAATTCAGTGGATAGCTGCTTCCTGACTGACAATGAAGATTATGGTTTAAGATCTGTAGTCTCCACTTTACAGAAGGGAAATGAAATCTTGAATTGTACGATGAATTATTCAAAAATCGCCGCAATATACCTCGATGGCAACAATACTGATTGGGTGATCACCAACAATCACATCAATGATACCGACGGCATAGAGACTTTGAAATCTCAAGGTTTGATTGCTTCCTTCAATAGTATAACAAACTTCACACATAACGGTGTGTTTCTCTATGAAAGCGTTGACTGCGAGATAAATGATAATTTCCTGGTTTCCGAAAACTCAATAGGTCATGTGGGGATCACTCTGCAGAGGACCAATTTCACTTCCGTCCATAATAATATATTGGGAGAAAATTCGATAGGCGTTTTGGGGATAGGTCCTTTCACTCACAATAACGATGTTTATTCAAATGATCTTGAAAATACCGATATGGGAATTTGGTTCGCACATACAACTGCCATCAATATTTATAATAACAATTTGATATGTTCATCAGGCGCAATTTACTTGGACAATACTAGCAATGTTTTAGTTCGCGATAATATTATCCAAAACTCACCTGATGGCATCGTTTTCTATGTGTCAAATGGGTCGAACGTTATCAATAACACAATTTCTAACTGCACATACGGTTTTAAATCCGATGATCTTTCAACAAGTACCATCGAAGCGAATTCAATGTACAAATGTTCTAGGAGTTTCCAGGTGGAAGATTCCAAACACCTGGCTATCATTAACAATGTGATTGAACTGGGATTTACCTCAATTTTCACAGATAATCTCGTTCATTCCTCTATTATGGGAAACAGGATCGTGGATGCGAGATTTCATGGGTATGTACATCAACGGGCCTTCCACACCTTCGATGTTGGAGATCATCGAGAATCAACTTTTCTCCAACGAACTTGGAATACATATCTTCAACGGCTCCAATATCAATTTAGGAATGAATGTAATAGAAGATTCTGTTATGTTCGGATTGGACCTGGGTTTTGGTACATCCAATATCCTGATCGATCATAATACATTCATCGGAAACAACCCTGGTGATGATCAAACCAATGATGATGGTACTGGGAATAAATGGAACCTTCCCTGGCCAGATGGTGGGAACTACTGGTCTGACTATGAAGGAAGAGACATCTACAAGGGCATTTCACAGGATATGCCTGGAATGGATGGATTAGGGGATACACCGCATCCTATTGGAGGCAGTGCCGGTTCCGAAGACCTCTATCCTCTGGTCGATCCCTCCGGTTCGTTTCCTTCCGGCGACATAAAAATTACGAGCCATGTTCACGGGGAACATGTAAGCGGAATGGAGCTTTTCGAAGCAGATGTAACGATACCGATTATCAACAGTGTGATCTGGAGTGTCAATGGAATGCAGTTGGGAGTTGATGTTTCCTATCCATACCAGCTGATAATGGATACCACCCATTTCCCTGAAGGTACACTGTTGAACATCACTGCTGAGGCAGACATACCTGGAACTGACAACAGGGTCGATGAGGTCCAGGTCATAGTGAGCAACGATGTATTGGTCGGACCCTTCGTGGACATCTCAACGATCGAAACGGTATACCATCCGGATCAGATGGGAACAGCTCTGATTAATACGAATGCTCAAACACCACCTTGCAAGGAGGTCAGGATCGTACTCAACCTGAATGATCCCATCGGGAAAACCCTTTTCATATCTGAGGGTACATATCTTCTGACCGATCAATGGAGCCTTCCTTTCCCAATTCCCAGTGATGCCGAATTGGGAGAGTGGTCCCTCAACATTACAGTATTCGGGCAAGCAGGGGATGCTGTTCTCTGGTTGGTGAACCAAAGATCACTTTTCGAGGTAATTGGTGACAATACCTATGACAAGATGACTTCGATTGAGGATCACCTCTCAATCCCTAGACTTCCAGAACAACTCACTTAACGAATTGATGACAATGTTCTCCGGATTCCAGGAAGACCTTATCTACATGAACGAGACGAACCAGTTCAATTTTACATCGATCCTGATGAGATTGGAGACTGTAGAAATGAACCTGGCCATGAAGATCGATGGAATGAACTCCGATTTTGTGGACCTACTTGACCTTAGATTAACACAGATCTCCGACCTTCTAAACAGCATCTCGGGAGAATTGAACATTAAACTGACCAAAATCGATGGTGATATCACATCCCTGGATCTCAAATTGGAGGAATGCTGCAATAATACTGCAGGATTGATCATGGCACTGAACTCCTCAATCAATGAACACTTAATACAGATGCAAATGGAGGTCCAGGACACCATCGACTCCTCCTGCTCCACTTTGCAGGATATCATACCATACCTACACACAGTTGAAGAGAACCTCTCAACCGGGAATATGGATGTCCTTTCTCGAATAGATGACCTGGAAGGTCTGATGATCGATCTTTCCAATACCACTGTCAATGAGATCAGGTCAGGTGTGACCGATCTGTTAGATTACCTCATGGTATTGAATACAACCGAAGCCGAAAGATATGCATTGACCCTATCCGAGATGCTTCAGAACCTGGATAACCTCAACTCCTCGATATCCGGCCATCTTGATGGCATTCAATCCGCTCTTGATGCTTTATCCCAGCTTGCCCTGATTGTTGAGGATATTGGGACTCTTGAGGCACAAGTTGAAAGCACACAGGGGAATGTAGAGGATGGAAATGATCAGAATACAATACTCCTGATCGCCCTTATTGTGGGTGTGATAATATCTTTGATCCTTATCATTGTCCTCGTAATCAGGACCGGCAAAGAATACGATGTCTTAGAAGAGACCTGATGACAAGATAGATCGTATTGTGCCTGGAGATATGGTTGATCCACTTATAGTAGTTGAATCTCTCTTTAAACTCTCTAAATTCCCATCCTATCGGTTCCTTACTCTGATGAAATAATAGATCAGAGCACCAAGCCAACCCAATAGGATGATTATTAGTATCCAGATCAACCTGTTATTGTTCTCATCCGTTTCATTTTTTACACAGTCCACAACAGCCCAGATCAATAATACCAGACCGATAAGGCTGATAAGGATGCCTCCACACCATAGTCCTCCGAAAAGGCCCCCACTCCAAATGTCCATCATCATTCCTCTTCCTCGAATCATGATTGTTATTCTTATCTAATTATTTTCCGTATATTATTCTCGGACTGAATTGAAGTAGACCCCATTCCATGGTTTGCAGTTTGACCACTTTCAATTCCGGTCAACATAGCGATAATAGACGGTCCATCTGTATTCATTACCCAGATCCTCTTTCTTTGAGAGCTTCCGAATGATAATAGTATGGATAATGGTCTCCGCAATGCAATAATGTGAGTTCGACCAAGAATGTGAGGGGTCTGGAGATCGAGTCATTCTGGACGAGATCACCCTCGATGTTCACATATGTCATACCTTCGCAGTACTCCGAATTCACATTTGATGAAGTATGGTCGATCCTTTCACCATCGGTCACTCTCACAGTAAAAGTATCTCCCTCGTTATGATAGGAACCAGTTCCCTCCTTGGGAGGTTCATCTTCCCAGTTAATGATCGCCCTTAGATGGATGAGAAACTGGAAATCCGTGAGTTCGAGTTTGAAAAGGATGGATTTGGCTCCTTCTTCGAGATAACCTGAACCGCTTTTGGAATCTTCATAAGGGGTCCCAACAAGCCTATCCTCTGATTCAATATCTGGACCACTGATCCCCATACAACCAGAGGCCATTATTAAGAATACAGATATTGATAAGAGGGTTATCATCCTCTTCATATTCTCTCGACCTTGATGATCATATTCACTTCGATAGTATAAAATAAATTCCCGATCCATGATCGAATCCATCAGGTTTCAGGTCAAATAAAAAAAAAATTGGGGTGGGAAGGATCCCACCCCTTTGTGTTCAACTAACGTTGATCTGTTTCTTTCATTTAGCCAAAGAGGGCACCGAGTCCGGCCATTGCCTCTTCTTCGGTTGGGCCTTCCTCTTCCTCTGGCTCTTCTTCCTTCTTTTCCTCTGCAGGAGCTCCTCCAGCGGCGGCTGGAGCGGCGGCAGCGGGAGCGGAGGCCACAGCTGTCATCATGGCTTCCTCTATATTGACACCCTCGAGGGATGTCACGACTGCCTTGACCCTTGCGGCCTCGACTTTGACGCCAGCGGCCTCGAGGACCTTTTTAAGGTCGCTCTCGTTGATCTTCTTTCCTGCTGAGTGAAGTAGAAGGGCACCGTATACGTATTCCATTTTTCATACCTCCTATCTTTGATCTTTCTTTTCTCCGAGACATGCTCATCCGAATAGGGCTCCAAGTCCAGCCATGGCTTCCTCTTCGCCCACTTCTTCCTCCTCGGCCTCTTCCTCGCCTCCCCCATCGGCATCTCCCTTCTCGGGAGCTGCTGTCTGGGTCGGGGCTGCGGCCTGGGCCGCGGCTGCCCCTGCGACGAGAGCCTGGAGGTCATCATCGAGTGCATCCGCACTCATGAGCCTCGCCAAGGCGAGCATGCCTCCGTAGGCCTTGGAGAGTATTAGGTCCGTTGTATCCTTTGTAAGGATACCGGCATAGGTGGCCAGGCTCAATGCCTGCATCCTGGCCTTCTGAATGATCGGTACTGCTGTCTGCGGTGTCATATATGCTGAGAACACCGCCAGATTGAATGCCATCTGGACTCCGTATGTCAGATTCTGTTTGTAGGCATCCAGATCTATATCCAGATCGGAGGGTGTGTAGATCAAACCCTCTTCCCACGCCCCATCAATGGTAATTCCCACCTGGAATGGGAAGATCTCTAATTTCGTAAGGACCTGGGCAAGGTCTCGGGAGATCTTGTCACCTTTCTTAACAGGTGTGACGGTCTTCCTGATCATCACTTTACCCTTATCGATCGATGCTGGAATCCCTGCCTTCCCAAGTTCTCCGA
The DNA here is from genome assembly GCA_963807965.1 of uncultured Thermoplasmatales archaeon. Classification (GTDB taxonomy): domain Archaea; phylum Thermoplasmatota; class Penumbrarchaeia; order Penumbrarchaeales; family Penumbrarchaeaceae; genus Penumbrarchaeum. Next base: position 206,501 of record CAWEDU010000007.1, read on the forward strand.
CTATTGGACCGGGTGGGAATGGTGTCTCACCAGCCATTACCTTGATGTCCTCAGGTGCCTCCTCGCCTCCTTTTGCGGGCATGGGTTGCACATTCGTACCAAGGATCTTGAAAAGAGAAAAGGGATTCAAATTTGTTCCCAGGAGAGCTGTCTGACCGTCCATAGCATCACCCAGCTTCACAAGATCGGATCTTCCCTCACTCTCATTTTCCAGAGCGATCTTGATCAGGGTCTTCTTGGCAACCTGGAATGCCATCTTATCCCTCAAAAGGGCCCTGAGGGACTGGAGCTGTTTACCAGGGATCCTATCCACCCTCACTATCGCTATGGTCTTGTGATCTGCGATTATTTTCCGGAGGTCTCCAACCTGGTCCTTCTTCCAATCAGCGACATGTGCCATCATGATCACCTCAATTCGAGTTTGATCGCCGGTCCCATGGTCGTCTTGACATAGGCCGATTGAATGTTCATAACTCCTCTTTCCAGCTTGGACCTGATCCTGCTCACCACAGCCTCGATATTCTCTACTATCAAATCCGGGTCCATAGTCTTAGTTCCAACAGCAACATGGAAGGTCCTTCTATCCTTGGTCCTGATCTTCACAGTGTTCCTGAGATTGGCAATGATACTAGTGGGATCCGAACCTGGGGGAACCGGTCTTGGCATCTTTCCCCTTGGACCCAGGATGACACCGAGGTTCTTACCTACCTGTGCCATGAGTGGGGCCTCTGCAATGAAGAAATCTATATGAGATACCTTCTTCTTGGTATCGGATTTCTCATCCTTCATTCCGGATATCTCTTCAGGTGCGATCACCAGATCAGCTACATCCTTGGCCTTTTCCCTCATTTCAGGAGTGGCGAATAAACCGATCTTGACCTCCCTTCCTCTGCCATGTGGAAGGATTATCTCTTCGGTAAGTCTGTTCTTTGGATTGGTAAGGTCCACATCCTTGAGATTTACTGCAAGCTCAATGGATTCAAGGAACTTTCTTTCGGGGGCACTTTCTAATTGCCTCCTTAACTGCCTTTAGTATGATTTCGTCAGCCATATCATCACCCCGTGTAGTTCTTCGGAGGTCGATCAGGGATCGAAGCCCCTCCTACATCGGAATTGTCCTTTTTCGTGCGGTTACTCCGCGTCGAGGAGGGCCTTATAATGGCCCTCATTTATAAGCTTTTTTGTACCTCTCTGGGGTCCTTCCCATCAACGGAGATGTGCAGGGAAACAGCCGTTCCCAGAACCTCTTTTACTGCAGCTTCAAGCTCAATACCAAGCAGGGAATCCCTCTTCATCTTTGCAACCTTGACGGCCTTTTCGAAAGGAAGGTTGGTGGTGGCCCTGCCTGAAATGTCACCTGGACCCTTCTCTACACCAAGTTCCTGAAGAATCAGCGATGATGTGGGCGGAGTGCCCACGGTGATGGAATATTCCTTGGTCTTGGGATCTACAAGAACAATGACCGGGACCTTCATACCGGTGAATTCCTTGGTCTTCTGATTTATCTCGGCAACGATCTTGCCAATGTTAACTCCAAGTGGTCCCAATGCCGGACCCAGGGGTGGACCTGCGGACGCTTTTCCTCCGTCAACGAGGGCCTCGATCTTTTCAGGCATCTATGATATCCTCCTTATCTCCATGCGTACAGCATGGACGCTTTGTGGCCGAAAGAGGTTTTCATATTAAAAGGTGTAGGCCTAAGAGGGTACCGAGGAACCGGGAAACATTATTATCCAGCCTGTCCTTGAAGAGTCCATGGACCACCTGAGGAAGGTACCTTGCATACTTTTTGCTGTCATATTCCTTACTTCAGCCGTTATCCTCCTTCTTGAATATGGTTGTGGGAACCTTCCCGGAGGTCCCCCTGACCTAAATATCTCCTTGTTCACAGCTGAACCAAACAAGGATGATGGATTCCGGATAGAACTCGTTATTACGAATAAAGGATCTTCGTCTTCCGATAGGACCGAGGCTATCTTATGGGATGAATGGGACCTGCTGAATGGTAACAGGACCAGAATAGGCGGATTTACCATTCCTCCATTGGATGCTGGTGAGGACCATAAAACAGTCCTGAGCTGGGACCCGGAAACTCCCACACCTCATAGATTATGGGCCCTGATAGATGCTGAATCCTCGGTTGAGGAAGTGACCGCTTCCAATAACGTTGGGTCAATAATGGTTAGTCTTCCGAAAATATCCGGTATCAGATCACCTTTGGATGGAGATCCCAGCTACGGTGTCCTTGGAACCTACATTAAGGACATTCCTCTGATCCTACCTGTTACTGTGGACCTCGATAGGGAAGTGGATCCCGACCTTCTGAGGATCTACATAGAAAATGAGACAGGATTGCAGAGATTCGCCCCATACCTTACAGATGGTACCTTCTCTGTTGAATTGGATATATCCACTTTTGAGGATGGTGTCAATGAGATCATCGTCAATTCTACATATGCAAGGGTTCCACTTGATCAAAGGACGTTCCAACTGGAGGTGAGAGAATTGCCTTCATGGTCCCATTCCATGATGGATCCGTTCATTGAATTCATCAAGGAAGATGGCTGTTACCTAATAAACGGTTACATTGACCTCCCTACTATGGAATGGAACGTTTCCGTTGACAATTCAAGTGGATCCTCTGATGTGATGTTCGCATATACCCAGAGGGATATCCTGGTCGAGGCGAAGATCGGTTTGGATGGTAAGGGGTCCATCGAAGTTCAAGGGAAGATGTCCCCTTTCGATCTCAGGTACTGATCTCACTTTGAGAGTAAATGGATCGGATTTCTTGGAAGATGCATGGGAAGACCTGACCATGAGCATATCTGGTGATGTCGAAATGGAAGGCATTGGTCTGTTTTCCCATGGTGGTTCCATTAGCAACGTTCTCAAGGATGGGAGAAGCATGGACCTTCCGATTAGCCCAATTATCCCTGGAACAGCCTCCTCCAATATCGACCTTGGACTACGATCAAGTGGGATCACTTTTGAAGGGGGTCTGGAAATTACCCTTCTTGGTAATACGACTGAATCATACTCCCTGAAGCTCCCAGGATTTGACAGACCAGTGATAGAAGTTGGATCATCAGTGGATTGGACCTCACATCATGAACTGCATCCTAACGGGACCTGGATCACAGTCGGAACTCTGGATCTCAACAATTCGATCTCAATCGTTGATACTGGACTTCTATTAACTGATGTATCACCTCAGAACGATCTTCCTGATATTGGATTCGGTGCGGACCTTGAACTCACCCAGGAGGGAGGAACTGCAAGTGTCATGATCACCAGGGAAATGGGTCACAATAGTGCCGTAACCCTAAATATCAATGGTTCCAGGTCGCAAGTATCAAGGGACAACCGTTATCGATCCTCCCCCTCACTTGAGATCATGGAAGATGGCTCTCCTTTGGTCGTTTGGACCTGGTCCGAGAGCTGGTCAACGGATCCCCTGGATAGGTTCGGGTCCCTGATGATCATGTCATCCCATGGGGATCAAAATGGTATTTTTTCAGGGAATGGAACCCCCATCGATGATGCAGATGGAGTGGACCTCCATCCCGATCTTGCCAGTTTCAACTCAAGAACAGCCCTTGTATGGACAAGGGATATCGACCTCGATCCAAGGACAAAGGGGGACCAGGAGATCTTCATATCTGTATTTGAAGAAGGTAACTGGTCTGAACCCATCCAGGTCACGTCGAATTCGATCTCAGATGATCATGCCTCTCTCGTCTTCGACTCATTTGGTGATATCTGGATCACATGGCTTCAAGATGGAACCTCAGCGCAGATAAGGAAAATGGAATGGGAGTCCAGATCCTTGAGTAGCATTGTTGAACTCAAGGATCTTGGGGAAATTAATACCGTTTTAGATCTTGTCATATCAGGAAAAGGTAGAGATGAGGTGCTCATAGCGGTCTCCACCCTGAATATGATTGGTGATTATGAGGTCTGGACCATACCTGCAGGCAAGAATAATGAGGGTTTTCTTGGTGATCCGGTCCTAATAGAGAGAACGGATCACATTATAACCGAGCTTGGTTTGAAGGAGGGAGAAGATGACGGTCTGGTCCTTTCATGGATCTCCTCGAGGGGAGGGCGAAATGATATTTGGTTCTGCATCGGAACCACTTTGAATGGGAACATCACCTGGATGGAATCGCTGCCTTTGACGGATAATGAGGATATCGAGTTATCTCAGTTGGTCCTTCCCACCAAGGATGGAGAAGCCCTTGCCTACATTCCGAGGATAGGGATAGGGGAAAACCTGACAATTGGTGAGAACGGAGAGATCGGGACCATTGACCTTTCCGGAGCTGCCGAGATCGAGGAGGTCTGGTATGAACTTCTGGGAGATTACAAGAGATGGGAAACGGTCTCCATATCTGCAGATATTAGGAATATTGGACTTTCTCCAACAGGAAAGGTGTATTTGAACCTGGACAGGATATCCAGGGACCCGGTTACACGTGATCTGACAAGGGTTTCGGTCCAATCAAAACTGGTACGGTTCACAAGTAAAGGGAACATCGAAACCATCTCCTTCACAACAACACTGGTTGAATACCAGATCGACTACTTCTTGTGGGTTTCATCTTCTTGGGGTACACCACCTGCTTATACTTCCAGTGCCTCTGTACACCTGCCTGTCACCTCAGATCCAAGGATAGTCCATGCTGAGGTGGAAATGGATGAGTTGGACCCTGTTCAATGCCACCGTTAGGGTCATTGTGAAAAATGATGGTCTGGTCACTGAGGACCCTCTTACAATCAAGGTGATGGGAGGAGAAATAGGCAATCTCAGCAGTCTGTGTTCCGATATTGAAATGAGAGGTCTTATCATCTTGAACCAGACAACGGATGGTCTTGGCCCTCAAACCCAGAGAGAATATGGTTTGAACATTACAATGCTTCCAGGGCGTAACCAGATCTGGGTTGTAATTCTCCTACAGGATGGCAGTCAATTAATTGAAGGACCTCTCATGGCGGATATAATTCCGAATGCCGTTTTGGAGATGGACCCATCATTGATACTTGTAGAGAGGGATGAGATAATTCCCATACCGATCAAGATCAAGAACATGGGTGCGGTAGACCTCTTACCATCATCGAAAGGAGGTGGATTGGAGATCGATGTATCCCTACTGGACACTGATGGTATTGTTGTGATGAACACTACCTACGAAACGACGATCCCACCTCCGTTCTCTGAAAAAAATATTACCATTCCCATTGAGACCGATCTACTTCCCATCGGGGTGTATTCCATCAAGGTCCAGATCCTGGAGTTGGGGGGTATTCCCTTCGATCCGATGAAAAGAGGACCCATTGAAAAAGGATTGATGATCCTTGAAAAGGAAACAATAGGGGTGTCCTGGAGCGGAGACCTTGTGGATTTTGGATTCATCGGAAAAGCATTCATGGTCCATGTTACGAATCCCACCAACAGAACGATCCCTGTTGTGGCTAGGGCTGTACTCTAATGGTGTTCCCGGTGATGAGGTGGTCCTTTCAGAAGCATTCATAACTGGGATAGGTCCCAATGTCACTGAATCCACAGCCCTACCACTTGGCATTGATGAGGGGCTTTACATACTTTCAATAGAAGCTTCAACCTGTCCATCAACGGATATCCCTGTACCTTGGAATGAAATGATCAGAGATTCAGTACCTTCGAGTTCACAGTGGAGAAGTATGTCCCACCAAAAAAAGGATGAAAGTTTAGATATGGGGGATGTGACAGATAGTATCATGATCGGCCTTTCCACCATAGCATCAGTTGTATTGATCGCTGCCCTTTTCAGGAGAAAGAACGAAGGGGATGAAGACTAATCATTCTTAATCATTATTTTTATGTCTCTTTCCTGACTTTCTATTAGCTCCGTAACCTGTAAGGAAAACAAGGACCAAAACTGCTGCACCTATACCCGCCGATAGTTCAAATGAATTATACTCGAGAAGTATCATGAGGGTCCCTGCTCCCGCAAGGAGTCCGCCTACCAGAGATGTTGCTCCTGCCAGCAGTCTTCTGGCCAGGAAGGAAAATACCCATGATCCAATAAGTCCCACGATGATCGCCGCGACCCATACAAGAACATTCGAGGCTCCAAGTGCATCTGCAGTGCTGGCACCTAAGTTGAAACATACTATGAATACAACAATTGTCAGCATCAACCAAAGTAGTGATGGAGCAAGGAGTGCCCCCAAGATCAATCCGAGGATCCCTCCAACTACAGCACCTATAAGTGCGACCAAAGGTCCGAAAAGCAGCCCAACCGTCCCACCCACAATCATCAATACAATGCCAAGGATCAGGGCTCCAGCGGTTCTAACAAAGCTCTTCAGGATCTTTAAACCTCTATATGCGATCACAAGACCCATAAGGATAAGACAGCCGCTCCAATCAACACCAGAATATCTGCCAAATTCTCCACCTCAGGTGTGTAGTAATATCCCAGTGTATAAGATTTCCCTTGAATATAATGGATCATGATAACCTTAAAATTATCATCTTGTTGCATTTGTGACCACAAATACTTAAAACCGGGCCAGGATAATCATAACTTGTAATGATCGGTGATATACCATGAGGACCATCTCCCTTATCATAGCATTGTCAATTCTGATTTCCTTTTCACTACCTGCACTTTCCCTGATCTCGGAAGATAATTCCATAGCTCATGGTGAAACTCTGGTCTGGGAGATGGACCTGCACTTCAATGAACCCATCATTCAACATTATCCTGAAGGTATCTCGATCGAGATCCCGGGCCTTGAAAACGACCAGAGACCTGGTGCTCTATCATTGCCTCGTCTCACAGTAAATTTCCAGATCCAGGTGGATTCCGATATTGTATCTTTTTCTTTGGTTGATGGAGAATATGAAAACATGGACCGAGAAGGTGCAATTCAAAGGAATCTTCCTGATGTCCCAAGTGCGGACCTTTCTCTCTGGGATAGGATCCAGGTAGATATTCCGGTACCGGTTGACCATTTCGAATACGATCTGGGAACCGGATTGGACCTTGACACGAGAGAGACCATGTGCAAAGTATCCGTGGGGGTCTACCCTTGTGTTCCAGATGACGAAGGGATCAGATTCCTCAGATCATGCAAATTAAAGATGGAATACCTTGCACCAGACTCTGATCCCACAGTGGGAGATGTTACCTATGATCTTCTGGTCATAAGTCCTGATGAATTCGCAGATGAGATGGCCCTCTATTCGGATTATCGGAACCAGACGGGGATCAATACAAAAGTGATCACTCTTACTGACATTATCGAGGACAGGGTTTGGAACATTACAGGTACGGATATCGCTGAGGAGATGAAGCTCTTCATCATGGAGGCAAGATTGAACTGGTCTGTGGATTCCGTACTCTTGGTAGGAGATGTCAATGTCATGCCAGCGAGGGAGATAATGGTCCTTGACGGATACGATGACGGAGGTAATTCCGATGGGAGGTTCCTCCCCAGCGACCTTTATTTCGCTGATCTTTTCGAGGAGGGCACAACAGATCTCTGTTCCTGGAACGACCGGGTCGACGATTACCACATTTCACTCTGGGGCGAATATAACGGCGGGAATCTGGATGGTGTCGATCTTTACCCGGATGTTATCATAGGAAGAATTCCAGCAAGTAGTGAGGCGGAACTCGACCTTATGCTGGAAAAACTCCAGCAATACGAGCTTACCGCAATGGGTTCCGAATGGTTCCAGAATGCTACTGTTTGTGGGACAAACACTTTCGTCAGCGGAGCCCCACATTACGACTCTTCCGGTATAAACGAGGGAGAGTAGCATGTCGGATATTATATCGTCCGGACCTCTTATCGGAATTCAATTCCACGAAACATTATGAATCTCTGGGGAACCTGCATTCGATCGCAGATACAGTAGACAAGGGATGTGGATTCTTTGAGATGTCGGACCATGGTGGATACGACGGATGGGGATATGCACCGGGTGCATCTGTCACAAATAGTCTTGCCTATGGACTTGACAACGGTTTTGAGCTGCCAGTTGTTGTCCTTGATGCATGTCTTACCCATGGATTCGACAATGACAATGCAACCGGATCCCCCGAATCTTTCGACCCTGTATACGGTTATTCATACTACCCTCCAGGGTCAAGCAGGTCCTGGATGGATTGTCTTGGAGAGCAGTTCCATAAGGCACCCAACGGCGGGGCCGTTGCCACTTTCGGATGCACCAGGGTGGGTTACGGGGCATATGGAACCAGCTATGCTACCAGGAATTCAGGATATGTCAACCTGCACATCCATGAAGCTTACAGTGATGGCTATGTTAAAGCGGGAGAGATGCTTGCAAAGGCCCTGGAAGATTATATTGCAGGTCCCGGTCCAGCTGGCTCTTCATCCTTCAAGACCATTACAGAATATGTTCTTCTGGGCGATCCCACACTCACGGTAGGAGGTGTGAATGGTGCCAATATCGAGATCGCTTCGGAAACCACTGCTACTGGCCTGCTTCCCAATGTTACAAAGGTCATTGAATTCAATATGACCAACACTGGATTCCTTTCAAGCAATGTATCCATCGATGCGGTTTTTGATATTGGTGATACCGGTTCCTGGGTATTCGATGTGATCCCAGGGAACGTTGAAATTGGATCTGACCAGATGATCGAAGGAACACTATCGATCACAGCCCCGGAAAATGCAATAATGGGTATGGAGAGGACCGTAGTTATCCGTGTAAGTTCTCCTCTTATGTCCGAACCCGCAACACTTGAGATCGATGTTATACTTGAAAGGTCCTTAGGACTTCATGTGGAATCCGATCCGGGATCAGCTTCCACGGTCCAGGCAGGGACAGTTGCAGGTCACCTTAACTTGACTAATTGGGGCAATGGACCTGAAGAGATCGAACTTAATTTTACAGATTTGCCAGTAGATTGGGAGTTAGAGCTCGGATCGGAGATCGTGGAGATGGAACCATTCGACGAGGAGAGGGTTCCGTTCAGGATAACCCTGCCTTCAGAATGTATTGCAGGAAACTACAGGATTCCGATCGCATGCAGTTCGATACTTGATCCTGCAACAGCCTCCACCAACCTGACAATAAAAGTAGATGCGGAACATGAACTCGACCTGGAGGTCCTTTCAGGCAGGATAGACTATGGTCCGGGGAAGAAGGGCTTTCACAGTGAATGTAAAGAACCTTGGAAATTCCAATGTATCTGTGGACCTTGGACTGGGAAGAACAGACCTCCCTGGTTGGAACCTTTCAATTTCCGAGGAGGTAGTAACGGTCCCTGCTTTTCAATGTCGAAGTGACTGTGAACGTTGGATCACCTGACCTGATATCACCTAGGACCTACCAGGTTTACATCAATGCAACGGATGGTGAATCCAGTGCCTTGACCAATGCAGTGATCAATATAACCAAACTCTTCAGTTTCGAAATATCATGTGATGAACCGGAGAAGGTCCAGGATGGGACCGGCGCTACCTATTTGACATCGACATTCACAATCAAGGCAATATCTACGACATCTATGAGCTCTCTTCAAACCTTGGAGGGGAGGGGGTGGTTTATTCAGGGGGGAACTCCCGGAAGTCAGTATAGAATCCGATATAGTCAAGTCCTTCAGGGTAACGTTCTCCAATACATTCCCGCTTCGCGGCAATTCTACGTTCCCAGTAACCGTTTCACCCGGTTCAGGTATTTCTGCACGAATGATCTATCTGACCGTTGTTGTTCCTGCCATATTCAATTTCACTGCTACTTCAATGATCGAGAACCAGGCCCTCCCGGAGATATGATCGACGGGGTCATTTCCATTTCGACAATCTCGAACTGCAGGGATTCGTAGTTCATCCAGCCGATCCTGGAGAACGGGTTTACCTACACCTTGGAGGAAGTCAACCTTTCATTGGACGTGGAAGGAAGTCTCACTCTGAACTTCTCGGTGAGGTCATCAGATGAAGCTCTTGCAGGACCATATCCTCTGAGGTTCAAGATTATCTCAGAAGGATCTGGCTGGAGTTCACTCTCACTGAGACCATCCATGTCGATGAGGTATACGGCATGACCCTGGAAGTGGTTTCCGGATTGACAGAGGAGTTGAAACCCGGGAGCTATTATGAGATCGGTACTCAGAGTGTTCAATACCGGAAATACACCTGATAATGCGATATCGACCTGAACTCCTCAGGTTACGTTCAGAAATGGGTAAGATTGGAGGGGTCGTCCTTCGCATCGGTGGATCCGGGAGAGAACAGGACGGTCCGGATCGTTATCGTGATCCCAACCTGGAATGTGACGGAAGGTGAATACAATATTTCCATCTGTATGTCATCACTCGGGGAGGACGTGGACCTTGGCAATTATACATTGAAGGTCCTTGGGTCCAAAGATGAAAACGGTAATGGAAGCTTCGACTGGACCATTGTAGTTGTAGCAGGGATAGTCGCTTTCATCATCATCCTGACGGTTATAATCATGGGTTTCCTAATATCAAGGAGGAATGCCGCCTTAGATGTTGATGAGGCAGGACTCGAATGGGAATCTGACGATGATGATGAAGAGGATTGGGATGACTGGGAGGATTAAAGGACCTATTAAACAAAACAATTGAATTCTTTGAAGTTATTAACCCGAACTGTGATGAAATCCTTTAATGGGAAAGTAAGAGATAATGGCATTATTATCTTTCCAGATGAAATCATGGACCAAATAGGATTGAAGGAAGGAGATGAGGTCCAGTTTGATGTAATTGATGATTAAGTGATCATTAAGAAATATAATCCCATGGAAGTATTCAGGGAAGTGACCGAGTCTTCAAAAATAATATTGACGATGAAAGAAATAAAACGGGAGTTAACTACTGGCAGATGGGACAATGATTGAATGAGTTAATTATCCCTTATCATTTGATTCAATATCTCTGCTGTTCTAAGATTCCTGCCTGTCGCAGTAACCTTAGAACAGCAGAGATATTGAATGGAATGATAAGGGATAATTAACTCATTCAATCGTACTCAGTCTGCCCGTCGTTAACTCCCGTTTTATTTCTTTCATCGTCAATATTATTTTTGAAGACTGGGTCACTTCCCTCAATACTTCCATGGGATTATATTTCTTAATGATCACTTAATCATCAATTACATCGAACTGGACCTCATCTCCTTCCTTCAATCCTATTTGGTCCATGATCTCATCTGGAAAGATAATAATGCCATTATCTCTTACTTTCCATTAAAGGATTTTCATCACAGTTCGGGTTAATAACTTCAAAGAATTCAATTGTTTTATGGGTACCTTAATCCTCCCAGTCATCCCAATCCTCATCATCATCGTCAGATTCCCATTCGAGTCCTGCCTCATCAACATCTAAGGCGGCATTCCTCCTTGATATTAGGAAACCCATGATTATAACCGTCAGGATGATGATGAAAGCGACTATCCCTGCTACAACTACAATGGTCCAGTCGAAGCTTCCATTACCGTTTTCATCTTTGGACCCAAGGACCTTCAATGTATAATTGCCAAGGTCCACGTCCTCCCCGAGTGATGACATACAGATGGAAATATTGTATTCACCTTCCGTCACATTCCAGGTCGGGATCACGATAACGATCCGGACGGTCCTGTTCTCTCCCGGATCCACCGATGCGAAGTACAGACCCCTCCAATCTTACCCATTTCTGAACGTAACCTGAGGAGTTCAGGTCGATATCGGCATTATCAGGTGTATTTCCGGTATTGAACACTCTGAGTACCATCTTCATAATAGCTCCCTGGTTTCAACTCCTCTGTCAATCCGAAACCACTTCCAGGGTCATGCCGTATACCTCATCGACATGGATGGTCTCAGTGAGAGTGGAACTCCAGCCAGATCCTTCTGAGATAATCTTGAACCTCAGAGGATATGGTCCTGCAAGAGCTTCATCTGATGACCTCACCGAGAAGTTCAGAGTGAGACTTCCTTCCACGTCCAATGTAAGGTTCACTTCCTCCAAGGTGCAGGTAAATCCGTTCTCCAGGATCGGCTGGATGATGTATGAATCCCTGCAGTTCGATATTGTCGAAATGGAAATGACCCCGTCGATCATATCTCCGGGAAGGGCCCTGGGTTCCTCGATCATTGAAGTAGCAGTGAAATTGAATATGGCAGGAACAACAACGGTCAGATAGATCATTCGTGCAGGAATACCTGAACCGGGTGAAACGGTTACTGGGAATGTATAATTGCCGCAAAGCGGGAATGTATTGGAGAACGTTACCCTGAAGGATTTGACTATATCGGATTCTATACTGACTTCCGGGAGTTCCCCCTGAAGGACCATCCCTCCTTCCCTCCAAGGTTTGAAGAGAGCTCATAGATGTCGTAAATATTGCCTTGATTGTGAATGTCGATGTCAAAATAGGTAGCGCCGGTCCCATCCTGGACCTTCTCCGGTTCATCACATGATATTTCGAAACTGAAGAGTTTGGTTATATTGATCACTGCATTGGTCAAGGCACTGGATTCACCATCCGTTGCATTGATGTAAACCTGGTAGGTCCTAGGTGATATCAGGTCAGGTGATCCAACGTTCACAGTCACTTCGACATTCGAGAAAGCAGGGACCGTTACTACCTCCTCGGAAATTGAAAGGTTCCAACCAGGGAGGTCTGTTCTTCCCAGTCCAAGGTCCACAGATACATTGGAATTTCCAAGGTTCTTTACATTCACTGTGAAAGCCCCTTCTTCTCCCGGACCTAGTGTCTATCCTGCCTGAAAGGACCTCCAGGTCGAGTTCATGTTCCGCATCTACTTTTATTGTCAGGTTGGTGGAGGCTGTTGCAGGATCAAGTATCGAACTGCATGCGATCGGAATCCTGTAGTTTCCTGCAATACATTCTGAAGGCAGGGTTATCCTGAACGGAACCCTCTCCTCGTCGAATGGTTCCATCTCCACGATCTCCGATCCGAGCTCTAGCTCCCAATCTACTGGCAAACCCGTGAAATCAAGTTCGATCTCTTCAGGTCCGTTACCCCAATTGGTCAAGTTAAGGTGTCCTGCAACTGTCCCTGCCTGGACCGTAGAAGCTGATCCCGGATCGGATTCCACATGAAGTCCAAAGGACCTTTCAAGTATAACATCGATCTCAAGTGTTGCGGGTTCGGACATAAGAGGAGAACTTACACGGATAACTACGGTCCTCTCCATACCCATTATTGCATTTTCCGGGGCTGTGATCGATAGTGTTCCTTCGATCATCTGGTCAGATCCAATTTCAACGTTCCCTGGGATCACATCGAATACCCAGGAACCGGTATCACCAATATCAAAAACCGCATCGATGGATACATTGCTTGAAAGGAATCCAGTGTTGGTCATATTGAATTCAATGACCTTTGTAACATTGGGAAGCAGGCCAGTAGCAGTGGTTTCCGAAGCGATCTCGATATTGGCACCATTCACACCTCCTACCGTGAGTGTGGGATCGCCCAGAAGAACATATTCTGTAATGGTCTTGAAGGATGAAGAGCCAGCTGGACCGGGACCTGCAATATAATCTTCCAGGGCCTTTGCAAGCATCTCTCCCGCTTTAACATAGCCATCACTGTAAGCTTCATGGATGTGCAGGTTGACATATCCTGAATTCCTGGTAGCATAGCTGGTTCCATATGCTCCGTATCCAACCCTGGTGCATCCGAAAGTGGCAACGGCCCCGCCGTTGGGTGCCTTATGGAACTGCTCTCCAAGACAATCCATCCAGGACCTGCTTGACCCTGGAGGATAGTATGAATAACCGTATACAGGGTCGAAAGATTCGGGGGATCCGGTTGCATTGTCATTGTCGAATCCATGGGTAAGACATGCATCAAGGACAACAACTGGCAGCTTAAAACCGTTATCAAGTCCATAGGCAAGACTATTTGTGACAGATGCACCCGGTGCATATCCCCATCCGTCGTATCCACCATGGTCCGACATCTCAAAGAATCCACATCCCTTGTCTACTGTATCTGCGATCGAATGCAGGTTCCCCAGAGATTCATAATGTTTCGTGGAATTGAATTCCGATAAGAGGGCCGGACGATATAATATCCGACATGTACTCTCCCTCGTTTATACCGGAAGAGTCGTAATGTGGGGCTCCGCTGACGAAAGTGTTTGTCCCACAAACAGTAGCATTCTGGAACCATTCGGAACCCATTGCGGTAAGCTCGTATTGCTGGAGTTTTTCCAGCATAAGGTCGAGTTCCGCCTCACTACTTGCTGGAATTCTTCCTATGATAACATCCGGGTAAAGATCGACACCATCCAGATTCCCGCCGTTATATTCGCCCCAGAGTGAAATGTGGTAATCGTCGACCCGGTCGTTCCAGGAACAGAGATCTGTTGTGCCCTCCTCGAAAAGATCAGCGAAATAAAGGTCGCTGGGGAGGAACCTCCCATCGGAATTACCTCCGTCATCGTATCCGTCAAGGACCATTATCTCCCTCGCTGGCATGACATTGACATCTCCTACCAAGAGTACGGAATCCACAGACCAGTTCAATCTTGCCTCCATGATGAAGAGCTTCATCTCCTCAGCGATATCCGTACCTGTAATATTCCAAATCCTGTCCTCGATAATGTCAGTAAGAGTGATCACTTTTGTATTGACCCCCGTCTGGTTCCGGTAATCCGAATAGAGGGCCATCTCATCTGCGAATTCATCAGGACTTATGACCAGAAGATCATAGGTAACATCTCCCACTGTGGGATCAGAGTCTGGTGCAAGGTATTCCATCTTTAATTTGCATGATCTGAGGAATCTGATCCCTTCGTCATCCGGAACACAGGGGTAGACCCCCACGGATACTTTGCACATGGTCTCTCTCGTGTCAAGGTCCAATCCGGTTCCCAGATCGTATTCGAAATGGTCAACCGGTACCGGAATATCTACCTGGATCCTATCCCAGAGGGAAAGGTCCGCACTTGGGATATCAGGAAGATTCCTTTGAATTGCACCTTCTCGGTCCTTGTTTTCGTATTCTCCATCAACCAAAGAAAAAGAGACAATTTCGGAATCCACCTGGATCTGGAAATTTACTGTGAGACGAGGCAATGATAGAGCACCAGGTCTCTGGTCGTTTTCAAGGCCCGGGATCTCGATCGAGATACCTTCAGGATAATGTTGAATGATGGGATCATTGAAACGAAGGTCCATCTCCCAGACCAGGGTTTCACCATGAGCTATGGAATTATCTTCCGAGATCAGGGAAAGTGCAGGTAGTGAGAAGGAAATCAGAATTGACAATGCTATGATAAGGGAGATGGTCCTCATGGTATATCACCGATCATTACAAGTTATGATTATCCTGGCCCGGTTTTAAGTATTTGTGGTCACAAATGCAACAAGATGATAATTTTAAGGTTATCATGATCCATTATATTCAAGGGAAATCTTATACACTGGGATATTACTAACACACCTGAGGTGGAGAATTTGGCAGATATTCTGGTGTTGATCGGAGCGGCTGTCTTGATCCTTATGGGTCTTGTGATCGCATATAGAGGTTTAAAGATCCTGAAGAGCTTTGTTAGAACCGCTGGAGCCCTGATCCTTGGCATTGTATTGATGATTGTGGGTGGGACCGTTGGGCTGCTTTTCGGACCTTTGGTCGCACTTATAGGTGCTGTGGTTGGAGGGATCCTCGGATTGATCTTGGGGGCACTCCTTGCTCCATCACTACTTTGGTTGATGCTGACAATTGTTGTATTCATAGTATGTTTCAACTTAGGTGCCAGCACTGCAGATGCACTTGGAGCCTCGAATGTTCTTGTATGGGTCGCGGCGATCATCGTGGGACTTATTGGATCATGGGTATTTTCCTTCCTGGCCAGAAGACTGCTGGCAGGAGCAACATCTCTGGTAGGCGGACTCCTTGCGGGAGCAGGGACCTTCATGATACTTCTCGAGTATAATTCATTTGAACTATCGGCGGGTATAGGTGCAGCAGTTTTGGTCCTTGTTTTCTTTACAGGTTACGGAGCTAATAGAAAGTCAGGAAAGAGACATAAGAATAATGATTAAGAATGATTAGTCTTCATCCCCTTCGTTCTTTCTCCTGAAAAGGGCAGCGATCAATACAACTGATGCTATGGTGGAAAGGCCGATCATGATACTATCTGTCACATCCCCCATATCTAAACTTTCATCCTTTTCTTTTGGTGGGACATACTTCTCCACTGTGAACTCGAAGGTACCTGAATCTCTGATCATTTCATTCCAAGGTACAGAGATATCCGTTGATGGACAGGTTGAAGCTTCTATTGAAAGTACGTAAAGCCCCTCATCAATGCCAAGTGGTAGGGCTGTGGATTCAGTGACATTGGGACCTATCCCAGTTATGAATGCTTCTGAAAGGACCACCTCATCACCGGGAACACCATTGTAGAGTACAACCCTAGCAACAGGGATCGTTCTGTTAGTGGGATTCGTAACATGGACCATGAATGCTTTTCCGATGAATCCAAAATCCACAAGGTCTCCGCTCCAGGACACCCCTATTGTTTCCTTTTCAAGGATCATCAATCCTTTTTCAATGGGTCCTCTTTTCATCGGATCGAAGGGAATACCCCCCAACTCCAGGATCTGGACCTTGATGGAATACACCCCGATGGGAAGTAGATCGGTCTCAATGGGAAATGGTAATATTTTTTTCAGAGAACGGAGGTGGGATCGTCGTTTCGTAGGTAGTGTTCATCACAACAATACCATCAGTGTCCAGTAGGGATACATCGATCTCCAATCCACCTCCTTTCGATGATGGTAAGAGGTCTACCGCACCCATGTTCTTGATCTTGATCGGTATGGGAATTATCTCATCCCTCTCTACAAGTATCAATGATGGGTCCATCTCCAAAACGGCATTCGGAATTATATCCGCCATGAGAGGTCCTTCAATTAATTGACTGCCATCCTGTAGGAGAATTACAACCCAGATCTGGTTACGCCCTGGAAGCATTGTAATGTTCAAACCATATTCTCTCTGGGTTTGAGGGCCAAGACCATCCGTTGTCTGGTTCAAGATGATAAGACCTCTCATTTCAATATCGGAACACAGACTGCTGAGATTGCCTATTTCTCCTCCCATCACCTTGATTGTAAGAGGGTCCTCAGTGACCAGACCATCATTTTTCACAATGACCCTAACGGTGGCATTGAACGGGTCCAACTCATCCATTTCCACCTCGGCATGGACTATCCTTGGATCTGAGGTGACAGGCAGGTGTACAGAGGCACTGGAAGTATAAGCAGGTGGTGTACCCCAAGAAGATGAAACCCACAAGAAGTAGTCGATCTGGTATTCAACCAGTGTTGTTGTGAAGGAGATGGTTTCGATGTTCCCTTTACTTGTGAACCGTACCAGTTTTGATTGGACCGAAACCCTTGTCAGATCACCTGTAACCGGGTCCCTGGATATCCTGTCCAGGTTCAAATACACCTTTCCTGTTGGAGAAAGTCCAATATTCCTAATATCTGCAGATATGGAGACCGTTTCCCATCTCTTGTAATCTCCCAGAAGTTCATACCAGACCTCCTCGATCTCGGCAGCTCCGGAAAGGTCAATGGTCCCGATCTCTCCGTTCTCACCAATTGTCAGGTTTTCCCCTATCCCTATCCTCGGAATGTAGGCAAGGGCTTCTCCATCCTTGGTGGGAAGGACCAACTGAGATACCTCGATATCCTCATTATCCGTCAAAGGCAGCGATTCCATCCAGGTGATGTTCCCATTCAAAGTGGTTCCGATGCAGAACCAAATATCATTTCGCCCTCCCCTCGAGGAGATCCATGAAAGGACCAGACCGTCATCTTCTCCCTCCTTCAAACCAAGCTCGGTTATAATGTGATCCGTTCTCTCTATTAGGACCGGATCACCAAGAAAACCCTCATTATTCTTGCCTGCAGGTATGGTCCAGACCTCATACTCACCAATCATATTCAGGGTGGAGACCGCTATGAGCACCTCATCTCTACCTTTTCCTGATATGACAAGATCTAAAACGGTATTAATTTCCCCAAGATCCTTGAGTTCAACAATGCTACTCAAGGATCTGGACTCCCATTCCATTTTCCTTATCTGTGCTGAGGTTCCATCTTGAAGCCATGTGATCCAGATATCACCAAATGAGTCGAAGACGAGAGAGGCATGATCATCTGAGATCGAATTCGACGTGACCTGGATGGGTTCAGACCAGTTACCTTCTTCAAATACAGATATGAGGATCTCCTGGTCCCCCTTTGTCCTTGGATCGAGGTCGATATCCCTTGTCCATACAAGGGCTGTTCTTGAGTTGAAACTGGCAAGATCGGGATGGAGGTCCGCCCCATCTGCATCATCGATGGGGGTTCCATTCCCTGAAAAAATACCATTTTGATCCCCATGGGATGACATGATCATCAGGGACCCGAACCTATCCAGGGGATCCGTTGACCAGCTCTCGGACCAGGTCCAAACGACCAAAGGAGAGCCATCTTCCATGATCTCAAGTGAGGGGGAGGATCGATAACGGTTGTCCCTTGATACTTGCGACCTGGAACCATTGATATTTAGGGTTACGGCACTATTGTGACCCATTTCCCTGGTGATCATGACACTTGCAGTTCCTCCCTCCTGGGTGAGTTCAAGGTCCGCACCGAATCCAATATCAGGAAGATCGTTCTGAGGTGATACATCAGTTAATTGAAGTCCAGTATCAACAACTGAGATCGAATTGTTGAGATCCAGAGTTCCGACTGTGATCCAGGTCCCGTTATGATGCAGTTCATGATGTGAGGTCCAATCCACTGATGATCCAACTTCTATCACTGGTCTGTCGAATCCTGGGAGCTTCAGGGAGTATGATTCAGTCGTATTACCAAGAAGGGTAATTTCCAGACCCCCTTCAAAAGTGATCCCGCTTGATCGTAGTCCAAGGTCGATATTGGAGGAGGCTGTTCCATGGATAATTGGGCTAATCGGAAGGTCCATGCTTCTCCCATCCTTGAGAACGTTGCTAATGGAACCACCATGGGAAAACAGACCGATGCCTTCCATTTCGACATCACCAGATATGCTCATGGTCAGGTCTTCCCATGCATCTTCCAAGAAATCCGATCCATTTACTCTCAAAGTGAGATCGGTACCTGAGATCGAAAGGGGAATATTCCCTTGAACTTCGATGGACCCCTTACCATCCAAACCGATCTTCGCCTCGACCAGGATATCCCTCTGGGTATATGCGAACATCACATCAGAGGATCCACTTGAATTGTCAATGGAAACGTTCCATTCCATAGTAGGGAGGTCAATGTAACCGTTTATTAGGTAACAGCCATCTTCCTTGATGAATTCAATGAACGGATCCATCATGGAACGGGACCATGAAGGCAATTCTCTCACCTCCAGTTGGAACGTCCTTTGATCAAGTGGAACCCTTGCATATGTAGAATTGACGATGATCTCATTGACACCATCCTCAAAAGTGGATATATCCAATTCAACAGAGAAGGTACCATCTGTAAGGTATGGGGCGAATCTCTGCAATCCTGTCTCATTTTCTATGTAGATCCTCAGAAGGTCGGGATCCACTTCCCTATCGAGGTCCACAGTAACAGGTAGGATCAGAGGAATGTCCTTAATGTAGGTTCCAAGGACACCGTAGCTGGGATCTCCATCCAAAGGTGATCTGATACCGGATATTTTCGGAAGACTAACCATTATTGACCCAACATTATTGGAAGCGGTCACTTCCTCAACCGAGGATTCAGCATCTATCAGGGCCCATAATCTATGAGGTGTGGGAGTTTCCGGGTCCCAGCTCAGGACTGTTTTATGGTCCTCACCAGCATCCAATGGAGGAATGGTAAATCCGCCTATTCTGGTCCTGTTACCATTCAGCAGGTCCCATTCATCCCATAAGATAGCCTCGGTCCTATCGGAAGACGAAGATCCTTTGTTCGTAATAACGAGTTCTATCCGGAATCCATCATCCTTGTTTGGTTCAGCTGTGAACAAGGAGATATTTAGGTCAGGGGGACCTCCGGGAAGGTTCCCACAACCATATTCAAGAAGGAGGATAACGGCTGAAGTAAGGAATATGACAGCAAAAAGTATGCAAGGTACCTTCCTCAGGTGGTCCATGGACTCTTCAAGGACAGGCTGGATAATAATGTTTCCCGGTTCCTCTAGTACCTCTTTAGGCCTACACCTTTTAATATGAAAACCTCTTTCGGCCACAAAGCGTCCATGCTGTACGCATGGAGATAAGGAGGAATCATAGATGCCTGAAAAGATCGAGGCCCTCGTTGACGGAGGAAAAGCGTCCGCAGGTCCACCCCTGGGTCCGGCATTGGGACCACTTGGAGTTAACATTGGCAAGATCGTTGCCGAGATAAATCAGAAGACCAAGGAATTCACCGGTATGAAGGTCCCGGTCATTGTTCTTGTAGATCCCAAGACCAAGGAATATTCCATCACCGTGGGCACTCCGCCCACATCATCGCTGATTCTTCAGGAACTTGGTGTAGAGAAGGGTCCAGGTGACATTTCAGGCAGGGCCACCACCAACCTTCCTTTCGAAAAGGCCGTCAAGGTTGCAAAGATGAAGAGGGATTCCCTGCTTGGTATTGAGCTTGAAGCTGCAGTAAAAGAGGTTCTGGGAACGGCTGTTTCCCTGCACATCTCCGTTGATGGGAAGGACCCCAGAGAGGTACAAAAGCTTATAAATGAGGGCCATTATAAGGCCCTCCTCGACGCGGAGTAACCGCACGAAAAAGGACAATTCCGATGTAGGAGGGGCTTCGATCCCTGATCGACCTCCGAAGAACTACACGGGGTGATGATATGGCTGACGAAATCATACTAAAGGCAGTTAAGGAGGCAATTAAAAGTGCCCCCGAAAGAAAGTTCCTTGAATCCATTGAGCTTGCAGTAAATCTCAAGGATGTGGACCTTACCAATCCAAAGAACAGACTTACCGAAGAGATAATCCTTCCACATGGCAGAGGAAGGGAGGTCAAGATCGGTTTATTCGCCACTCCTGAAATGAGGGAAAAGGCCAAGGATGTAGCTGATCTGGTGATCGCACCTGAAGAGATATCCGGAATGAAGGATGAGAAATCCGATACCAAGAAGAAGGTATCTCATATAGATTTCTTCATTGCAGAGGCCCCACTCATGGCACAGGTAGGTAAGAACCTCGGTGTCATCCTGGGTCCAAGGGGAAAGATGCCAAGACCGGTTCCCCCAGGTTCGGATCCCACTAGTATCATTGCCAATCTCAGGAACACTGTGAAGATCAGGACCAAGGATAGAAGGACCTTCCATGTTGCTGTTGGAACTAAGACTATGGACCCGGATTTGATAGTAGAGAATATCGAGGCTGTGGTGAGCAGGATCAGGTCCAAGCTGGAAAGAGGAGTTATGAACATTCAATCGGCCTATGTCAAGACGACCATGGGACCGGCGATCAAACTCGAATTGAGGTGATCATGATGGCACATGTCGCTGATTGGAAGAAGGACCAGGTTGGAGACCTCCGGAAAATAATCGCAGATCACAAGACCATAGCGATAGTGAGGGTGGATAGGATCCCTGGTAAACAGCTCCAGTCCCTCAGGGCCCTTTTGAGGGATAAGATGGCATTCCAGGTTGCCAAGAAGACCCTGATCAAGATCGCTCTGGAAAATGAGAGTGAGGGAAGATCCGATCTTGTGAAGCTGGGTGATGCTATGGACGGTCAGACAGCTCTCCTGGGAACAAATTTGAATCCCTTTTCTCTTTTCAAGATCCTTGGTACGAATGTGCAACCCATGCCCGCAAAAGGAGGCGAGGAGGCACCTGAGGACATCAAGGTAATGGCTGGTGAGACACCATTCCCACCCGGTCCAATAGTCGGAGAACTTGGGAAGGCAGGGATTCCAGCATCGATCGATAAGGGTAAAGTGATGGTCAGGAAGACCGTCACACCTGTTAAAGAAAGGTGACAAGATCTCCCGAGACCTTGCCCAGGTCCTTACGAAATTAGAGATCTTCCCATTCCAGGTGGGAATTACCATTGATGGGGCGTGGGAAGAGGGTTTGATCTACACACCCTCCGATCTGGATATAGATCTGGATGCCTACAAACAGAATCTGACATACGGAGTCCAGATGGCATTCAATCTGGCGGTGTTCTCAGCATATATGACACCGCAGACAGCAGTACCGATCATTCAGAAGGCCAGGATGCAGGCATTGAGCCTGGCCACCTATGCCGGTATCCTTACAAAGGATACAACGGACCTAATACTCTCCAAGGCCTACGGAGGCATGCTCGCCTTGGCGAGGCTCATGAGTGCGGATGCACTCGATGATGACCTCCAGGCTCTCGTCGCAGGGGCAGCCGCGGCCCAGGCCGCAGCCCCGACCCAGACAGCAGCTCCCGAGAAGGGAGATGCCGATGGGGGAGGCGAGGAAGAGGCCGAGGAGGAAGAAGTGGGCGAAGAGGAAGCCATGGCTGGACTTGGAGCCCTATTCGGATGAGCATGTCTCGGAGAAAAGAAAGATCAAAGATAGGAGGTATGAAAAATGGAATACGTATACGGTGCCCTTCTACTTCACTCAGCAGGAAAGAAGATCAACGAGAGCGACCTTAAAAAGGTCCTCGAGGCCGCTGGCGTCAAAGTCGAGGCCGCAAGGGTCAAGGCAGTCGTGACATCCCTCGAGGGTGTCAATATAGAGGAAGCCATGATGACAGCTGTGGCCTCCGCTCCCGCTGCCGCCGCTCCAGCCGCCGCTGGAGGAGCTCCTGCAGAGGAAAAGAAGGAAGAAGAGCCAGAGGAAGAGGAAGGCCCAACCGAAGAAGAGGCAATGGCCGGACTCGGTGCCCTCTTTGGCTAAATGAAAGAAACAGATCAACGTTAGTTGAACACAAAGGGGTGGGATCCTTCCCACCCCAATTTTTTTTTATTTGACCTGAAACCTGATGGATTCATCATCGATCGGGAATTTATTTTATACTATCGAAGTGAATATGATCATCACGGTCGAGAGAATATGAAGAGGATGATAACCCTCTTATCAATATCTGTATTCTTAATAATGGCCTCTGGTTGTATGGGGATCAGTGGTCCAGATATTGAATCAGAGGATAGGCTTGTTGGGACCCCTTATGAAGATTCCAAAAGCGGTTCAGGTTATCTCGAAGAAGGAGCCAAATCCATCCTTTTCAAACTCGAACTCACGGATTTCCAGTTTCTCATCCATCTAAGGGCGATCATTAACTGGGAAGATGAACCTCCCAAGGAGGGAACTGGTTCCTATCATAACGAGGGAGATACTTTTACTGTGAGAGTGACCGATGGTGAAAGGATCGACCATACTTCATCAAATGTGAATTCGGAGTACTGCGAAGGTATGACATATGTGAACATCGAGGGTGATCTCGTCCAGAATGACTCGATCTCCAGACCCCTCACATTCTTGGTCGAACTCACATTATTGCATTGCGGAGACCATTATCCATACTATTATCATTCGGAAGCTCTCAAAGAAGAGGATCTGGGTAATGAATACAGATGGACCGTCTATTATCGCTATGTTGACCGGAATTGAAAGTGGTCAAACTGCAAACCATGGAATGGGGTCTACTTCAATTCAGTCCGAGAATAATATACGGAAAATAATTAGATAAGAATAACAATCATGATTCGAGGAAGAGGAATGATGATGGACATTTGGAGTGGGGGCCTTTTCGGAGTACTATGGTGTGGAGGCATCCTTATCAGCCTTATCGGTCTGGTATTATTGATCTGGGCTGTTGTGGACTGTGTAAAAAATGAAACGGATGAGAACAATAACAGGTTGATCTGGATACTAATAATCATCCTATTGGGTTGGCTTGGTGCTCTGATCTATTATTTCATCAGAGTAAGGAACCGATAGGATGGGAATTTAGAGAGTTTAAAGAGAGATTCAACTACTATAAGTGGATCAACCATATCTCCAGGCACAATACGATCTATCTTGTCATCAGGTCTCTTCTAAGACATCGTATTCTTTGCCGGTCCTGATTACGAGGACAATGATAAGGATCAAAGATATTATCACACCCACAATAAGGGCGATCAGGAGTATTGTATTCTGATCATTTCCATCCTCTACATTCCCCTGTGTGCTTTCAACTTGTGCCTCAAGAGTCCCAATATCCTCAACAATCAGGGCAAGCTGGGATAAAGCATCAAGAGCGGATTGAATGCCATCAAGATGGCCGGATATCGAGGAGTTGAGGTTATCCAGGTTCTGAAGCATCTCGGATAGGGTCAATGCATATCTTTCGGCTTCGGTTGTATTCAATACCATGAGGTAATCTAACAGATCGGTCACACCTGACCTGATCTCATTGACAGTGGTATTGGAAAGATCGATCATCAGACCTTCCAGGTCATCTATTCGAGAAAGGACATCCATATTCCCGGTTGAGAGGTTCTCTTCAACTGTGTGTAGGTATGGTATGATATCCTGCAACGTGGAGCAGGAGGAGTCGATGGTGTCCTGGACCTCCATTTGCATCTGTATTAAATGTTCATTGATTGAGGAGTTCAGTGCCATGATCAATCCTGCAGTATTATTGCAGCATTCCTCCAATTTGAGATCCAGGGATGTGATATCACCATCGATTTTGGTCAGTTTAATGTTCAATTCTCCCGAGATGCTGTTTAGAAGGTCGGAGATCTGTGTTAATCTAAGGTCAAGTAGGTCCACAAAATCGGAGTTCATTCCATCGATCTTCATGGCCAGGTTCATTTCTACAGTCTCCAATCTCATCAGGATCGATGTAAAATTGAACTGGTTCGTCTCGTTCATGTAGATAAGGTCTTCCTGGAATCCGGAGAACATTGTCATCAATTCGTTAAGTGAGTTGTTCTGGAAGTCTAGCATTGAGAGGTGATCCTCAATCGAAGTCATCTTGTCATAGGTATTGTCACCAATTACCTCGAAAAGTGATCTTTGGTTCACCAACCAGAGAACAGCATCCCCTGCTTGCCCGAATACTGTAATGTTGAGGGACCACTCTCCCAATTCGGCATCACTGGGAATTGGGAAAGGAAGGCTCCATTGATCGGTCAGAAGATATGTACCCTCAGATATGAAAAGGGTTTTCCCGAGGGGATCATTCAGGTTGAGTACCGATCCTGACCTCCTTGCAGGGAGGTGTTTGAGCATTCGTATTAATCAGAGCTGTTCCCATCTGATCCGGATGGTATACCGTTTCGATCGTTGAGATGTCCACGAAGGGTCCGACCAATACATCGTTGCTCACTATGACCTGGACCTCATCGACCCTGTTGTCAGTTCCAGGTATGTCTGCCTCAGCAGTGATGTTCAACAGTGTACCTTCAGGGAAATGGGTGGTATCCATTATCAGCTGGTATGGATAGGAAACATCAACTCCCAACTGCATTCCATTGACACTCCAGATCACACTGTTGATAATCGGTATCGTTACATCTGCTTCGAAAAGCTCCATTCCGCTTACATGTTCCCCGTGAACATGGCTCGTAATTTTTATATCGCCGGAAGGAAACGAACCGGAGGGATCGACCAGAGGATAGAGGTCTTCGGAACCGGCACTGCCTCCAATAGGATGCGGTGTATCCCCTAACCCATCCATTCCAGGCATATCCTGTGAAATGCCCTTGTAGATGTCTCTTCCTTCATAGTCAGACCAGTAGTTCCCACCATCTGGCCAGGGAAGGTTCCATTTATTCCCAGTACCATCATCATTGGTTTGATCATCACCAGGGTTGTTTCCGATGAATGCATTATGATCGATCAGGATATTGGATGTCCCAAAACCCAGGTCCAATCCGAATATAACAGAATCTTCTATTACATTCATTCCTAAATTGATATTGGAGCCGTTGAAGATATGTATTCCAAGTTCGTTGGAGAAAAGTTGATTCTCGATGATCTCCAACATCGAATGTGTGGAAGGTCCGTTGATGTACATACCATGAAATCTCGCATCCACGATCCTGTTTCCCATAATAGAGGAATGAACGAGATTATCTGTGAAAATTGAGGTAAATCCCAGTTCAATCACATTGTTAATGATAGCCAGGTGCTTGGAATCTTCCACCTGGAAACCCCTAGAACATTCGTACATTGAATTCGCTTCGATGGTACTTGTTGAAAGATCATCGGATTTAAAACCGTATGTGCAGTTAGAAATTTTGTTATTGATAACGTTCGACCCATTTGACACATAGAAAACGATGCCATCAGGTGAGTTTTGGATAATATTATCGCGAATTAAAACATTGCTAGTATTGTCCAAGTAAATTGCGCCTGATGAACAAATCAAATTGTTATTATAAATATTGATGGCAGTTGTATGTGCGAACCAAATTCCCATATCGGTATTTTCAAGATCATTTGAATAAACATCGTTATTGTGAGTGAAAGGACCTATCCCCAAAACGCCTATCGAATTTTCTCCCAATTTATTATTATGGACGGAAGTGAAATTGGTCCTCTGCAGAGTGATCCCCACATGACCTATTGAGTTTTCGGAAACCAGGAAATTATCATTTATCTCGCAGTCAACGCTTTCATAGAGAAACACACCGTTATGTGTGAAGTTTGTTATGCTATTGAAGGAAGCAATCAAACCTTGAGATTTCAAAGTCTCTATGCCGTCGGTATCGTTGATGTGATTGTTGGTGATCACCCAATCAGTATTGTTGCCATCGAGGTATATTGCGGCGATTTTTGAATAATTCATCGTACAATTCAAGATTTCATTTCCCTTCTGTAAAGTGGAGACTACAGATCTTAAACCATAATCTTCATTGTCAGTCAGGAAGCAGCTATCCACTGAATTATTATCAGAATCTCCCTTAAGGAAGACACCACTAACGGAATTATCATGAATATGACACATGGATATCTCATTTTCATCACTGGAGTTCACCGTTATCCCGTTCTTATTACCCCATGCTTCCACATCAAAGATCTTGCAACGATCGGATCCGTTGAGCAATATTCCGGAACCTGTTGCGCTAAAGGTTTTCACAGAATTGATAGTAACGTTCTCCACTCCCTGGACATGGATACAGGATCCTTCTCCGGTAAGACCTCTATGTTCCAGTGTCATTTTGGATATTGCAACGTTATCGGAGGTTACCGTGATCATATCCCCGGAACCATATGAGATGATATTGACGAAGTTCGTTGAATTACCCTTCAATATCAGACTCTTTCCTATGGAAAGGATTTCTGTATAGGTACCGTTTTCGATCAGGATGGTATCACCGGGATCAGCATCATCGATCGCATCCTGGATCGTTGAATAGCTTCCGGGAACATTTAGGACCTTTCCATCTGCTTTTCCGGCAAGGTCGATATCAAGAACATTGAAGATCATCCCAAAAGCGGATAGGACCATTGTCAGCGCCAAAGCCAATGATAAAATATTTACACCTTTCATTCTCTCACCATCCAAGGGTTGGATCGATCATAAGGAAACTGTTTCCTACCCTCTTCATTTCCCTGCAGATTGAATGAGAAAGGTGGTATATTAAATGAAGGAGAGGAAGAAAGATTGAGAGTAAATCTAAAAAAAATTTTAAAAGAAAATGAAGATCCGGTGAATTTCACCGGATCTTTAAATTACTGGGGGCCTCAGATGAGGTTACCTTTCAGATCCTGTTTTTTCAAGATATCAACCGAGTATTCCGGCAAGTAGTCCGTTCACAAAGAGGAATAGAGGAACGAATACTAGAGATACTATGGACATCAACTTGATCAGGATGTTCAAAGATGGTCCTGATGTATCCTTGAAAGGATCTCCAACGGTATCTCCCACGACTGCTGCTTTATGGGCTTCAGATCCCTTTCCGCCGAAGTGGCCTCCCTCTATGTACTTCTTGGCATTATCCCAGGCACCGCCTGCATTGGCCATCATCACAGCAAGAACGAATCCGGTGACGATCGAACCGGCGAGGAGACCTCCAAGGGCTTCCATTGATATTGATCCGACAACGATCGGAACAATAACCGCAAGAAGTGAGGGAACCACCATCCTCTTCAAGGCCCCTTTTGTGGAGATAGCAACGCATCTCTCATAGTCCGGCATTGCCTTTCCTTCCATTATTCCCTTGATGGACTTGAACTGTCTCCTTACCTCTTCCACCATGTCCTGGGCTGCATCACCCACTGCTGACATTGTCATGGCAGAGAAGACAAAAGGCAGAAGTCCACCAATGAACAGACCGGAAACGATCCATGGATTTACAAGGGTGAACTGTGAAAGGTCCAGGTTGGCCGCTTGTGTGAATGCGGAGAAGAGTGCAAGTGCTGTCAGTCCTGCGGACCCGATAGCGAATCCCTTTCCAATTGCTGCGGTTGTATTACCAACAGCATCCAGTTCCTCTGCGGTTTCCCTGACCTTCTTTCCCATAT
Source organism: uncultured Thermoplasmatales archaeon (assembly GCA_963807965.1). Taxonomy (GTDB): domain Archaea; phylum Thermoplasmatota; class Penumbrarchaeia; order Penumbrarchaeales; family Penumbrarchaeaceae; genus Penumbrarchaeum. The sequence continues at coordinate 234,952 of CAWEDU010000007.1, forward strand.
GTGCCATCTCTGCAAGTCCGGCAGCATTGTCCGCAACCGGTCCGTATGTATCAGTTGCCAGGGTAATTCCAAGGGTCGATAGCATTCCAACAGCTGCCAGTGCTATCCCGTACAGACCCGCAAGGGTGAAGGCCACAATGATAGTGACCACAACAGCAATGACCGGGATGGCAGTGGAGATCATACCAAGGCTAAGACCTGATATGATATTTGGTCCGGCTCCCGTGGTGGAAGCTTGTGATACCTTCTGGGTAGGTTTGGCCTGGTCGGAAGTGTAGAACTCTGTGATCTTTCCGATCACAATTCCGGAAGCCAATCCCACAAGGACGGAGAAGATGAGAGCTGCCTGGATCTCCAGACCGTCAAATAGGACTACGATCAATATTACTGTTGCAACGGTCATCAGCCCGGCTGAGATCCATATGCCTCTGTTCAGCTGAGAATGTGCATGACCCTTGCCTCCACCCACGAAAAGGGTTCCGATGATCGAACAGAGGATCCCTATACCTGCAAGGAGAAGAGGAAGCATGGTTGCAATTCCAGTCACACCGCCACCGAAGAGATCTCCTCCGAAGGCTGTGACACCCACGATACCAAGGGCCATAGCGGCGATGATCGAGTCAACATATGATTCGAAGAGGTCCGCTCCCATGCCTGCAACATCACCCACATTATCCCCGACATTATCAGCGATGGTGGCCGGGTTCCTTGGATCATCCTCAGGTATTCCCGCTTCAACCTTTCCAACAAGGTCAGCACCAACATCGGCTGCTTTTGTATATATTCCCCCGCCAACCCTGGCGAAAAGAGCGATGGAAGATGCCCCGAAACCAAATCCGAAGAGCATGTCCACATCTCCGAAAACGAAATAGAGGATCGATACACCGAACAGTCCCAGTCCAACCACTGTCAGGCCCATGACCGAACCGGAATTGAAGGCTACCCTAAGGGCTTTCTCTTTCCCTTCCTTGCAGGCCCACGCGGTCTTTGCATTGGCCATGGTTGCTATCCTCATACCGATATTCCCCGCAGAGGCAGAGAAAAAAGCACCGATCAGGAAAGCAGGTATGATCTTCCAGTTCAATCCCAGAGTAATAGAAAGGATCCCAAGGAGCAGGACCATTCCTATGATGAATACCACGATGACCTTGTATTCTGATTTCAGGAATGCATTTGCCCCATCCCTGATGAATCCTGATAATTCCTTGAGCTTCTCGTCCCCAACCTCCTTTTTCCTTAGGGTATTGGCTACGAAGAATGCGAAGACAAGACCCAGTAGTGAGAAGCCTCCTGCAACAAGGATGATGAAATCGTAGTTCTCTGAGGTCTCGAAGTAAAGTTCCTTGGTTGCGGTGAAAGTGTTGCCTTCACCACCTGTACCAGACCTCAGCACCTCTGCCTTCAAAAATGCTGTTTCAGAAAGGTCGCCTTTATCACCCTTATACGAAACTTCAAAGACCACGGTGATCATTTCTCCTCCCCCCACCTGTAATATCGTATAAACCTGGTCTTTCACATCTTCCATGACCTCATCATCATCGTCGATGATATCAACACCATTGGGATCCCAGATCTCCATTATCTTGAAGGACCAATCATCATCTGCATCAGAGGAGAGGTTAACCCTGATATCCCTTGAATTACCATCAGGATTATTCACATGGACCTTTACCACGGTCTTTCTCTCGTCGACTTTCAACATGTCCCAAACGATAAGACTGCTTTTTCCACTGTGTAAATAGAACGTATCTTTGCCAGATTCGGTTGTCACCATTGACCTATCCGAGGCCTCGCCACCGATGGCTCCGTAAGCCGATGGAAGGACGATCATAACAAGCAAAAGCAGTCCGGCAAGGGGAAGCATGATCTTTGTAGATCTTTTCATTATCAAACCTCCAGATCGGGACCTGATGGGTCCCTACCAGATTGAACCGGGTGGGAATAAGCCTTCATTATTAAAAACTATCTTAAAATTGGTCTTAGAGTGAATTTGGACATGGTGAAACAACCTATATTTTTAACTGGCTTCTATATAAGTATTAGATGGGGTCATTGACCCGGAGAAGCTTGATATCAAAATGGCAACCGATTCCCAACATCCCCATTCATCCAATCATTACCTTTTTAGAACCTTATGTCCGACCGGGCCTTCATGTTTCTCGATCTGCTCTTCAGGTCTTCTCTTGAGAGTATGAGACCTGACAGAAGATCTTCTTTCTATTGCCTTTCTGTTAATCATTACCTGAACAAAAAGTGAAAAAATGAAAAGGAGAACTGAGGAGACTATCAATATCAAGGTCCCTGAATTCGTTGAATTGCTTCCGTTCTTCCCTGCAGTTCCAATTAGAAGGAGGCCGATCCCAACAACCATCAAAATGAGCCCCCCGATGTTCAAGGCTCTTGGTACATAAGTCACTGGTCCCATATCAACTTCAAGATGTTCTACATGACCACCACATTTGCTACAGTTGGTCTTCTCTTTCCAAAGCTCCTGAACAAATGATCCACAGCTGGTGCAACGACCGATCGCTA